>CAMHUU010000024.1 GCA_946188395.1 uncultured Prevotellaceae bacterium | reverse complement strand
CAGCGAAAGCACTGATAACAACGTCAATAAGTAGTACCTTGCGCGCATAATCATATTTATTTAAGTTATTGTTGCTACAGTTTTATCAGGCAAAGATATGAATTACAGCCTTAATTTCCAAATAAATTCCACATTATTTTATCATTCATTGCTCATTTTGGGTATACCCATTATAAAGGATATATTTTTGTAAATGAGAATGGCGCATTATTATAACCCTTAAAGGGAATTGTATATATATCGTCTGTTTCAAGAAGTGACCAGGGGGGTTCCCTGGTCATTTCATTTCTTCTTGGTGAACATGAAATAGTCGTCGTCTGTGTAATAAAGCATGAGTTCATCGTATAAGGCGAGATAGTAGGTTGACGTCAGGATGTAGTCCTCGAAAAACTGAACCCCTTCATTAATGACTCCAACCTTTGTACTTCCTTCCTTTGAAAAGGAAATCTGGCGCTTGTCTTCCAATAACGTGAATTTGCCCATTATCTGGTTAATAGCGTTAACCTCCACGCTTCCGTCTTTGGAGAACTCAATGCCACATGGATAATCTAGACAGATAAAATCTCCATCTTTTGTGTAGTACTCCAACTCCCACTTTCCGTAAATCTCCGCCTCGCCTTCATATCTGACAGGGAATACATCGCTGAACTCCGAGGAGTAGGTAAACGTGATGGTCGTTTCCGTCTTGTCGAATCTCACGCCCATGGCCTCCAGTTCCGGCGTCGTTTCTGTGGTGGTAGTGATAGTCATCGTGTAGGTCACGCCTTCCTGCAGCGGTCCGATGACATAGCCCAGGTCAAAAGGACACTCACAGGTCGCCATCATCTCAGCATGCGTTGCGTCCAGCTCCATCACCTTGATGGTCTGTCCTTCGAGACTTGCCTCGGCTTTGAATTTTCTGGAAGCACAATTGAAGTAGACGTCGGTGTGCTTTACGTAAAGCCTGCCGTCCTTCGTGGACGTCAGCTCGAAGTGCTCCTTAGGGCTAAAGCCCCTCGTTTGGGCAGACTTGCACCCCGTATTCGTAAAGTCGGTCAGTGCAAATTCCCTGGGCTCCACCACGGGTTCTTCGTTCTTTTCATCATCACTGCCGCATCCCGTCAACACCGCGAGCAGCAACGCCATTCCTAATAATGCTTTTATTTTCATTGTTCTTGCTGTTTTATTAATAATGTCATGCAAATATAACAACTAAAGAAATTTGGGGATGGTTCTCCGACCTGAAGGTCTGAGTGTGGCTTCGCAATCTCATGATCCATTTTTCCTTTTCTTGTTTATCGGATTATCTTGTATCTTATTTCGCTATCATTTTCCGGCCGTTCTGGATATAGAGACCCTTGCCATTAAAAGTTAATCTCCACAACATTGCTCTCCTTGAAGGATATTTCGCCCAAATTCCGACCATCCAACGACAACTGGAACGTGTCGCCCTCCACGTCGTACAATGTGAAATAGATATTCACCCAACAAATACATTGCTCAGGCAAACCTCCCTGATTATTCTTCTGGCGTACATTGATGTCGAGTTTCTTCCCCGTCTGTTGGCAGTCCACATACAAGTCACCATGTGAACAGGGTATCTTATAGTTCGTAAACTCACCAGATACGCTATTGCCCTGGCGAATCAGTTTGATAGCTAGACGGGGAATATCCGGCACGTCCTCCCCCTCGTCTGAGCCAGCCTGTGTGGAACGTGTTGACGAAGAAGAACAATCCGTGTTGTGCACGTTTCCTACCGATACTCCGCTTTCTGTCGTTGAACATCCATTCATCAGAATCATTGCCAATAAAGGCAAAAATAAAGTTTTCTTTTTCATGATTATTCGTTATAAACTCTAAACTTGAAATACTCATCTTCTGAGTAATACAGCCTTAACTCAGTGTGGGTTACCGTATAACTATACACATCTACCAAATGATCTCTGAAAAAATTATCTGGGTCAGAACCTACATAATACACTAAAGTCATTGATGGACGGGTGAATCGAATCTCATTGTTCTTCCATGAGTACTGTCCAAACATTTCATTTCCATATATCTTGCCTGTGTATGTCCAGTCCGAATGAATTGTCATGATGTAATAATAGCCTTCTGCCTCTTTCAGTACTTCGTTCGATTCATTTCCGTAGCTCACCAAGAGCCATGTTTTACACAATGCAGAGTTGACGTTATCATCACATCCTGTCATTGTCATTAGCAAGAGAAACAAGACACTAAATTGACAAAATAATTTCTTCTTAGCAAATATCTTTTTTATTACGCTATGAAATTTGGGGATGGTCATGATCCACTCATCGCATCGATTAACTAGCGCATGAAGGATATTGAGGAACTGGGAATAGTCCTCATCGTCCTCAAAGATGTCCTGCTTGTTGATTCCTCGAAGCATGACATGATAGATGCCGGTTGCACTTTGTAAGCGCTCTTGTCTTGGCATAATTTCGGCCAGTATATTATTTACCGCGCAAAGATACATAATTATTTCAATAAAACAAAAATATTCTACTTAAAAGTGGATCATTCAGAACCGTCCCCGATTTTCAACTGTCTCATAAGACACGTGATAATTACTGGCAGACATGTTTGCTGGTCGTAAAACACGATAAGGGAAATATGGGATTGCCGGAATAGATCTATCCTCTAAATATAAGGGGAAATCCTTTGTTGTTGTTATTGACAACAGAGCACCATCGGTTTTAATACAGAATTCTGACAGGTTGAAATTCAATTCATATTTCCGCTGTTTCTGTTGTGATAAGACAATAACGCAACAATTAAGCAAAATGGCAAATAATAAAAATCTTTTCATCTTTATAATTTTATAGTATTAATAGTATTTGATAAATGACGGGGTTCCTTAAGAGACTCTTTTTTTATAGATTATTTAGCCTTTGACTTGTATGTTTAGTCCTATAGCCATGAAAGCAATCATGGCTATAGGGGAAAACGTCAGAGTTTTTATCATAATTCAATATCACTGTAGAAATAATACTGTCCACCATCGTATAACTGCAATTCATAGGTGCCAGAGAGTGTGGATGGCAAAACAACTGCATTTACGTTAGCCGGGACATAGACCTGATAGACGACATCGGGTTCATCGCCAGTGGTGTCAACAAGATACAGCGTATAGGCTGGATGCTCACTATTGATATACAATGTGTGGTCATCAAGACTTGCTGATGGTGGATTGATGGGACAACGAGGGAATTCACCAGAAGAACCTGTAGGATCAGTAATTCCAACTTGAAAAGTGAGTTCGGTAACATGCGAGGGAGCCTGTGCAAAAACTGCCCCCCCCACTAGCAGCAATAATGCTACGATTGAAAAAATCTTTTTCATCATAATTTTACGATATTAAAAGTTAGAAATCGTTCGCAAAATTATGGAAAAACCTAGACGGAAACAAAAGATTTAATGGCTATTTTTAAACCAATTTTAAACCAAGATCCCTCGTAAATAACTGAATTACAAGCGTTTTGAAGTGTTAAATCTTAAAAGTACTAGTTCCGATTGCTCGTCTCAAATTATCCTGAAGTGTAGAAGCCGATTCCACTCCAAACAATTTCTTATTGATTCGCGACTTCATGTTGGTAATACGTTGTGGCTTTTCTTCAAGCAAAACGGCAATATCACTGTTTTTGAACTTTAACAAAGTAAGCACACAGGTTTTCATTTCCAAATAGGACAACTTGTCATCCTTGGCAATAACGGCATGAGCTATTGGCATGCTTTGTTTGAACAAACGAAACAGATGCTTCCATTCGGCATTTGTTGGAGTACGGCTACCAAGTTTGCCTATAGACATATCATTGAAGACACAGACGAGGTCACTATTCATGAGTGCCTCTTCCTTGTCGTGCAGAGTTACCTTCTGCCATTGTTGTTCATATTGGCACACCAACACTTGCAACGACGCAATTTCCTGGGTTTTAGACTCAATGATTTCCTTACCGCTCTGCCTCAATAACTCATTTTCATCACACGCAGTCTCATAATCGGACACTGCGCGTTCATAATCTGTACTAAGTCGCAGTATTTCTGTTTGTTTTTTGTGCCTATATTGGTGAAGGAAGAAAAGAAGCAGTGAAGAGAGAAACACAAAACCAATGATAATAAAGACTATCACGGCCTTAGCTCTTTCTGCAGCCCGTTCTTCCTTTTCTGCTTTTAACTGAAAACGCTGATAGTTGTACATTGAAGACATCTGATGAACCGCATCTGTGCGCATCATATTGTGAAGTGTATCCAAGGCTGTCTCATACAAGTATGCGTACTTGGCAACTGAATCAAGATCTCCTTTTGAGCGAAAGACGGACAATAGCCCTTTAAAGGCATCTTTCTGATAATTGACAAGCAGTTTTCGGAAACACCGCTCAGCATTCGGTAAATCACTACTCTTTAAATAATATGTTCCTTGTATGTAGTAATATATCTCACGACTTGGGACTATATTCCCATCTGCATCGAACAATCCAGAATGTTCTTCAAACTCCTTCATCAACTTACGGGCTTCATCTAATTGACCTTTGGAAATATAGTAATCAATAACCGGCCCATAGACTCCTGATGCTTCACGAGTAAACCCGTGTGACAAATAAAGATCATGAGCTTGTTGTACCACCTTCAGCATTTCCAGTGTGTCTCTCATTAGGAAATAAGGCTTCACATACAATTCCAAATTACGTATATATGATAAGGTGTCACCTACTAATAAAGCATAATCCCCTATCTTTTTCCTTTGGGCCAATTCATCATGTGGCAGGTTTTGGGCATGGAATAGTTCTGCCATTTGGCCGTAGACGCTCATCAGCCTGAGATAATCACAGTCACTGCTCAAGGTGTCGGCTCGGTCGATGGCATCCTGATAGCTCTGGAGGGCGGCAGGGGCCTCGCCCATGTCGCGGTAGGCACAGCCCAACAGGTAGTGGGCGCGCATCTGCTGGTTGGCATCGCCGTGGCGGTCGTAATAACGGGTGGCTTCAAGAAGCAGCGAGTCGATGCCGTCGGTCATGGGGACATAGGCGCGGTTCATGCTGTCTGCCCTGTCGAGCAGGGCATCCATCTCGCGACCGGTCTCCGTCGTGCAGCAGGCCATCGTCATCAAAAGGGCGAACAAAAGTACCAAATTCTTCATCGCCCTGCAAAGATACGAATAAGCGAGCAAATAAACAAATTATATTTGTTTTTTTTACAAAATATTCTACTACAGTCTTACGCCAAACGACGCATTGACGACCCAGTTTTCCAGTCGCCCGTTGGAGGCATTTTTCCGGACGCGGAAGTTATTGAATTCCCCATTGCAATTCATAAAATACCGGCTGAAATTATAGGTCACCGACAGGCGCAAGTCAAGGTTCACCGTCAGTCCGCTGTTGTAGGTCTTTTCCACCGATGGCGTAATGCGCAGATTGTCGTGCCAACTGTTCCACTGTTCGTCGGTAATCTCCTCGTTCATGAAGTCCGACCCCTCCAGCAGTTCGGGCACGTTGGTGTCGTAGGCATAGCCCTTCACCTTGTTCACAAAGGTCAGCATCGGCACAGCCATGGCGCTAATCAGCAGTCCGCGCGTGGGCACCCAGTTGTAGGCATAGCCCAGGCCTACTCCACCCTGCCACATCTTCAGGCGGCCCAGACCATGCATCAGATACACCAGGTCGGCATTCGAGTTCGTACCATAATCGATACTCGCGTAGAAGTACATGGCCCCGGCCAGCAACGATCCCGATGAGCGTTTCTGCACCACCGACTGGTCGTAGGCAGCAGCATACGAGAAGCGCTTGCCGTTTAACAGGTAGTATGCGTTGGCTATCAGTGCGCGCACCTTGATGGGGTCCTCCAAATCCCTCTTGCTCCATCCGTCCTTGTTTTCCTCCGAGATGAGGTCCGAGTCCAGATTAAGGCGCGGATGATAGCTGCGGAACGAGTTGATGCGCAGGGTAGCGCCATATCGTCCTCCCGTGGCGCCGATGTTAAAAAAGCTGCCATTGTTTCCACCTACGTTCACCGTATATCCCAGCCCGTAGCCCCGATATCCCAGCCAGAGTCCCACATACGCCGTCGGCTCGGTCTTCAGAGACGGCGAGGCATTGTACTGTCTGTCGCCTATGGCACCCTGCGTATGCATCTTTACCAGACTCTGGTTCAGGTTACTCTTCACAATGAGCTGCCAGGGCTTCTCCGGAGCCTCGATGTAGCGGCGGTCTACACCACGGATTGTCAGCGAGTCTATCATCCTGCCGACCTTCTTGACCAAATTCTTCACACCACCCTGAGCCATGCCGTCGGCACACACGGCAAGCATGATCACGATGGGCAGAATTCTTTTCATACGGCACAAGTAATATCAGCATTACAACTGCAAAGATACTAATAAATATGTGCAAATAAAAACGCGAAAAAATTTCGTACCTTTGCAGTGTTACAGACGCTTATTTGGCACGGAAGCGTTCTGCCTGCGACTGGATGAGTTCCTGGTCGTCGAAATAGTTGATCTGCATGGCACGGCGCACCTCGTCCATGGTCTGAGCAGCGGTCTCACGAGCCTTTTCAGTACCTCGGCGCAGGATGTTATAGATCTCGGGGATGTCCTGTTCGAACTCATGGCGACGCTGACGGATGGGGTCGAGCATCTGGTTCAGAATCTGATTGAGGAATTTCTTACATTTCATGTCGCCCAAGCCACCACGGCGGTAGTGGTCCTTCAACTCATCGAGGTTCTGGTATTCAGGCCAGAAGTTAGCAAAGTCGGCATCACACGAGAAAGCGTCGAGATAGGTAAATACGGCATTACCCTCGACATGGCCCGGGTCGTTCAGGTTGACGTGCAGGGGGTCGGTGTACATCGAACGCACCTTCTGCCAGACGGTGTCAGCATCGTCGGAGAGGTAGATGCAGTTGCCCAGCGACTTCGACATTTTCTCCTTGCCATCGGTACCCGGCAGACGACGGGCGGTGGCATTCTCGGGCAGCATGATGTTGGGCTCGACGAGCACGGGGCCGTAGGTGTTGTTGAAGCGGTTCACCAATTCACGAGTCACCTCGAGCATGGGTTCCTGGTCCTCACCAGCAGGAACGGTCGTGGCTTTGAACAACGTGATGTCGGCAGCCTGCGACACGGGGTAGCAGAAGAATCCGAGGGGGATGCTCTCGCCCTCGAAGCCACGCATCTTAATCTCGGTCTTCACCGTCGGATTGCGCTGCACGCGGCTGACGGAGATGAGGTTCATCAGGTAGGTGGTGAGTTCGGCCAGTTCAGTAATCTGGCTTTGGACGAACAACACGCACTTCTCGGGGTCCAGTCCGGCCGAGAGGTAGTCGAGGGCCACCTCGATGATGTTCTGACGAATCTTCTCAGGATTGTCAGCATTATCGGTCAGGGCCTGTACGTCGGCCATAAACACAAACATTTTCTCGTAGTCTCCAGCGTTCTGCAACTCGACGCGACGGCGCAGCGAACCCACGTAGTGTCCGAGGTGGAGCTTACCCGTGGGGCGGTCGCCTGTAAGTATGATCTTTCCCATAAGTTTTAATACTTTTTTTCAATTTTGGCTGCAAAGGTACAAAAAAAAATGAGAAATGAGAAATAAGAAATGAGAAAATTATTTCGAGCCAATGTAGAGGAACAACATTCCGAGGAGTACCAATGCCAGGTCGAAGGCCTTTGCCTTGAGATTTTTCTCGTGGAAGAAGGCTGCCCCAAACAGGAAGCTGACCACCACGCTGCCCCGTCGGATCATGGAGACGATGCTGATCATGGCGTCGGGCAGCGACAGAGAATAGAAATACAGGAAATCGGCCGTCGAGAGGAAGATGCTGACACCGATGATGGACCAACTCCAATGGAAGGGTGTGGTTTCGTGGTGTTTGGGCCACCACAGCAGCCACAACATGGCAAGCATCATGAAGCACTGGTAGATGTTGTACCACGACTGTACCATCATGCGGTCGAGTCCGATGCCGCCATCGGCAACAGGCGCCATCAGGTATTTATCGTAGAGTCCGCTGATGGCCCCCATGACGGCAGCACCGACAATCATCCAGATATAGTGGTCGCGCTTGAAATCAATACCTTCCTTCTTACCGCTGCGGCTGAGTAGCAGGAACGAAGCAACAGCCAGCAGGACGCCAATCCACTGCCACACGTTGAGCCGTTCGCCAAACACCAGCAAGGCACCGACGAGCACCATCACCGGGCGCGTGGCATTGATGGGGCCGACGATGGTCAGCGGCAGGTGTTTCATGCCGAAATAGCCGAGCACCCAGCTAGAGAGCACGATGAGCGCTTTCAGGAGAATGTATTTATGCATGTCCCACCCACCAGAGGCGACGTGAAACATCGTTCCGTCGAGCACCGTCGAGCCTGCGCTGATCACGATAAACGGCAGGAAGATGAGCGACGAAAACAAGGTATTCAGAAACAATACAGGAAGCACGGCATTACCACGCAGTGCATCCTTCTTCAGAGAGTCGTAGCAGCCCAAGAGTGCTGCTGACATAAAAGCCAATATCAACCAGGCCATATCGTTATCAATTCTTTTGTCGTTATACCGTTATAACTTTATATCGAGATTACGGTTCATATTTTACATCTTCCAAGAACAGCGCCTTCGCAGGCATCGATTCACCTGCCTGAGTACGCTGCTTGCCCTCGATGACCTGCCGGAAGTCGTCGAGCGTCATGCGACCGCGGCCCACCTCGACCAGCGTGCCAACGACAGCACGCACCATGTTGCGCAGGAAGCGGTTGGCGGTAATCTGGAAATACCATGTCGTGGGCGACGTCTGATGCCATTGGGCATGTGTCACCTGGCAGAGTGTCGTCTTGACGTCGCTGCCCGCCTTGCAGAAGGCCCCGAAGTCGTCGTATTCGGTCAGTATTCGCCCCGCCTCGTTCATCAGGTCGTAGTCCAGCTGGTAGTGCAGTTCGAGTGAAAACATGCGTAGGAACGGGTCCTTGCGGGTGTGGACATAGTAACGGTAGGTGCGCTCGATAGCCGAAAAGCGCGCATGCAGGTCGTCGCTGACGGGTTCGACGCTGTAGACGGCAATGTCCTGATGCAACAGTCCGTTGAGTTTACGTGTCAGCACCTCAGGGTCGAACGCCTGCTGGGTATCGAAATGGGCCGCCATACGACGGGCGTGAACCCCCGTGTCAGTGCGCCCTGCACCAGTGACCGTCACCTCCTCGCGCAACAGCACGGAAAGGCAGCGCTGCAGTTCGCTCTGCACCGTCGTACCATTGGGCTGAATCTGCCAGCCGTGATAGGCTGTGCCGTCGTAGCTAAACCATACGAAATACCTCATAACAGCGTGCAAAGGTAGTGCAAATCGAATGAAAAACCAAATATATTTGAGTTTTTCTGAGATGAAGCCTACTTTCGACAGGGTCAAAGTACAAAAAAAAGTGAAGAGTGAAGAGTGAAGAGTGAAAAATTAAAAGGAATATGCAAAAAAATTTGGTTTTATGTACGATATTTTGTATCTTTGCACCGATTTGTACCCTATAGGGGTACGCTGACACTAAAACGCAAGATTGAAGACATGTTTGATAAGGACACATACATCCGTCGCAGGGCGGAACTAAAAAGGCTGGTTGGCGAGGGCGTAATCGTGCTCTTCGGCAACAACGAGGCACCTTGTAATTACCCCGCTAATGCGTATGCTCCCATGCGCCAGGACTCATCGTTCCTGTATTATTTCGGACAGCACCGCGACGGACTGGTGGGCGTCATCGACATCGACAACGACGAAGAGTGGCTGTTTGGCGACGACATCGACGTGGAAGACATCGTCTGGATGGGCTTCACCCCGACCGTCAGCGACCTGGCTGCCGAGGTAGGCATCAGCAAAACCGCCCCGTTGGCACAACTCAGCTCAGTATGTCGCAATGCCATTGCGACACACCGGACAGTGCATTTCCTGCCGCCTTACCGACATGACACGAAGATACAAATCATGGACCTGCTGGGCATCCATCCTTCGAAGCAGAAGGAGGCCGCCTCGCTGCAGCTCATCAAGGCCGTCGTCAAGATGCGCGCCACCAAAGAGCCGCAGGAGATTGCAGCCATCGACCGCGCCTGCGACGTGGGCTATGCGATGCATACCACAGCGCAGCTGCTGGTGAAGCCCGGTGTGACGGAGCGTTTCATTGGCGGTCAGGTAGACGGCATCGCCCGTTCGTTGGCCAACGGAACGAGTTTCGCCACGATTTTTAGCCAACATGGAGAAATCATGCACGGCAATCCGTCAGCAGCAAAACTGGAGGACGGACGACTGGTGCTATGCGACGCAGGGTGCGAACTGGAAGACTACTGCTCGGATCACACCCGCACGATGCCCGTGAACGGCAAGTTCACCCAGCGCCAACGCGAGATATACAGCATCGTCGAGGCCTGCCACGACTACGTATTGGAAGTCGCCAAGCCCGGCGTGAAATATATGGACGTACACTTTGCCGTATGCCGCATGATGACGGAACGGCTGAAGGAGCTGGGACTCATGAAGGGCGACACCGACGAGGCCGTCCGTCAGGGTGCCCACGCCATGTTCCTGCCCCACGGACTGGGACACATGATGGGCATGGACGTACACGACATGGAAGGACTGGGACAGATTTACGTAGGTTTCGATGACGAGACACGTCCCAACCTGGAGCAGTTCGGTACCAACTGTCTGCGCATGGGTCGCAGACTGGAGGAAGGTTTCGTCGTAACTGACGAGCCGGGCATCTACTTCATCCCTGCCCTCATCGACGAGTGGAAAGCTAGCGGTCATTGTAAGGAGTTCTTGTGTTTCGACAAAATCGAAACATACAAGGACTTCGGTGGCATTCGCATCGAGGACGATGTGCTGATTACGAAGGACGGTTGCCGTTTCCTGGGCTCGAAGCGCATCCCGTATCACCCCCAGGAACTGGAGGAATTCATGGCGCACAACGCCGGTTAAGTTTTTGAATACAATAAAATAACACAATAAAAAAGAGAAAAGTAATGAGAAAATTAATGACTTTGGCCCTGTTCGCATTGATTGCGACAGGAGTGCAGGCGGAGGCAAAGAAAGACTCCGTCAACAAAAACAAACCGGTGTTCACGGTGATTAAGGAGAACCCTATCACCAGCATTAAGGACCAGAACCGAAGCGGCACGTGTTGGGACTACTCCACCCTGTCGTTCTTTGAGGCCGAAATTCTGAAAGCCACCGGTAAGACCTACGACCTCGACGAGTCGTTCGTAGCCAACAAGACCTACATGGAACGTGCCATCCAGGTGGTGCGCTACCATGGTGACTGCCAGTTTGCACAGGGTGGTTCGGCAGAAGACGTGCTGGCCACGATGAAGACTCACGGCATCATTCCCCAGGGCATTATGCCGTTCCCGGGTTCGCTATATGGCGACTCGCTGAACAACTTCAACGAGTTCTTCAAACTGCTGGAGCCATACGTGGCTGCTATCGCCAAAAGCGACGCCAAGAAGATTTCGAACCAGTGGAAGGTCGGTCTGCAAGGCATCCTCGATGCTTATCTGGGCAAGTGCCCCGAGGAGTTTACCTATGAGGGCAAGAAGTACACCCCGAAGAGCTTCGTGCAAACGCTCGGCATCAATCTGGACGACTATGTCAGCATCACCAGCTACACGCACCATCCTTTCTACACCACGTTCGCTGTAGAGGTGCAGGACAACTGGCGCTTCCCGCAGTCGTACAACCTGCCGATGGACGAAATGATGCAGGTCATCGACAATGCCATCGACAAGGGCTATACCATCGCCTGGGGCGGTGACGTGTCGGAAGACGGATTCACCCGCACCGGACTGGCTTATGCCATCGACGGCAAGGCTACCCAGAGCCTGCGTGGCAGCGACATGGCCAAGTGGCTGAAGCTGACTACCGCCAAGAAGCGTGACATCATCGACTCGCTGGGCTGCAATGTGCCCGAGATAGTAGCCACCCAGGAACTGCGCCAGGAGCGTTTTGACAACTGGGAACTGACTGACGACCACGGAATGCTGATTTACGGTGTTGCCAAGGACCAGAACGGCAAGGAATATTACATGGTGAAGAACTCGTGGGGCGAAACAGGCGACTACAAGGGCATCTGGTATATGACCAAGACCTTCATCGCTGCCAACACGATGGACTTCCTCATCAACAAGAACGCCATACCCAAGGACATTCGTAAGAAATTGGGCCTATAGCCACAGGACAAACCTAAAGAACAAGGTAAATGCAGTTTAAATGGAATTACGAACCACCTACACCAGAAAGACTGCAAGCGGCTAAAGAGTTGGCCGAGAAGATAGGAATGAGTCCTGTCATGGCTAACCTGCTGATTCAGCGAGGCATCAAGACGGAGAGTGCCGCCAAGCGTTTCTTCCGCCCCATGCTCAACGAGCTGATTGACCCGTTCCTGATGAACGACATGGACGTGGCAGTAGACCGCCTAAATGACGCGATGGGCCGAAAAGAGCGCATCATGGTCTGGGGCGACTACGACGTGGATGGATGTACAGCAGTAGCTTTGGTGTATAAATTCCTGCAGCAGTTCTACTCCAACATGGAGTACTATATCCCCGACCGTTACGAAGAAGGTTACGGCGTCAGCATCAAGGGTATAGACTATGCGGCAGAGAACGGTGTAAAATTGATTATCGTGCTCGATTGCGGTATCAAGGCAATCGACGAAATAGCGTACGCGAAGTCGTTGGGCGTAGACTTCATCATCTGCGACCATCATGTTCCCGACGACGTGATGCCACCCGCAGTGGCCATCCTCAACCCCAAGCGTGCGGACTCTACCTACCCGTATCACCACCTATCGGGATGCGGTGTAGGATTCAAACTCATGCAGGCCTTTGCCAAGAACAACGGCATCCCCTTCTCGCGACTGATTCCCCTGCTCGACTTTTGTGCATTGAGCATTGCAGCCGACCTGGTACCCATCGACGGCGAGAACCGCATACTGGCCTTCCACGGACTGAAACAGCTGAACCAAAGCCCATCGATAGGTCTGAAAGCCATCATCGAAATCTGCGGGCTGACGGGTCGCGAACTGACCATGAGCGACATCATGTTCAAGATTGGTCCGCGTATTAATGCCTCTGGACGTATGCAGAACGGTACGGAAACGGTAACGCTGCTGGTGGAGAAAGACCTGAAGCGTGCCCTTGAGGAGGCGACGCGCATCAACGAGTATAACGACCAGCGACGCGATGTGGACAAGCAGATGACGGAAGAGGCCAACGAAATTGTGGCCCGTCTGGAAAGCCAGCAGCACCAGAAGTCAATCGTGCTCTATGACGAAGGTTGGAAGAAAGGCGTGGTGGGCATCGTGGCATCACGACTGACGGAACTCTACTTCCGTCCTACCGTCGTACTGACCATCATCAATGGTGTGGCCTCGGGTTCTGCACGCTCGGTGGCAGGCTTCGACATCTACGAAGCCATCAAGTCGTGTCGCGACCTGCTCGAGAACTTTGGCGGACACACCTATGCCGTAGGTCTGACGCTGAAACAGGAGAACATTCCCGAGTTCCGTCGCCGCTTCCAGGAGTTCGTCAGCACGCATATCATGCCCGAACAGACACAACAGACGCTGGATATCGACATGGAGGTTGACTTCCACCAGATTAACAAGCGCCTGCTCAACGAACTGAAAAAGCTGGCTCCCCACGGACCCGCCAACGAAAAGCCGCTGTTCCTAACGCGCAACGTCTACGACTACGGCACATCAAAGGTGGTGGGACGCCATCAGGAGCATATCAAGCTGGAACTCGTCGATTCGAAGTCGGCAGTGGTTATGAATGGTATCGCCTTCGGACAGTCGGCAGCAGCACGCTACATCAAGTCCAAGCGCTCGTTCGACATTGTCTACACCATCGAGGAGAACACCTACAAACGCGGCGAGGTACAACTGCAGATTGAAGACATCAGTCCGTCGGAGGAAGTTTAAAGTTTGAAGTTTGAAATTTATGATTTGTTCGAAGTATTATGTGTAGCGATAAAGACCATAACACTATTGAGTGTAATCAAAAACTTCAAACTTCAAACTTCAAATATCAAAAAATCCTAAAGGATTATTGGGGCTATGATGATTTTCGCGGCATTCAGCGCGACATCATCGAGTCCATCGGTAGTGGACACGACACACTGGGGCTCATGCCAACAGGTGGCGGTAAGAGCATCACCTTCCAGGTGCCAGCATTGGCCCAGGAAGGTGTTTGCATTGTCATCACTCCGCTCATCGCCCTCATGAAGGACCAGGTGCACCACCTGCGCCAGCTGGGCATCCGTGCTGCAGCCATCTATAGCGGCATGACGCACGAACAGGTATTGCTCACCCTGGAGAATTGCATCCTGGGCAGCACCAAGATTCTCTATGTGTCGCCCGAACGGCTGGGCAGCAGTCTGTTCCAGACCAAGCTGCGCCATATGCAGGTGAGCTTCATCACCGTCGACGAGGCACACTGTATTTCCCAATGGGGCTACGACTTCCGACCATCGTATCTGGAAATCGCCAACATCCGCGACATCTGTCCTGATGCCCCCGTGCTGGCACTGACTGCCACCGCCACGCCCAAAGTGGTGGAGGACATTCAGGAAAAGCTCTCCAAAAAGCCCGGAATACCAGAAGAATCCGGCAAAACCGGATTCAACGTATTCCGCATGTCCTTCGAGCGCAAGAACCTAGCCTACCTGGTTCACTATGCCGCTGACAAGTATTTCGAGCTCATCCGTTTATTGCAGGATTCAAGCGGTTCAGCCATCGTCTATGTGCGCAGTCGTCGCCATGCCCGCGAGATAGCCGAGCACCTGACGGAAGCAGGACTCTCGGCCACCTTCTATCATGCCGGACTGGACCATGCCGATAAGGATCGTCGTCAGCGCGACTGGCAACACGATGCCGTACGCATCATGGTGGCCACCAATGCCTTTGGTATGGGCATCGACAAGCCCGACGTCAGAATCGTTATTCATTACGACTGCCCCGATTCGTTGGAGGCTTACTTCCAGGAGGCAGGCCGTGCGGGACGTGACGGAGAGCCCGCACATGCTGTGCTGCTCTATAACGGCAACGACAACGGCAAACTGACGAAGCGTGTCGACGACACTTTTCCTCCGCGCGATTATATTAAAGAGGTCTACGAACACTTGGCCTATTACTACCAGATTGCAACGGGCGACGGCTATGGTGTCAGTCATGAGTTCAACATCGAGGAGTTTTGTCAGCGTTTCCGACATTTCCCCATCCGCGTCCACTCAGCCCTGCAGATTCTGCAACGGGCAGGCTACATTGAGTATGATGAGGAAGCCGACCACCAGGCTCGTGTGCGTTTTCTGGTAGGCCGCGACGACTTATATCGTTTGGAACAGGTAACCCCCGACGAGGAACGTGTCATCGTAGCCCTGCTGCGCAACTATGGCGGACTCTTTGCCGATTACGGCTACATCGACGAGGGACTGCTGGCCCAACAGGCAGGACTCTCGCAACCGCAGACCTACGACATCCTCAAAGCACTCTCCATGCGCCACCTCATCAGCTTCATTCCCCGCAAGCAAGTACCTTACATCCGCTATATGCAGCGTCGCGAGGATCAGGAGCACATCCAGTTGCCACGCGAGATTTATGAAGACCGCCTGGAGCAATACCGCCTGCGCATTGAGGCTATGATGCGTTATGCACAAACCAAAGATCGTTGCCGAAGTCGTATGCTGTTGGAATATTTTGGCGAGGACACCTCCAAGGATTGCGGTCAATGCGATGTGTGTCTTTCGGAACAGGGCCAGTTGGTCACACCCGAAGGACAACAAGAAGCCCGCCAACGCATCCTCGCGCTACTGGCCGACCACCAGCGTCACCACATCACGGAACTGTTCCGCCTGCAGTTGCCGACGGAGGAGTGCGATGCAGCCCTTGCTTTCCTGATAAAAGAAGAAAAAATCCGTCAGGACGACGGATTTATTGTGCTTGTCTGATGCCTTCCAGCAAGTCTTCGTGAACGACGCCATTCGTGGCTACGACGCTATCGCCTTCCATGAAATAGTCGTCGCCAGCATAGTTCGTCACACGCCCACCAGCCTCCTTCACAATCAGTGCCCCAGCCATGTAGTCCCACCGTCCGATGTACCGTTCGGCATAGGCATCGAAACGTCCTGCAGCGACATAGCATAAGGCAATAGCTGCAGAACCAATCATGCGGATACTGCCTACGTGGCCGTAAAAATGCTGAATCAGACGGGTAATGACAGGCTTGTAGGCATCGCTATTGTAAGGCAACTGCAAACAGAGCAAGGCGTCGTTAATCGCACTCTTGCCTACATACAACGCTTCATTTCTCATTTCTCCTTTCTCATTTCTCATTTCTATATGTGCACCACCACCCTGCCAGGCATAGAAACACTCATCGGCACACACGTCGTAGACCACGCCCACCAGCTGTTCCTTACCACGAATCAGGGCTATCGACACTGCATAGGGTGCATAGCCGTGAATGAAGTTGGTAGTACCATCCAAGGGATCTACTACCCAGACATACTGCTCGTCGGTATGTCCCGCAGAACCTTCCTCGGTAATGAAGCCTGCCTCGGGCAACAGTTCACGCAAGGCTTTCACAATCAACTGCTCCGAGCCTTTGTCGACATACGACACGTAGTCGTGAGCATGCTTGCGTTCCACCTTATCCACAGAAAAGTTCGCGCGTTCCTTATTAATATACGCACCCGCCTCGCGGGCCACATGACAGACACGCTGTGTCAATTGCTGTAAATCCATCAGAAAATCTTTATACGGTAAATCAGACTGAGCTCCACACGGTTGCTGCTACGGTCGGGCAATCCGACAGCATCGTTGTAACAGGTGGTTTTGCCTACATAGGCCAACGAGAGATGCGCATCTTGCGAAAGATCAGGGAACCACTGCAGGGCAACCTGATAACCATAGTTTCGGCGATAGTTTTTCAAGGCACTGATGTCGGGCGCGGAAGCCCATTCAGCAAAGCCTTTCACGGCGCCAGCCCAATGAGGAGAGAAGTGATATTGACAATAGCCCACGAGACTCTGGTAGCGCACGTCGCGAATGTAGGCCGCTGAAGTCGCATCGCCGTTTTCGGGCTGGGCAATACCTGCCCGAGCGGCATCGGCACTAACAATGCCATGACGGTCGATATTCTCCCAGGCACGATAGTAGTCCAAATAGCACTGCCACTTGTTCCACGTCAAGAGCGAGCCAAGCATCATGAAACGGTTGCTCACCCCGCTGGCCTCGTGCATATAGGTATACGACCAGTGGTTCTCCAGTTTGTCCCAAAGGCGGTTACCCATCCAGTTGATGGTAACTGCCAGCGGATGGCGCGATTCCCGGAGCCCTGCGCCAGGATACACCTTATCGATTGTATTGTTGTTGGAGTTTGATACCGCCAGCGATATTTCCTGTCCTTTACTGACATCGTATGCAACTTCCATACCTATCAGCGAAGTATTGAAATTGGCATTGAAATCAGAGTAGTCGAGCACCTGAATGGCATTGGCATCATACTCGAAGCCGCCCATTCCCAGTGCCTGCTTACCCACTTTCAGTCGCAGCCGCTTGTTGACCTGGTAGTTCACCATCATAATGTCGAGGCTGTTGGAAAGCCCGTCGTCCTGTTTTTGCCAGGAGCCTTCAAACTTGAAACGAAGGCGGTAACTCCAGTGCTCATCTAGAAATCCTCGGGCCTCAAAACGCAACCGACGTCCCTTGAATCCTCCTTCTCCATCGCTTCCGAAGTTTTCCTCGTAAGCCGTGTTTGTGTTCAGGAAGATGTTGAAGGCATCGTTTTTCTTATCCATGACCTTGAGTTTCTCGAGGATGGAGGCTACACCTTCATCACGTCCACCCATACCCGTGTTGGCACCCTGTGCCCAACCGTTGGAAGCAGCCATCACTAGGACTGCTATCAGCCAAAACCTCAAGATGCTCGTGTGTCTCATAGAATACCGAATTGATGCAGGAAGATCAGAACGATGCAAAGCGGCACGATATACCGGACAGAGAAGATATAGGCCGCAAAGAACGACTCTGCTACGGTGCCATGATTGGTAAACTCCTCACGCACCAACTGGCGATTCACGAACCATCCCATGATGATGCTTGTGAGGAAGCCACCTATGGGCAGCATGAATTTAGCTGTCAGGAAATCGCAGAAGTCCATCAGCGACATGCCGAATACCTGCAGGTCGTAGGCTCCGGCAGACAGCGAGCAGAACACGGCAATGACCGAGCAGACCACCGTCAGAATCCACGTGGCATACCTACGGGGCAAATTCAATTCCTCGTGGAAGAATGCCGTACCGATTTCGTGCATGGAAATCGTCGACGTGAGAGCAGCAAAGACCAGCAGCGCATAGAACAGGCACGAAAGGATGTAGCCGTTAAATGGCAACCCATTAAACGCCTGCTGGAACACGTTAGGAAGCGTGATGAAAATGAGCGAGGGACCACTGTCGGGCTGTACTCCCACAGAGAATGCTGCAGGGAAAATCATCAGACCTGCCAGGATGGCGATGGCCGAATCCAAAAGGGCAATCTGGGTGGCAGACTTCAGCAGATGGGTGTCGCTCTTGAAATAGGACGCATAGGTACAGAGGCAGGCCGTTCCCAGACTCAGCGAGAAGAATGCCTGTCCTAAAGCCTCCAGGATCACATCGCTGTTCATCTTCGAGAAATCGGGCTTCAACAGGAACTTGATGCCTTCAATGGCTCCTGGCAGCATGCATGAGGCCACCACCAATATCAGCAACAGAATCAGCAGCAACGGCATCAGCAGCTTGGAAATACGCTCGATACCCTTGTTCACGCCCTGGGCAATCACGAAATGCGTAATCAGCACAAAGGCCACAGCCCAAAGGCATGGCTTCAGGGGGTCATTGGAGAAATCCTGGAAATAGTGGATGATATACTGTGCATCACCATTCAGTTGTCCTGCAATGGCAGCAAACAGATATTGCAGGCACCAGCCTGCCACGACGGCATAGAAGCCCAGGATAATCGTCGAAGTGAGAATACCCAGATAGCCCACGAAGCGCCAATTCTTGCGTCCCAATTGGGCATAGGCCCTTGCGGCATTCGTCTGGGCGCGACGACCTACGATAAATTCACTGACCATGCCCGGTATGCCCAAGAACAGCACACAGACCAGATAGATGATGATGAAAGCTGCACCACCATTCTGTCCTGTTGTAAATGGGAAGCGCCAGATATTTCCCAAACCTATCGCCGAACCTGCTGTAGCCAGAATGATGGCAAGCTTGCTACCAAATGATCCTCTGTTTTCCATATTTTGCAAAAAAGCTGGTTATTAATTTAGGATGAGGGCGTGTCATTCATCTTGACACGCCCTCAAAATATTAGAATCAGACATCAAAAATAAGACATCTGACATCAGACATCTCTTAGTCTTCCTGATACTCAGGACGCAACTTGCGGACGGTCTCACCGGCACGCCACATCTCCTGATTACGCATAGCCTCGAGTTCCTTCTCCAGTCCGGCACGATAGTCGGGCTTCGAGTTGGCGTCGATGGTAATCTGAGCCTCGTTACCAGTCTTCACCGAGTAGTACAGCCACTGCATGACGGGCTTGATGGCGTCGTGGAAACGGGGAGCCCAGTCCAATGCGCCACGCTGTGCGGTAGTCGAACAGTTGGCATACATCCAGTCCATTCCCTTTGCACCGAACAACGGGCCAAGGCTCTGAGTCAGCTCCTCAACGGTCTCGTTGAAAGCCTCCGAGGGAGAGTGTCCGTTCTCGCGCAGCACTTCATACTGTGCCAGCAGCAAGCCCTGGATAGCACCCATCAGCGAACCACGCTCACCAGTCAGGTCAGAGGTAGCCTCACGCTGGAAGGTGGTCTCGAACATGTAACCGGCACCGATACCGATACCGAAGGCCAGCGTCTTCTCCTTAGCCTTGCCTGTAGCATCCTGATAGACAGCGTAAGAGCAGTTCAGACCACGACCCTCGCAGAACATGGTGCGGAGAGAGGTACCAGAACCCTTAGGAGCAACCATGATGACATCAACATCCTTGGGAGGAACCACACCTGTGCGGTCGCTCCAGTTGATGGCGAAACCGTGTGAATAATACAAAGTCTTACCAGGCTTCAGATATTGCTTGATGGTCGGCCACTGCTGCATCTGACCAGCATCCGAGAGCAACATGCAGAGGATGGTACCCTTCTCGGCAGCCTCCTCAATCGAGAACAGCGTCTTGCCGGGAACCCAGCCGTCGGCCACAGCCTTGTCGTAGGTCTTGCCCTGACGCTGACCGACGATAACGTTGAAGCCATTGTCACGCAGGTTACAAGCCTGTCCGGGACCCTGTACGCCATAACCGATGACGGCGATTACTTCATCTTTCAATACCTCACGTGCTTTCTCCAAAGAGAACTCTTTGCTGGTGACTACAGTCTCAATAACGCCACCAAAATTCATTTCTGCCATAATTGCAAAAGTTTTAAATGTTATACATATCCTTGCAGACCATGCCAGCCCTAACCCGAGAGCCGTCGTCTTATCAGTCTACTCCCACCCTGCCCGAGGGTGCGACGAGGGGTTAACTCATAAAAATCGGGTGCGAAGGTACGAAAAAAAGAGCAAAACACCAAATTTATTTGTACTTTTAATTAACTTTCGCATGTTTCGCTTGCTTCGGTTGACGGATGAGCGGAACTTGGTAAGTGGTGAACGGAAGGGGGCGAACTCTTAAAAAAGTGTAAAAACGACACTAGGAAACAAAATTCCCCGTGTTTTTTATGGCTATATGAAAATAAAGTTGTAATTTTACACCCAAATTCAAATAAGTGTAACCTAAAAAACTATTCATCTAATGAAAAAATCAACATTCGTATTGGCTGGAATGGCAGTGGCAGCAGCCCTGTTCACAGCTTGTGCCTCTGGCGAGCAGAAGGCACTGACGGTATCGGGTTTGGATGCTGCCAAGTTCGACACCATCATCAACGAGAAACCCGTCAAGTTATACACACTAAAGAATGCCAACGGCATGGAGGTGTGCATCACCAACTACGGCGGACGCGTGGTTTCCCTCGTGGTACCCGACAAGGACGGAAAGCCCACCGACGTCGTACTGGGATTCGACAACATTGCCCAGTATGCCGACACACTGAACACGCCCACCGACTACGGTTCCTCAGTAGGCCGCTATGCCAACCGCATCAATATGGGTAAGTTCACGTTGAACGACTCAACCTACCAGCTGCGTCAGAACGACAAGCACGACGGACGCGACCATTGTCTGCATGGCGGCGGTGCCACGGGTTGGATGAACCAGGTGTATGACGTCGTCGAAGTGAACGACTCGCTCATTAAGCTGCAAATCAAAGCTGCTGACGGTGAAAACGGATTCCCGGGCAACGTAGTAGCTACGACGACTTATAGGGTCACTGCCGACAACGTGCTCGACATCGTTTGGGAGGCTACCACCGATAAGCCCACCATCATCAACCAGACCAACCACAACTACTACAATCTGAGTGGCGATCTGGAGAATGCGGCTTACGACCAGGTACTGTATGTCAATGCCGACAATTTCACTGAGAGCGACGACAGCTACATGCCCACTGGCAAGATTCTTCCCGTCGAGGGCACTCCCATGGACTTCCGCACACCGCATGCTGTGGGCGACTCCATCAAGTCTGAATACTACCAGACCAAGAACGCTCATGGCTACGACCACAACTGGTGTCTGAACACCAATGGCGACGACACGCAGGTTTGCGCTTCGCTCTACAGCCCTAAGACAGGCATCTTCATGGAGATGTTCACCAACGAGCCCGGCGTACAGGTCTACAGCGGTAACTTCCAGGGTGTCGGTGGCGAGGAGAACATTGTCCGCAAGCTCGGCAAGAAGTATCCCCAGCACGTCAGCATCTGTCTGGAGAGCCAGAAGTATCCCGACTCGCCCAACCATCCTGAGTGGGCCAGCCCCGTGGTGACCCCCGAGAAGCCTTACTACAGCCACGCTGCCTATAAGTTCTCTGTAAAATAATTATCAATTATCCATTGTCAATTATCAATTAATAAAATAAATTATGGCATTATTAGACTGGATTGTCATTGGCGTATTCTGCCTCGCGCTGATTGGCATTGTAATATGGGTTGTCTCGCAGAAGAACGACAACTCGGCAGACTATTTCCTCGGTGGTAAAGACGCAACATGGATTGCCATCGGTGCTTCTATCTTTGCTTCGAACATCGGTTCCGAGCACCTCATCGGACTGGCCGGTGCCGGTGCATCGTCAGGTATGGCCATGGCCCATTGGGAGATTCAGGGTTGGATGATCCTGATTCTGGGTTGGGTATTCGTACCGTTCTACACCCGTTCGATGGTTTACACCATGCCCGAGTTTCTGGAGCGTCGCTTCAACAAGGAGTCGCGCACCATTCTCTCGGTCATCTCGCTGATTTCATATGTGCTCACCAAGGTGGCCGTAACGGTTTATGCCGGCGGTCTCGTCTTCCAGCAGGTGTTTGGCATCGAGGAGCTGTGGGGCATCGACTTCTTCTGGATTGCCGCCATCGGCCTGGTGCTCATCACGGCAGCATACACCATCTTTGGTGGTATGAAATCTGTGCTATACACCTCTGTGCTGCAGACACCTATTTTATTATTAGGATCACTCATCATCCTCGTGCTGGGTATGAAGGCCCTCGGCAGTTGGGACCAGATGCTGGCTCTCTGCGACGTGAAGCCTAACTACGACGGTGCTACAGGTACGATGATTCACCTGATGCGTTCGAACAGCGACCCGCAGTATCCTTGGCTCGGTGCCTTGGTAGGCTCGGCAGTCATCGGTTTCTGGTATTGGTGTACCGACCAGTTTATCGTTCAGCGTGTGCTGTCTGGTAAGAACGAGAAAGAAGCCCGCCGTGGTACCATCTTCGGTGCTTACCTGAAGCTGTTGCCCGTGTTCCTGTTCCTCATCCCCGGTATGATTGCTTTCGCCCTGCACCAGAAGTATCTGGCAGCTGGTGGCGAGGGTTTCCTGCCCCTGCTGGCTAATGGAAACCCCAATGCCGACGCCGCCTTCCCCACCCTCGTGGCTAAGATTCTGCCCGCCGGTGTGAAGGGTCTCGTGGTCTGCGGTATCCTTGCAGCCCTGATGTCGTCGCTGGCTTCGCTGTTCAACTCTTCAGCCATGCTGTTCACCATCGACTTCTGGAAGCGCCTGCGTCCTGAGACTCCCGAGAAGCGCCTGGTAACTATCGGGCAGATTGCTACCGTCGTCATCGTGATTCTTGGTATTCTGTGGATTCCCATCATGCGTTCTGTGGGAGACGTGCTCTACACCTACCTGCAGGACGTACAGTCCGTCTTGGCTCCCGGTATTGCCGCAGCCTTCCTGTTGGGTATCACCTGGAAGCGTGCATCAGCCAAGGGTGGTATGTGGGGCTTGCTCTCAGGTATCATCATCGGTCTGACGCGTCTGGGCGCAAAGGTATACTACAGCAACGCCACTGACGCTGCCGACTCGTGGTTCAAGGCCATTTTCTACGATTTCAACTGGCTGTTCTTCTGCGGTGTTATGCTCGTAGTCTGCTGTCTGGTGGTCATCATCGTATCACTCTGCACCGAGGCTCCCGACGAGCAGAAGATCCAAGGTCTGGTATTCGGCACCTCTACTCCCGAGCAGCGTGCTGCTACCCGTGCCAGCTGGAACCACTGGGACATCATCCACACAGTTATTATTCTGGGTATCACTGTAGCATTCTATATTTATTTCTGGTAAAATTGTCAATTATCAATTGTCAATTATCAATTAAATTAAGATGACAACGTATTATTCGGAATTCCAAAAAGTGCTGCTGTCCGTCGACTGCATCATCTTCGGTTTCGACAACAACAAACTGAAGATCCTCATCGGCAAGCGCAACATGGATCCTGGTCGTGGCGAATGGAGCCTCTACGGAGGCTTCGTACGCAGCGACGAGAGTCTGGACGAGGCAGCACACCGCACACTACGCGAACTGACCGGTCTGCGCAACGTCTTTATGCGGCAGGTGGGAGCCTTCGGCAATCTCGACCGCGACCCGGGCGAACGCGTCGTGTCTGTGGCCTACTACGCACTGATTAACGTGAAAGACTATAGCGAACGCCAGCGTAAACAACACGACGTGGAATGGGTCAACATCGAAGATATCCCGCAGATGTACTCCGACCACAACAACATGGTGGTTAAAGCCCGCAAGCTGATGAAGCAGAAAATCAAGACCGACCCCGTGGGCTTCCAGCTGCTTCCCGAACTGTTTACGCTGACCCAGCTGCAGCGTCTCTACGAGGCCGTCAATGGCGAGGCGCTCGACAAGCGCAACTTCCGCAAGCGCATCAAGGACATGGACTTCATCGAGAAAACCGACCTCATCGACAAAAAGACGTCGAAGCGTGGCGCATCGCTCTATCGTTTCAACAAAAAAGCATTCACAGAAGATAAGACTTTTAAGTTATAGTTAAGAGTTAAGAATTAATAATTAGAACTATGTTAGAAGAACTGAAAGAGAAAGTTTTCAAGGCCAATCTTGACCTTGTCAAGCATAACCTCGTGATATTCACCTGGGGCAACGTGTCGGCCATCGACCGCGAGAAAGGCCTCGTCGTCATCAAACCCTCGGGCGTCGAGTACGACGTCATGAAGGCCTCCGACATGGTGGTCGTCGACCTCGAGACTGGTAAAGTCGTCGAAGGCGATCTGAACCCCTCGTCGGACACCCCCACACACCTCGTGCTCTACAAGTCATTCCCCGAGCTGGGCGGCATCGTCCACACCCACTCCACCTATGCTACCGCATGGGCACAGGCCGGCAAGGACATTCCCAACATCGGCACCACTCATGCCGACTATTTCCACGACTGCATTCCCTGCACCGAGGCTATGACGAAGGATCAGATGGCCGAGTATGAGTACAACACGGGCGTCGTCATTGTCGACCGCATCACCCAGGCCAACATCAATCCCGTCCACACCCCTGCCGTACTGGTCAAGAATCACGGTCCCTTCGCTTGGGGCAAGGATGCCGACCAGGCTGTCTATCATGCCGTCGTCACCGAGCAGGTCGCCAAGATGGCATTCATCTCGTTCATGGTCAACCCCGAAACCACGATGAATCCGCTCTTGGTGGAAAAACATTTCAGCCGCAAGCATGGCCCCAATGCTTACTATGGACAGAAGAAAAAGTAAAAAAGTAAAAAGGTAAAAAAGTAAAATATGAAAGCATTTGAAAACTTAGAGATTTGGTGGGTAACTGGTGCACAGCTTCTGTATGGAGGCGACGCAGTCGTTGCCGTCGACGGACACTCCAAGGAGATGGTCGAAGGACTCAACAACAGCGGCATCATCCCCATCAAGGTAGTATATAAAGGCACTGCCAACAGCTCGAAGGAAGTCGAGGACGTGATGAAAGCCGCCAACAACGACGCCAAGTGCGTAGGTATCATCACCTGGATGCACACCTTCTCGCCCGCTAAGATGTGGATCAAAGGTCTGCAGGCCCTGCAGAAGCCCCTGCTCCACTTCCACACACAGTATAACGCCGAAATCCCCTGGAGCGAGATTGACATGGACTTCATGAACCTCAACCAGAGTGCACACGGCGACATCGAGTTCGGACATATCTGCACTCGCATGCGCGTTCCCCGTAAGGTGGTTTGCGGCTACTGGAAGGACGAGGCTACTCAGCGTCAGATTGCCGTCTGGGCTCGCGTGGCTGCCGGTGTAGCTGATGCAAGACAAGTTCGCTGTCTGATGTTCGGTATGAACATGAACAACGTAGCCGTTACCGATGGTGACCGTGTAGAGTTCGAGCAGCGTCTGGGCTACCATGTCGACTACTACCCCGTTTCTTCTCTGATGGAGTACTTCAAGAAGGTCACCGACCAGGAGGCCGACGAGCTCGTCGAGGAATACAAGAAGCTCTACACTATCAAGATCGACGAAAGTGGTGAGGCCGTCTATTGGGAGAAGGTCAAGAACTCTGCCAAGGCCGAGATTGCCCTGCGCCGAGTACTGTTTGATGAGGGTGCTACTGCCTTCACCACCAATTTCGACGACCTTGGAGATGCTGATATCAACCAGCCCGACTTCTGTGGCTTCGACCAGATTCCCGGTCTCGCCTCACAGCGCCTCATGGCCGAGGGTTTCGGTTTCGGTGCCGAGGGGGACTGGAAGACAGCCTGCCTCTATCGCACCCTCTGGGTCATCCAGCAGGGCATGCCCATCGGCTGCTCGTTCCTCGAGGACTACACCCTCAATTTCGACGGCAGCAAGTCGTCGTGTCTGCAGAGCCACATGCTCGAAGTTTGTCCGCTGATTGCTGTCGACAAGCCAAAGCTCGAGGTTCACTTCCTCGGCATCGGTATCCGCAAGCAGCAGACAGCCCGTCTGGTATTCACTTCAAAAGTAGGTCGTGGTATCAAGGCTACAGTAGTAGACCTCGGCAATCGCTTCCGTCTGATTTCTCAGGAGGTAGAATGCATCGAGCCAAAGCCCATGCCAAATCTGCCTGTTGCCAGCGCTCTCTGGGTTCCACAGCCAACATTCGAGATTGGTGCAGGTGCATGGATTCTCGCTGGTGGCACTCACCACAGTGCCTTCTCCTACGACATCACCGAAGAGTACTGGGAGGACTTTGCCGAAATGCTGGGCATTGAGTATGTCAAGATCAACAAGCAGACCAACACCTTCGACTTCAAGCAGACCCTGCGCAACAACGAAGTGTACTTCATGCTCAACAAAGCCCTAAAGTAATTAAGAATTAAGAGTTAAATTAAAAAGGAGCATCCGAGTAGTCGGGTGCTCTTTTTTCGTAAGACTTCAAGCCATCAAGTGCAAAAACTCAAATCATTGGTGCAGTTTTATCATCCATTGACGCAGTTTTATCATCCATCGACGCAGTTTTATCATCCATCGACACAGTTTTAACTTTGCAAAGCACCTCCCGACCTTTTATCCGGCACCTTATAACCTTTTAGGCAGAGCCTCGCAACAGTTTAGATATTACCTTGCAATCTTCAAATCATAGCCTTTCTTTTAGTCAACGCGGATGCACATCATCGTCAGGTCGTCGTTGGGCTCGGCGCCGTCGCGGTGCTGCTCAACCTCTGCCTTGAGCGTGTCGATGACCTGCTTGGCAGAGTCGAAGTGGGTATTGCGCAGAATGGCGAGCAGGCGGTCGTCGCCAAACTGTTGCTGCTGACGGTTCTCGGCCTCGTTCAGTCCGTCGGTGTAGATGAAGAGCAGACGGCCCTTGATGCTTTCAATCTCTTCGCCCTCATATTCCAGTCCCGGCCACAGACCGATAGGCGCGTTGGGCTTCATGTTTAAGAATTGATAATTGAAAATTGTCAATTGACAATTCTTTGCAGTCTCTGGTTGCGCACCATCATTATCCATTGTCAATTGTCCATTGTCCATTCCAATGACGGGAGGATTGTGGCCTGCATTGCAGAAGTCGAGATGGCCCGTCTGCAGGTCGACGAGTCCGAGGAAGAAGGTGACGAACATGCCACTCTCGTTATCGTCGCCGCTGAGGGCATCGTTCATGCGAGTACATATCTCGGCTGGCATCATGTCCTGCTTGGCCAGCGTCATGAAGAGTCGCGTGGCCTGGGCCATGAAGAGCGACGCCGGCACACCCTTGCCGCTGACGTCGCCTACCGCGAAATACAGCCGTGAACCATGAACCACATAACCATACAGATCGCCGCCCACCTCCTTGGCGGGGGTCATCGAGGCATACATGTCGAGACCTTTACGCTCTGGGAACTGGCTGGGCACCATCGACATCTGGATATCGCGGGCAATCTTCAGTTCGTTCTCGATGCGCTCCTGGGCAGCCTTCATCGCAGCCATACGGCGCTCTGAACGTCTTCTCAGCATGGTATATCCTACGTAGATGAAGATGCCTACGACCAGTATGGCGATAACCCACATCAGGCGCATGATGCTCAGGGCGTTATTCTGTTCGCTGATCCGGGCCTCCTTCTTCTGAGTCTCGTAAATGGTAGCCAGTTCTGCGGCATTGTCGTTACGCATGGCGATGATGGCACTGTCGAGTACTTGCGTGATGCTGTCGGCCATCATAAGTGCCTGCGCCGTCTGGCCCATGCCTCGGTAGGCAGCGTATTGCGGCGTAAGTATCTGGCTGATGTTGTCGACATTCATGGCTACGTCGCGCTGGACGAGCAGGCTGTCGAACTGGTGGAACAGGGCGGGGATGTCCTGATAGCGACGGGCAGCCTTGAGATACTGCAGACGCATGTTGATAGCCGAAGGGTCGTTGGCTCGCTTCTTCTCTAAGCATACTGCATACGCTCGCTCAGCCTCAGCAGCCTTGCCTTGATGAGTCAGTACAAGGGCATCCATCAGGTGGACGTCAAACAGGAAAGCATCTCTATACATTCCTAACGAGTCCGTATATTGCTCACTCTCTGAGATGGTCTGTTTCGTCTTCTCCAACCACTGCTGGGCCCTGTCGTATTGCATGGCCTTGATATATGCCTTGGCTGCCTCAAGATCCAGTTTGACGGCTGTATAATAGTAGTTGGTATCTGTCTTCGTCTCGTATTCGATGTCCAGGAACTTGGCGGCTTTAATATAATGATTAATGGCGGTCTGGAAGGTTTTCTCCGCCTCGTCGGTCTTACCCAGTGCCACAAGGTCGCTTGCCATGATGCCATTGAGTTCAACAGGCTTACTCTTTGGAATCATGAGATTGAAATGGTCGTCAGCATGCTGTTCCATCACATCGAGCGCAGGAAGGATGACCTTGATGGAGCCTTCGTAGTCGCCCTTGTCACGAAGTCTCGTGGCATACCCTAATGAGCCTGAAAGATATGCGGTTACTCCATTATTGCCGCCTTGATAAGACTCTAAGGTTTTCTTTAACCAAAATTCGTATGCCTTTTCTTGCCCAAGTGCCATATAGGCGCAGCTCTTGAAATAGAGAAAAATGGTCTCAAACCGAGGCTTTACTTCCTGTAAACTGTCACATAGCGCTATTGCCCTGGGATAGTCCTTGGCGGACAGAGCCTCAAAGATAGGATCAGTGGCTTCTTCTTCTTCAAGATAATCATCGTAGTCCATAAATAGATTTATGACTACTGGTGTAATTTTCTCTTCTGTAAACTCCGGTGCTACTGCGAAGAGGCCTTCCATTACCAACCACAGCACAAAGGGCGCTGCCAGTATGCCGACAACACACCATATTACGCGTTTAACAATTTTCTTCATACACACACGCATTTTGTATGCAAAGGTACAAAATCTTTTGGAGTATCGTTCCATTTCCCCCACCTTTTTATATATATTAAGAAGAAATGTTTGGCTGTTTACGGGAAAAAAGGTAATTTTGCAGACAAATATAAACTTAACACTAAAAGAATTATGACCGCAAAGCAAACCATCGAGGCTGGTAAAGCCATTCTGGGAATCGAATTCGGTTCCACACGTATCAAGGCCGTACTGATCGACCAGGAGAACAAACCCATTGCGCAGGGCGCTTTCGAGTGGGAGAACCAATTGGTAGACGGACTATGGACGTATAGTATCGACATCATCTGGAAAGGTCTGCAGGACTGCTATGCCGACCTGCGTCAGGATGTGAAGAAGCAGTACGACTGCGAGATTGAGTCGCTGGCTGCCATCGGTTTCTCGGCCATGATGCACGGCTACATGGCGTTCAACAAGGATCAGCAGATTCTGGTACCGTTCCGCACATGGCGTAACACGAACACGGGCAAGGCAGCCGCAGAACTGTCGGAGTTGTTCAACTATAACATCCCCCTGCGCTGGTCAATCTCGCACCTGTATGAGTGCATCCTTGAGAATAACGAGCACGTGAAGGACATCAAATATCTGACGACGCTGGCAGGCTACGTGCACTGGCAGGTGACGGGTGAGTTCGTGCTGGGTGTGGGCGACGCATCGGGTATGATTCCCGTTGACCCTGCCACGAAGACATACGATGCAGTGATGGTGGAGAAATTCAATAAGCTCATCGCTCCGAAGGGCTACTCGTGGACGCTGCTGGACATTCTACCGAAGTCGCTGAATGCTGGCGAGAGTGCCGGTGTGCTGACCGCCGAGGGTGCCAAGAAGCTGGACGTCAGCGGACACCTGAAGGCTGGTGTGCCCGTATGTCCTCCCGAGGGCGATGCCGGCACGGGAATGGTGGCCACCAACGCCGTGAAGCAGCGTACGGGTAACGTCAGCGCAGGTACGTCGTCGTTCTCGATGATTGTGCTTGAGAAGCCGCTGTCGAAGCCTTACGAGATGATTGACATGGTGACGACGCCGGACGGCAGTCTGGTGGCGATGGTACACTGTAACAACTGCACCTCGGACATCAATGCCTGGGTGGGACTGTTCAAGGAGTATCAGCAGCTGCTGGGCGTGAAAGTGGACATGAACGAGCTGTACGGCAAGCTGTTTAACGAGGCGCTGAAGGGCGACGCCGACTGCGGCGGTCTGATGGCCTACAACTACGTCTCGGGTGAGCCTGTGACGGGACTGGCCGATGGCCGTCCCCTGTTCGTACGCTCGGCGAACGACAAGTTCAACCTGGCAAACTTCATGCGTGCCAACCTCTACGGAGCAATCGGCGTGCTGAAGATTGGTAACGACATTCTGTTCAAGGACGAGAAGATCAAGGTGGACCGCATCACCGGTCACGGCGGATACTTCAAGACACCCGGCGTTGGTCAGCGCATGCTGGCTGCCGCACTGAACAGCCCCATCAGCGTGATGGAGACGGCTGGCGAAGGTGGTGCATGGGGTATTGCCCTGCTGGCCGGATACCTGATCAACAAGAACGGAAAGTCGCTGTCCGACTATCTGGAGGACGTGGTGTTTGCAGGCAACACGGGTGTGAGCATCGCCCCCACCCCAGAGGATGTGGCTGGTTTCGAGCGTTACATTGAGAACTACAAGAAGTGTCTGCCGATTGAGCAGGCTGCTGTAGCGAATAAATAGAGGCTATAGCAAAAGGCAAGAAGTAAGAAGTGAGAGAAATCGCAAAATAATCTAAATTTATTTTGCGGTTTCTTCTTTTCTTCGTATCTTTGTCCACAGAAAAAATGGGGGTCGTGCCGGTTCGATCGGGATACTCATCAAATTACATCGAAAACTGAGCTGACTTCTCTTGTCAATGGCGGGCCACGATACTGCGCAAGCAGGGAGCCGCAAGGCCGGTGGATTACAAAGGCAGAGGGTGCTCGAATCTTTTAACAAAGGAGTTTTCATCACATCACTGGGCGACCCCTCTTTTTTATAGTTAAAAGTTTAAAGTTGAAAGTTTAAAGTTTATGTTTTCGGGAATCATCGAAGAATTTGCTACGGTAGTAGCCATCAAGAAAGACAGGAAGAATATCGACTTCACACTGCGTTGTTCGTTTGTCGACGAGCTGGGCATTGACCAGAGCGTGGCCCACAACGGTGTGTGCCTGACGGTTGTAAAGATAGAGAACGGCACCTACACGGTAACGGCGATGAAAGAGACGCTGGACCGCTCGAATCTGGGACTGTTGCAGGTTGGCGACAAGGTGAATGTAGAGCGGTCGATGCTGATGAACGGTCGTCTGGACGGACACATCGTGCAGGGCCACGTGGACGAGACCGCCCGCTGTACAGCCGTTGAAGATGCTGACGGTAGCACTTACTTCACCTTTGAATACAAGCAGGACAAGGAAATGGCCCGCAACGGCTATTTCACCGTCGACAAGGGTTCGGTGACGGTAAACGGAGTGTCGCTGACGGTGTGTAACCCCACGCAGAACACGTTCCAGGTGGCTATCATTCCGTACACCTTCGAGCACACCAATTTCTGCGACATCAAGGTGGGAAGCGTGGTGAATCTGGAGTTCGACATCATCGGCAAATATATTGCACGACTGCAGCAAATTGACAATTGATAATTGACAATTGACAATGACGAGGAAGGAAAGATACAACCGCGTGCTGGCGTACTTCCGACAGGAAATGCCGACTGCTGACACTGAGTTGGAGTTCGCCAGCGTGTTCCAGCTCTTGGTGGCTGTCATTCTGAGCGCCCAGTGTACGGACAAGCGCATCAATCAAGTGACGCCGGAACTGTTCCGCCATTACCCCGATGCGAAGAGCATGGCACAGGCGGAGGCGGACGACGTGTTGGAACTGATCAAGAGCGTATCGTATCCGAACTCGAAGGCTGACCATCTGGTGAAGATGGCACGCATGCTGGTAGAGCGCCATCAGGGCGAGGTGCCGCAGGACATGAACCTGCTGCTGGACCTGCCCGGCGTAGGGCGCAAGACAGCCAACGTCGTACAGAGTGTTGCCTTTGGCAAGTCGACGATGGCGGTAGACACCCACGTTTTTCGTGTGAGTCACCGTCTGGGTTTGGTAGCCGAGAAAGACGACACACCCTACAAAGTGGAACGCATGCTAGTAAAAAACATACCCGAGGAAGACATTCCCCGGGCACATCATTGGTTGATACTACATGGCCGTTACGTCTGCACGGCACGGCGACCGCATTGCGAGAAGTGCGGACTCAGCGACGTTTGTCCTTCGATTTCCCTTTAGGCGGGAACGGCCCGTTTTGGTCACGCCAGCCCTTCATCATCTTACGGTGGAAACGGCTTTCGGCCATGATGGCATCGAATAGTTTGGAAGCCGGAACGACCTGCATCATCTTCTTGTGATATTGCTGATCGAGCTGCTTGAGTTCGATATTGGCCCTATCCCATTCACGGATTGCTTCTGCACATTTGGCATCGTCGCCAGGCTTGGGAGTCTGACGCATACGTCCATAGATGGCACGCTGTTTGGCCTGCAACTCGCGCAGCAGAGGAAAAAACTTGGCGGCCTCCTGCTGGTCGAAGTGTGCTTCCTTCGTGATGAATTCCTCAAGATCGGCCTGGAACTTCTCGGGCGAGAACTTCTTTTGATCCTGGGCACTAACCATCAGCGTCAGCAGCATGCTGAATAGAATAACGGTGTATCTCTTCATATCATTCCTATTTATAGTTCCGATTCTGCCAGACAAGCGTAAATCTCGGCATTGTCAAGCATCACATAGTCGGCAGCATCGTCGATATATTGACTTTCTGTGTTGGGGGCAGTAGTAGTGGTGTTGGTAGTCGAAGCAAGATGTTGTTCTTCTGCTGACTCACGGAAGAGAAAAGTAAGCCCCATAACAACAACGGCAACAATGCATGCTGCTGCATAGAGCCACGGGCGCAGAGCCACCCAGCGGCTCTTCGAACGACGCTCCGTCAGCGAGATGTGCTCGGCCTGCTGCTCGCGCTCAGGCAATTGAGACATCACCCGCTCGGTGAGCTGGTCGAAATAACCTTCTGGCACTCGGAAAGGATTTTCCTTACCAAAACGTTCTTGGATTTCCTTGTCTTCGTAGTTCATTTTTTGCCTTATTTTATGATATGACGATTCTTTTTGCAAATGGTTTAATCACGATGCTTAAAAAATTCTGAAATCTTTTTCACCGCAATATGATAGGAGGCCTTGAGCGACCCTTCGGAGGTCTTCAGCAGCTGGCTGATCTCACTGTATTTCATTTCGTCGTAATAGCGCAAGGTAAAGACGGTACGCTGGACCTCGGGCAGTTGGCTGATGGCTTCCTGCAGCAAGGCCTGCGTCTCGTCGCCGTCGAAATAGTTGTCGGCAACGAGCATATTAGCCACGCCACTCTCCACATCGTCGGTGTGAATCATGCTGTTGTTCTTTTGTTTGCGCAGAAAATCGAGGCTCTCATTGACAGCAATACGATACAACCAGGTCGACAGACGCGAATCCTGATGGAAATCGTCCAAATGGCTCCAAGCCTTGATAAACACGTTCTGAAGGACATCGTCGGCATCTTCATGAACAAGCACCAGACGACGAATCTGCCAGTAGAGCTGTTCGCCATACTCGCGTACCACCTGTTCGAACGCCTTACGCTGTGTCGTGGGGTCCGACAGTTGCTGCATCAGCAGTTGTTCTTCTTGCTTGGTCATTCCACGTAAGGCTTCAATTGGTTCCACATCACTTTGTCGTAGCCATAGACGTCGGGCCACGTCTGTAACACCCCAGCCTCATCGGGCCACAGGGTGTAATATATTATAAATAGAGGTACGCGAGGCGATACCGTTATATGTCCGATAATCTTGTTGCGTGACTCCGGGTCGGGATGCGACAGAATCCACTGCTGTCCCTGCTCGGTCTCCGGTGTCAGTCCCATGGCAATACGGATACGGTCCAACAGCCATTCGTCGGGGCTGTCGAGCACGAAGCGAGCCAGTTCGAAGGGTTTCGACACACGCACGCAGCCGTGCGACAATGCTCTGGTGTCGCGCAGGAAGGCACTGGGGGTCGACGTGTCGTGAAGGAATACCGAGAAGCTGTTCTTGAATCGGAACACGATACGTCCCAGGGAGTTACCCGCCCCACCCTTCTGGGCTATGCGATACTTGCCGCTGAGCAGCATCTGGCGCGACACCTGACTGGCGTCCAGAGTCTGTCCGGAAGACTTGTCGACGATGTTATAGCGGTTTCGTGCAAAATAGGCCGAATCGCCGGCACGTCGTGCCACCTCGTTCTCAATGATGCTCGTAGGGATGACCCACTGCGGGTTGGCCTCCATCCACTCTATGTTGCTGGACAGCTGTGGCGTCTTGGTATTCACACCACCACAAACCACACGCATATCGAGCGACTCCTGCGGGCTGAAGGCATACAGGTGGAAGGCCGGAATATTGACCACGATACGCTTGCCCTCGGTGGCTATAGGCTGATGACGACGCCAACGGCAACGCTCCATATTGACCATGATGCGCTGACGCTGCTCGGGCGTAGAGGCCTGAGGAAGCATCGACTTCAACCGCTGATAGAATGCGTCCTTGGGCTGTATCTCGCGCAGATAATCTGCTATGCTGTCGCCCGTAATCTTGCTGACGACCGACGAGGCATAGTGGTCGTCGGGGCTATCGATATCGACATCGAACAATCCACGATATTTCACGTACCGACGGGCGGTGTCCTGCTTTTCTATATCCAACTTGTTCAGCGTACGATGGGGATTCACGAAACCGAAGCGCTGACCATAGCAGTAGCGCATGCAAGCCTTTGTCAGGCGGTATTCCAGACGGGCGGCCACCAGGCTGGCCCGGTTCTTGTCTTCGTCGAAGGCAAGGCTGCGGAACAACGCCAAATCGTGCTCGATGGCCTTCACACCGAAAGCCTGTTCGGAGAGTCCGATTTCGCCCAGCTGATGCAACCAAGACAGCAGGGAATCGGCACGCTGGTCGACACCCGCAGCATCTACCCACAGCATCGGAGCATGCTGCTGTTTATAGTACTTGCGAACCTCATGGTCGGCTTCCGTCTGACCACCATCGGCACCAGCCATTATGGCCAGCTGCTGGCGGATTTCGGGAGCACTTAAAACAAAGGCAGGCGTCTTCATATCAGAAAACGCCTCCATCGTAATCGTTCTATCCTTATGTACGTGACTGTCACACCCCGCGAGGAGGAGCAACAACAATGATAAGAAGGCTGTTAACGAACGGCAACTTTTCTTACCACTTTGCCTATCTTCAAAATGTAACAACCTTTAGGTACGTTAAGTTCTATGCGTTGAGCGGGACTCTCGATCTTTACTGTTTTGACAAGACGACCCGTCAGTGAGACAACCTCCAGCGTCAAGCCCTGAGCACCGTTGATGGTCACCCACTGGCCGTTGACAGAGATGCTGATGTCGTCCTCTATCGTCTGCTCCTGCTGCATCCATTCAGCCTCGGCAGCCTGCACAAGAACAGGCGCAGAAAGCATCATTGACATAGCCATGGAGAATATGAGTAGTCGTTTAATCATAAGCAAAATACTATATAGTTTGTGCAAAAGTACGAAGTTTTTTTGATAATTCCAAATTTTTGGCCATAAAATTTCATTTTATACGTCAAAAACGGCCTGTTCGTCAGTCAAACGGACATTCGGGAACACTTCCTGGGCCTCTCGTAGCAAGACGGTTTCGTCTTCATATCGCGACGAATAATGCCCCAGCAACAACTGTCCGACACCTGCATCGCGAGCCACCATTGCCGCCTGTCGGGCGGTAGAATGGTGGTACTTTTCGGCCAGCAGCAGATTGTCCTCGCCATACGTACTCTCATGATAGAGCGTCGTCACCCCCTTGAGCCATTCGTGCAAGGTGGGGATGTAACGGGTGTCGCTGCAATAGGCATATGCCCGGGGAGCCTCAGCAGGCGTTACGAGTCTTTGGTTCTCGACCACTTCCCCCTCGGCTGTCGTCCAGTCGGAGCCAGCCTTGATATTGTTCATCTGACTGATGGGAATGCCGTAGAAATCAATCATATCGCGACGGATATGCGGCAGCTGGGGCTTTTCACGGAACAAGTATCCGCAACACGGCATCCGGTGTTCCAAGGGAATGGTCTCGACCGTCAGCGAGCGGTCTTCGTAGACAATCTGCTGCTGCTTGGTATCCACCGCATGGAAGTCGACCTCGTAGTCGAAATCGTGGCAGAACATGCGCATCTGCTGTCGCAGCATCTCCTCTAAGTCGCCTGGGGCATAAATGGCCAGACGCGCCGTACGCCCCAGCAGTCCAAAGGTGCTGAGCATGCCGATCAGTCCGAAACAGTGATCTCCGTGCAGATGGGAGATGAATACGGCACTGATCTTGGTAAAACGGATGTGGGAACGGCGCAGCTGCACCTGCGTGCCTTCGGCACAGTCGACCAGGAACAACTTACCCCTCACCTCAACCACCTGTGCCGAAGCATAGTGGCGAGGGGTGGGCAACGCACTGCCGCAACCTAATATGTGAACTCTGAAGGGTTCCAAGGCAGGCAGCGTTTACAGGAAGAATTCGTTCTGGGAATCCTCCAACTGGATTTCCTTTCCGTATTCCTCTTTAGGTCTCTGACGGCTGTATTCGAAAATTTCCTCGCCATCTTTATAGACCAGCGAATCGGCGCCCAGCTTCACGATGTCGTACAGATAGACTTCGTCTTCCTCGCTGCCGCCTTCGCGCATCATCACAATCTCCAGCTTGCCACGATTCAGGCGCCAGGTGCGATAAACGATAGTGCTTTGCTCGATACCCTCGGCAATACCACCTTCCTTGATGGAGATACCGACCTCGTCAGAACCGTCCAAGGGGTTGGGCATCACCCAGTTGCCAAGCAGTGTAGCCTGATTGATGACCATCAGGGCAGACGTCTTTTCAGCATCAGGGATAACGGCCATACGGTCGCCCACCTGCATACCGCCAAACACCTGGTTGTTCTCCTGGGCCGTCGACAGGTCGAACGACAGCGTGTCACCCATGTCAGTAATCATCTGTAGGGTATTCATGGCAGTACCCTCGGCACAGACGCCATAGATTGTGGGATCGGCATTCGCCACATCGGCAGAGTCACCATTATCGAAGGGGACTTTTTCCGTTTTTCCACCACATGCAGCCATGAACATGACAACAGCTGACACAACGACAAAAATCGCAAGTTTTTTCATATCTTTTCTCCTTATTATTTGTTTGCTTCTTTTTCCAATACTTTGGCCTCGTTCCACAAGGCGTCCATCTCCTCGAGCGTCATATCTCTCAGGGGTTTTCCTGCCCGGATACTATGCTGTTCAATATAGTTAAAGCGACGGATAAACTTCTGGTTGGTCATCTCCAGCGCATTGTCCGGATTGAGTTTAAACAGACGGGCAGCATTGATGACCGCAAAGAGAAAATCGCCCAATTCTTGTTCGGATTTTTCCTTATCATCACGACGCATTTCCGCCTCCAGTTCGTCCAGTTCTTCACGCACCTTGCCCCATACGTCCTGCTTGTCTTCCCAGTCGAAACCCACATTGCGGGCCTTGTCCTGAATGCGGTAGGCCTTAATCAGCGAGGGCAGTGCCGAGGGAACCCCCGACAGCACCGTTTTGTTGCCGTCCTTCTCCTTCAGTTTAATCTGCTCCCAGCTCTCCAGCACCTGTTCGGCATCCTTGGCAACAGCCTCGCCATAGACGTGCGGATGACGGAAGATGAGTTTGTCGCACAGCTTGTTGCAGATGTCGGCAATATCGAATTGGCCTTTCTCCTCGCCTATCCTGCCATAGAACACAATATGCAGCAACACGTCGCCCAGCTCCTTGCATATTTCGCGCTGGTCGTCACGAATCAAGGCCTCACACAGTTCGTAGGTCTCTTCAATGGTATTTGCACGCAGACTCTCGTTGGTCTGTTTACGGTCCCAAGGGCATTCTTCACGCAAACGGTCCATCACGTCCAACAAACGCCCGAAGGCCTGCAGTTTCTCTTCTTTAGTATGCTTTCTTTCCATAGCCAACTGCAAAGGTAAGAAAAAAAAGTGAATAGTGTATCATTAATTAAGAAAAATTTCGTACCTTTGCAGCCATTATTTAAATATGTTTATGGAATTAGCTAGCAAATACGACCCGAAAGAGGTCGAATCGAAATGGTATCAGTATTGGCTGGACAATAAGTTGTTCGCCTCGAAACCCGATGGACGTCAGCCCTACACCATCGTCATCCCGCCACCCAACGTGACGGGTGTGCTGCACATGGGCCACATGTTGAACAACACCATTCAGGACATTCTGATTCGTCGTGCCCGCATGGAGGGCAAGAATGCCTGCTGGGTACCCGGCACCGACCACGCCTCGATAGCTACTGAGGCAAAGGTGGTGAAGAAACTCGCCGAGCAGGGCATCAAAAAGCGCGACCTGACGCGCGACGAATTCCTGAAGCATGCTTGGGACTGGACCGACGAACACGGAGGCATCATCCTGAAGCAGCTGCGCCGTCTGGGTGCTTCGTGCGACTGGGACCGCACGGCATTCACGATGGACGAGAAGCGCTCAGAGAGTGTCATCAAGGTCTTCGTCGACCTCTACAACAAGGGCTACATCTATCGTGGCCTCCGCATGGTCAATTGGGACCCCAAGGCCCTCACCGCCCTCTCTACCGAGGAGGTGATCTATAAAGAGGAGCAGAGCCATCTGTTCCACCTGAAGTATTATGTGGACGGTCCGGTGCCCGCTGATGCTGTCAGCGGGGAAGGCAACGTCGTCCACAAAGACGAAAAAGGCTACTACGCCGTTGTGGCCACCACACGTCCTGAGACCATCATGGGCGATACCGCCATGTGTATCAACCCCAAGGACCCGAAGAACCAGTGGCTCAAGGGTCGCAAGGTCATCGTTCCGCTGGTGAATCGCGTCATCCCCGTCATCGAGGACCGCTATGTCGACATCGAGTTCGGTACAGGCTGTCTGAAGGTCACTCCTGCCCACGACACCAACGACTACATGCTGGGCAAGACGCACAACCTCGAGACCATCGACATCTTCAATGCCGACGGTACCATCTCCGAGCAGTCGCCGCTATATGTCGGCATGGACCGCTTCGCCTGCCGCAAGCAGATTACCAAGGACCTGCAGGAAGCCGGACTGATGGAGCGCATTGAGGACTACACCAACAAGGTGGGCTACTCCGAGCGCAACCCCGACACGGCCATCGAGCCGCGTCTCTCGCTGCAGTGGTTCCTCCGCATGGAACACTTCGCAGAGATTGCCCTGAAGCCCGTCATGGAGGGCGAGATGCACTTCTATCCGCAGAAGTACGTCAACACCTACAAGAACTGGTTGGAGAACATCCAGGACTGGTGCATCTCGCGCCAGCTGTGGTGGGGACACCGCATTCCCGCCTACTATTACGCCGCTGGTCCGTTGCTCGGCGATTCCGTCGCCGAGGAGAAATTCGTCGTCGCCGAGACCGCTGAAAAGGCCCTCGAACTGGCCCGCAAGGAAAGCGGCAATGCCAACCTGCAGCTCGCTGACCTTCGTCAGGACGAGGATGCCCTCGACACTTGGTTCAGTTCGTGGCTGTGGCCCATCTCGCTGTTCGACGGCATCAACAACCCCGGCAACGAGGAAATCTCGTACTACTACCCCACCAGCGACCTGGTGACGGCTCCCGACATCATCTTCTTCTGGGTGGCCCGCATGATTATGGCCGGCGAGGAGTATATGGGCAAGTTCCCCTTCAAGAACGTCTACTTCACCGGTATCGTTCGCGACAAGCTGGGTCGTAAGATGTCGAAGTCGCTGGGCAACAGCCCCGACCCCATCGAACTCATCGAGAAGTTCGGTGCCGACGGTGTCCGCATGGGTATGATGCTCTCAGCTCCTGCTGGTAACGACATCCTCTTCGACGAGGCACTCTGCGAACAGGGACGTAACTTCAACAACAAGATATGGAACGCCTTCCGTCTCGTCAAGGGCTGGCAGGTGAGCAACGATATCCCGCAGACTGGTGCTGAGCAGTTGGCTATGACATGGTTCGAAGCCAAACTGAAGGAGGTGGCTGCCGAACTCGACGACCTCTTCTCGAAGTATCGCATCTCCGAGGCCCTGATGGCTGTCTACAAACTGTTCTGGGACGAGTTCTCAGGCTGGTATCTGGAGATGGTGAAGCCCGCCTATATCGACGGACAGCAACAGCCCATCAACACCCAGACGTACAACGCCACCCTCGACTTCTTCGACAAGCTGCTGAAGATGCTGCATCCCTTCATGCCGTTTATCACCGAGGAATTGTGGCAGGCTCTCTGCGAGCGTAAGGACGGCGAGAGCATCATGCGCGAGTGTCTGGTGCTCAACGGCTTATCCGCTGAGGATGAAAAACTCCTCGCCGACGTGGAACTGGTGAAGCAGGTAGTCAGCGGTGTGCGCACCGTGCGTGCCCAGAAGAACATTGCCAACAAGGAGAAACTGACCTTGCAGGTGGTGAACTCACAGCTCGAAGGCCAGTATGGCGATGCCGTTACGAAGATGGCCAACCTGGAGGCAATTACTTCAGTCAGCGAGAAAGACAGCACCGCCAGCACCTTCATGGTAGGCATGACGGAGTATGCCGTTCCCCTGGGCAACATGATCGATATCGACGCTGAAATCGAGAAGCAGGAGGCCCAGCTGAAGCACCTCGAAGGATTCCTGCAGGGTGTGATGAAGAAGCTCTCGAACGAGCGCTTCGTGCAGAACGCTCCCGAGGCCGTTGTGGCTATGGAGCGCAAGA
>CAMHUU010000023.1 GCA_946188395.1 uncultured Prevotellaceae bacterium | reverse complement strand
GCAAGGGCGTCAGCGGTCAGACCCAGAACCAGCGTCTGGAGTTCAACATGCAGATTAACAACCCCGCTCTGACGGGCCAGGTGCTGGTCAATGTGGCCCGTGCCTCGATGCGCCTGCAACCGGCTTGCTACACGATGATCGAGATTCCCGTCATCGACATGCTGCCAGGTGACCGCGCCGACCTCATCGAACACTTGGTATAAAATCCGTGCAACAGAAAGAAAATGGGCTGACTTTTTGGTCAGTCCGTTTTTTCTTTGTACCTTTGTCGAATCAATCGGCAAAAAAATCTTTGTGATATGAAACGACTTACCAATACACTCCTGGCCCTGCTGCTGACGATGACGTTGTCGGCACAGACGGCACGTGACGAAATTCGCGCCAACAAGTTTTTGGCAGGTAGCAATTATCTGGACTACGACCGCCAGCTGTCCACCCAGCCTCTGACTCCAGCCCCCAAGGGCTATGTGCCATTCTACCTATCGCACTACGGGCGTCACGGCTCGCGATGGCTCATCAGCAACGACAGCTATACCAGCGTCACCCGTCCGCTCGAGAAGGCTCGCGAGGCAGGCAAACTGACTCCGAAGGGCGAAGAGGTGCTGCGACTGGTGGAACGCTTTGTGGCCCAGCCCGTAGCCGACTTCCCTGCTTTGGACGGACAGTATGCTGGCGCCCAGCTGCGTCTGGGCGACTTGAGCACCGTGGGCGAACGTCAGCATCACGGCATCGGACGCCGCATGGCTCAGAACTTCCCTGAGATTTTCAAGCGCCCTGGTGTACAGATTGACGCCCGCTCCACCACCGTCAACCGCTGCATCCTGTCGATGATGGCCGAGTGCGAGGAGTTCGCAGCAGCCAATCCCACGGCACGCATCCATAACGACGTCAGCGAGGCGTTGCAATACTATCTGAATGCCCCCCGTTCGCCGTTCCTCAAGTCGAAGGGCCGCCTGGGGCGCCAGGTGCGACGCACGCCGTCCGACCGCATCAATCCTGACCGCCTGATGGACCAGCTCTTCAACGACGCCCAGTGGGTCAAGGACAACATCAAGACCTTGCCGCTGATGTATAACCTCTTCGAGGTGGTTACCAACATGCAGAGTCACGACACCGACATCGACCTCTTCTCGCTCTATACCGACGAGGAAATCTACGAGCAGTGGCGCATGCGTAACATCGGATGGTATCTCGACTACGGTCCTGCCCCGCAGACGGGCGGTGTGATGCCGTTCACACAGCGTAACCTGCTGCGTAACATCATCGAGACAGCCGACACCGTCCACCAGACTCAGGCCACCCTGCGCTTCGGCCACGAGGTGTGCGTCATGCCACTGGCCTGTCTGCTCGAGCTCGACTCATGCGGTGCACAGGTCAGCGACCTCGACCGCCTGGACGAAGTGTGGCGCAACTACCGCATCTACCCCATGGCCTGCAACATCCAGCTCATCTTCTACGCCCCCAAAAAATCTCTCAACTCTAAACCCTCATCTCTCAACTCTCAACTCTCAACTCTCAACTCGGAAGACATCCTCGTCAAAGCCTTGCTGAACGAGCGCGAATGCACGCTGCCCATCAAGACCACGCAATATCCTTATTATAAGTGGACCGACCTGCGCCAGTACTACCTCGACAAGCTCGCCCGCTACGATGCTGCCGAGGCTGAATACAATGCCAGCACCCTGCAGCCCGCCAAGGACTACACCCGCTATTACGAACACCTCGACGTCGACATCAAGCCCGTGCAGGACTTCCAGATTCCCAGCAATCAGATCAGTCTGAAGGAGGTCGGTGGCGTCGGCGACGGTGTGACGCTGAACACCGAGGCCTTCCAGCGAGCCATCAGCCGGCTCGCCGCACAGGGTGGCGGACGCCTCGTCGTGCCACAGGGCATGTGGCTCACGGGCCCCATCCGCCTCGAGAGCAACATCGAGCTGCACTTGGACCGCAATGCCGTCATCTATATGTCGCCCGACAAGCGACTCTTCCTCGATCCCGACAACCGCCAGCACCGCTGCAAGCCAGGCATCTATGCCGAGCACTGCAAGAACATCGCCATCACGGGCAACGGCATCATCGACGGCAATGGCGCCGACTGGTACTACGTCAAGCGCAACAAGCTGAGCGACTACGAGTGGAAGGCCCGCATGGATCGTGGCGGAAAACTCGAGGAGAAAGGCTCGATGTGGTTCCCCTGGCAGCTGAAGTCGGGCTATCCCGACATTGCCGAGAGCGCTATGAAACAAGAACGCATGCGCAACGACCTCGTTCGTCTGGAGGACTGCGAGAACGTACTCTTAAAGGATGTCACCTTCCAGAACTCACCGCGTTTCCATGTTCACCCGTTCTACTGCCGTAACATGATCATCGACGGCATCAAGGTACGCTGCCCGTGGAATGCCCAGAACGGCGACGGCATCGACATCACCGACTGCCATCAGGTGCTCCTCGTGCGCTCTACCATCGATGTGGGCGACGACGGCATGTGCTTCAAGAGCGACCCGCCCAAGCCTGGACTCATCAGCGGCAACGAGGACATCGTCGTCGAGGACAATCTGGTGCGCCACGCCCACGGCGGCTTCGTCATGGGCAGCAACACGTCCAGCGGCATGCGCCGCATCGTCGTGCGCAACAACACGTTCTGCGAGACCGATACCGGCCTGCGCTTCAAGAGCGGTGTGGGACGCGGCGGCAAAACCGAGGACATCTTCATCCACGACATCCTCATGACCGACATCGCCCACGAGGCCATCGTCTTCCAGTGCGACTATGCCGACAAGGCTCCTGGCGAGACCAGCGACCTGTATCTGCAGAAGGACTACATGAAGCAGTTCACCGCCGATCAGCTCCGTTGGATGCCCGACTTCCAGGACATGAAGATCAGCCGCATCACCTGTCGCGGCACGCAGACTGCCATCAAGGCCGCCGGACTGCCTGGCGCCCAGTGTGTCCACGACATCACCGTCAGCGACTCACGCTTCATCTACAACAAGACGGGTAACGCCATCGACACCAACACGGCCGACATCCGCCTCGACAACGTCGAATTCATCCCCAACGTATATAAGGAATAATAACAAAGTAATCATAAACATCAAATTTCAAACATCAAAATGAAAAAAATTCTTTTCCTCAGCGCATTGCTGACCGTAGCTTTTGCCGCACAGGCACAGTTGAAAATCGCCCCCAAAATGCAGAAGGGCGACGTCAAGAACTACACCATCGTCGCCACCAACAGCATCCCCATGCAGGGCGATTGCAAAATCACCTCTGGCAGTAAGTACACCGTCGTCGACGCCACTGCCGACGGCTACGTGCTCGACATCGAGACCCTCGAAGTACAGGTCGAAGCCGATGCCAACAACATCACCGGCAAGCTGATGGCTGCTGCCGAGGAGATGCAGAAAGGCGTCGTCATCCGCGTGACTACCGACAAGGACGGCAAACCCACCAAGGTGCTCAACCTCGACGAATTGAGACCGAAGATGGAAAAGGCTGCCGACAGCGCCATCGACAAGCTGGTTGCCGACATACCGCAACTCAGCCAGGTTATCCCTGACAAGAGCGTGCTGAAGAATCAGTTCAAGGAGTGTTTCACCGAGGAGACCATCCTGCGTGGCCTGCAGGAGAGCACGTCACCCCTGGCACTGAACGGTAAGACCATCATCACCGGTGCCCAGGAGGAATACACCTCGAAGGATGGCCTGAAGATGAAGCGCATGTATTTCGTCAACGGCCAGAACATCATTGCCAACTCCACACTCAACATGAGCAAGGACGAGATGAAGGCCCTGCTCATCAAGCAGGTCGAGCTGCGTGCCCCCGAGCAGGCACAGATGGTGAAGGACAACATCGACCAGATTCTGGACAGCGGCATGCTGAAAATCGACATGACGCAGAAGGACACCTACGAGCTGCAGGCCGACGGCTGGCCCAAGAGCATCGTCACCGAGAACACCACGGACATGATGGGCCAGCAGGTCATCACCAAGACCACCATCACCCTGAAGTAAACCAACCGTCGTCATCTAAACTCCCCCACCCCACAACAACGAAAAGAATCCGAGCACCTGCCCGGATTCTTTTCGTTTCTGCCTTCCTCGGGACAGTCCCATCTTTCAAAAACAAGAAAATTCGGGCTGGCGGTTGGTCAGTCCGATTTTTTTTGTATCTACTGGCCGTAGACGTGGACGCTGGAGTTTTGGGCTGAGGGGAGGAAATTGATGCCCCACCAGCACATCTGCAGCAGGAGGAACGAGACAATGAGCATCCATAGGGCGAGGCGGGGACGATGGGTGGGCAGCTGGCGGTAGTGGATGAATACCAGGTAGGCGAACCAGGTGATGGCAGCCCACGTCTCCTTGGGATCCCACGACCAGTAGTGTCCCCACGCCTCCTTGGCCCAGAGGGCACCGAAGAGCATGCCGATGGTGATCAGGGAGAGGCCAACGGCGGTGAGTGGTGAGTGGTGAGTGGTAAGTGGTGAGTGGTGAGTAATGAGTTGATAGATGGCTATGACGGCGGAGGAGGCCATGAGGGTGTAGGCCAGCATGTAGGCGATGATGTGGGGTCGGAACCACGGACTCTGCAGGGCTGGCACCAGTGTGTCGGAATGGAGGATGGGCATGAAGTGGTGGACGCAGAAGAAGGCCGCCGCAATGACCAGAGCTATCGCGAGGGCACGCTTGGGATGTTTCCTGGCTTGTCGCCAACCGGCAGTCCAGGGTATGGCCAGGAGCATGAAGCACACGGCTCCGGCGAGCATCAGGTAGACGCCGGTATAGACCAGTGGCAGCCAGGGGTCGCGGATGAGTTCGAGAATGCTCGTCTGGCTCAAGGGGCCCATCTGGGTGTCGTAGCCGTACTGATAGATTTTCCAGCCTTCGACCACGACGGGTTTGTTGACATCGATGGTGGTCCGGATGTTCTTGCCGCTGCGCGTCAGAATCTGGATGTCGGAGGCGAAGCGACGGGGCTTGCCGTCGTCGTAGGTTTCCATGATGAACTTCTTGAGTTCGATGGCAAGGGGCATCTCGACGACCTGCTGGTCGGTGGTCAGTGCGCGCCACTCGGGCTCACCCTGCACGGTAATCATCTTCAGCCGCTGCATGTCGGCATTGCCCAGCGTGGCGGTGGTCAGTGCCAGGAACAGGCCGAGGTGGGAAAGTAGAGAGGTGAGAGGTGAGAGGTAAGTGGTGAGAGAATTGTTGTGCGATACGATTCGCTTCACTTTCAGCAATACCACCTGTCCGAGGATGACGGTGATATAGACGTAGATGAGTACGAAGGGCCAGAAGGACAGCATGTTGTTGAACCACGTGCCACTGACGGTCTGCGGCGTGAGTCCCATGACGATGGTCAGCACGACGGCATAGACCAAGGCGGGTATGGCAGCCTTGTAGGTGCCGAGAAACTGGAAGCCATAGACTCGTTTCCGCAACATAAAGATGACGGCAATAAACAAGAGGAATACCGCCAGCACGATGCCATTGACAGGCCAGCGAAAGGCATCCCACACCACTGGGCCGGCGCTCAGCTGGAGCATCAGGCCCGCTATAACGAGGCCTCCTCCAATGAGGAAACCTTCCTTCATTCCGTATGGTTTAGTCCACATCATTTCACCTTTTTACAAAAGAAAAATTGCCAAGTTGTCGTTGAGTAACAACCTAGCAATCTTTTTGTTGGGGTACCCGGACTCGAACCAGGAAAGGCAGGACCAGAATCTGCAGTGTTACCATTACACCATACCCCAAACATGTGGTGCATTTCTCAAAATGCGGGTGCAAAGGTACGACTTTTTTTGGAATCTGCAAAAAAAATCGTAGGTTTTTTATAAAAAAACGCAAATTTTTATGGAAAGTGTCTTGTTTTGGGGAGATTTGGTGTATCTTTGTAGCTCGAAACATACATATTTATATTTTTAATGAAGCAAACATCGCGGTTAGTAGAAACTATTACAAAAGGAATACAAGAGAAAAAGGGGCAGCACATTGTGGTGGCTGACCTGCAAGGCATCGAGGGTGCCATCAGTAACTATTTCGTCATTTGTCAGGGCAACTCGCCCTCGCAGGTGGAAGCGATTACAGAGTCGGTGAGCGACATGGCCCGCGAGGAGCTGGACGAGAAGCCCACGACGGTGGTGGGGTTGGAGAATGCCCAGTGGGTGGCCATGGACTATGGCGACGTGCTGGTGCACATCTTTGTGCCCGACCTGCGCATGTTTTACGACTTGGAGCACCTGTGGGACGATGCAGAATTGACTCAAATTCCTGATTTAGATTGAAGAAGTTAGAGAAGTTAAAGAAGTTAGAGAAGTTAAAGAAGTAATCATCATAAATGGACAACAAGAGACCAAATAATAAGCCGCAGATGAATATGCCGAGATTCAACATGAACTGGATCTACGGTCTGGTTATCATTGCGTTGATCACGTTGTATTTCACGCAGGGCAACGAGAAATCGAGTGTCAGGACAGAGACGTCTTACTCGGACTTCAAGACGATGGTCATGAAGGGTTACGCCGATAAGATTGTGGTGAACAAATACGAGAACATCCTACAGATGTATGTGAAGCCGGAGCACATCCGCGACGTGTTCCACCAGGGTGTGGAGCAGACGGGCAAGACGCCCAGCGTGAATGTGGCCATCGGCTCGGTGGACCAGGTGGAGCAGTTTGTGAACGAGGCCCGCGAGCAGGGTAAGTTCAGCGGTAAGTTCTCGTACGACAACTCGAAGGAGAGTGAGTTTTTCAGTTCGCTGCTGATGAACATCCTATTCTTTGGCGGCATCATCTTCATCTGGATATTCATCATGCGCCGCATGGGCGGTGGAGCCGGTGGCGGCATGGGTGGCGGCATCTTCAGCGTCGGCAAGTCGAAGGCCCAGATGTATGAGAAGGGCGGCGACCTGGGCATCACCTTCAAGGACGTTGCCGGACAGGCTGGCGCCAAGCAGGAGATGCAGGAAATCGTGGACTTCCTGAAGAATCCGCAGAAATATACTGACTTGGGCGGTAAGATTCCCAAGGGCGCGCTGCTGGTAGGCCCTCCAGGAACGGGTAAGACGCTGTTGGCGAAGGCTGTAGCCGGTGAGGCCGGTGTGCCGTTCTTCTCGATGTCGGGTTCGGACTTCGTCGAGATGTTTGTGGGTGTGGGTGCCTCGCGTGTGCGCGACCTGTTTGAGAAGGCCAAGCAGAAGGCGCCGTGCATCATCTTCATCGACGAGATTGACGCCGTGGGCCGTGCCCGTTCGAAGAACCCTGCCATGGGTGGCAACGACGAGCGCGAGAACACGCTGAACGCCCTGTTGACGGAGATGGACGGTTTCGGTACTAATAGCGGTATCATCACGCTGGCTGCCACAAACCGTGCCGACATGCTGGACTCGGCGCTGCTGCGTGCCGGACGTTTCGACCGTCAGATACATGTCGACCTGCCCGACCTGAACGAGCGCAAGGAAGTGTTTATGGTGCACCTGAAGCCGCTGAAGCTGGACGACAGCGTGGACGTAGACTTCCTGGCCCGTCAGACGCCAGGATTCTCGGGTGCCGACATCGCCAACGTGTGTAACGAAGCTGCCCTGATTGCCGCCCGATTCAACCGTGAGAAGGTGGGCAAGCAGGACTTCCTGGATGCCGTAGACCGCATCATCGGTGGTCTGGAGAAGAAGACCAAGGTGATGACGGAGGCCGAGAAGCGGTCGATAGCCATTCACGAGGCCGGCCACGCTACTATTTCATGGTTTACGGAGTTTGCCAACCCCCTGGTGAAGGTGAGCATCGTACCCCGTGGACGCGCCTTGGGAGCAGCGTGGTATCTGCCCGAGGAGCGCGTGCTGCAGACCAAGGAGGCCATGCTCGACGAGATGTGTTCGCTGTTGGGCGGACGAGCTGCCGAGGAACTGTTTATCGGCCACATCTCGACAGGCGCCATGAACGACCTGGAGCGTACCACGAAGCAGGCCTACGGCATGGTGGCTTATGCCGGCATGAGCGACAAACTGCCCAACATCTGTTATTACAACCAGCAGGAATACACGTTCCAGAAGCCTTACTCGGAGACCACAGCCAAGCTGATGGACGAGGAGGTGCTGAAGATGGTGAACGAGCAGTATGAGCGTGCCAAGCAGATACTGACAGAGCACAAGGACGGACACGCCCAGCTGGCTCAGCTGTTGGTAGAGCGCGAGGTAATCTTTGCCGACGACGTAGAGAAGATCTTCGGCAAGCGCCCCTGGACAAGTCGTTCGGAAGAGCTGCTGGAGGCCCAGATGCGTGCCGATGCCGAGCGCATGGCCGAGGAGCGTGCACGCCAGCTTGCAGAGCAAGCAGGCAAAGAGGAAAGAGAAGAGGAGAAAGAGGAAAGAGAATAGTTTAAGTGCAACAATATGAGAAACTTTATTGTCAGAACGATTACAGGCGTCATTTTCGTAGCTGCCATTGTCGCATCGTTTCTGCGTCCTGAGGCTATGGTACTGCTGTTTAGCATCGTGACGGGTATGACCGTATGGGAATTTACCGGACTGGTCAACGAACGCGAGCACGTCACCGTAAACCGTTTCATATCGACGGTGGCTGCGGTGTATTTCTTCTACGCGATGACCTATTTCTGCAGCGACCTGTATGGCGGAGCAGCCAAGAGCGTGGTGTTCATCCCCTATCTGGTGACCATCATCTACATGTTGATTGCCGAACTCTATCTGCGGCAGGACGACCCCATTCAGGACTGGGCGTACACTATGCTGGCACAGATGTACATCGCCCTACCCTTCTCGTTGCTGAACGTGCTGGCATTCACCGCCACGCCCAACGGACAGGTGGCTTTCAACACCCTGCTGCCATTGAGCGTATTCATCTTCCTGTGGGTGAACGACACGGGGGCCTACTGTGTAGGTTCGCTGCTGGGACGCCATAAGCTGTTTCCACGCATCTCGCCAGGAAAGTCGTGGGAGGGAAGCATCGGCGGAGCCGTCTTCGTGCTGCTTGCCGCATGGGGCATTGGATGGCTCGACAATATGCAGGTGGCGGACATGGACCATGCGTCGACGCTGTTTATGGGCATGCTCTCCATTCCCGAATGGCTTGGGCTGGGGCTCGTCGTAGTCGTTTTCGGCACGTGGGGCGACCTGGTAGAGAGTCTGTTCAAGCGCACGCTGGGCATCAAGGACAGCGGTAGCATCCTGCCTGGACACGGCGGCATGCTGGACCGTTTCGACTCGTCGCTGCTGGCCATACCGGCTGCTGTGGTGTACCTGTATACATTGTCATTGTTTTAACGGGCTGTGCCCTCAATAAAAAATAAAACGGCGTTTTGCGCCTAAATAAAAAAATAATAAATAAAAATATGGCAAACAACAGACTGGAGATTGCAACGATAAGACGCAAGGCTTTATTATTTCTTATTTTTTCTTTTTTATTTAGCCACGCAGTGGCGCAAGACCCTGTGAAGCAGTACGGACGACTGCAAGTAAAGGGCGCGCAGCTTTGCGACAAGCGGGGCAATCCCGTCATTCTGCGAGGCGTCAGTCTGGGCTGGCACAACCTGTGGCCCCGATTTTATAATAAGGAAATTGTTCAGACGCTGAAAAGGGACTGGCACTGTTCGGTGGTGCGTGCCGCCATGGGTATCATGATCGAGGACAACTATCTGGAGAACCCCAGCTATGCCCTGCAATGTATGACGCCCGTCATTGAGTCGGCCATCAAGCAGAACGTCTACGTCATCATCGACTGGCATTCGCACGTCCTTAAGACGGAAGAGGCAAAGGCCTTCTTTGGCGAGATGGCCAGAAAATACGGCAAGCATCCACACATCATTTATGAGATTTATAACGAACCCGTCGAGGACACCTGGGCCGACCTGAAGAAATATGCCGCCGAGGTGATTGGCGAGATTCGCAAGTACGACAAGGACAACGTGGTGCTGGTGGGTTGTCCCCACTGGGACCAGGACATCCACCTGGTGGCCGAGAGTCCGTTGGAGGGTTTCAAGAATGTGATGTATACCGTTCATTTCTACGCTGCCACACATGGTGACGACCTGCGCCAGCGCACGGAGGATGCCGTGAAACGGGGTATTCCCGTATTCATCTCTGAGAGTGGTGCTACGGAGGCTTCTGGCGACGGAAGGATTGACGCCGAGAGCGAAGAGCAGTGGATTGCCATGTGCGAACGCCTGGGCATCAGCTGGATCTGCTGGAGCATCAGCGACAAGAACGAGTCGTGTTCGATGCTGTTGCCGCGAGCTACGGCAACGGGTCCCTGGGCCGACGACGTCATCAAGGTCTACGGCAAGCTGGTGAAGGGGCTGTTGGAAAAATATAATAAATAGGCGACATATCGAAATGTCGAAATAACGATATATCGAAAAAAGAGTATGACGAAGGAACAAGAGAAGTTGGTGACTGCCAATATGGGCTATGTGATTACGCTGGCCCGACAGTACAAGAGCGACGTGCTGAGCACGGACGACCTCATTAGCGAGGGCAGTATCGGAATGATGAAAGCAGCCACGAAGTACGACGCTTCTCGTGGGAAGCCCTTCGTCACCTTTGCCGCGCCCTATATCCGTCGCAGCATCGAGGAGGCCATCAGTCGGCTGGAAACGACGACGGATATACGTTCTACAGACGAGTCGCTGCTTGTAGGCAGTCGCAACAACTACACCCTGCTGAACGTGCTGGAGGATGTCAACGCTGAAAAGGCCGACGCCATAGTTGAAGAGAACTCGCTGAACGACGACCTGCTGGCATGCATCGATGTGCTGAACGATCGTGAACGCGAGGTGGTGAGCCGCTACTATGGTCTGAAAGGCTGGCGACAGACGATGGCAGAGATTGCCGAGGACATGGGGCTGAAGCGCGAACGTGTTCGCCAGGAGCGCGACAAGGCTGTGCGCAAATTGAAAAAAGCGGCCTCCGGCCTAAATAAAGCGGGCTTCGCCCTAAATAAAAAATAAGAAATAAAAAAATAAAGAGAGAGATAATTGGAACTATGACAACACTGCGAGGGCTCTTATTTATTATTTTATATTTTTTATTTAGCGCCGTCGGCGCGCAGGCGAAGCTCATCAAGGTGCTGGCCATAGGCAACAGTTTCTCACAGGACGCCATCGAACAGTATCTCTACGAGCTGGCCCGTGCCCAGGGCGACTCGCTGGTCATCGGCAATGCCTATATCGGCGGCTGCTCTATCGACCGCCACTACAACAATCTGTTGAAGGACAGCGCCCTGTACGACTACAGGAAAATCGTGAGTGGCGTACGCTCGGAAAAGCGGAAGGTGACGCTGAAGAGCATCATCCGCGACGAGCAGTGGGACGTCATCTCGCTACAACAGGCCAGTCGACAGTCGGGCGTTCCCACCAGTTTTAATAACCTTCAACGGCTGAAAAATCTCGTACAGGGCTATACCACCAATCTGCATGTCGAATTTGTGTGGCACATGACGTGGGCCTATGCCCAGGACTTCCAGTCGAAGAGATTTGAGCCCTATGACTACAACCAGCGCCAGATGTACAGTGCCATTGTCAGCACCATGTTGGGCGCGCTGCCAGCCATCGGGAATCCACGTATCGTACCTTCAGGGACGACCATCCAGCTGGTGCGCCACCGCCTGGGGGACGTGCTCTGTCGCGACGGCATGCATCTCAGCTACACCTTGGGACGCTATGCTGCCGCCTGTACGTGGTGTGAATTCCTGACGGGAAAAATTGTCGACGGCAACCCCTATTATCCCAATACCCTCTCAGAAGTAGAGGCGCAGATTTGTCAGGAAGAAGCCCACGAGGCCGTCTTTATGCAGGAACGGGGCCGCTTCGCTGTTTTCTAATCCATTTTCGCTGAATAAAACGGGCCGTTCGCTGAAAGCATTCTGCGGGCAGTTAAACTTTTCGTACCTTTGTGACGTCAAAGAAGTGTATTTCAAATAAACTTAATACGATAATTAAAATTAAAAAGGTATGAAAAAGATTGTTTTAACGATGGTTGCCCTCTTGTCGCTGACAATGGCACAGGCACAGAACGAAAACGGTGAGCGCAAGGCTCCCAAGAAGATGGACCCACAGGAAATGGTTGACCGCATGGCGAAGGATTTGAACCTTACTGCCGACCAGAAGACCAAGGTGGCGGAAGTGATGAAAGAGCAGCAGGCCGAAATGAAGCGCCACCAGGAGAAGATGAAGGAGACGGACAAAAAGATGAAGAAAGTGCTGACTGACGAGCAGTATAAGAACTGGCAGAAGATGCAACACCATCGTGGCGGACAGGGTGGTCGCGGACAGGGTGGTCCTCGCGGTAATCGTGGCCCACGTCCTAACGGACCTCGTCCCGACATGATGCCGGAATAAAACCAACAGGTGTGTTTTCAGGATAACATAAAGAAAGAATGAGAGGCTCTGGGCGCCCCTCATTCTTTTTTTTCTTGCCTTAGAAATTCCACTTTAAACCTACCGTGGGATTCCAGAAGAAGGTCTTCGAACTCTCGGGATCTGCGTTAAAGACGAAATTGTTCGAGAACTCCCACTCCGTGCCTACGCTGAAGTGCTCGGTGAAGTTATACCACAACTGGGGCTCGGAGAGAATGACCAAACAGCCATGATTGTTGGCTTTCTCGCCACGCCAGAAATCGATGAAGCCCGAGAACGTCATCTTCTTGTTGAAGAAGTTCAGGCCCCAGACACCCGTCAGCTGGGCACTGGCATAGGAGTGCGTGTAATCGTAACTCTTGAAGTACTGCTTGTAGAGCAGCTGTACGGACCACGTCTTCGAGAAGTCTGCCGTATGGCCGTTATAGGCCAAACCAGCAAGGGCAGCCTGCTGGAAACTCATCGTGCGGCTCAGACCGCCGTCGAACTCGACATGGGCAGCAAAGGGCGACTGCTTGCCCAGATTGAACTCGCGCGAGATCTCGGTATAGGCACTCTCTGTGAAATGACTCGACAGGTCAACATCGACGAAGTAATACCATGAACCCCACTTGTCGGCCTTAAACTGTTCGAGGGTGATGGTTACCTTCGCACGTCCGGCTTCCTCGCCCGTGTAGATGTTACGACCGAAATCGTAGTGCAACTGAATGTCCTGTGCTTGCATGGTGCAGGCTGCCAAAGCAGCTACCACCAGAGAAAATACTTTTTTCATACTATGAATGATTAATGTTTATATTTACAGATAAGGTGCGATATATTTCAGGAGGAACAGCACGCCCAAGACGTACATAAACACTGACAACTGCTTGCCTTCGCCCGTGAAGACTTTCACGATGATATACGACAGCATACCCAGTACGATACCCTCAGAAATGCTGGCCGTGAAAGGCATCATCATCATAGTCACGAAACAGGGCATACCTGTACGGAAATGCACAAAGTCGATGTGCAGCACAGGACGCATCATCATTACACCCACAAGGAACAACGCGCTGGTCGTGGCTGCGGAGGGAATCATCATGAACACAGGCGAGAAGAACAGTGCCACGAAGAACAGCAGGGCAACGGTGAATGCCGTCAGACCCGTACGTCCGCCCTCCACGATACCTGTGGTGCTCTCGACGTAGGTTGTCACCGTCGACGTACCACACAGGGCACCTATGGTGGTACCCACGGCGTCGGCCATCAGCGCCTTGTTCAGGTTGGGCACCTTGCCGTTTTCGTCAATCATCCCCGCACCCGTCGATGCTCCGATGAGCGTACCGATGGTGTCGAAAAGGTCCATGAACAGCAGTGTCATCACCACGATGATGTAGTCGATGTCAAACAACAAGAATCGCGAGAAATCGAACTGGAACGCAATGGGCTCGATGGACGAAGGCAGGCTGACCAGCGTGAAGCTCTCAGGCATATGAGTCACTCCGAAAGGAATGCCAATGACCGTCATCAACAGGATGGTGTAGAACAGTGCTCCGCGTACCTTCATAGCCAGCAGCACGGCACCCAGCAGAATGCCACACATGGCAACAATCGATGCTGCATTCCATGGTCCGAGGGTTGTCATTGTAGCCTCGCTCGACACAATGATGCCACCGTTTTTCAGGCCAATGAATGCGATAAAGAGTCCGATACCCACCGAAATGGAGTATCGCAGGTCGAGGGGAATGCTGTTGACGATGGCCTCGCGTACCTTAAAGACGGTTAGCACGATGAATACCAGACCTTCCAACAGCACTGCCGAAATGGCCTGCTGCCAGGTATAGCCCATCGAGATGACCAACGTGTAGGCGAAGAAGGCGTTCAGACCCATTCCTGAAGCCAATGCAAAGGGCATCTTCGCATAGATGGCCATAGTCATGGTGGCCACCACAGCGGCAATGACTGTTGCCGAGAATACAGCTCCCTTGTCCATGCCAGTAGCACTGAGGATGATGGGGTTGACGGCCAGGATGTACGACATCGTCAGGAACGTGGTCAAGCCGGCTAACATCTCCACCTTCACGGAGTGTTTGGTAGGATCAAATCCAAAAATAGATAAAAATTTTGACATAATTTATTTAGTTAATGTTCAATGTTCAATGTTCAACGTTCAATGGTCAATAGTTCTATCATGATTCTTGCAGCCTCATCAGGGGCCTGACTCTCGCCCAAGCGCTGATGGATGACTTCGTAATCGGCAAGCATTTGGTCGCGTTTTTCACCTCCAGGCAATAGCATTTCCAATTCCCTGCGGATATTGTCCACACTAAAGGTTTCTACCAATTCACGCACCACCTCACGGTCGGCTATCAGGTTCACCAGCGATACGTATTTCACCTTTAGTACATGGCGTTTCAGAAAACCTAACAATTTAGGCATCGGGATCTTGTAACACACCACCTGCGGCACTCGGAACATACAGGTTTCCAGCGTTGCTGTTCCACTGGTTACAAGGGCAGCTGTGGCTTTTGCCAGCAACGGATATGTCTCGTTCATCACGAGCCGCACCTGACTACCCTTTAGGAAGGGGTCGTAGTAGGCTGGCTCAATGGAGGGAGCACCAGCCAGCACGATGTCATAGCGGTCGGCCAAATGGCGCGTGGCCTCTATCATCGCAGGCAGGTTGTCCTTGATCTCCTGCTTCCGTGAGCCAGCCAAGAGCGCAATAACTTTATCCGTGGAAGATGTATTCTCTTCTCTCTTTCCACTTTTCTCTTTCCACTCTCTAATCTCCTGCGCTGTCGGATTGCCCACATAGTGAATGGGATAATGGTGTTTCTGCTCGAAGAAAGGCACCTCAAAAGGCAGGATGGAAAACAGCTCGTCCACATCGCGCTTGATGTTTTTGATGCGGTATTCCTTCCATGCCCAGATCTTCGGCGAGATGTAATAGTAGACTTTTGGTGAGTGGTGAGTGGTGAGTGGTGAGTGGAGATTAGCCTTCAGCCTTTGGCTATGAATATATTTCGCGATATCGAGGTTAAACCCAGGATAGTCAACCAGAATCACCACGTCGGGCTGCCATTGCATGATGTCCTGCTTACACATCTTCATGTTGCGCATAATCGTCCTCAGATGCAGCAGCACGGGAATGAAACCCATGTAGGCCAGTTCACGATAGTGCTTGACGCGCGTCCCACCCACAGCAGTCATAAGGTCACCGCCGAAGAAACGAAACTCCGCCTCTTCGTCGCGACTTTTCAGTGCCTGCATCAGGTGCGAGGCATGCAAATCGCCACTGGCTTCGCCGACTATCAGGTAATAGCGCATAACTCCTTCAATTTCTCCATGGCCTCGTATGCCGTGACGTCAATGCGAGTGGGGGTAATGGCCACATATCCATGCAAAAGGGCCCAGTTGTCAGTATCCTCTGCCTCGGGCTCGTCGTTCTGATAATGCCCCACCATCCACCAATAGTCATAGCCTCGCGGATGGTGACACTTCGTCACCTCGCTGCCCCATGTACCCTTTGCCATCCTGCACACACGTACGCCATGAAATGTCCCATCCTCTAACAGCGGAAAATTCACGTTCAGACAGACGCCCTCCTGCAAGCCATTCTTCAGCACCCATTGCGTCATCTGGCGTACGTAAGGCCGCAAGGGAACGAAATCGGCATTGGCATTGTGGTCGCACAGCGAATAGGCCACCGAGGGAATATACTTCATGCATCCCTCCAAAACCACGCCCATAGTTCCTGAATAGTGGGTATTCACTGAACCGTTGTCACCGTGATTGATACCACCCAGCACTAAGTCGGGCTTTCGCGGACACAACTCGGCCAGCGCCATCTTCACGCAGTCCGTAGGTGTGCCGCTGCACGACCACACCTCTACCCCAGCCTCGCGCCGACGTAACGTCAGCGTCAGCGGGGCCGTCGCCGTAAAGGCACACGACATGCCGCTCCGCGCTCCATCAGGAGCACACACCAGCACGTCGCCCATGTCGCGAACCATGTCCACAAGCTGGTTTATTCCCTTGGCCTCATAGCCGTCATCGTTCGAGATCAGTATCAGTGGTTTCATCTGTTCATCACAATTTTGCCACAAAATTAATAATTATAAAGCAAAACACCAAATGATAACATCATTTTTTAAGTTTTTGTACCTTTGAAAAGCTGCATAGGCCAGCAGGATATATATACTGAAATTTGAAAAAACATAGCCCCCCGCGCCCCAATTTACGATTTCTCCTCTGTATAAAGGCATTACGAGGGGGCTATGTTTGCTAAAAAGGGTGCCCCAACCCCGCCCCAACAGTGCCCCTTTCAAAAATCCGGTGACAGCTTTTGCGTATACGCGAACGGTCGTTTGCGTAGGCGCAAAAAGTTGTTTGGGCTAACGCAAACGGTTGTCAGCCCGGCTCGGAATCCCTGTTCCAACGGCTCTTGCACCGTGTTCGGACGGAGGGAGTACCCTATAAGGCCCTATCTGAACGACGCAAAGGAACTATCTGAATGAACCAAAGAAGACGGCTTAATTGGGGCATAGTTGGGAATGTCTGATTCTCTAAAAAAGATAAAAAGGTGTAAAAGAACGGACTGAGGTTTGGTCAGTCCGTTTTTTATTTGTACCTTTGCAGTCTATTATATACATAAGTCAAGATAGATTATGGGAAAGATTATTGCTTTAGCAAACCAAAAGGGTGGTGTGGGCAAGACGACCACAACCATTAATTTGGCTGCTTCATTAGCCACTTTGGAGAAGAACGTGCTCGTGATTGACGCCGACCCTCAGGCCAATGCCTCGAGTGGTCTGGGTGTCAACATCCAGGACGTGGAATGTTCGCTCTATGAGTGCATCATCAACAAGACTGACGTCCGCGATGCCATCTATACAACAGACATTGAACGGCTGGACATCATCCCCAGCCACATCGACCTGGTGGGTGCAGAGATTGAGATGCTCGGCATGCCGGACCGCGAGAAGGTGATCAGCAACATGTTGCAGCCTATCGTGAAGGACTACGACTTCATCCTGATTGACTGTTCGCCGTCGCTGGGTCTCATCACCGTGAATGCGCTGACAGCGGCCAACTCGATTATGATTCCCGTGCAGTGCGAATACTTTGCGCTGGAGGGAATCACGAAGTTGCTGAACACCATCAAGATTGTGAAGAAGCGCCTGAATCCGAAACTGGAGATCGAAGGATTCCTGCTGACGATGTATGACTCGCGCCTGCGTTTGGCCAACCAGATATACGACGAGGTGAAGCGCCACTTCCAAGAACTGGTGTTCAAGACCGTCATCCAGCGTAACGTGAAGTTGTCGGAGAGTCCGTCGCACGGACTGCCCGTCATTCTGTATGACGCAGAATCGGCAGGTGCCAAGAACCATCTGGCACTGGCGAAGGAACTGATTAGTAAGAATAGCTGAGAAGTTAAAGAAGTTAGAGAAGTTAAAGAAGTTAACGAAGAATGGCAGTAAAGAAGAAATACGATAGGAGCGTGCTGGGACGCGGACTGGACGACATCGATGCCGGACGCGGACTGGACGCACTGATAGATACACATAGCGAGGTACATACCGAGGGCTCGTCGAATCTGAACGAGGTGGAAATCAACATGATAGAGCCCAACCCCAACCAGCCGCGCCGTGAATTTGACGAGGACGCCCTGCAGGAACTGGCTACCAGTATCCGCGAGTTGGGCATCATCCAACCTATTACCGTGCGCAAGCAGGAGGGCAGCAAGTACCAGATTATTGCCGGCGAACGCCGTTGGAGAGCTTCGCAGCTGGCCGGACTGACCACGATTCCCGCCTATATCGTAACGGTAGAAGACCAGAACGCCATGGAGATGGCCCTCGTGGAGAATATCCAGCGCGAGGATCTGAACGCCATCGAGATTGCACTGGCCTACCAGCATCTGGCCGAGACTACAGGCATGACACAGGCCAAGATTTCGGAACGCGTGGGTAAGAGCCGCGCTGCTGTAACCAACTATATGCGACTGCTGAAGCTGCCCGCACAGGTACAGATGGCACTGAAGAACCACGAGATAGAAATGGGACATGCCCGCGCATTGCTGGCTATCGAAAGTCCCTCCCAGCAGATTAAGCTCTTCAAGGAGGTACAGCAGCAGCAGTACTCCGTGCGTAAGGTAGAGGAGTTGATTCAGAGTCTGAAGAGTGGCAACGACGTCAAGACCGCCAAAGGCAAAATTGCCGCCAAGGCACAACTGCCCGAGGAATTCAACATCCTGAAGGAACGCCTGGCTCAGTTCTTCCAGACCAAGGTACAGATGACCTACTCGCCAAAAGGCAAGGGAAAGATTACCCTCCAGTTTGACAATGAAGAGCAGCTGGAAAGAATTATGAATGCACTGGATGGGGCAAATTGATAATTGATAATTGACAATTGATAATTGACAATTAGGGTTTGAGAATTGAACGATACATATTTAGAAACATCTTGACGGTGGTGCTGATGATGGCAGGTCTGAACGGCTATGCCCAGCAGGAGAAGCTGACCGTCATCGAGACGGGCGACAGCATCGGACGGTTGTTGGCACCCCTTGACTCGCTGGCATTGGCCGATGCAGCAGACCTGGTAAAAGACACGCTGTCGTCCGTCATTGTCAAGAAGCAACGCAGAGAGCGTATCAAACGTGACTGGAATACATGGAAACCAAATCCACAGCGGGCTTTGTGGCTGGCCATGGTGTTACCCGGGGCAGGACAAATCTACAACCGCAAATACTGGAAACTGCCCATCATCTATGGCGGATTTATGGGCTGCATCTATGCACTGACGTGGAACAACATGATGTATAAGGACTATTCGCAGGCCTATCTCGACATCATGGACGACGATCCAGGAACGGCCAGCTACAACAAATTCCTGCATCTGGGCAAGCAGATTACCCCAGCCAACGAGGAACGTTACAAGACGATTTTCAAGAACCGTAAGGACAAATACCGCCGCTGGCGCGACATGAGTTTCTTCGTCATGTTGGGTGTCTATGCCATCTCAGTCATTGATGCCTACGTGGACGCAGAGCTTTCGCAGTTCGACATTTCACGCGACCTAAGCCTGAAAGTGGAGCCCACCGTATTGCCCAACCATTCGGGAGGCAGTTGGCTAGAAGCACAGTCGCTGGGAGTCAGCTGTACGCTCAACTTTTGAGAAGTTAAAGAAGTTAGAGAAGTTAAAGAAGTTAGAATGAACAAGAAAGTACTATTGATGATACTCGCCATGATGCTGTCGGCCACGGGAGCTATGGCACAGATTGAAGTGGATGACGAGGACGACATCGACGACGAGGACGAACTTGTGGTAACCGACCAGAAAGGCAATGAGGAAATCATTGATTTCCCCGAGGCCATGACGTACGATCTGGACTCGTTGCTGAACCTCTATATGTCCAAGACCTATCTGGACGAGAACGACTGCAACATGCGCGACGAGAATCCCACCTACACCAAGGAGGAATATATCGAGCGACTGAGCCGCATTCCCACCGTCATGGAAATGGCCTACAATGATGTAGTCCAAAAATTCATTGACCGCTACAGCGGACGCCTGCGCCGTAGCATCAGCTACATGCTGGGAGCATCGAACTTTTACATGCCCATTTTCGAGGAGGCCCTGGAGATGTATCAGTTGCCATTGGAACTGAAATACTTGCCCATCATTGAGTCGGCTCTGAACCCCACAGCCGTCAGCCGTGTGGGAGCAGCAGGACTGTGGCAGTTCATGATTGGTACTGGTAAACAATACGGCTTGCAGGTGAACTCGCTGGTCGACGAACGTCGCGACCCCGTGAAGTCATCGTATGCGGCAGCACGCTATCTGAAGGACCTCTACAAGATATTCGGCGACTGGAATCTCGTCATTGCTGCCTACAACTGCGGACCAGAGAATATCAACAAGGCTATCCGACGTGCCAATCCTGCTACCGCAAAGAATCAGGATGGTGAGGTTGCTCCTGTCATTAAGGATTACTGGCACATCTACCCCTATCTGCCTCGCGAAACACGCGGCTACGTGCCAGCATTCATTGCAGCCAACTACATCATGACCTATTACTCGCAGCACAATATCTGTCCCATGTCGACCCGTCTGCCCGCGAAGACTGATACTGTCATGGTGAGCCGTAACCTGCATCTGGAGCAGGTGGCCGAGGTCGTAGGCATCAATATCGATCTGCTGCGCTCGTTGAATCCCATGTATCGCCGCGACGTGCTGCCTGGCGCCACAGAGCCCTGTGCACTGCGTCTGCCACAGACCGAGGTAGGCAAGTTCATCGATATGGAGGATTCCGTCTATAACTACAAGAGCGACGAACTGTTTAACAAGCGGACACAGGTCGATGTCAGGGACGACGTGCCGACCTACTATCATAAGAGCAAGCGCTACGCACGCGGCAAGAAGGGTCGTGTCACCAAGCGTTCGGCACGTGCCAAGAGAGGGCGTACTACGGCTACCCGCAAGAAGGCCGCTACGTCTAAGAAACGCGCCACGACAAAACGGAAGTCAACAAGCAAAAAAAGAAGAAGGAGATAAGCTATGGACGAGGACATGATGATTCAGGAAGAGGCTGACGAGAAACTGGTAAATGCCGCGTTCCAGCGACTGCTGGACAGCTATTCGGCCTCACGCCACAGACAGAAGGTGGATATCATCACCAAGGCATTCAATTTTGCCAAGCAGGCCCATAAAGGCGTTAGGCGATTGAGTGGCGAACCATACATCATGCACCCCATTGCCGTTGCCCAGATAGCCTGCGAAGAGGTGGGGCTGGGATCTACCAGTATTTGCGCTGCCCTTTTGCACGACGTGGTCGAGGACACCGACTACACCACTGAGGACCTATCCAACATTTTCGGTCCCAAAATCGCCCAGATTGTCGATGGGCTGACCAAGATCAGCGGTGGCATCTTTGGCGAACAGGCCTCAGCACAGGCTGAGAATTTCAAAAAGCTGCTATTGACGATGAGCGAGGACATCCGCGTCATCCTCATCAAGATTTGCGACCGCCTTCACAACATGCGCACGTTGGAGTCGCAACCTGCCAACAAGCAATACAAGATTGCCGGCGAGACGCTTTACATCTATGCCCCGTTGGCCAACCGTCTGGGTCTCTATAAGGTAAAGTCGGAACTGGAGAACCTCTCCTTCCAATACGAACATCCTGAAGAGTATGCCAGCATCAAGGACAAGCTAAAAAATACCGAGGCGTCGCGCCGTGAGCTGTTCGACCAGTTTACTGCACCTATCGAGGCGTCGCTTAAGGAGATGGGCATTAAATACATCATCAAGGAACGCGTCAAGACGCCCTACTCCATATGGACGAAAATGCAAAACAAGCGTGTGACGTTTGAGGAAATCTATGACATCCTCGCCGTACGCATCATCTTTACCCCCGACAAACGCGAGGAGGAAATCAACGAGTGTTTCAACATCTACGTCGCCATCTCGAAAATCTACAAGAGCCACCCCGACCGCCTACGCGACTGGTTGTCGCACCCCAAGGCCAACGGATATCAGGCCCTGCACGTCACACTCATGTCGAAACAGGGACGATGGATAGAAGTCCAGATTCGCTCCGACCGTATGGACGAGATTGCTGAACAGGGATTTGCTGCTCATTGGAAATACAAGGACGGCGAACAGGCTGAATTCTCAGAGGACGAGAACGAACTGAACGAATGGCTACGAACCATCAAAGAGATTCTGGACGACCCACAGCCTGATGCCATGGATTTCCTTGACGCCATCAAGTTGAACCTCTTTGCGTCGGAAATTTTCGTCTTTACCCCAAAAGGTGAAATCAAGACCATGCCAGCAGGCTGTACGGCACTCGACTTCGCCTTCTCCATCCATACCTTCCTCGGCTCACACTGCATCGGAGCCAAGGTAAACCACAAGTTGGTACCGCTGAGCCATAAGTTGGAGAGCGGCGACCAGGTGGAAATCCTGACGTCGAAGTCGCAACACGTACAGCCCGCATGGATTAATTTCGTGTCGACAGCTAAGGCGAAGGGTAAGATTCAGGCCGTACTGCGTCGAAACAGCCGTGAAACACAGAAGAAGGGCGACGACATCCTGAAGGAGTTCCTACAGAAGAACCAGATAGAATATACGTTGGAGATTGTCGACCAGCTGGCCAGTTTCCACGAGGTGAGCAATCGTGAGAAATTCTTCCAGGCACTGGGTGAAAAGACCATCCTGCTGGGCGAGAAAGACCTCGACGAGCTGAGCGGCAAGGTGGGCAGCAGGGGCTGGCGCAAGCTGGTACCCTTCCTAGGACGCAACAAAGCCAAGAAGCAGGGTGCCGGCGAACAGCAGGAACTGTTCGTCGTACCCGAGAAGTTCAACCGCAAGAAGCCTATCTTCATCAGCGAAGAGACCATCGGGCAGTATAAGTTCAAGCACTGCTGCCATCCTATTCCTGGCGACGACATCCTGGGGTACATCGACAACAAACACCAGATTGAGATTCACAAGCGTGCCTGTCCTGTGGCCGACAAGCTGAAGAGCGGCTTCGGCAATCATATCCTCGACGCAAAATGGGACATGCACCGTAAGATTTTCTTCGATGCCACGGTCCGTATTCAGGGCATCGACCGCATGGGTATTCTGGTGGACGTATCGCGGGTTATCACCTCGCAGATGAACGTCAACATCCACAAACTCACCATCAGCGCCGAGGACGGTGTATTCGACGGCAGCATCGAGCTGCGCGTCCACGACCGCGACGACGTTAAGATTATCATGGACGAGCTGAAGAAGATAGAGGGTATTCAGGAGATTACGCAGATTATGTAAGATTCTCGTAATAACGAAATAACGTTATAACGTCATAACGACATAAACAAAACAAACGAAATGAAACGACTACTGACAATCATCGTGGCCTTTAGTGCAATGCTGACGGCACAGGCCCAAAAGTCTTACGACAACCCTGACACCCTTGTGGTAAGCCGCGACGGTACAGGGCAGTTCCGCAACATCGGTGAAGCCATCGAGGTGTGCCGCGCCTTCATGGAATACCACAAGGTTATCTACGTCAAGAAAGGCACGTATAAAGAAAAACTTGTCATCCCCCAGTGGCTGACCAATATCGAGATTTGCGGTGAGGACCGCGACCAGACCGTCATCACGTGGGACGACCACGCAAACATCAAGGCCGACATCACCCCGCTAACCGCTGAAGGTCCTGCCCAGAAGATTGGCACCTTCCGCACCTTCACGCTGAAGATTCAGGGCAACAAGATAACACTGAAGAACATCACCATCGAAAACAACTCCGCACGTCTGGGACAGGCTGTGGCATTGCATACCGAGGGCGACCGTCTGACGTTCATCAACTGTCGTTTCCTGGGACACCAGGACACCATTTATACAGGTAACGCCCAGACGCGCCTACTGTTCAAGAACTGCTACATCGAGGGAACTACCGACTTCATCTTCGGCCCTTCGACGGCATGGTTCGAGGGCTGTCAGATTTTCTGCAAAGCCGATTCGTACATTACGGCAGCGTCGACGCCCAGGGAATCGCCCTACGGATACATATTTAATAATTGTACCATCACCTGCGACCAGAATGTCAGCAAAGTCTATCTTGGACGTCCTTGGCGCGACTACGGCTATACGCTGTTTATGAATTGCGACCTACCCCATCAGATTCGTCCTGAAGGCTGGCACCAGTGGCGCCCCGAGGCTGTCAAGACAGCCCGCTACATGGAGTACAACAACCGCGGAGAAGGTGCTACTACTGGCCAACGCGTAGCCTGGAGCCGACAGCTTACCAAGAAGGAAGCCCAGCAGATTACCCTGGAGCATGTCTTCAGCATTAACGACAATTGGAACCCTGATTTATAACAATAACTTATGAAAAAACTATTCTCGACCGCCATATTGTTGGTGGTTACCATGTTCTGCGCTGCACAGGAGAATCCTCTATGGCTGCGCTTCCCCGCCATCTCACCGGATGGAAAGACCATCGCATTTTCGTATAAAGGCGACCTGTTTACGGTTCCTGTCACGGGTGGACAAGCTCGTCAGCTGACTACCAACGCAGCCTACGATGCCTATCCCGTGTGGAGTCCCGACGGACAGCACATTGCTTTCGCCTCCAGCCGTGAAGGCAGTCTCGACGTATGGCTCATCGCACGCCAGGGAGGTACACCCCAGCGGCTGACCACCCATAGTAATAATGAACGTCCCATTGCTTTCCTCGATAACGACCACGTGCTCTTCAGTACCTCGCTGATGGCTACGGCACAGACCAGTCTGCTACCCGAGAGCGTGTTCCCACAAGTCTATGAAGTGAGCACCAAGGGTGGACGCCCCCGTCTGTTCTCTATCATCACCATGGAGGATATCAGCATCCGCGCCAATGGCGATATGCTATACCACGACTGCAAGGGCTATGAAGATTCATTCCGCAAGCACCACCAGAGTGCTATCACACGCGACATCTGGTTGAAGAGCGGAGATAGCTTTAAGCGTCTGACAGCGTTCCGCGGTGAGGACCGTTCACCCGTTTGGGCACCAGACGGTCAGTCGTTCTACTATCTTACCGAGCGCGACGGCACCTTCAACGTGTGGAAGCGCCAACTGGATGGCAGCAACGAACAGCAGGTGACGCGTCACGAGAAGAACCCCGTGCGTTTCCTGACAGCATCCACCGACGGCACCCTCTGCTATGCCTACGACGGAGAAATCTATACCTACCACAACGGACAGGAACAGAAGGTGAACATCAGCATCGTGGCCGACAGCAACGACAAGGATATCATTCGCAGCATCAACACCATTGGTGCTACCGAGATCAGCCTCTCACCGGAAGGCAAGGAGGTGGCCTTCATCATGCATGGCGACGTCTATGTGACCAGCGTCGAGTATAAGACCACGCGCCAAATCACCAACACGCCCCAACAGGAGCGCAACGTCAGCTTCTCGCCCGACGGACGCAGTCTGGTGTATGCTGCCGAGCGCGAGGGCGTATGGCAGATTTATCGCGCCACCATCAAGAATAAAGGCGAAAAGCTGTTTACATACGCCAGCGACATCGAGGAGGAACGTCTGACGACAACCAACCTAACCTCACAGCAACCGCAGTTCAGCCCCGACGGCAAGGAGATAGCCTTCTTCGAGAATCGTGGCGACCTGCGTGTGATGAACCTCGACACCAAAGCAGTACGCACCGTGCTCGATGGCAAATACCAATACAGCTACAGCGACGGTGACCTGTGGTTCGAGTGGAGTCCCGACAGCCGGTGGCTCCTGGCCAGCTATATCGGTACAGGCGGATGGCACAGTCCTGACGTGGCGCTGGTCAATGCCTCTGGAAATGGCGAGGTACACAACCTGACCAATAGCGGCTATAGCGACACCAACGCCAAATGGGCGCTGGACGGTAAGGCCATCATCTACTCCAGCGACCGTGCTGGCTATCGCAGCCACGGCAGTTGGGGGGCTGAGGAGGATGTCTACATCATGTTCTTCGACCTCGATGCCTACGAGCGCTTCCGCATGAGCAAGGAGGAGAAAGCGCTCTATGACGATGCTGAGAAAGAGGCTAAGAAGGCTGAGAAGGATACCGCCAAGGATGCCAAGACCAGCGGCAAGGGCAAGAGCGCAAAGGGTAAGGCCAAGCCAGCTGACAAGCCCCAGAAGCCTGCCTTGCAATTCGACCTCGACAACGCCCGCGACCGCATCATCCGCCTCACAGCCAATTCCACGCACCTTGGCGATGCCATTCTCTCACCCGGTGGCGACACCTTATATTACCAGGTAACCTTCGAGGACGGCTACGACCTCTGGCGCCACACCATGCGCGAAGAGAAAACGGAACTCGTCATGAAGGGTGTCGGACGCGGCAACATGGAGGCCGACAAGGGTTTCAAGAACCTGTTCTTAGTGTCACGAGGCATCAAGAAACTCGACCTTGCTAAGAGCAAGTCCGAAACCGTCAGCTTCGAGGCCCCCTTTGCCTGGAAACCCTACGAGGAACGTCAATATCTGTTCGACCACGTCTGGCGCCAAGTAGCCGACAAGTTTTACGACCCGCAGATTCACGGCGTCGACTGGGAGGGCTATCGCAAGACGTACGAGCGCTTTCTGCCACACATCAATAACAACTATGATTTCAAGGATATGCTGAGCGAGATGCTGGGCGAACTGAACGGCTCGCACACCGGAGCACGCTTCTATCCTGACGGAGCAACACTGAAAACCGCCGACCTCGGACTGTTCTTCGACACAGCCTACGACGGCGACGGGCTCAAAGTCCAGGAGGTCATCAAACGCGGTCCCTTTGCCGTCAAGAAGACGGGCGTCACTCCCGGCTGCATCATCGAACAGATTGACGGCAACGCCATTAAGGCCGGCGAGGACTACAACTGGATGCTCGACGGCAAGGCCGGCAAACCCGTACGCGTCACCGTACGCAAACCTGAAGGCGGCAAGACCTTCGAGGTGGTGGTCAAGCCCGTCAGCCAGTCACAACTCAGCGACCTCATCTACAAGCGGTGGGTAGACCGTAACCGCCAGTTGGTCGACAGTCTCTCGGGCGGACAGGTGGCCTACGTGCACATCAAGTCGATGAACAGCGAAGGCTTCCGCCAGGTCTATAGTGACCTGCTCAGCGATAAGAACCGCAACCGCCGTGGCGTCATCGTCGACGAACGCTACAATGGCGGTGGCTGGCTCCACGACGATCTCTGCACGCTGCTCGGCGGACGCCTCTACCACAACTTCGTACCACGCGACCGCTATGTGGGACGCGACCCGTTGAACAAATGGGTCGCCAAGTCGTGCGTACTCATGAATGAGGACTGCTATTCGAACGGCTCGGGCTTCCCTTGGGTCTATCGCGAGTTGGGCATCGGTAAACTCATCGGTACCCCCGTGGCAGGAACAGCCACCAGCGTATGGTGGGAGACGCTGATGGACCGTTCGCTGGTCTTCGGCATTCCGCAAGTAGGTAAGAAGGACATGAAGGGCCAGTACATGGAGAATCAGGAACTGCTGCCCGACATCGAGGTCTATAACACCCCCGAGGACTATATCAACGGACGCGACCCGCAGTTGGAGGCTGCCATCCGCGAAATGATGAAATAAAACGACAGCAGCCATGACAGAGAATCCATATATCAAGCAGTTTCCCGACCTCATGGCGGGCAAGACCGTGCTCTATGTGCATGGTTTCGCGTCGAGTGGACAATCGGGCACCGTCACACGCCTGCGCACGGTGATGCCACAAGCTCGTGTCATTGCACCTGACCTGCCCGTCAATCCACACGAGGCCATCGCCTTGCTTCATACAATCTGCGAACAGGAGAAGCCCGATCTGATTATCGGCACCTCCATGGGCGGCATGTATACCGAACAGCTGCGCGGCTTCGACCGCATCTGCATCAATCCTGCCCTGGAAATTGCAGAGACCATGCGGGCCCACGGCATGACGGGCACCCAGCAGTTTCAGAATCCTAGACTTGATGGCATACAGGAGTTCTACGTCGACAAGGCCCTCGTCAAGGAATACCGCGAGGTGTCCGAACAGCGTTTCCAGGGACTTACCCCCGACGACGAGCAGCGCGTCTACGGACTATTTGGCGACAAAGACGACTTAGTAGATACCCGTGGCATGTTCAGTGAGCACTACTCGCGACACACCAGTTTCCATGGTGAGCACCGCATGGACGACCAAAGCTACATGCACTCCGTCGTTCCCGTCATCCGCTGGATCGATGACCTCCAAGACCACCGCCAGCGCCCTATTATATATATAGGTTTAGAGACCATGATGGACGACTACCTGAAGCCCGCATCGTCAGTTCAGAAAGCCGTTAGATTGCTGATAGAGCACTATCAGGTGTTCTTCGTAGCACCGGCTGTAGAGTATGCCAAGACAGAGTCTTGGCTCACAGAATACATCAACGTTCCAGCCTGGCATCACACCATCTTCACCTTCCGCCGCGATCTGCTCTATGGTGACTACCTCATCAGTCGGCAAAAAGAGGGTGACACCATGGCCACTTTGTTAGAATATGGTTCCGACACGTTCAAGACCTGGGAAGACATCATCGAATACTTCTCACGGCTGGGCGGACAATAGGCCACTCAACACAAAATAGGGGAATCCCTAATCACTTTTGGGGATTATCCCCTTTCCCGTTTGTTGGAAAATGATTACCTTTGCACCGTAAACAATAAACAAGTGATGCGTATGAAGAAGTATATGATGATTTTAGCCGTCTCAGTAGTCATGCTGAGCAGTTGCGGTACATATACCGGAGAGGGAGCCTATGCAGGAGCCACATTTGGGTCACTGCTGGGATCTGCCATCGGAGGCATCTCAGGAGGCTGGCAGGGTAGCAATGTCGGTCAGATTGTGGGCATGGCTGGCGGTGCAGCAGTCGGTGCAGCCATCGGAGCCGCTGCCGACAAGAAGGAAGCCGAGCGTTACGAAGCATACCAGCGTCAGCGTGAACAACGTCGTGCCAAGAAGAGCTACGGCGACGACATCTATGGCGATGGCGGTGACAACGTCTATGGAAATGCCAACAAAGGCTATGACAACAGGAATGTCGATCAGAATGAATCAGGTTTCGACCCGACCAACAGCGGTGACGACCGTATCGACTTCGACGGTGCCGGCCCCAGCCAAAGCAGCGGAACGACTACTTCGACTTCTTCGTCGTCTTCGAAGAAGCTGCCCTTTTCTTATCAGCCTCTTCAGCAATAAGCTGCCATAAAGGCTTCATACCCGTATCTCCCTCGTTGGTTTCCATCTCCAACTCAGGGAGTTCTATTTCGTCGTCTGGCAAGAAGGGCACAATGATGTTGCTGGCCTTCTGCACCACCACCATGGCAACACCCTTGGAAATAATATCCAACTCTTTCGCTGCACGCCACGACAGGTCAATGATACGTCCGCGCACATAGGGTCCGCGGTCGGTAACGCGTACCAATACGCTACGTCCGTTGGCAGGATTATACACTTTTAGCAACGTGCCAAAGGGGTACGATCGGTGGGCACACGTCAGACTATCTTTATGTAAGCGCTCCCCACTCGCCGTCAGTCGCCCATGAAATTTCTGGGCATAATACGAGGCTTTACCCTGCTGCACTTCTTGCGCCCCAGCAGGGCTAAATAAAAAATAAAAAATAAGAAATAAAGAAGCAGCCAGCATTGTCTTGCAGGGCAAAAAGTAACCGCTTAATGTCTTGCCAACAGTCATCTATTTCTTATTTTTTATTTTATATTTTATATTTAGGTTTGCAGGGCTCGCCCTGCAAACCGCTATACGATTCCTTGCGCGAGCATTGCTTTCGCAACTTTCATGAAGCCGGCCACATTGGCACCTTTCACGTAGTTCACGTAGCCTGCTTCCTGGCCGTACTTCACACACTGCTCGTGGATGCCCGACATAATCTGGTGCAGACGCTGGTCGACCTCAGCAGCCGTCCAGGCCATACGCATCGAGTTCTGCGTCATCTCCAGGCCACTGGTAGCCACACCACCGGCATTCACAGCCTTACCGGGAGCAAACAGCTGCTTGGCAGCAATGAACTTATTCACAGCCTCAGCCGTACAGCCCATGTTCGATACCTCTGCGACACACAGCGGCTTGTTGGCCAGAATCTTGTCGGCATCCTCACCATTCAGCTCGTTCTGCGTAGCACAGGGCAGATAGATGTCGGCCTTCTGCTCCCAAGGTTTCTTATTCGGGAAGAATGTCGAGCCCTCGAACTCCTCCTCATAGGGCTGGCAGACGTCGTTACCGCTGGCACGCAACTCCAGCATATACTCTATCTTTTCATCGTCCAGACCGGCAGGATCGTAGATATAGCCGTCAGGACCGCTGATGGTGATGACCTTCGCACCCAGCTCAGTAGCCTTCTTGGCGGCACCCCAAGCCACATTACCGAAACCCGACAGCGCCACCGTCTTGCCCTTGATGTCCAGTCCGTGGGTTTCCATCATGTGGTGAACGAAATACAAGGCTCCATAGCCCGTAGCCTCCGGACGCAGGATACTGCCGCCCCATTCCATGCCCTTACCGGTCAGCGTGGCACCATGGAACTGGCTCGTCAGCTTCTTGTACATGCCAAACAGATAGCCGATTTCGCGGCCACCCACGCCAATGTCGCCGGCGGGTACGTCCATATCCGGGCCAATTACCTTATAAAGTTCAGTCATAAAGGCCTGACAGAAACGCATAATCTCTGCATCGCTCTTACCACGGGGAGCAAAGTCGCTACCACCCTTACCACCACCCATAGGCAGCGTAGTCAGGGCATTCTTAAATGTCTGCTCAAAGCCGAGGAACTTCAGAATACTCAGGTTCACCGACGGGTGGAAACGCAAACCGCCCTTGTACGGACCTATGGCGCTATTAAACTGCACGCGGTAGCCGATGTTTACCTGAACCTCGCCCTTGTCGTCCACCCAGGGCACACGGAATGTCGTGATGCGCTCCGGTTCCACGATGCGCTCCACAATCTTAGCCTTCTCAAATTCAGGATGCTGGTTGTAAACATCTTTAATCGACTCCAGTACTTCGCGTACGGCCTGCAGGAACTCCACTTCGCCTGGATGTTTCTGCTCCAGACCTTGCATGATTTTCTCTACGTTCATAGTATAAGTTTTTAAGTTTTTATTGAATTAAAGTTAGTGATTTCTGTCACATTGTTAGTTTCACAAGGCAAAAATAGGGAATTTCCTTCAAACTACAAAGGAAATTCCCAATTATTTTTACTGTATAGTTACAGTTTGTTAAATTCCGCCTATTTTTTTACCTTTTTCCTCTTTTACTTTTTCACCTTTTACAGGATATGGAGGGTTCCCATGAGGTAGACGAGTCCGAAGCCGAGCACCATGGAGATGATACCCATAATGATACCCATCTTGGCCATCTCGTTCTGTTTTACATAGCCTGTAGCGAAGGCCAGCGCATTCGGCGGAGTAGAGATGGGCAGAATCATAGCCGACGATGCAGCAATAGCCACACCAATCAGGACAGTACCCGTGCCACCGATAGGAGCGAGTTTGTCACCCATGGCTCCGCAGACGATGGCCAGAATCGGCATGAGCAGAGCTGCTGTTGCGGAGTTCGAGATGAAGTTCGAGAGCAGATAGCAGATGGCTCCACCGAGTAGCAGGATGAGCAGGGGCGAGAACTCGCCGAAGGGGATGCTCTCGACAGCATTGGCTGCCAAACCAGAGGCGTTCAGGCCATAGCCAAGGGCGAAACCACCGGCTACCATCCAGATGACGCTCCAGTTAATCTGCTCCAAGTCACGCTTGTTGATAACACCCGTCAAGGCAAAGACGCAGAACGGAATCAGAGCCACCGTGTTGGCGTTGATGCCCGTGAAGCGGTCGGACAGCCAGAGCAGGATGGTAACAATGAACGTCACAACAACCACCCATGACTGGAAGCCTTTCTCCATACCACCGTCGATCTTCAGTTCTACCGTCTTCTGGGTGAAGGGGAAGAACTTCAGCAACAGGCGCCAGCTGATAAACAGCAGCACGACGACGAGCGGGAACATGAACATCATCCACTGACCGAAGCCGAGGCCCATGTTCAGACCCTCGGGGTCGTTCAGATACTTCAGGGCGATATTGTTCGGAGGCGTACCGATAGGCGTACCCATGCCACCGAGGTTGGCTGCTACGGGAATAGACATGGCCAGAGCAATACGGCCCTTACCTTCGGGAGGCAACTGACGGAACACGGGGGTGAGGAACGTCAGCATCATAGCGGCAGTAGCCGTATTCGACACGAACATCGAGAACAGGCCCGTGACGAGCAGGAAGCCCAGGAGCACCATTTCGCTACGAGTGCCGAAAGGCTTCAGCAGCACCTTCGCCAATTGGGCGTCGAGACCGGTCTTCGTGGCGGCAATGGCCAGGACGAAACCACCGATGAACAGCATGATGACAGGATCGGCAAAAGAAGCCATAACACCCTTATACGACAATAGTTTTCCGACCTCCGCTTCGTTCACCATCGGTGCTATACCACTATCCGAACAGAATAGCAGCATCAGGACGATAATAGCCACCGACGTGGCCCACGACGAGACAATTTCGAGAATCCACATCAGTGTGGCAAACGCGAAGATGGCGATGACACGCTGCTGGATGACGGTCAGATTCTCAATACCGAACCACTCGGAGGGCATATTCCAGAGTCCTAACGTCACGAGAATTACTAACGCAATCTTGATGGCACGCTTGGTGTCGGGGTTGTACTTCCGCTGGTGACGCATCTTATGATACGTATCAACCAGATGGAAACCTTCGTAAATATGAAACATTACTTATTGATAGATTTAAATTTGATATATTTAATTTTTCGAGTGCAAAGGTAGCAAATATCTTTGAACTTTCAACTTTGAACTTTCAACTTTTCCCCCTGCGGATGCATATTTCTGCGTTTTTTACTCACTTCTTTCCACTCCTCCGCCCGCTTTGCAAACTCCACGTTGCAAAACGACATCTTCAGTCAGGAGGAAAGAGCAACTATTCGGGAATGGATACGGACTTGCGATACCCCATCCCTGTGACGTGACAGACGAGACGGCCCTCCTGGTTCGTCACACGGACTTCAACAGACGGGATTTTGTGATGGTTGCACACGCTGACTGCCTCTGCCCGAAGCAGATCGCCCTCTTTGGCACTCGACACAAACATGATGCTGTTGCTGATGCCAAAGGTAAGCTGTCCCTGGTAGTTCATCAGGGCTGCTATGGCCAAGTCGGCCAACGTAAACAAGGCGCCACCCTGACAAACCTGTCCGCCATTCAGATGCTCAGCCGTCACCAGCATCTCAGCCACAGCATGCTCCGCATCCACCTCCGTAATCCTACAGCCAGCATTCGCCGCAAAACGGTCCGTACGATTCAGTAATTCCTGTATATTCATAGTTGCAATGATTCCATCTGTCCGATTTCGCCTGCAAAGTTACAAATTTTATTTCAATTTCCAACGCAAATCACCTCATTTCATCACCAACATCGTATAGACTGGCGGACTAAATTTACGTCTCATTCTGACACAGCCTTAGGAGTTTGATCCTTAGCCTGTTTCAGTTTCAAATGCGGACGTTCCCAGATTTGCCAGTCATCTATCTCTTTGAAAAGTCGAGTAAGGACATCCTTGTAGTCATCGGGATAGATCATCGTATAGATGAACCAAAATTTATAATTGGCCATTATCTTGGTGTAATAGCTATAGCCGTCTATGCAACAGCCATTCTCATACTGTGGTCCAGAGAGGATGAAATAATTATTGCCCTTCTTGCTGTCGGTGGCGTGAAGGATTTGCGCCAGCGAGTCCATGCCTGCTTGGAGCGACATGCCATCAGAATTCATCACGTGGCTTTCAATGACCAGGGTTATCCACTGGTCGGCATAGTCGAAGCGCATACGGCCTTTCTCTTCCTGAAGTGAATCTGGCTGGGCGTTGAAGAACGACGGGACGCGGACAACGTAGTCATAATCCTTATCTTTGTATTCATACATATCGGCGTATGTAAGGTAACGTCCGAAGACCTCTTTGTGCGACTTTAGATCGGCATAAGAATGAATCCAATCGATGCTCACCGCAACGATGATGAAGGCGATAAAAAAGAAAACGACCTTACGCATACTATTTGGGCTATTTCGACAGAATACCCGTTTCTTTATCACTATGGTTCATAGAGCGTTGGATGTCCCGATACTTGCGCCCGTGGTCAAAACGATAAGATAGTTTGAGAGTAAACATATTACCGTAGTCGCGAGAGTGCTGAGAGATTTCTTTCTGAACATAGCGACTTACGACCTCAGTCTTGTTTGTCAAAGGATGTTGGCTCAACGGATGTTGGGCATAGAGCGAAATGGAGAAGGCATCGTTCAAGCGATAGTTGCAAGTGATGTACCACGCTGGTGCCTGATGACCACGATGTTCTCCTTCCATAAAGTTCCATCCATTATCTGCGTATGCGCCAAGCGTCCAGCGCCCCAAATAGGCTTGTAATGAACAACCTCCATTGAACGAGGTATAGGTGTGCGTATAATCCTCTCCAAAATTAAAGAAGCGATATATGCCGCCATAGACGGTAGCTGTCAGTTTCTCTGAAATGATGTCCCACTGATTGTAAGTATTTATATAGAAGAAGTTGCACTCGTTGTCTGCGTTAGTCTGCGTCTGATAGAAATGACCATCTTGACGGATGTACTTCTCCATATTGCAATGAGGATTCAGGCGGTAATAGCCTTGTAGTTCTGAGGTGAAGCGAGACGTGGAATAAGATAGCTTCAGTTGGTGGGAAATGACTCGGTTTGGGTGAATGTCCGGATTGCCAAGAATGGTCTCCATCGCATTCTGCTTGATGCTGACGTTACTGACGAGGGCTATCTGGGATGTGTGCTGCGAGATTTCGAAATCATATTTCATCTTTAGCCTGTTGGTCAGGGGATAACTGACAGTGAACTTGGGACGGAAGAACCAGTAATCCTGCGTCGCATCTCCCTGACGATAGTACCGTCGGCTGGTACCAAGACCGCCCATAAACGAGAATTTACCAAGATGTCCCCTCAGCTGTGAAAATAGGTAAAGGTTGGAAGTGTGCATATCATTTGTCGCATCAACATCTCCTTGATATCTATTATGGCTATATCGCTGCCCATATTGTGCACCAACGGAAATAGTAAAAGGCTTCAATTGGTTCTCATAGACAGCCTCGCTCCAAAGGGAGTATGTCCGCCCGTTGATGTCATAGCGATAGGCAGAGCCTTCATTGTTTTCTGTATCGCCAGTGGTTTTGATATACGTTCCCACAACATTTGCTGTCAGTGACTGATGGCGACGGAAGTCTTGATGGTAGTAGAGATCAAGCGATGGCGAAGTGCTGCAGGATGATGAAAGTTCGTCATAGGAAATAACATTAATCATCATTTTTGCGTTACTACGCTGCGGTTGTATATCGCTACTTCCCAAGAACTTGGCCTGGAAAACATAGTTCGAGTCGCTTAGGCTATAGGTCAGCTGGGCATTGTGGCTGATATTCTTACTCTGTTTGTTCAGACTATAGCGATGAATGGAGGCAATGTCGCCTGACTCTAACTCATAAGAGGCCTGCTCATCGTATTCTGCCCCCTTGAAGTTGTGATAATCAAAGTCATAGCTGAGTGCAAACTCACTGCGACCGTGATTGATCTTGCCAAAGAGTGACTCATTGCCATTCACGGTGGTTAGCGAGTTGGTCAGTTGGGTGCCAAAGACATAGCCACTCATGGGTTTCTTTACCTTTATATTGATAATGTATGCGATGCCCTCACCATATCGCACACCAGGATTGTCGACAAACTCAATGTGGTCGATACCCTGCATGTCGAGTGTCTGCAAATCCTCGCGTGAAGCAATGATGTCGTTGATGCGGACTTGAACTGTTCCCAGATTCGTTAATGCCGTAATGCTGTTCATCGCCTCGTCCACGCGGATGTGAGGCAGGGTGAGTTTTGCCAGCAGCGAATAGGCGTTGGCAGAATTCTCTATCTGCTGTTTTGCGGGATAGATCCATTGCCCGTCCACCTTTTGTATAGTACGTGCGCCTTTTACTGTCACCTCGTCAAGAGTGACTGTTTTTTCTGTGTCTTGAGCTGCTGAGGTCAATGCGCAAACAGCCAATAAGCAAAACAATAATCTCTTCATTTCTTGCATTTTTGCTGCGAAGGTACGAAGAGATTCCTTTATTATCGAAAAAAATATCTGACATTTGTCTGACATTTGTCTGTCAGGTTCAATGTCAGTTTCCTATCTACTTGACTCTCAGGCTATAAGCCTTACTGCGGTCCGATTCGATTTTGAGGTCAGAATGTTGCTCTATGACTGGCTTTAGCCTGCGAATCAGGGTGTAAAGTGTCTCGCTGGCATCAGGTTTCTTGGGCCATAGAGCATCACAAATCTCCGTTTTCGTCAGTGAATGTGATGGTGACTGGAAGAACATCTCCATCAGCTGATGCTGCATGGGAGTGAGCTGTACTTGGTGACCATCCTTAGCATAGAATAGGTTTTCAGATTCAGAGAATCGCAATCCGCCATAATGAGTCATGCCTGCCAATAACGGTTCAAACTTCTTTCTACGATAGAAGCAGAACATACCCCAGCCTATTGTTATTATCCAAAGCACGGAAGCTAACCGCTGATCTGACAGACTGAAGATAGTAGCCTCAGAACAATGAGCATACGCTTTGAACTTCTGTCCACGGGTGTCAACAGCCAAAGTTGCCTTTCCTCGCAGTTCTGCTATTTGCAAGTGGTTATTGAATGTTCGAATGGTATCCTGACTGATGACATCGCTCTTTTGTTCCTCCAAGGCCAAAGCCAACGCTCTATCCATATCTTCGTTAACCATCCTGCTTGTAGACCTGTAACTATCCAAGCTGGTAAAGCTTGAAGCGATAATTAGTGCAAAAAGCACAATAACGGCATATCTCTGTTTCATGACGAAACCTCTTTTAGAATTCAAAACACACAAGCCCAACCGAACTTACGAACAAGTTCTTGGAGCAAATTGCGGTCGCGAACTGGAATAGTAACAGTTACGGTTTCATGCAGGTTGTCTTCAACTGCCGATTCCAACTCATATCGTGTCTGGGCAGACAGCAGGATCTTTGCAGGAAGTCCGATAGCATTCTCAATCTTTACGGCCAATTCTGTTGTAAGAGCACGCTTTCCATTAAGTACCTCGCTCAGATGTGAGGGTTGTGTGCCAAGCATCTTGGCAAATTCTTTCTGGCTAATACCACGCTCGTCAAGTTCCGGCTTGATCATCATTCCTAGATGAACTGCCATAAAAGGTGCAGGGGTTTCATTTCTTGTTGCCATAGTGAGTATCATCTAAACTTAAAACTGTTATTCTAATGCCGCCGTCAAACTCGCGGAACAGTATGCGCTCCACCATTCATGCAGTGGCGAGCGCCGTCATAAACTTTTTATTGCGGGTATACTTCTTGTACTTGCTGTTACGCCCCGTCGTTATGAGCTCTTCCAAATCTTTATCATCAAAGATAATTTGCATAGTCCATCTACAATTATGCCGCAAAATTACGAACAAATTCCCAAATGCGGGAATAATTACAGAGGTTTCTTTCCATATTTAACATTAATATACAATAGGCTCATTCTTGAAGAAAAGTCAGGATTGCGTTCTAAGGCTCTGCGTTTTTATACTTAAAGGGAGAAAGAAGGCATACCTGGGGCTTGAAGGGGGAAGCCCCCCGTCCTAACAGGGATTCAGACGGGATGTAGCAGGGACGGAGACGGCACCTCTTTAGATTCGGGCGGCCGCCCGAATAAATTAGGGCGGGCGCCCTTATGTATTGGAGCGCCCGCCCTGATATGTCCGAGCGGTCGGCCGAAACCAAGTCTTATTCCTTGAAGCTCCTTTTACGACCTTTTGCAGGGCGTACCGTAGAGCATCGGAGCATTATTTTGTGATTTTCTTTGGCATTTCGCTCATTTATTCGTACCTTCGCAGGCAAAAGACCAAAACGCAATGAATGCAAACATACCACAGGAGTTTAACAACTTCTTTCTGAAAGACGTGTCGTTCGTCAACCTGATGACGAAACGCATCTTCAACATCCTGATAGTGGCCAACCCGTACGATGCCTTCATGCTGGAGGACGACGGACGCATCGACGAGAAACTGTTCGACGAATACATGGAGCTGGGACTGCGCTACCCGCCATCGTTCACGCAGGTGTCGACGACGGAGGAGGCCGACCACGTGCTGCAGACGACGGACATCGACCTGGTGATCTGTATGCCTGGTAATGCCGACAACGACGCCTTCGCCGTAGCCCGCGACGTAAAGAAGATGGCACCCTACATTCCCTGCGTGGTGCTGACGCCGTTCTCACACGGCATCACGAAGCGCATCGAGAACGAGGACATGTCGATATTCGACTACGTGTTCTGCTGGTTGGGCAACACGAACCTCATCCTGTCGATTATCAAGCTGATTGAGGACCAGATGAACATCGAGCACGACATCAAGGAGGCCGGTGTGCAGATGATTCTGCTGGTGGAGGACAACATCCGATTCTACTCGTCGGTGCTGCCCAACCTGTATAACTACATCCTGGAGCAGTCGAAGAACTTTTCGACGGAGGCACTGAACCCCCACTCTGCCGCCCAACGCAAGCGTGGACGCCCCAAGGTGGTGCTGGCCACGACATACGAAGAAGCCATACATTGGTATGAGATGTATCACGACAACGTGCTGGGCGTCATCTCCGACACACGATTCCCCTTGCAGGGCACGAACGGGCGTCTGGCACACGTCGAAGAGGGCGACCCGGAGGCTGGTTTGAAACTGCTGCGCGAGATTCGTCGTCGCGATGAATATGTGCCGCTGATTCTGCAGAGTTCGGAGATTCAGAACAAGGCGAAAGCCGAAGCTGAGCACTTCCACTTCGTCGACAAGAACTCGAAGAAGATGAACGTCGACCTGCGCACACTGATCGAGGACCACATGGGATTCGGCGACTTCATCTTCCGCGACCCCACCACCAAACAGGAGGTAGCCCGCGTGTCGACGCTGAAGGAGTTGCAGGACAACATCTTCAAGATTCCCAACGACTCGATGCTCTACCACATCTCGCGCAACCACATGAGCCGCTGGCTCTGCGCACGAGCCATATTCCCTGTATCACAGTTCCTGAAGACGGTAACGTGGCACAAACTGCAGGATGTCGATGCCCACCGCCAGATTATCTTCGACGCCATCGTGCAGTACCGCCGCATGAAGAACATCGGTGTCGTGGCCGTGTTCGACCGTCTGAAATTCGACCGCTATGCCCACTTCGCCCGCATCGGTGAAGGCTCGCTGGGCGGCAAGGGACGCGGTCTGGCGTTTCTGGACAACATCATCAAGCGCCACCCCGAACTGAACCACTTCGAGAATGCCACCGTGCAGATTCCGAAGACCGTCGTGCTGTGTACCGACTTCTTCGACCAGTTCATGGACGAAAACAACCTGTGGGGCATAGCCCTAAGCGACGCCCCCGACGAGGAGATTCTGCAGCATTTTATGCGGGCACAGCTGCCCGACGCGCTGATAGCCGACTTCTTCACATTCTTCGACGCCGTAAAGTCGCCCATCGCTGTGCGCTCGTCGTCGCTGCTCGAAGACTCGCACTACCAGCCCTTCGCAGGCATCTACTCTACATACATGATTCCCTACCTGGACGACAAATACGAGATGCTGCGCATGCTGGCCTGTGCCATCAAAGGCGTCTACGCATCAGTATACTATAAGGACTCGAAGGCTTACATGACGGCCACGTCGAACGTCATCGACCAGGAGAAGATGGCTGTCATCCTGCAGGAAGTCGTAGGCCATCAGTACGGCACGCGCTTCTACCCAACCTTCTCGGGTGTGCTGCGCTCGCTGAACTACTACCCCATTGGCGACGAACTGGCCGAAGAGGGCATTGCCTCACTGGCATTGGGTCTGGGCAAATACATCGTCGACGGCGGACAGACGCTGCGCGTGTCGCCCCACCACCCCAAGCAGGTGCTGCAGACCAGCGAGATGGACACGGCACTGAGTGAGACGCAGACGCGATTCTATGCCCTCGACATGAGTCATGTGGGCGACGATTTCAAGGTGGACGACGGTTTCAACATCCTAAACCTGCGTGTGAAAGAGGCCGATAAGGACAACTCGCTGCACGGCATCGCCTCGACCTACGACCCCGTCGACCAGATTATCCGCGACGGCATCTACGAGGGAGGCCGAAAGGTGCTCTCGTTCAGCGGTGTTCTACAACACGACATTTTCCCGCTGCCCGAAATCCTGCAGCTGTCGCAAAAGTTAGGCTCCGAGGAGATGCGACGCCCCGTGGAAATCGAGTTTGCCTGCAACCTGAGCGGACAGGGCCAGAACACGACGGGCGACTTCTACCTGCTGCAGATACGCCCCATCGTAGACTCAAAGCAGGTGTTGGACGAAGACCTTGCCGCCATTCCCGACAGCCAATGTCTGCTGCGCTCGCACAATTCGCTGGGACACGGCATCTCGGAGGATGTCGTCGACGTCGTTTACGTCAAGACGGACGACGACTTCACCGCTGCCAACAACCCGCAGATTGCCATGGAGATTGAGCAGATCAACCGCCGTTTTCTGGATGGGAAATACATATCGGACGATGGTACGACAGGAACGAACTACGTGCTCATCGGACCAGGCCGCTGGGGCTCCAGCGACTACTGGCTGGGCATCCCCGTCAAGTGGCCACACATCTCGGCAGCACGCGTCATCGTCGAGGCCGGACTGAAGAACTACCACGTCGACCCCTCGCAGGGCACGCACTTCTTCCAGAACCTGACATCGTTCGGAGTGGGTTACTTCACCATCAACACCTATACAGGCGACGGCGTCATGCAGCGCGATGTGCTGGATGCTATGCCTGCCGTCGATGAGACACAATACGTGCGCCACGTGCGCTTCGAACGTCCACTGAAAATCATGATGGACGGCAAGAAGCAGCACGGCGTGGTGCTCTTGCCACAAGAATAATTGTGACGGGCAATTCCGTTGCCCGTAAGAAAAAAAGACTCCCACTCAACATTGAGCGGGAGTCTTTCCTATCATAAGTAGAAATGTATTGCTTATTCAGCCTTTGCCTCTTCAGCAGCAGGTGCCTCAGCGGCGGGAGCCTCTTCTGCTGCGGGAGCAGCAGCCTCAGCGGCGGGAGCCTCAGCGGCGGGAGCCTCAGCCTTAGGAGCCTCAGCCTTAGGAGCAGCAGACTTGCGCGAACGGCGGGTCTTCTTCTCAGCCTTCGGGCTCTTCAGCATGTTCTCATCGAAGTCGACAAGCTCGATGAAAGCTTTCTCAGCAGCATCGCCCTGACGGAAGCCGAGCTTGATGATGCGGGTGTAACCACCGGGGCGGTCACCGACTTTCTGTGCTACAGGGCCAAAGAGCTCCTTCAGAGCTTCCTTGTTCTGCAGATAGCTGAATACTACACGACGGCTGTTGGTGCTGTCGTCCTTAGAGCGCGTGATGAGGGGCTCTACATATTTCTTAAGTGCCTTTGCCTTGGCGAGGGTCGTAGTGATTCTTTTGTGCATGATCAGCGAGA
>CAMHUU010000022.1 GCA_946188395.1 uncultured Prevotellaceae bacterium | reverse complement strand
TCGGTGGTTTCATTGCCTCCGACTGGGACACCATCAACTTCCTGCGTCACACCTGTCGCACCTACATCTTCTCCGCTTCGAACACCCCTGCAGCAACGGCAGCAGCTATGGAGGCTCTGCACATCCTGCAGAAGGAGCCCGAGCGCATCCAGGCACTCTGGGACGTCACCCACTACGCCCTGAAGCGTTTCCGCGAGGAAGGTTTCGAGATTGGCGATACCGAGAGTCCTATTATTCCCCTTTACGTGCGCGACGTCGACAAGACATTCCTCGTGACGTCTCTCGCCTTCAAGGCCGGCGTGTTCATCAATCCCGTCATTCCGCCCGCTTGTGCTCCGCAGGACACGCTGGTGCGCTATGCGCTGATGGCCACCCATACCAAAGAGCAGGTCGATCGTTCTGTCGTCGCACTGAAGAAAATCTTCGTCGAACAAGGAATTATTAAGTAAATAATTACTGAAAAATTTGCACGGGTGCGGAATTTTTTGTAATTTTGCACCCGCTTTTTAAGGCACGGGGCGTAGCGCAGTTGGTAGCGCACCTGGTTTGGGACCAGGATGTCGCAGGTTCGAGTCCTGTCGCCCCGACTGAAAGAGAAAATGGAAGTAACCAATCAGTTACTTCCATTTGTTTTAAACATCCGATGAAGACTATAGTCAATATGCCTCCTTCTCAATATCGGTAAACAGCTTCCGCACGGCGTGCGCAGCCTTCACCAGCTGGTCGTAATCCCCCTGATACGCCGCTTTCACCGTCGCACCGGCAAACACCTGCAGGAATTCCTTCTCGTCGCCGCTTTTGCGCTTGACGATAGCCTTGATCAATTTCCCTTGGTTGAAATAGAACCGGAACTCATACTGTGCAAAGTGCTCGTCGCCATCCAACTGCGTCATCGGGTCGTAGGCGTAGATGAAAGCCACCTTCCCGTCCTTGTCGTATAGGAACTCCTGATAGTATTCGCGCGCCGCGTAGTTGAATCGCTTCGTGGCAAAATTCAGATAGTGCGGCTTGTAGATTACCTCCTCGCCGTCACTGTCCAGCTCGCCATAATACAGATAAGTATTATCGATGTGGCCTCCTGTTCCCGGCAGCCACTGGCGCACCTCCAGGTGGTAATACGCCCCGAAGTCAGCACCGTCATAATGGTCCGACCCCGTATGCGTCCGTGCATACTCCTTCGCCTCAGCATATCGCAGGCGAATGCTCTCCACGCTATTTTGCGCCCATGCCCCCAGCATCACCACCAGGGCCACCGCCGTCATCATTGTTCTTTTCATCATCTTGTTTTGGTTAAATAATTAAGTGTTATTGATGCTTTGTCCGTCTCTTTCTGCAAAAATACGCATTCTTGCCTAATTATCCCCGATTTAGTAGCGATTATTAACATTTTCTTCGTATATTTGCAAACGATATGAAAACGACCAAAATACTTTTTGTCTGTCACGGGAACATCTGTCGCAGTCCGATGGCAGAATTCGTGATGAAGCATCTGGTGGAGCAAGCTGGCGTCGCCGAACGCTACTATATTGATTCCGTAGCCACTTCGACCGAGGAAATAGGCAACGAGGTCTATCCCCCCGCCAAGCGCAAACTGGCCGAGCACGGCATCTCGTGCAAGGGGAAAACGGCCCGCCAGATGACACGCAGCGACTACCAGCGCTTCGACCTACTCGTCGGCATGGACAGCTGGAACATACGCAACATGAACCGCATCTGCGGAGGCGACCCCGAGGGCAAAATCCGCATGCTGCTCGATTTTACCCTACGGCCCGGCGACGTGGCCGACCCTTGGTATACCGGCAACTTCGAAGCCACCTGGCAGGACGTCCTCCTCGGCTGTCAGTGCCTGCTCAACGCCATCACTCCCGAGTGATGGTACCGTTTTACTGATCTATGGAATCCATACGACCGCTATAGCTTATCGACTCACGCTCATGGGCTGTTAGGTCGATGCTTGTGTTGCCGTTGTCGAAAATCTCCAGATGGTATAAATAGGTATCCTCCTCGTTCTTGACCTTGATAGAAACCAAAGTGGCTCCCTTGCGGCCCTTTGCCGTTTGGTATTCTGCGATGGGAGCGGTAAAGTTCAGTCCCTTGCCGCCACCATAAGGCACACTGTAGGCTCGTCCGAAATATGGCAGATAAGATACTAGCGTGTCACCCTTCACCTCGAGCGAGAAATCGGGCGATATGTTCTGTGGCTTTCCACGACGCGGGAACATCATGTTGACGCTCACCTTGTAGTGGCGCTCGGCTAGTGCCTGTGCTACCGCCTGCGCCATCTTTGCCTGCTGTTCAGCTTTCTCGGCCGGTTTCAGCGTACTACACGCCGCTACGACCACCACAAACAATAACACCAAAAATTGTTTCATATAGTTTCAGACTCTTTTGTTATTATTACTGTCGGCAAAGGTAAGTATTTCTGCTCAAACCGCCAAGGATTTGAAGAGAATTGTTAATAATCACTACTAAATCGAGGATTATTCGCCAAGAAAGCGTATTTTTGCAAAAGAAACGAATTAAACAACAAGAGTAAGCAGTATGCTGCCGCCAAGGACCTGCAGGCCATCTTCCGCGAACTGACAATAGACGAATAACCGAACATCGTGCAGACATCAGGGGTGTTTCTTCGGATACATGAAAAATAAGAAATAAAAAATAAGAAAAGTCGGGCTGATGTGCGGTCAGTCCGATTTTTTTTTGTACCTTTGGCGGCTGGAATAGAATAAGGTAAAATGATTTCAGTAGAAGGACTGCGTGTGGAGTTTGGTGTGAAGCCGTTGTTTGCGAATGCGAATTTCGTGATCAACGACCGCGACCGTGTGGCCCTGGTGGGCAAGAACGGTGCGGGGAAATCGACTCTGCTCAAAATACTCTGCGGGCAACAAAAACCGACAGCGGGTGTGGTGAACGTGCCCAGCGATACGACGGTGGGCTATCTGCCGCAGGTGATGAACCTGCAGGACTCGATGACGGTACGCGAGGAGACTCAGAAGGCCTTTGCGGACATCAAGGAGATGGCGCAGCGCATAGAACGGATGAACCAGCAGCTGGCCGAGCGCACGGACTACGAGAGCGAGGAATATATGGCGCTGGTGGAACGCTTCACGCAGGAGCACGACCGCTACCAGATGATGGGCGCCGACGGCTATGAGGCCGAGATAGAGCGCACGCTGACGGGACTGGGCTTCGAACGGAGTGACCTGGACCGACAGACGCGTGAGTTCTCGGGTGGCTGGCGTATGCGTATCGAGCTGGCGAAGATTCTGCTCAGGAAGCCCGACGTGCTGTTGCTGGACGAGCCGACGAACCACCTGGACATTGAGTCGATACAATGGCTGGAGCAGTATCTGGCCAACCAGGCAAAGGCTGTCGTGCTGGTGAGTCACGATCGTGCATTCATCAATAACGTGTCGAACCGGACGATGGAGATTTCGTGTGGTCAGATTACGGACTACAGGGTGAAGTACGACGAGTATGTCGTGCTGCGCAAGGAGCGTCGCGAACAGCAGCTGCGGGCCTACGAGAACCAGCAGAAGGAGATAGCCGAGATGAAGGACTTCATCGAGCATTTCCGCTATAAGGCCACGAAGGCCGTGCAGGTGCAGCAGAAGGTGAAGCAGCTAGAGAAGATAGTGCCCATCGAGGTGGACGAGGTGGACAACTCGGCGATGCACCTGAAGTTCCCGCCCTGTCTGCGCAGCGGCGACTATCCCGTGATTTGCGACGAGGTGAAGAAGGCGTATAACCACTTGGTGTTCGACCACGTGAACCTGACCATCAAGCGCGGCGAGAAGGTGGCCTTTGTGGGTAAGAACGGCGAGGGTAAGTCGACGTTGGTGAAATGCATCATGGGCGAGATTCCCTTCGACGGCAACCTGAAGATAGGCCATAACGTGCAGATAGGCTACTTTGCCCAGAACCAGGCGCAGCTGTTGGACGAAGGGCTGACGGTGTTCCAGACGATAGACTACGTGGCCAAGGGCGAGGTGCGCCTGAAGATCAACGACATACTGGGTGCCTTCATGTTTGGCGGCGAGGAGTCGGACAAGAAGGTGAAGGTGCTGAGTGGCGGCGAGCGCAGCCGACTGGCGATGATACGCTTGTTGCTGGAGCCCGTGAACCTGCTGATACTGGACGAGCCGACGAACCATCTGGACATGGTGTCGAAAGACGTGCTGAAGGAAGCCATCAAGGCCTTCGACGGTACGGCCATCATCGTCAGCCACGACCGCGAATTCCTGGACGGACTGGTGACGAAGGTGTATGAGTTCGGTGGCGGACGGGTGCGCGAACACTTAGGAGGCATCTACGACTTCTTGCGCGACAGAGGTGAGAGGTTAGAGTTAAGAGGTGAGAGAATAGATTTCAAGACAGAGACGGTTTCCGCCCAGCCTGGCAAATCGCAGACCGCACAACCCGCACCTCTTACCCCTAAAACAACGAACTATGCGGAGCGCAAGGAACAGCAGAAGCGGGTGCGCAAGGCCGAGAAGGCCGTCGAGGAATCGGAGCGTAAGATTAGCGATATGGAACATCGGCTGAAGGAGTTGGACGATCTGCTGATGAAACCCGAAAATGCCTCGAACATGGAGTTCGTGACGGAGTACACATCGACGAAGAAAGCCTTGGACGAAGAGGTGGAACGGTGGGAAAAACTCTCAGAGGAACTTTTGAGAATTGATAATTGAGAATTGACAATTATACATTATATAAAATAAAAAAGTTATGAAAAAATTATTGATTATGATGGCATTTGCATCGATGACGGCAGGAGTGTCGGCACAGCAGTTGCGTTCGGGTATTAACCTGAGCGACCTGAACACCAGTGTGCGTCCTGCCGACGATTTCTATGAGTATGCCTGTGGCGGATGGATGAAAGCCAATCCGCTACCTGCTGCCTATTCGCGTTATGGTAGTTTCGACCGTTTGGCAGAAGACAACAACAAGCGTATCAACGGCATTCTGAAGGAACTGCTGGAGAATACGTACGAAGAGGGCTCTGTCGAGCAGAAGTTGAGCGACCTGTATAAGTTGGCGATGGACTCTGCCCGTCGCGAACAGGAGGGCCTGTCGCCCGTGATGCCGCTTATCAAGCGTCTGGAGGCTGCCAAGACCAAGGAGCAGCTGTTTGCCATTCAGTTGGACATGGCCCCCTATGGCGAACAGGAGTTCTTCGGTGCCTATATCGGTGCCGACGAGAAGAACGCTACGGAGAATATCGTAACGATTATGCAGAGCGGACTGACGCTGGGTCAGAAGGACTACTATCTGGAGAATGACGAGGCTACGACGAAGATTCGCGAGGCTTACAAAAAGCACATTATCCGCATGTTCCAGCTCTTCGGATTCAAGAAGGGTTCCGCCGAGCAGAAGATGAAGAACATCCTGAAGGTGGAGACGGCGCTGGCCAAGGTGTCGAAGTCGCGTACGGAACTGCGCAATCCGCAGGCCAACTACAACAAGATGACGCTGGACGAGTTTAATGCCAAGTATCCGCACTTCCAGCTGGCTAAGCAGGCCGAGGCCATGGGACTGAACGTGAAGTACTTGCAGGAGCTGATTGTCGGACAGCCCGACTTCATGGCCGCTGCCGATAAACTGTTTGCCACGATGAAGCCTGCCGAGTATCGTGACGTGATGGAGTGGGGCGTCATCAATAGTGCTACGGGACTGCTGAACGATGCCATCCGAGAGGCAAACTTCGATTTCTACGGCAGGGTGTTCTCAGGTCGTCAGCAGGACCACCCGCTGTGGCGCCGTTCGACCAATCAGGTGCAGGGCGTGATGGGCGAAGCTCTGGGTCGCATCTATGTGAAGAAGTACTTCCCCGCTTCGTCGAAGGAGCGTATGAAGACGCTGGTGGAGAACCTGCGCATTGCCTTGGGTGAGCGTATTGCCGCTCAGGACTGGATGGACGATTCGACGAAGGTGAATGCCCTGCTGAAGCTAAACAGCTTCTATGTGAAGATTGGTTATCCCGACCGCTGGACCGACCTTTCCGGGTTGAAGATTGATGCGAAAAAATCGTACTACGAGAATATGAAGGAGTGCTCGCGTTTCTGGTTGAAGTGGCAGATAGAACACAAGGCCGGAAAACCCGTCGACCGCGACGACTGGCACATGACTCCGCAGACGGTGAACGCATACTATAACCCTACCACGAACGAAATCTGCTTCCCCGCTGGTATTCTGCAAGTTCCGTTCTTTGATCCTACTGCAGACGATGCCTTTAACTATGGTGCTATCGGTGTGGTGATCGGTCACGAGATGACCCATGGCTTCGACGATCAGGGACGCCAGTACGACAAGGATGGAAACATGCACGACTGGTGGAAGGAAGAAGATGGAAAAAACTTTACGGAACGTACAGATAAGTATGCGGACTTCTTCTCGAATATCAAGGTGTTGCCCGACCTGAATGCCAATGGTCGTCTGACGTTGGGTGAGAATCTGGCCGATCATGGTGGACTGCAGGTGGCATGGTATGCCTACAAGAACGCCACCAAGCGCAATCCCCTGCCGGTGATTGACGGACTGACCGCCGACCAGCGTTTCTTCATTGCCTATGCCGGTGTGTGGGCAGGCAACATCACGGAGGCCGAAATCCGTAACCGCACCAAGAGCGACCCTCATTCTTTGGGTCGTTGGCGCGTCAATGGCGCCCTGCCGCATATCGATATGTGGTATGATGCCTTTGGCGTGAAAGAGGGTGACAAAATGTTCATTCCCAAGGCTGAACGCCTGCCGTTATGGTGATATCATCTGCCAAAAAGCAAAAAATGCCGTCGTAAATATAAATTTACGGCGGTTTTTTTGTTGGAATTAAAAAAAATTAGTAACTTTGCAACAATTATTACTACTCGTATGATGAACGACAACAAATTTGACATAGAGAGTACGCAGCGTACGGCCCGTCCGCAGACGTTGCAAAGAGAAATGGAAATGCCCCGTGAAGACCAGCCCGTGATGATGCAACAGCAGCAGCGTCAGGCAGGGGGAAAGCCGTGCCCCTATTGCGGAGCCATCAATGAACCCGAGGCGATGTTCTGTGCACAGTGTGGCCAACCCATTAGTAAGACCGTGTGTCCGCACTGCGGTGCTGAGATGGATCCTGACGCAGACTTCTGCGAGGTGTGCCATCATTACACCCGCAAGGACATCTGTTCGTATTGCGGAGCCCGTCTGGTCGGTAATGAGGCCTATTGTCCGGAATGTGGCAGCCCGCGTGGCGGCATCGTCTGTCCGACCTGCCGTACCCTGAACGACTTTGCGTTCTGCAAGAAGTGTGGTACAGCGCTGACGGAAGAGGCCAAGATGCTGGTGAAGGAGTTGCAGCACAACCCTGACTATCAGGAGTTGGTGGATATCGTGCAGGACTTTTCGAAGCTGGAGAATGCATTGCCTTATAACTCGGAGCGCGACATTTTGCGTGAACAGGCTAACAACAAGTTGCGTGAACGCGTGCTGACACTACTGGCCAAGGACGACGGTGTGGAGAATCCGGTGATTCCAAAGCCTGAGACGAAGCGCATGACCAAGGAAGAATTGGAAGAGCAGAAAGCTGTGAAAATCAAGATGTTGTCGGCTATCCTCGACAAGCTGGCTGTTCCGGCATGTCCTTCGCCAGCCAAGGCCCGCAACTATGCGATGGCCAGCAAGCCGGTAGGTGTCCGCCTGGCATGGGTGTGCAACTACAAGCACGCCATGCACAGCAGTCCCTGTGGTTGTGCCAAGCCCCAGATGGGCGGCAAGTGGGTAGTGTTAGGCAGTAATAGTAACGTGGAAATAAAAGACGATAAATAAGATATATGGACGATATGACCATAAGAGACTCTCAGCCAACGGCGAAACCGGCTGACCAGTCGGCCAGTACGACCACAACGGTTCGCGTAGGTTCGAGCCAGCTTGCAGGAAACGGCGAGATGACCGTCCGTCCTGGGACGAAGACGCAGGACCAGTCGGGTGGGGATGTAGAGTTTTTTCTGAAAGGCAGAGTATATAGGAGCATCAAGTGCCTGAGCGACAACTCGGGTGAGGCTCAGGTGTTTTTGGTTGAAGGTGAAGAAGGGCAGCGTGTGCTGAAAATCTACTATCCCAATTTCACCATCAAGAAGACGCTGATGCGCATCATCCAGAATATCGGCATGGAGATGATAGTGCGGATTGACGACTTCGGAAAGACCTACGTGGACGGCAAGAACCGCGACTACGAACTCATGGAGTATCTTCGTGGAGGTACGCTGAACGACTACGATCTGGACGGTGACTTCAACCAGTTCCGCCGTATCGCCCTGCAGGCTGCGGCAGCATTGGCCTATTGCCATAACTGCAACATCATCCATAAGGATATCAAGCCCGGAAACTATTTCTTCCGTGAGACCGATCACAAGGAAATCGTCTTGGGCGACTTCGGCATTTCCAGTGTGTTGGAAGGCGACGAGAAGGTGCACCGTACGACACAGGCCCGTACGCCCGTCTATGCTGCTCCGGAAATGTATAACGACGTGATTGACGGTGAGGTGGAAATCACCCCTGCCGTCGACTTCTATTCGCTGGGTATCACGCTGATGACGCTCTGGTTGGGCGAGAATCCGCTTAGTCATAACGAGCGCGTGATGATGCGTAAGAAGAACGAAGGCCGTTTGCCGCGCATCAACGAGCTGCCCGACCGTGTGAAGATGATTGTGCAGGGTCTGACAGCTGTCAATCCGCTGACACGATGGGGTTACGACGAGGTGGAACGTTGGTTCCTGGGTGAGGATGTGAAGATTGACCTGTCGTCGCCTATTCTGAAGTACCGCAGTTTCATTGTCGACCCAGAGCGCAACCTCGTGGCCGACAACGTGCACGAGTTGATACCGATGTTGCTGGAAAACGAGCGACTGGCCATCAACTATCTGTATAATGGACGTATTGCTGGCTGGCTCGAACAGTGTGGTAACGTGAAACTGAGCTCTGCCGTCAAGGATATCGTGGTTAACCGTTATCCCGTCGACCAGCATGCCGGACTGATGGCTGCTGTCTACGTCATGGAGCCCACCTATCCTTATAAAGATATACGTGGAAACCTGTGCGACGATGTGCACAGCGCAGCCATCTCGGTGTTGAGTTATCAGGACGAATACAAGCTGGCCTTGTCGAATCCGAACGACACGCTGTATCTGTATCTGGAGTCGCACAGCAAGGCTGATGTGAACCGTTTGCGCAGCTATTTAGCCCAGGATTCAGGCATTGACAGCCGAGTGGCCATCCTTCGCTTTGTCTACGAAATCGATACTGACATCCCGTTCCTGGTGAATCGTCCGTCCGGAAATTTGCAGGACATCGTTCACTCGTTCGGCTATGAAGAATGTACCGACGACGAATGGCTCAGTCTGAGCGACGGTCGTCTGTTGTCGTGGATGTATTGCCACGAAGACCATATGGCCTGCGAGGCCTTGCGCATCTTGACTGCGGGCAAGGCACCAAGCCGTTCGCTAGGTTATAAGGTGCTTTACAATATCGATAAGGAAGCAGCCTACGACCTGCGCGATGCCGATTCGCCTTTTAAGGTCGGTGAGGTCATGCGCGAACAGCTGAAGGAATGGCAGAATCTGCCCGATGAGGAGTATGCCAAGAAGGCTGAAGACTACAGTGACCCCGAAGGCCGCTTCATATACTTTGCCCAGCTGCACGGATGGTTCGAACAGATCAGTCAGGCACGGGCCTGCTTCGACATGAAGAGTGAAGAGAACCGCAACCGCCTTGGTGCCTATGACATCCGCACGGCGGTGTATCGCTTCTGCCGCATTTTGGGCGTGACACCAACCTATGCCTTGGAAGACGGAACGGAGCTGACGTCGGCTATCACGATGGACAAGTTAGCCTATCGTCCCCAGTTGCTGACAGCCATCAAGCGCGGTTCGCTGAGCCAGTGGATGGCAGTGTTCTATCATGAGGATCCCTTCCAGGAATTCGCCGAGACTTATAGCTACGAGCGCAAGTTGGAGGAGTGGATCTACAATCTGGGCGAGATAGACCAGAATAACTATTACTACAAGCGCTACGGTAATGCCAAGGAAGAAACGGCGCGGAAATACCAGGAAGTTCGCTCGGGCTTCAACAAAGCCAAGAAGAAAGAGCACCGCTGGCGTTATACGTTCTATGGTCTCTGTGCCCTCTGGATATTGCTGGTGCTCATTTGTGGCATTACAGAGTCGGGACGCCAGTACATCTTCCAGCATCCCATGTTGACCGTGATGCTGCCCGTGGGCGGTATGACGGCTATCATTGTGGGTCTGCGCGCCTATTTCCGGGGCTATGGTTTCGTGATGTCCTGCCTGTGGGGACTGCTGGGATTTCTCTCTTCCTATCTGCCCATCCTCATACTCAGGACCGTCAATGGCAGTTGGCCGAGTCTGTTCATTCCTGCCGTGCTCGTCGTCACCTTATTATATATGGTAGTATGTCACGTGACCGACTACCATACAGACTCCAAGGGCGACAACCAACTGATTAACGAAGTGATGGAAGACGACATCAAGTCGACACTCCTGGAGCCGCTGTACTATACGTTCAAGCAGAAGACCTTTAAGTTCAAGGGTTCCAAGTTTGGTATGCTCGACGATGTGACCAACCAGGTACGCTCACTGAGTGGCGAGTCCGTGCTGCATTACATCCTCTGGAGCACGATGGTGGCCCTGCTGCTGATGGAGATGATTGTGTTCAGTCCCAAGTTAATCAATCGTCACAACCCCAATACAGAGAATATTCGCGTCAATCCGGCTGAAGTCGTGGAACAGATACAGAAAGATGTGGAACGTACGGATTCAGAAACCGACGAGGAACAAGCGGACTCGCAGTCGGATGGGGAACAGAAGGATGCAAAATCGGATACAGAAAAAAAGAAGGTAGAATAATATGATATGTGAGCATTGTCATAAGGAAAACCGCTCAATAGCCAAGTTTTGCCGTTGGTGTGGTAAACCGCTCGTTTCGCAAAACGTGCTGGACCGTTTGGTGGGACTTTCCGATGTGAAGCAACAACTGAAGACGGTAGTCGACACCTACACCTATCTGCATTCGCGCAAGGACATTATGAATGTCCGTTTGAGTGTCAATGCAATTATTATTGGTGAGACAGGAACGGGAAAGACGGCGTTGGCCGAAGTGATACGTGACTATTTCTATCAGCACAAGATCATCGACAAGCCCAAGTTGACGATGGTCGATGCCGTAGATTATCAGCGTTTTGTCGACAAGTGGGACGACAACGTGAAGAAGGCCAAGGATGGCATTCTTTTCTTCGACAATGTGCAGAAGTTGTTGCCCGACCGCTATTCCAATCAGGTGAATCCCCTCGACAAGTTGTTTGTCGAGATGGACAAGTGGGGCGAGAATCCCATTGTCATGATTGCCGGATTGCCCAAGGGTTTGGACGACTTCCTGGCAGCCAACCCGGCGGCCCAGAACCGATTCAAGTATACCTTCCGTCTGCCCACTCCTGGATATCAGGAGTTGTGCGACATCTGTAAGCTGGAGCTGCGCACGAAGTATGGCATTGCGGCTTATTCGCCTGCTGCCGACAACAAGCTGCTGCGCTTCTTCCAGTATCAGGTCAAGATCAAGGACGATACGTTCGGCTTTGCCCATGTGGCTATCAAGACTGCTGAAGATATCTTCACCTCGTTTATCAGTCGTGGTGCCGATGCCGTCATGGTCGAGGAGAGCGACATCCGCGGATATGTTCCCGAGGAGCGTTCCCTGGAGGATATCCTCAGCGATCTGGACCGCTACATTGGTATGGACGAAGTCAAGAAGGCCGTCCGCGAGATTGCCTTTACGGTTCACAACAATGTCCAGCGTGCTCAGCGCGGACTGGGTGAACAGGAGAAGTCAGGCATCCATATCGTTCTGACGGGTAATCCCGGTACCGGTAAGACCACTATCGCCCGTAAACTGGGCGAGATTCTGGAGTCGATAGGCTATCTCGACAGCGGGCATGTTGTCGAGGTCGACCGTTCGAAGATGGTGAGCCCCTATCAGGGTGAGACACCGAAGGTCGTCGACCGTCTGTGCGACAAGGCCATGGGTGGTATCCTCTTTGTCGACGAGGCCTATACGCTGGCACCGCTCAGCCAGAGTGGCGACAAGGACCAGCAGGGTACGCAGGCCTTGGAACAGCTGATGAAACGCATGGAGGACGACAGAGGCAAATTCGTCGTCATTGCTGCCGGTTACCGTCAGGAGATGGACAACCTGTTCCGCATCAATCCTGGTGTGCGCAGCCGTTTCAGCTATTTCCTCAACATCGACGATTACACGCCCGATCAGTTGTATCAGATTATGTGCGTCTTCGCCAAGGAGAAGAAATATGTATTCACGCCGGAGGCTGAGGAGCTGACGCTCAAAATGATAACTGAGCTCTACAATTCACGTGGCAAGGACTTTGCCAATGGACGTACCATGCGCCAGCTCTTCGATAAGATTGTGGCCAAGCAGGCTGAGCGTCTGCAGAAAGTCGATATAGCTACGCTCACCAACGAGCAGATGATGACTATCGATGTGGCTGACATTCCTTATGAGGCTCCGAAGGCGGTAGACTATACGGAGTGTCTGGCCAAGCTCAATGGCATGGTCGGACTGGCTGCTGTCAAGAAGGAAATCTCTAATCTTGCTGCTTTCCTCAATCTGCAGATTCGTCGTGGCGAGACCAATACCTTCCAGGGCAAGCACTATGTCTTCACGGGTAATCCGGGAACTGGTAAGACCACTGTGGCCCGCATCATGGCTGATGTGTTCCGCACGCTGGGCATCCTGTCGCGAGGTCAGCTCATTGAAGCCGACCGTGCGAAACTCGTCGCAGGCTATTCCGGTCAGACGGCCATCAAGACCAATCAGCTCATCGACTCGGCCATGGGTGGTGTGCTGTTCATCGACGAGGCCTATACCCTGAAGTCGAGCGATCAGGACTCTTTCGGCGCTGAGGCTATCGACACGCTGCTGAAACGTCTGGAGGACGATCGCGGCAAGTTCATCTGTATTGTTGCAGGCTATACCGACCAGATGCACGACTTTATCGACACCAACCCCGGACTGAAGAGTCGCTTCACCCAGACCATTCATTTCGACGACTATACCCCTGATGAGTTGACGGAGATTTTCATCAATCTCGCCAAGGGCAAGAACTTCACCATCGACGAAGAGACACAGGGTGCCATCCATCGTCAGTTCGAACAGCTTTATCTGCGTCGCGACAAGAACTTCGGCAATGCCCGCGAGGCCCGTCGCATGTTCGATCAGGCTGTCGAGAAGCAGAGCCAGCGTCTGGTGTCGCAGATGAACAATCCCGACTTCAAGGACGAGGATATGTACCGCATCACCGTTGCCGACCTGGAGGTTTCTCAGAGCGAGCGTGTTCGTCCGCTCGACGAGGTACTCAACGAGCTCGACGACTTCATCGGCATGCGTTCTGTGAAGAACATGATTCGTCGCTTGGCGGTACAGAGCATGTTTATGAAGCAGCGTGCTGCTATGGGCGCCGGTAAGGTGCAGCAGATGTCGATGAACTTCATCCTGACCGGTAATCCCGGAACGGGTAAGACGTCGATAGCCCGCAAGATGGGCGAGGTGCTCCAGTCTATGGAGATTCTGCCCACCAGCCGCGTCATCGAAGCCAGTCGTGCTACGCTCGTTGGCAAGTACATGGGCGAGACACCGAAGATTGTCAACAACATGTGCGACAAGGCCATGGGCGGCATTCTGTTCATCGACGAAGCCTATACGCTGTCGTCCGAGAACGACCAGTATGGCAAGGAGGCTATCGATACGCTGATGAAACGCATGGAGGACGATCGCGGCAAGTTCGTCGTCATTGCCGCCGGCTACAAGAACGAGATGGAGACGTTCCTGGCAGTCAATCCCGGACTGGCCAGCCGCTTCAGTCATAAGATGCACATCGACGACTATAACGAAGACGAGCTGTTGGCAATCTTCAAGAAGATGGCCAGCAAGGACAACTACAAACTGTCGCCCGAGGCCGAGTTCAAACTCATGGACCTCATCTGCCGCAAGGTCATCAGCAAGAGCAACTCGTTTGGTAACGCCCGCGAGATGCGCAACATGCTCGATGCTACCATCCAGCAGTTGTCGATGCGTGTCAGCTCAATGTCCCAGTCGGATATTACGCAGGAAACCTATCAGTTGATAATGCCAGAAGATATTAAAGAAGAAATATGATCATTTGTCCAAGTTGTAAAGAAGAGATAGAAGAAGAGTCTCACTACTGTGACCAGTGCGGACAGGAACTAGTCTATTGTAGCAGTTGCGGGCGCGTCGGCATGGGCCGCCGTTGCACCTATTGTGGTGGTCTGATGGTGAGTCCAGAAGAAGCCAAAGCGGGCAGTCAGCAACAGCAGCAAGGTGTGTCGTACAGACCAGCTGCAGTCGCTGCCGAAACGACCAATGCGTCCTACACGGTAACTTCTCACCGTCCCGATGCTGTCGGCTCACAGTTGCCGGCGCAGAGCGGTGTACCTACGCTGACGCTCTATAACCCCAGTCTCGACATCCGTATGGTGGGTGTCAATGGGGCTATCATCGGACGTCGTCAGGGACCGTATACGCAGCTGTTCGAGGGGAATATGTACATCTCGGGCGTTCATGCCCAGCTGATTTACAAGCCCGATAGCGGCTGGTGCATCATCGACAAGCATTCGTCCAACGGTACCAAGCTGAACCAGCGTGACCTTCAGCCAGACATCCCCATGTCTATCAAGAGCGGTGACATCGTGACGCTGGCAAATATTAACCTTCAGGTAAGCGTCAGCTGACCGCAAGGGGAGATAGTATTTATATGGAATCATTGATATGAGCAAGATAACACTGACTGCAGCCAGTCGAATTGGCTGCGTGAGAACGAATAACGAGGACATGATCCTCGTCTGCGACAAACTGATACGCAGCGATGTGTACAGTGCTGAGTTTGTAACCGAAACCATCGACCGCTTTGTCATTGCCGTCGCCGACGGTATGGGAGGCCATAATGCCGGCGAGGTAGCCAGCTCCGATGTGCTTAGCAACCTGCGGTTCTATGTGAACGATTTGCCGCGCGGACTGGCGTCGGGCGAGTTTATGGATCTGATGCACGACTGGCTGCAGTCCGTCAATCACATCATCGCCTCCAAGGGTCATGCCAATCCCGAGATGTTGGAGATGGGCACCACACTGGTGGGCATCGCCTTCTACAACGGCAAGTACTATTGGATGAATTGTGGCGACAGCCGGCTCTACCGCCTGCGCAATGGCGAGTTGGAACAGCTCTCGAACGACCATTCACTGAGCAATGCCCGCGGCGAGAAGAAACACACCAGCATCGTCACCAACTGCATCGGTGCCGGCATCAGGATGCCCTATATGGATATGTTCGAATTAACCGACGATTTTCTGCCTGGCGATCAATACATGCTTTGCACCGATGGTCTGAACGATATGATACCCGACGACCGCATCCGTCAGCTGATGCTCGACCATGCTGACGCCAACACCATGTGCGAGGCTGCCATCGAGGCTGGTGGCTTTGACAATGTCTCTGTTTGTTCGTTTACGGTAGAATAATTGATTAGCCATGCCATTAAGATTACCCGATCAGCTTCCTGCCATTGAACTGCTGAAGCAGGAGAACATCTTCGTCATGGACGATTCGCGTGCTCACATGCAGGATATCCGTCCGCTGAAGATTGTCATTCTCAACCTCATGCCGTTGAAGATTACCACCGAGACCGACCTGATCCGTCTGTTGTCGAACACCCCGCTGCAGCTCGAGATCAGCTTCATGAAACTCCGCAGCCATACGCCGAAGAATACGCCCATCGAACACATGATGATGTTCTATCGCGACTTCGAACAGATGCGCAACGAGAAATACGACGGTATGATTATCACCGGAGCCCCCGTCGAGACCCTCGACTTCGAGGACGTCACCTATTGGGACGAGATGACCGACATCTTCTCCTGGGCTCGCACCCACGTCACTAGTACACTCTACATCTGTTGGGCCGCACAGGCTGGACTCTACTTCAACTACGGCGTGCCCAAGTATCCGCTCGAGAAGAAGATGTTCGGTATCTTCCCGCAATACACGCTGGAGCCCCAGCTGCCCATCTTCCGAGGGTTCGACGACATCTTCCAGATGCCTCACAGCCGCCATACCGAGATTCATCGCGACGACATCCTGGCCCGTCCTGAGCTGAAGCTCATTGCCGAGTCGAAGGAGTGCGGCGTCAGCATGGTGATGGCGCGCGAAGGACGTGAGTTCTACATCACCGGACATCTGGAGTATGCGCCCAACACACTCAACAACGAGTACAAGCGCGACAAGGACATCCGTGACGATGTCGAGATGCCCCGCCACTACTATCGCGACGACAATCCCGACCTCGAGCCCCTGGTGACGTGGCGCGCTCATGCCAACTTGCTCTACAACAACTGGATCAACTATTACGTCTATCAGGAGACACCATTTGACATCAATCAAATTAAATGATAGCCTTAGAACTGCTGGCACCTGCCAAGAATCTGGAGTGCGGCATGGCAGCCATCGATCATGGTGCTGATGCCGTCTACATTGGTGCTCAGCGCTTTGGGGCCCGTGCGGCAGCAGGCAACAGCATCGACGACATCCGTCAGCTCTGCCAGCATGCCCACCGCTTTGCCGCTAAGGTGTTCGTCACCGTCAATACGATTATCTACGACGACGAACTCACCGCTACCGAGCGGCTCATCCATCAGCTCTACGAGGCCGGTGTCGACGCCATTCTCGTTCAGGACATGGGGCTGCTTCGCATGCAGCTGCCGCCCATTGCCCTTCATGCCTCCACCCAGACCGACAACCGCACAGCCGATAAGGTCCGCTGGCTGCGTAGTCAGGGTTTCCGCCGCGTCGTGCTGGCCCGCGAATTGTCTGTCGACGAGATTGCTGCCATCCATCATGCTGTGCCCGACATGCCCCTCGAAGTCTTTGTCCATGGGGCGCTGTGTGTCAGCTATAGCGGCATCTGCTATGCCTCGCAGCATTGTTTCCAGCGCTCCGCCAATCGTGGAGCCTGCGCCCAGTTCTGCCGCATGAAGTTCGATTTGCTCGACGCCGATGGCCGCGAACTCGAACACCAGCGGCACCTGTTGTCGCTGAAGGACATGAACCAGAGCCGACACCTGCTGCAGCTTATCGAGGCCGGTGCCACATCGTTCAAAATCGAGGGGCGCCTCAAGGATGTCGCCTACGTCAAGAACGTCACCGCAGCCTATAGCGAGGCGCTCAATGCCATCATCCGCCAGCACCCCGACACCTATTGCCGGGCGTCGCGTGGACATTGCACCTACACCTTCCAGCCCGACCTCCAGAAGACGTTCAATCGCGGCTTCACCACCTATTTCCTACAGGGCCGCCAGCCCGACATTTTTTCTCCCGACACCCCCAAGGCCATGGGCGAATATGTCGGCAAGGTCAAGGAGCTGCGCCGCGACTCGTTCAATGTGGCTGGCACCGCCGCTTTTGCCAATGGCGACGGGCTGTGCTTCTTCAACGACGAAGGGCAGTTGGAAGGCTTCCGCGTCAACCGTGCTGAGGGCAACCGACTTTACCCGCAGCAGATGCCGCCCCGCCTGCGTCCGGGCGTGGCACTCTATCGCAACAGCGACCAGCAGTTCTCACGCATCCTTTCGCGACCCAGTGCCGAGCGCCGCATTCCTATCCGGTTACAGCTTGCCGTTACCCCCGACGGCTTCTCGCTGTCGGCCGAAGGTACCACCGTCACCGTTTCCTGCGAACACCAGCAGGCCGCCAAGCCCCAGCGCGAAAACATCATCCGCCAGCTGTCGAAACTTGGAGGCACCGCCTACGAGTGTAGTGGGGTAGACCTGCCCGCCGGCTTCGACCTCTTCATTCCCAGCAGCCTGCTGGCCGACCTCCGCCGTCAACTCGTCGATGCGCTCTCTTGTCCTACTAGTCCTACTAGTCCTACTAGATCTACTAGTCCTACTAGATCTACTAGTCCTTCCAGTCCTCTCGACCCCAACATCTCCAACCACCTGGCACAGCAGTTCTACGCTGCCGACCGCCTCACCGCCTACGAGCTCCGACCCGATGGCCGTCCGCTCATGCAGTGTCGCCATTGTCTGCGCTACAGTCTCGGCTGTTGCGTCAAGCATGGCGGGCAGAAACCCACGTGGCGCGAACCGCTGACCCTGCGCTTGGGCGACGGACGACTGTTCCCCCTCGAGTTCGATTGCAAGAATTGTCAAATGAACGTCTATGCGGGCTAAAGCCCTAAATATAAAATTAAAAATAAGAATAGCGTGTGAAACGGGTTTTATCTTATATTTTATATTTTTTATTTAGCTGTGCCTGCACAGCGCTGACCAGTTGCTACAATCACGGCCAGCGCACTCCCGATGCTTGGGACCTCACCCAGCATCAGCTCGACTCCATCTCCTTTTCCACCACCCATCACTACACTCAGAATTACAACTTCGTCGTGACCACCGCCAGCCTGCCGCTCTCCGACAATCTGCCCGACATGGTCTTCGACTCTATGTATGTCGTTCGGGGCGAGCGCATCGTCGTTGCCGAAATACAGATAGTTCCCACCGATTCCGTCGACTCCGTTTGGGTCAAGGTAGCCCGCGATCAGATCACACAGGGCTGGATTCGCGAGAGCGAGCTGCTGAAAGGCGTCTCGCCCGACGATCCCATCTCGCAGTTCATCGACCTGTTCTCCGACACTCACCTGCTCATCTTCCTGGCCTTCTGCGCTGTAGTGGGCGGCGCCTATGCCATGCGGTGGCTCATGCGTCGCAAGGCACCGATAGTCCACTTCAACGACATCGACTCCTACTATCCTACGGCACTTTGCATCCTTGTCGCCATGTCGGCCACCCTCTATGCTTCCATCCAGATGTTTGGGGCCGAGTCGTGGCGCCATTTCTACTACCATCCCTCGCTCAACCCCTTTGCCTTGCCACTCCATTTGGGCATCTTCGTCAGTTCCGTGTGGGCCATCATCATCGTCGCACTGGCTGCCGTCGACGATGTGCGTCACCATCTGCCCACCACCGAGGCCGTACTCTATCTGGCCGGACTCGCTGCCGTCTGTGCCGTCGACTATGTCGTCTTCAGCATCTTCACGCTCTATTACGTGGGTTATGTGTTGTTGATAGCTTACGTGGTGTTTGCCGTACGGCGGGTCATTCGCGCCACAACCACGACGCAATGGCGTTGACCCATCTTATCGAGATGTAGAACCATCGGTAAGTGCTCACCTCCTTACCACCGAACCTCAGAATGAAATCGCGGTAAATGTTCTTGCGGAATGGCAACCCCACGTCCATGAACCGGATGTGGTCGTAACCCTCGGCATGAGCCTCCTTGATGGTGTTCCAATACGTCACCGCGTTGGGGTGGAGTGGGGCAAAGCTCTTACGCTTCGCAGCCGAATACCACAGGTATGCGTCGCGCCGCGAAAAAGCCAATACCGAACAACCCACCACGTGGTCGTGATACTTCGTGACAAACAGCTTGCAGTGTCCTCCGTCCATCATGCCCCGAAACAGCTTCACGTTCGGAATAAACCGTCGCGGCTTCAGCCAGTGGTGATGATACAGCAGCTTGGCAAACTGGCGGAACTCCTCGTCCGTTTCCACCACCTTCGTCTCCACGCCCTTGCTCATGGCAGTCTCAATGCGTTTCAGCATTCGCGGGGCAATGCGCTCTTCGGGCGTCCTCGAGTGCAGCGAGTTGTGCACGCTCATCCATTTCACCGCGAAGAATCCCGCCTTGCGCAGCGCACCATATCCGAACATCTTTTCGCTCAGATTGCTCAGCTCGAAGTACAACACCTTGTTGTTCAGCCGCCGCTTCACGCCGTCCAGCATCAGGCGGAATGCCTCCGTCTTGCTCTCAGCGTCACTGACGTCATATTCCCCTTCGCCCAATATGCGCGCGTGCGTATATAAATAAGGTGGAAACCACGAACTCCTGTAGCGCACCGACACCAGCATGTGTCCCGCCACGCGTCCGCCCTCGTCTCTGACCACAGCCATCAGGGGCTTCTGCCTGGGAGTCTGCTCCAGCAGCGCCATCAGCGTAGCGCTGTGGAAGAAATCCTCAGCGCCCATTTCCGGCAACTCCGCCGCGTGTTCGTATATCTTCACCGTCATCATCGCTGCATAATTACGAAATGCGATTCTCCTTGGCAATGACCCAACGGTAGAGGTTGCAGCCCGCAAAGTTGCCCAAAACCTCTGCCACATAAATTAGAAGCAGCTGCATGCTGTACATTTCCGGAACAGCCAGGAAATAGAAGGCATCGGCAATGGAGTGGGCAAAGCCGCAAAGGATGAAGACGGGTACGCCAAACAGCAGAGGCAGGAATCTTCCCTCTCTTCCGAACTGGACGGCAGTAGTCATGATGAAACCACAACCGATAGCCAACAGGAAACAGGCAAAAGGCCCTTTCGCCAGTCGCGACTGAACAATGGCAAGATCGGGCGGCAGGATGTCCGGTTGCGCATAGGCATAGGCCAAAGCGGTCAGCGCACAGCCGATAATGTTGCCCAGCAGTACAACGGTAATCATAGTCCAGTCGCCCTTCGCACGGATAAAGCCCGCAGTTCCTGTGTAGAGCTTCAACTTGTAGTGGACAACGGCCAGAAGGCCGAAAGCAAACAACACGGCACCGGCTACACCGCCTACACGGAGGTTGACAACACAACCGATGGAGATGCAAATGCCAGCAATAATCGCTGAACGTAGAATGGCTATTTCCTGTTTCATGTGTGCAAAGGTAATTAATATCTGCGTTATAAGCAAATTTCAAAAGGATTATTCTCAAAAAGCCCGCGAATAATTTGTCCGTATCGTAATTATTCACTATCTTTGCAATCATGAAAGTAGAGAGCATCTCGGCCAGATATCATGAACTGAATATCCGTGATCTTGGCGGTATTCCTTTGCCCGAGGGTAGGGGACGCATCCCTGGTGGACTGTTTCTGCGGAGCGGCAAACTCAGCATGCTCTCTGCTGAGGCGTGCGCCCGTCTCTGCCAGCGTTACCACATACGCTGCGTCGTCGACCTCCGTACGCCCGTCGAGTCAGCCGAATTCCCCGACGTCCTCCCCGACGGCGTCGAATATCTGCAGATACCCTTGTTGAAAGATGCCGCTGTCGGAATCACCCACGAGACAGGCTCCGATCCCATGACCATCATCCGTAACCTCCGCAAACACCCCGAAAAACTACTCGAGATGGTGCCCGACTTCAAGGTACTCTATCGCGAAGTCGTCACCGACCCGTACTCCCGCAGCCAACTCGACAAGGTCGTCGCGACGCTGCGCAGCAATGCCGACAAAGGCCTCTGCACACTCTTCCATTGCACTGCAGGCAAAGACCGTACAGGCATCGCGAGCATGGCCTTGCTGAAATCCTATGGCGTCAGCGACGAAGAGATCATCAAAGACTACCTGCGCACCAACCGCAATGCCTTCTGGCCAACCGTCAAAAAGTGCTTGGGCGTATGGCTCCTAACCCGAAACTGGACGCTGGTCAAGACCGGCTACAAATGCTTCATGGCCGACCGCGAACTCATAGCCCTCGCCCTTAAACTTTATGAATTTAGGAAGAGTAATCCTTAATGACCTTCGTGACACGTGACCTTCACGACGCTCAGTCGTGAGACCCGGCGTTTTTTTCTCAAAAAGCCCGCGAACAATTTGTTAGTTACAGGAAAAGTTCGTATCTTTGCACTGAAATTGCCAACGAGACAGACTATGTCGGCATAACTCCTATATCAGAGGGACGAACCCCATGATACACAAATTGTGATATCAAATTCGGCTGATAATCAGATAGATAATGTTTTGAAATCACAAATTGTGATATCAAAGAAAGGACGTGGACAACATGCAGGTTTGAGTACCGTGATAAGGTCCTTTCGTTGAAAGAATGAAGATTTTTATAGGAAAGGTTTTGAGGTTTCGAAAGAATTCTTTATCTTTGCAGAAAATATTGCTACCAATGAAGACAGAGAAACAGATTGCAGCTGCTGCAGCGGAATTTGCTGAGCGATGGAAAGGCAGGGGCAATGAGAGGGGCGAGTCACAACCTTTCTGGATTGACCTGCTGACCAATGTCTATGGCATCGATACGCCATCCGATGGCTTCATCATATTCGAAGATCACCACAAGGTCGATGCATCGAACTATATTGACGGACGTATTCCGTCGACACGCGTGCTGATTGAGCAGAAGTCGAAAGATAAAGACCTCCGAGCTCCTATCCGGCAAAGTGACGGCTCGCTGCTGACACCATTCCAGCAGGCCCGCCGCTATGTCGTGGGACTGCCCGTTTCCGAGCATCCGCGCTGGATAGTAACCTGCAATTTCTCTGAATTCCTGGTTTACGATATGGAACAGCCCAATGGCGAACCAGAACAGATTTTGCTGGCGAACTTGGGCAAGGAATACTATCGCTTGCAGTTCCTGGTCGATGCCAAGAACGAGCACCTGTCGAAAGAGATGCAAGTGTCGATGCAGGCAGGTGAAATCGTTGGTAAGATTTACGAGGCGCTGCTCACGCAGTACAACGACAATTCGCCCGAGGCTCTGCGTTGGCTGAACATCCTGTGTGTGCGCATTGTGTTCTGTCTGTATGCCGAGGATGCTGGTGTGTTTACGCACGACCAGTTCCACGATTTCCTTGTGACCTACGAGGCAAAGGATTTGCGCCGTGCTTTGCGCGACTTGTTCGAGGTGCTGAATACACCTGTTGAAAAGCGCAGCAAATATCTGCAACCCGAATTGCAGGCTTTCCCCTATACCAATGGCGGATTGTTTGAAGAGGAAATCGAGATACCTCAGTTTACAGAGGAACTGAAGCAGACGTTGTTGCAGAATGCCAGTCTCGACTTCGACTGGAGCGAGATTTCGCCCACCATCTTCGGCGCCGTGTTTGAATCGACGCTGAATCCTGAGACCCGTCGCAGCGGTGGCATGCACTATACCTCGATTGAGAATATTCACAAAGTCATTGACCCGTTGTTCCTGAATGACCTGCGTCGTGAGCTTGATGAAATATTGGAAGAGAAAGTCGAGAAGCAAAGAAAGAAGAAGCTGGGCGAGTATCAGATGAAACTCTCGTCGCTGACCTTCCTCGACCCCGCCTGTGGCTCTGGCAATTTCCTGACGGAAACCTTCCTTTCGTTGCGTCGCTTAGAGAACGAAGCCATTCGTGAGATGTATCATGGCCAGATGATGATGGGTGAGTTCGTGAATCCCATTAAGGTGAGTATTCAGCAGTTCTATGGCATCGAGATCAACGACTTTGCAGTTACCGTTGCCACTACCGCCCTTTGGATTTCTGAGGCCCAAATGCTTGCCGAGACTGAGAAGATAGTCCATCAAGACATCGACTTCCTGCCGCTGAAGAGTTACCATAACATCCGCGAGGGCAATGCGCTGAGAATGGAGTGGGATGTGATAGAAGTACCATCGAATATCCCAACGATTCATGCCAAGAATGTCCACCTGATTATTGAGCCAGAGCCCACGGCAGCTGGTGAGCCTATTGTTGAGCTTGATGAAGTTAATGTCTTCACAAAACGTTTCGATGGCGAAGCTAAGCCAAACGTACAACGATATGAAGTTCATTATGACTACATCATTGGTAATCCACCGTTTGTGGGTTTCACCTTTATGACTAAGCAGCAAAAGGAAGACGTAGAAAGACTTTTTCCTGGTATAAAAAACATAGATTATGTTAGTTGTTGGTTTAAAAAAGCATGCGATTCGACCAAACTGACAAATACGGAGTGTGCTTTTGTTGCCACTAACAGCATAACTCAAGGTGAAACTGTTGGCCGTATGTGGGAAAGACTTGACGTGACTATCAATTTTGCATGGCCCACGTTTCGTTGGGACAGTGAGGCAACTGATAAAGCCCATGTGCATTGTGTGATTATAGGTTTTTCGCATATCGATCGTGAGCATAAGTATCTTTACAACGATGCAGGAGCCAAGAAATGCAAGAACATCAATGCTTATTTGATAGATGCTCCAGATATTATAGTTAATAGCCGTACTAAGCCCTTGTGTGATGTACCACCAATGATTTATGGTAACAAACCGGCTGATGGAGGCCATTTAATCTTCACAAAAGATGAGAAAGATTCGTTCCTAAGTCGCGAGCCAAAAGCAAAGCGATGGATGCATACGCTTATAGGCGGTACCGAACTTATTAATAATAAACCGAACATGAACGACAAGTTGCGCTACACGCTTTGGCTGGAAGGAATAAGTCCTGCAGAATTGCGTAGTATGCCTGCCGTTATGGAACGCGTTGCAGCATGTAAAGAAGCTAGGTTGAATAGTCCAGCTGCCGCTATTAGGAAGTTTGCAGAAACACCACATTTATATGCACAGCGAACTCAGCCCAATATTCCTAAACTTGATGAGAATGGTACGCCTATTCTTCAAGAAAAACAAGAATTTAATTTACTCGTTCCAAGAGTCTCCTCGGAAAAGAGAAGATATGTGCCAATGGGTTATATTGGCAAAGATGTTGTGACAAACGATCAAGTGCAGATAATACCTGATGCGTCACTTTATCATTTCGGAGTATTGGTATCCAATGTTCACATGGCTTGGATGCGAGCTGTTTGTGGAAGATTGAAGAGTGATTATCGCTATAGTAAGGATGTTGTATACAACAACTTTCCTTGGCCCAAACCAACAGAAGATCAAAAGGCTAAAATAGAGAAAACGGCCCAAGCCATCCTCAATGCGCGTACCCTTTATCCTGATTCATCATTGGCAGATCTTTACGATGACATATCTATGCCTACAGAATTGCGTAAAGCACACAAAGAGAACGATAAGGCTGTGACGCAAGCGTATGGTTTTGATCCAAAAATGATAGATGAAGACTCAGAAGCGCCAATTGTGGCTGAACTATTTAAATTGTATCAAGAACTAACAAAATAGAGATATGAGAACTGCTCCAAAACAGGATTTCCTTACCATTCTGCATCTCGCAGAACAATATCAGGATCAATACAGAGAGAGAAACCTGTGTTTGTCTCCTGAGCAGAATGATGTGTTCTTTCGCGATTTCGTGGGGCAGTACTATTCCGCAATATACTGGGGTAAAGAACCAGTTCCAGTTATTAATACGAAATTACTTTTGTTTTAATATGGAGATTAAATTTCACCAATAACAAACTTAAAAGAATACGACTTATGAATTTTACGTGGATTCCATTTTATAAGGAGTTAGCCCAGAAATTCTTGCAGTTCAAAGACGATAGAACTCCATTGGTTAATTGGATTTATGATAACCTCCAAGGGTATCTAAACCATTTTAAGGATGGCTCAGATGGTAGGCCCATGCCAGATGTTGACCCGTTTACCGTATTCGCCATTTTCAATCGTGGCATCACACAAGATAAGCGTATAGACATCTGTGAAAAGTTCAAGATGTTTCTTGGCGTCTCAGCTTCTGTGCCACAGGATTTTGAGGGTATTCCAGTGATGAATACACAAAGGACAAATTTTATTTATTTTGCGGATAAACGTCAAGATGGTGATATAGAACGGTTGTGGAACGTCTTTGAAGATGCTGTTCTTGGTAAGGATATTGAAAAATCATATGATGCACTCAGTAATCAGGGGCTTATCAAATTCAATATAACGATAGGACTTTTCTGGATTCGTCCAGATAATTTTCTTCCATTGGACGGAAATTGTCAGGACTTGCTTGAATCATTGGGTATTAAGTTTGACAGGACAAAGTTTTTGCCATATAATGAATATGAGAGAGTGATGCAAGAACTGAATGAAAAGATTGATTCCGGCTCTTTGGGTTATTCTGATTATGCTGGTTTTTCACATGCTGCCTATAGAGAGAAATATCTGAAATCAACTGAAAAGACAAAGAAACAAGACGGCTCACTAGCATATTGGATGTACGCCCCAGGCGAACAGGCAGTATTCTGGGATGAATATTATCGCGAAGGTATTATGGGCTTAGGTTGGAATAAAATTGGCGACTTAAGAGAATATAAAAAACAGCAAGACCTTATAGCCCCACTAAAGGAGAATTATGGCTCAGATACTAGCCAGAAAAATAGTGCAGATATGCTTTATAGTTTTACCTATGAGATGAAGCCAGGCGATGTCGTATTTGCTAAGAAAGGCAGATCAACGATTGTAGGTAGAGGTGTGGTTACATCTGATTATTATTATGATAGCAATCATGAGATACAACCCCATTTGCGTAAAATAAGATGGACAGCTAAAGGAGAATGGAAAGCAGAAAACATGTTGGCCATGAAGACGCTAACCAATATCACAAGTTATACAGACCATGTGAATCGATTAAATAAGTTGATAGATGGTGAAGGTAAAGTGGAAGAGCCTTTAGAATCTCCTTGCAACAATTATTGGTGGCTGGTTGCAAATCCTAAGATCTGGAGTATTACAGGGATGAAGATTGGCGAGGAACAGAGTTATAGCTTATATAACGAAAATGGCCATAAGAGAAATGTATTTCAGAATTTCCTTAATGCAAAAGCTGGGGACATTGTTTTAGGTTATGAATCTTCGCCTACTAAACAAATTGTCTGTTTGCTGAAAATTTCGAAAGAGAATGATGGTGAGGAATTGTATTTTAAAATGACAGAGAAATTGCCCACACCAATAGATTTCTCCACACTCAAAAATACGCCAGGATTGGAAAATATGGAGTATATGAGGAACCAACAAGGCTCTTTTTTCAAGGTCACTCCTGAAGAGTACGATATCATAATGGAGTTGATTCATGGTGAGAATCCGTTGACCATGAAAGAGAAAAAGGAAATCTACACAGAAACAAATTTCCTTAAAGAAGTTTTTGTTACTGAGGATGATTTCCTGATTCTTAAAAATCTGTTGCTCAGAAAGAAGAACCTGATATTACAGGGTGCTCCTGGCGTAGGGAAAACGTTTGCAGCTAAGCGACTTGCTTATGCTTTAATGGGCGAAAAGGATGATGATAGAGTGATGCAAGTCCAATTCCACCAGAACTATAGCTACGAGGATTTCGTGATGGGCTATAAGCCCAATGAGGACGGGGGTTTTGAACTAAAGAATGGTATCTTTTATCGATTCTGTAAGCGCGCTGCAGCAGACAGAGAACATAAATATTTCTTCATTATCGATGAAATCAATCGTGGAAATCTAAGCAAGATATTTGGTGAATTGTTGATGCTAATAGAAAACGATTACCGTGATAAGCCCATACAATTGTCATACAGAGACGAACTGTTTGCAGTGCCTGACAACCTATATATTATAGGTATGATGAACACGGCAGACCGTTCTCTGGCAATGATAGACTATGCATTGCGTCGTAGATTTAGTTTCTTTGAGATGAAGCCAGGTTTTGAAACACAAGCATTTAGAAATCATATTTCCAAATATGCGTCACATAAAGTTGAAAGCCTTATTAAGGGCATTATAGACTTAAACAAGATTATTGAAGATGATGACTCACTTGGTTCAGGATTCTGCATAGGGCACAGCTATCTTTGTGATCTTGATAAAGGTTACAGTTTGGCAAGCAGAGTGGAATACGACATTATTCCTATGCTCAGAGAGTATTGGTTCGACAATGACAGCAAGTTTAATCAGGAAGCACAGAAACTGAGAAACGCGATTAAATGACTGAAGATAAAGGTATACTGATTCGTAACATCTATTATATGTTGGCCTATGCTTTCCAAGAGCTTAGGCAGAATAACTATGCCGAAATAGAAGGCGAGAAATTTGATGATATCTATGATCTCTTTGCAGAGATATTGGCAAGGGGCATCTCGTATCAGTTGAAGCAAGGACTTTATCGTGAGTATGTTGCTAAGAACGAGTCAATGCAGACGATAAGAGGAAAGATAGATATCAATGGCACTATCTCTAACCGAGTTCGTAACAATCGGCAAATAGCCTGCAATTATGATGAGTTGTCAGAGGACAATGTCTACAACCAAATTCTTCTGACCACAGCGACAATTTTGATTAAGCATTCAGATGTGAAGAAAGACCGAAAGGCTAAACTGAAACGACTGATGCTCTTCTTTCAGAACGTACAATCAATAGACCTTCATAGAATACGTTGGAGTGCCTTGCGTTTTGACCGAAATAACAGGAATTATCGTATGTTGATATATCTCTGTTACTTCATCGTAAGCGAATGGCTCATGACGACTGAAGAAGGTAAAATGAAGATGCGAGAGTTTTCAGAGGATCATATGTGCAGGCTCTTCGAGAAGTTTGTTTTAGAGTATTATAAGAAACATCATCTAGACTTAAAACCTTGTGCTGCACAGATAGGTTGGAACGTCGTCGAGGAGACAACTGATGTAGCAATTCTTCCGATTATGCAAACAGACATTCTCTTGACCATAGGAGAACGTACGCTGATTGTGGATACAAAGTATTATACCAAAATCATGCAGGAGCAATATGGTAAAGAGACATTGCGTAGTAACCATCTTTATCAGATACGAACATACGTAGATGAATATGATAGGGAACATCTTCACAAGGTGGATGGTATGCTGCTTTATGCCATGACGAAAGAGGATGATTTTGATGATGCTCAAATTACCCATCGTGACGGCTATACGCTATACATACGAACATTAGATTTGAACACAGATTTCGAAGCAATTAAAAATCGACTTGATAGTTTTATCATTTAAAGACGTCAGATGGCAAGGGACTTCGGTACCTGCTATCATTTGGTAAACAACACGAGGAACGGCCAATAAAATATGTACTACCTTTCAAAGGAATCGACTATGGAGAAAAAACGGACGACACCGGAGTTTATTACGGAGTTGCAGCCGAACGAGATATTCGTGTTTGGCAGCAATCTGAAAGGAATGCACGGCGGTGGTGCGGCGTACGTCGCTTACCGCAAGTTTGGAGCCATCATGGGACAGGGCATTCGTCAACAAGCAAAAGCCTTGCAGGAAGAAGGCAAACGTATTTTGGAAACTGCAAAACAGGAAGTAGAGCGAATGATTATGTGTACTGAATGAACATGCCAAATATGACAATAGAAGAACTCATAGCAGAAGGGCAGAAACTTCAGACCTCGAAACTGAAGAGTGCCAAGGATAATACTAGGTATCATACTTGGACGAACAATTGTATGACATACCTTGAGCAAATCAAATTCTCTCAGCAGAGGAGAAACCTGTTCTTGACATATGCTTTGAACCATAAGTTCGAACCTATGATTGGGATGCTTCTGTCCATACGCGATAATGAAAAAGAGAATATAGAACCGGTCGCAAATCACGACCAGTCCAAGGTGCTCACAATTAGTGATAACCAACAACTTGCGGTCGCAAATTGCGACCACAAAAATGTTGATATAAAGTCTATGATTAGAGTCATCCGAGGTCAGCAGGTGATGCTCGATTTTGAGTTGGCTATGCTTTATGGAGTTGAGACAAAAGCACTCAATCAGGCTGTTAAGCGTAATATAAATCGTTTCCCCGATGACTTTATGTTTCAGTTGACAAAAAATGAGTTGGAATCTTTAAGGTCACAAATTGTGACCTCCAATTCGATTGAAAGACAGCAAGATACTAATTGGAAGTCACAAATTGTGACCTCCAATCAAAGCAATAATGATGGTACAGATATTTTGATGTCGCAAATTGCGACATCCAATTTTGCGAAAATGGGCCTAAGAAGGCCGCCTTATGCTTTTACTCGTAATGGTATAGGCATGCTCAGTAGTGTCCTTAGGTCGGAGACAGCTGTTGGTGTCAATATTCTCATTATGCGCGCCTTTACTGCTATTCCTCAGATTGTGAATCAGAATGTGCAGATGGTTCAGCGTATCTTCAATATCGAGCAGCACCAGATGGAGACGGACGAGAAGATAGAGCTGATTCTTAATAAGATAGAGGAGATTGCTCCCAAGCAGTTGCCCGAGCAGATATTCCAGACGGGGTGCGTATGGGATGCATGGGCTTATGTGTCTGACTTGGTAAGAAGTGCGAAGCAGAGAATTGTGCTGATTGACAACTTTGTGGATGATCGCGTGCTATCGTTGTTGGATAAGCGTGCTGATGGCGTGTTGGCTACAATTCACAGCCGTTACTATGAGCAGTTCCAAGTGGACTTGAAGAAACATAATGAGCAGTACCCGGCAATTGATTTCGTACAATTGCCTCATAGGAACCATGATCGTTTCCTCATAATTGATGATAAAGTGTATTTCATGGGAGCCAGTCTGAAGGATATGGGTGCAGGGCTATGTGCTGTAAAGGAAATGGAAATAAATCCGGATACACTATTACAATTAATCAAATAAGTAACTATATGGACAAACAAAAAGTATGACAGGTACCAGGTCCCTGGCATACCTTGATGAAGTACTGAGGGAAGTTTGGAAAAAAAGGAATCGACTATGGAGAAAAAACGGACGACACCGGAGTTTATTACGGAGTTGCAGCCGAACGAGATATTCGTGTTTGGCAGCAATCTGAAAGGAATGCACGGCGGTGGTGCGGCGTACGTCGCCTACCGCAAGTTTGGAGCCATCATGGGACAGGGCGTGGGTCTGCAGGGCCAGAGCTACGGCATCCCGACGATGCAGGGTGGGGTGGAGACCATCCGTCCGTATGTGGACGAGTTTATCCGGTTTGCCAAGGACCACCAGGAGCTGACGTTCCTCGTGACGCGCATCGGTTGCGGCATCGCCGGATTCACCGACGCGCAGATTGCCCCGCTGTTCGCCAACGCCCACGACGTGGAGAACATCGTGCTGCCCGAAGGGTGGTGATGAGAAGCATGAGTACCACGGAGAAGTGGTGCCGAAGAAAAATTGTTTTTTTGTAGGAAAGTTTTGTGTTTTTGGAATTTATTACTATCTTTGCAGACATAAGACTGAAAAATTTACTACAGCTAAAATGACCAATATGCGCAAAACTACATATAACGTGTTTAAAATCAGTGGCTTAAAACCATTGTCCGTCCTCAATTTGAATTTTTAAGAACCTTCACTCTTATATAAATCACAATGCGTAAGAATATGAAAAGACTACTATTATTATCACTATCTCTCATGGCATATTTAGCCGTGATTGCAGGCGGAGTGACAGAAGAGCAAGCTTTACAAAAAGCTCTGCAGTTTATGCAGGGCAAGCAATTCAAACAGAAGAACCTGCGTCGTGCTCCTTCTGCAGAAGTTAAGAACAATGCCTATTATGTGTTTAATGTTGAAAACAATGGCGGTTTTGTCATCGTGTCAGGTGACGACAGGACAGATGAAATCCTTGGTTACTCTGACAAGGGAAATATTGATTTCAACAACATGCCAGAGAATATGAGGTGTTGGCTAGAAGGCTATGCAGAAGAGATCCTATCTATAGATGAAGGACGGTCATTAAACAAAATACGGCGTAAAGCTCGTCGTTCTATTGAACCGTTAATTCAGACGAATTGGAATCAAAGAGAACCATATAATGGGATGTGTCCTGAGATAAATGGACAACATTGTGTTACGGGATGTGTGCCTACAGCATTTGCACAAATAATGTATTATTATAAATGGCCTAAATCCACTCTTCCGGCAATAGAAGGATATAAATCTACTTTTATGGATGTTCCTGAGATAGGTGAAACATCATTTAAGTGGAATAAAATGAAGTTAAGTTATGGCAATGATTATTCCCAAGAAGAAGCAGATGCTGTTGCAGAGTTGATGAGATATTGTGGTCAATCGCTTAATACTATATATAACTTAGAATCGTCAACAACATTCTATGATTATGGAAGTTATATTTCAAGGGGAAAATTATCAGATTGTTTCACTAATGTCTTTGGATATAATGTAAATACTGCTGTTCTTAATCGCTCTTCTTTCCAAACGGTAGTATGGGAAAATTACATATATAACGAAATCAGTGAAGGTCGACCAGTTCTTTATTCGGGACAAGACAATGAGGATGAACATGCATTTATATGTGATGGTTATGATGAAAATGGACTATTTCATATTAATTGGGGGTGGGGCTCTTTTGGAGGATATTATGTTTTGTCTATTCTTAATCCCAATGGTTCTAGTGATGATAGAACGGGCTATAGTCGTTATCAGAATGCTGTAATTGGAATTAGACCAGCGAAAGAAACCGATGTGCCACTGAAATTTAATCGACCCATGTTGGAGCCAGTGGCAGCGGATGGAGGTATTGTAAAGAGAAATAATGCGATAAAATATCATCGCGATTCAACTTCTGATAACTTTTGTGATATTGCCATAAGCAAATGTTTCTATAATTTGAGCGATTATTCATTCGAAGGCCAATTTGGTTTGGCTTTATTTCAAAACAACTATGATAATAGTTCATTGGTCTCTATAGTAGAAGAATTTCCTTTAAACTTGGATAGTTATAATGTTTTTCAAAATGTAAGCAAAGTTTCTTTTGGTGCAAACCTTCCTAATGGATTGTATTTGTTGTCAATGATAGCAAAACGGAAAGAATCGGAAGAATGGTTTATCCCTTCCCCTGGGATGTGCTATGTTGACATTAAGGATGATTCTCTCTTCATTTTTCATACAGACAATTATAATGAGAACCAATTCGTAATTCATAATGTTGAGGTCGATAGTAATTTGGTAGTAGATGAGCCAGCCCGTATAGAGTTCGACTATACCAATATAGGTAACTCCTCCCAAATATTATTGGAGTTGTTTGAAAATGGTATTTGTTTAGGTGATTTTTATTTTCATGCCGATCCTGGTCAACGAAAAAGTGAAAGTATATTTTATACCCCTATTACTAATGGGAAAAATAAGGTTGAATTAAAAGGTCATAGTATAAGTTGGGGTAGTTCTTTGATACCAGGTTATGTCTATTGGGAAGATTCTTTATTCGTGTACTCTAACAAAGAATTGGTCTTTCAACCTGTTAAAATACGAAAGGGCATAGAAGGCAAGGTCTCAATGTCTTTAAACGACCCAAAGTACAAATTAAATAAATTTTGTTTTGAAGTTCATCTACCTGAAGGCTTGACAATATATACCAATGATGATAATATCAGAGTAAATCAAATTGATGGTATCCCCTATTATATTATAGAGAAGGTGAAAAATGAAAATGAAGAATATGATGATTTAGTTTTTGAAATAAGGGCTGATTCGCTCATGAATAATGGAAAATATACCATTACATTTGAAAAAATAACTTGTGTAACCATTGATGGAGATAGCCTATTCCTCTTACCTGCAAACCTTATTATTGATGTTTGTCGACCCATAAATGTTGAGACTGCGGGAAAACTGTCTGATTACATAAAAGAAAAGTATTCTATTTGTGAACTTATATTAAATGGTGAAATAAATGGTACAGATTTGCGTTTACTACGTGATATGGCAGGAAATAACTATTTAGGTCAACCATCTATAGGCCAATTGAAAGTTTTGGACATGTCTGATACAAGGATAGTGCCAGGTGGAGATTTGTATTTGGATACAGATGATATACATGGAGAATCATGGGGGTGGCACACAGGTTCTTATCATTATGGAGTAGATAACTCTTTAAATCTTCCTTATTGGTTTACATGTAGCAATCTATCAACTATCTATCTGCCGCAATCTATATCTGATATTGGAGAGTGGGCGTTTGCAGATGTTCTGTCTCTTATGGACATTCGTATCCCTAATGGTGTTGAAAATATAAGACACCATGCTTTCTGGTACTGCAATAAGCTAGAGAGTGTTAAAATACCAACGAGTGTTAATTTTATCGATTATTTGGCATTTGGCAATTGCTTTAGTTTATCCAAAGTCGTAGTTTGTAATGAAACTCCCTTTGCTATTGATACTAGTGCCTTTAGCAATATTGATTCAAATGCAACACTAATAGTACCTCGAGGATCCAAAGTAAAATATCAGGAGGCAGATGTGTGGAAAGATTTTGTGAATATTGAAGAGCATGACTTTATCACAGTAAAGGCAGATGATATTTCAACTTTAGTTGGTAAGAAAATACCTTCATTCACTTACAAAGTTGAGGGAGGGACATTAGAAGGCGAACCTAGCTTTTACTGTGAGGCCGATACAACCAAGTTAGGAACATATGAAATAAAGTTACGTCAAGGAACAGTCTCGAATAATTACGTAATTTTCGAGAATGGCACTTTAACAGTATTAAGTGATTCTGGCATCAGGAACAATATACCAAACAATACCCTATCTGATGTATATAATATTTTAGGGCGGAAGGTTTCCTCAGGTAAGATTTCGCTCGAAGGTTTGCCACATGGCGTTTACATTATTGGCGGACGAAAGATAGTGAAATGATATTAATGTAGAAGTGAGACATGTATTGATACAGACCCGATACAAAGGGAGGGGACAAATTGTGATATATAAGTCATTAGCCATCGGGGGCAATACTTGTTTTTATTTATTTAACTCGAAAAATTGGGCTGGCGATTTTGCCGGCTCATTTCTTTTCTTTATCTTTGCAATTTGAACGGACAATGGAGAACCGGTAAGGGATAGGTCCGTTATAATATAGAGTATGATTGATTAGCCGATGAAGACGAAGGAATATGCGATGCGGGAGATGGTGATTGACCAGTGTCTGGGCACTGGGCGTGAGTATACGCGCGAGGAGTTGCAGACGGCTGTGAACAAGGCGCTGGTGGAGCGCGGCATGCAGCCCGTGACGGCGAAGATAACCATCCTGAAGGATTTGGACGAGATGAACGAGAAGTTCTATCGTATCTACAAGGTGTATGGCATCGTCAGCGAGAAGCGCGGGCGGTATCACTACTACCGCTATCGCGACGGCATCGATTCGATTTACAACCGCGAGCTGACGGCCGAGGAGGTCGAGAAGCTGCAGGAGGTGCGCAGCCTGTTGCAGAGCCTGAAGGGCATGCCTCATTTGGAATGGATTGACCAGATGTCGGTGCGCTTCGACCAGCAGATTGTTGGCGCAGGGCGTACGATAGCGCGCTTCGAGGAGGGCACGGCTGGCGACAACCAGTTCTTCGAACAGCTGTATAACGCCATCAACCGCAAACAGCCTCTGACCATTGAGTACGGTCCTTTCGGCAAGGAGGTGAAGGAGCGACTCATCCACCCGTACTACCTGATACAGTATCTGCGCCGGTGGTATCTGTTTGCGAAAATCGAGGGGAAGGAATATGTGACTTGTTTCTCGCTGGACCGCATCCAGTCGGCGCGCGACAATAAGGAGTTGGAATACCGTGAGACCGACATCGACTTCAACCACTATTTCGACGACATCGTGGGTGTGACGCATCCTGAAAAGGGGGAGGTGGAACACATTGTCATCGAGGGCGACAGCTGGTCGGAATATTATCTGCGCACGCTGCCCATTCATCCGCTGCAACAGTTGGAGAGCCTGGGCAAAGCGGGGTGCCGCGTGACGATGGAACTGATGGTTAACCACGAACTGGAACGGGAGATTCTGTCGTATGGCGAGCATCTCAGTGTGATAGCCCCCGAGTCGCTGCGCCAGCGAATGGCCATACTGTCGGGTATACTGAAGGAGAAACATACCTAAAAAAATTTTTTTTGCTGAAAACTGCATTTTTTCAATGCGTTTGCACTGGGCGAACGCATTGGACTTAACTTTGCACAAAATTTTAATCAGTAACTAATAATTTTGTGTAATTATGACAGGTATGTTTTTCACTTTTATTTTAATCGTAGCGGTCGCCAACCTGGTTGGTGGCTATGTTGAAAATCTAAGTAATAGTAATAACCACTTAAAGTAACAACAGACAATGACTAAGGAAATTGAACTGAAGAAGAAGCAGGGCTGTAAGCCCTATGTGATGTCACCCGAGGAAGCACTGGAATTCTTCGACCGTCATGGCATCCAGTATGAAATCTGCGACACGCCGGTGCCGGTGCTGGGCAACAGGGTGAGCTGCGGTGTACCGAGCGATACTGGCGAGCAGGTGATTGAGGATTATTTCTATCTGCCCAAGTCGGTGGTAGGCCTGCATCTTATAGTGGACGTCGTAGCGCAAGGCGATTCGATGATTGAAGCCGATATTCACGAGGGTGACATGCTGCAGCTGGAGATTGGGGCTGAGGCGCACGACGGTGACATCGTTGTGGCCGAGATTGAGCGGGAGTACACTGCCAAGGTGTTTTTCTCTGACGACAAGCGGCAGAAATGGCTGTTGCCTAAGAATCAGAAATACAATGCTATCGCGCTGACCGACCAGAAAGAGACGAGAATATCGGGTGTGGTGCGCAACATTGTGAAGAAGGCGCCCCGTGTATCGTACAGCGAGTGTATGGACATTCTGAACCGTTCCTTGGCGAAGAAACACCAGGAGGGCGACGTGATGCAGCGTCTGGCGAAGGCCGCCCGTGAGGGTTGTCATCTGTTCTGGGCTGCATCGGCGTGGGCGGTGGCCTACTGCGTGGTGCGCGACTGCTGCGACTACGAGGGCAGCGTGAGCGATTTTGAGCGCAAGGCCATCGATATGAATCTGCCCCCCGACTTCGCCTATCCGTGTTCTGTTGGCAAGGTGCAACGCACCATCAGCAACCATCCCTACATGCGCTTGCACGTTGATAAATGGAAGGGAAATGGAGCCTCTGTCCGTGAGATTGTTTTGATGGAGTTTTTGCGAAAGAATATGTGAAACTTACCGAAGCACTTACCGAAGTTCGGTAATTTTGCCCCCGACTTTTACCGAAATCAGCAACACTTACCGAAATCACTTACCGAATGCGTTTCAAGAAATTGGAGCGCATTTTTTTTGTGCCTACCTTCGCGTCAGAAAACTTTTTTATTCACTTAATTTTTTTGACGTTATGAAAAAAGAAAAAACAACAAAGCAACTTGAGGATGCATGGGTGTGCGAACTGGCGAACCGACTGATGGAAGAAGGGTGTATGACGCGCAGCGAGGCGTTCCGCCAGGCGCACCTGGTGAAGGACCTGCTGGAGAAGCTGGGGCAGGGCAGGGTGACGTTCCTGTACGAGAAGCAGGACGGCACGACGCGCCAGGCACGCGGAACGTTGTGCCACGGGGTGTCCGAAGGGTACGACAACTACCGGTACAAGAAAATCATGACTTCGACGAACAGCCGTCCCAACGATCTGTACTTCACTTATTGGGACTTGGACCGTGAGGCGTTCCGTGCGTTCTCTGCGCTGAGAATTGTAAAGATTATTGGTGTAACAATTCCTAATTACACGAACCATGGATAATTACCAACTTGAACCGCGCGAGGTGTCGGTGCGCGTCACCACGAAGATGGTGAAGGAAATGACGCTGTATCTCGACGCAGGCGACGACTATAAGGTGAATTGGTGGAAAGACCAGGTTCAGGATTCGAACATCAGCACCGTTCTGATTGAGTGCGAGAAGATTGTGAAGGAGCTTCGTGGTCTTGGACACTATTACTTTGCTGGCGTGAACCTATATAACTTGGAACATGACATCCATGACTGGACAGAAGGAGATTTGGACGTAGAAGAGATACGCTAGCGGCCTAAAGGCCTAAATAAAAAATATAAAATAAAAAATGAACAGACGAGATCAAACGATTGTAAGTGACGAGGCGCTGGTGGCGCATATCGTGAAGAATTACACGTACGACCGAGAGCGGGGTGTAGTGGTGAACCGGAAACTAAACCGGGTGGTGAAAGGCTCGGTAAACAGTGTGGGCTACATGCACACACGCATCAGGTTAGGAGCCCAATTTCCAACAATCAGATTGCACCATATGGTATGGGTGTTGATGTATGGTCGGCTTCCGACGCAGATTGACCACATCAACGGCGACAAGACTGACAACCGGCTGGAGAACCTGCGGGAAGTGACCTATAGCGAGAACGATGCCAACCGCGTATGGGCGTGGAAGCCCAATGCGCGTACGGGACTGCCGGGGGTATGTCAAAAAGAACGAGAGTTTGTTATATTTGTCAAAAAGTGGATTCGCTTCCGCGACAAATACGAGGCGTTTTTCCATAGCGTCCTCTTGGGGAGAATGTTCAAAGAGAATTAAGAATTATGAAATTATGATAGCAAAAAACAACATTTTCAATATCCGTGCCGGTCAGAACTGGCAGGGTAGTGTGGGGGTCCGCAAGGGCTTCGTAGAGTTTGAGTCGAGAGCGTATGCCATCCGTGCGTGGCTGGTGCTGATGCGCACATACCGCTGTCGGGGCTTTAAGACCATCCGTCAGATCGTGACACGCTATGCGCCGCCCACGGAGAACAACACGGAACGGTACATCGACTGCGTGTGCCGTCAGATGCACTACAACGCGGGCTACGAGCTCAAGGATGATTCTACGTACATTCTTCTGGGCATAGCGATGGCAGCGATGGAAACGTCGACCAGGTTGCGCTACCACGAAGTAGCGAACGTCATGGAAACCTTTAAGATTCGAATAGTTTAAACGAACACGGATTATGGACGAGATTAAATTGTTACAAGGGACTGAGCGGCGCTTGCGTGAAGCTGCGGCGGGCGTTGCGGACGAGGCGGAGCGCCACGAGATGCTGGTGCGCACGTGCGATTTTCTGGAGTTCATGCAGCGCGTGCAGCAGATGCCGATGGTGGCGCGGCTGTGCTTCTACAGGGCGGCATTCGCCACGTACAACCTGCTGCGCGTAAACCGCCAGCTGGGTCGCCGAGTGGGCGCGTTCGACAAGGACGTGTATGCGGAAATAGTGAAGATTCTGTCAAAACTTTTGGTCGAAAATGGAAACAGCGAAGATTGAACAAGATGTCGTTGACCTGCTCAATCTTTCGGGCATAGATAACGAAGGGCTTGTGGTGCAGCAGACGCTGCATCACATGCTGATGTGCGTGAAACTCTATGAAACGCTTGACGCAGAACAGCGCGCACGGGTGGCTAAATGGCGCAAGCATTTCCAGTTTTTAACCAACATCAGATTTAACTTGAAAGAGAGAAAAGAAAGAAAGGACAAGAAAACTTCCCCCTCATACTCCCCTATAAAAGAAAAGCCGCAAGAAGCAAAAGGAGATGAAATGATATATATTGCCGGCGGCGCAAAAGAGGCTTTTCGGGAAGAGTGCTTGAAGCGCATCGGGCAGTACAATCGTGATCGGTTGGCCGATTTCTTCAACTACTGGAGTGAAGAAAACCCGAGAACAGGTAAAATGCGGTTTCAGGGGAAGCGTTATTGGAATCTCGATAGCAGGCTGAAACGATGGATGAACACGCAATACAGCGTGGACAACACCGCCGCAGCGGAACGTCTGAAAAGAGCTCGCGGCAAGCAGGCCCAGGAGCAGACCGCGACCGCCCAGCAGCGCGAACAGGCCGCAGAGCGCGAGGCCGCCAACGCCCGACAGGAGGCTGAGCGTGAACGGAGCAAGGCCGGCGCCGTGAGCTACGAGGAATGGAAGGCAATGAAAACGAAAACAACGGATTAAACGGATTATTTCATGAAGGCAATGACGCGACAAGAGCTGGCCGACTGCGCCGGTGTTACGACAAAGACTCTGGGCAACTATCTCCGTCGCCATTGGGACGAGCTCTGGGCCCTGGGTTTACGTCCCCGTCAGATTCTGCCGCCCAGCGTTGTGGAGTGGTTGTGCGACCATTATTGCATCCGCAAAGACGGCTGAAATGTTAACGTCATCGGAAAGAATCGGAAAGAATCGGCAAGGATGGGAAAGAATCGGAAAGTGACCTTGGCGGATGTCGTAACTTCGCAGTGGAAATCAATTACTCCAAGAGTAGTGCGCAATACTCCGAAAGTATTTTTGATTACTCCGAAAGTAACAACAGTATTAACAATTTAAAAACAAGAAAAATTATGGCATTGGAATTGAATGTAACATTGAACACCAACGACTCCATCGAGGGAGTGGCTGGTAAGTATTATCCCCGCGTGGAGTACAAGGGCACGAAGGACCTGAAGCAGCTGGCCGACCACATGGCGCACCACAACACGTCGTTCTCGAAGGGCCAGATTGTCGGTATGCTGACCGACCTGGTGGCCTGTCTGAAGGAGCTGACGCTGCTGGGCTACGTGGTGAAGATTGACGACCTGGGTCTGTTCAAGGCCACCGTCGAGGGCAACGGCCTGACGCTGAAGAAGGGCGCGAAGGTCAGTGCCGGCAAGGGCTCGCAGCGCAAGGACGAGGAGCTGGCTGAGAACATCGCCCTGCAGCAGTTCGCCATCTCGAACGTGAAGATGATTATGCAGGCCACCGGCGAGACCACCATCGAGCGCATGTCGGCCGAGGCCAGCACCACCTTCACCTCGAAGGCCAAGGCGCTCATCAAGAGTCTGACCGGCGTCGACGCTGTGGATCCGTCGAACGGCGGCGAAGGTTCGGGTAATTCCGAAAACAGTGGTTCGGGTAATTCCGAAAACAGCGGAAACGGCGAAAACACCGAAAATTCTGGTAGTGGTTCGCAGAGTGGTTCGCAGAGCCAGCAGAGCAGCGTAGCAGCTCCTACGATTAGCGGTGTGAGTCCGTTCGAGGAGACCAGCCAGGTGAGCATCAGCGGTCCTGACGGCGCAACCATCTACTATTCGGAGAACGGTGACGATCCCGACAGCAACGACACGCTGTACACCCAGCCCTTCACCATCGATGAGACGACCACCGTCAAGGCCATTGCCATCAAGGATGGTGTGAGCAGCCAGGTGACTACGAAGGTGTTCACTAAGGGCACCGGCGGCAGCGGCGGCTTCGAAACGGGCTCTTAAAAAGGTTAGCGCCTTCGGGCGCTTTCCTTTTTGAACTTTTTGGGTCGGCCTAAAGGCCTCAAAATTACAAGAAAATTTACTAGAAAATTATAAGAAAATTATGAAAAAGAATTTTTGGGAAGTCGTGATTCGCATAGCGATAGCGGCGCTGACGGCGGCACTGACCGCACTGGGAACAACCTCATGTATGGGCTATGGACCGTTTTAATGTCCCTCGCGGGATTCGAATTAAAAAGCAAAGTAAAAGGGAGACCGAATGGAGCTCCCTTTTATTGTTTGTTTGGAATAAATTTTTGTTGTTTTGTTTTCTTCGGCGTTATGCTTCAGGAATTACTGAAACGACGCTCTTGTCGCGCTTGCCCTTGTGGAACTGAACAGTACCATCGCAGAGTGCGTACAGCGTATCGTCCTTACCCATAGCCACGTTGTTGCCTGCGTTGTGCTTTGAACCACGCTGGCGAACGATGATGTTACCAGCAACAACTTTCTGACCACCGAAAATCTTCACGCCAAGTCGCTGAGCAGCTGACTCGCGTCCGTTCTTAGAACTACCTACACCTTTTTTATGTGCCATAATGTGTTCCTCCTGATTTTAAGCGATTACTGATTTAACTTCTACCTGGGTGTACTGCTGACGGTGACCGTTGCGCTTGCGAGAGTCCTTACGACGCTTCATCTTGAAAACGATAACCTTCTCACCCTTTACGAGCGGATTAACCACTTCGCATACTACTTTTGCACCGCTTACGGTGGGCGCACCTACCTGTACTGAACCTTCATTGTCGACAAGCAGTACCTTGTCGAATTCAACAGTTTTACCGGCTTCCACATCCTTCATGTGGTTGATAAAGAGCTTCTTTCCCTGCTCTGCCTTGAACTGCTGACCGTTGATTTCTACAATTGCGTACATTGTTGTTTATTAATTGTTTAACGGGTTTTTCCGCATGGCGTGTCGCTTCGTGCAACAGCTTTCTTGAGCCACCACGGACTAAATCGGGCGCAAAGGTACAAAATAAATGAGAAATGAGAAGTGAGAAATGAGAAATGCAGCTGATATTTAGGAAAGTTTAACAAATAAATAAAGCGGTGACCCTCACAGGCAACCGCTCTATATCTTCAATAGGTATTAGTC
>CAMHUU010000021.1 GCA_946188395.1 uncultured Prevotellaceae bacterium | reverse complement strand
TATCTTCAATAGGTATTAGTCCTTTTAAGGTAAAAAGATTGTTTTCAGGATAACGCGTGCAAATTTACGACTTTTTTAATTATCTGACAAACTTTTCACGAACAAAATTTAAAAAAAGATGCTGTGTACCCACACAATTGCATATTTGTCGAAAAAAGTTAATAAATCTATGCGTAATCGATTGAAAAATTGATTTATCTTAATAAATTAGCCATTTATCGGACTTGCGGTGTAAAAATCCTTATTTATGGGGATTGTGAAATATCATAAAAACACGTACCTTTGCAACGGAAATTAAATCATGAACAAATTATGAAGTTTAAATATTATTTGTTGTCGTTGGCCTTTGTCCTTGCTTTGCCGTCACAAGCGCAAAAGCAGGATGATATGAGGCAGGCGGTAGAATACCTGGCGTCACAGGAGCTGGGTGGCCGATATCCTGGCACGGCCGGTGACACCCTCGCCTCGACGTTTATCACCAAGCAGCTGCGTAAGCTGAAGTTCAATCCCATTGTCAAGGGGAAGAAGGCTAAGGGCTATTATCATGATTTCTCGTACGGGAAGGAAGTGGAGCGAACCACGCACAACATCGTCGCTGTTCTTCCAGGAAAGGACAAGCGTCTGAAGCACGAATACATCGTTGTTGGTTCACACTACGACCATCTGGGACTGGGAGGTAAGAATTCCGGTTCGCGTCGCCCGGACACGTTGGGCGTACATCCTGGCGCTGACGATAATGCCAGCGGTGATGCCGTGGTACTCGAACTGGCTAAGTATTTTAAAAAGGTACGCGCGAAAAGGAGTATCATCTTCGCTTTCTTTGGCGCAGAGGAGCAGGGCCTTGTCGGTTCGAAGGCTTTTCTGGAGTGGATGAAGCAGCATGATGACAGGCGCATCAATCTGCCGAAGGATAAAAATGGTATTGTGGCTATGGTCAATCTCGATATGGTGGGACGTATGCGCGACCATGCCATGAGTGTGTCGGGTACGGGCACTAGCAGCACCTTCAAGTCGATGGCCGAGCGTGCTGCCGAACAGACCCAGCTGAACATCAGTTGTACGCCTGACGGGTATGGTCCCAGCGATCAAGCGTCGTTTGTGGCACAAGATATCCCCGTGCTCTTCCTTACTACAGGTGGTCACATGGAGTATCACACGCCCGACGACGTGCCTTCCACCTTGAATTACGATGGTATGCAGCAGACCTTGGAGTTCTCGCAGTCGCTGATTTCGCAAATTGCCAACATGCCCGAGACGCCTGACTATATCAGCGTTCCCAGCAGCAACACCATGAAGCATGCGAAATTTAAGGTCACCTTAGGCTTGATGCCTGATGTCATGGGTGCAAGCCGCATCCCGGGTCTTCGTGCCGATATTGTGGTGGCAGGAAAACCAGCCCATGAAGCGGGTATCCGTAGTGGCGACATCATTCAGGAAATCGATGGAAAGCCCGTTACTAATATGGATGACTATATGCAGCGCTTGTCGGAGCTGGAGCCTGATACCACCATTCCCGTGAAGGTGCTTCGAGGCGAAGAGTTGATGACGTTCCAAGTTCACCTTAAACCTGCCAAGAGATGAGAAAATTCGCATACTGGTGTATAGCCATTATTATCACATTGTTTCTGAGCATCTATCAGCGCATGACGGGGCCTACGCACCCCAAGAAGGTTGATATCGAGCTGAATGGTGAGAGTTATCAAATAAAGCTGCCCAGAAGTGGTGTGCAGCACGATGAGATTATTACGCTGGAGGACGTGAATCACGGGGACAGTCCCCATGATCTTCGCTCTGCTTCTATCACGGGGACAGTCCCCATGATACACTATCGTCGTTACCCTACGACCGAAGCCTACACTACCGTCGACTTCGTGTGGAAAGACAACGCGTGGCAGGCGGCTTTGCCCGTACAACCCGTTGCCGGCAAGCTGCAGTATTACATCACCGTTGGCGGAAAGGACTATCTGAAGGATGAGCCCGTCGTCATCCGGTTCCGCAACGATGTGCCTGCTTATATCCTGATACCGCACATCCTGCTGATGTTTGGTGCCATGCTCTTCGCGGTCTATGCCTTGATGATGGTGACGATGCACAAGGATTATCGCAAGTGGCTTAAGATAACGGTAGCTACGCTGTTCGTGGGTGGATTCATCTTCGGACCACTCGTACAGCATGCGGCGTTCGGACCTTGGTGGACTGGATTCCCCTACGGCACAGACCTTACTGACAACAAGACGCTCATTTCCTTCCTGTTCTTTATTGTTGCTCTTGCAACTTTGAAGTGGAAGTACAACAAATGGCTTGTCGCTCTGGCGGTGGTGGTGATGATAGCCGTCTTCACGATTCCCCACAGCGCCTACGGGTCAGAATATGATTATACCACACAACAATTAAAAAAATAAATAATTAAATTTAGGTAAAAAGATGAAATTCAAGAGTTTATTATTGGTCGCATTGGCCTTCGTAGTGAGTATGAGTTCGTGTAGTAAGGACGATGATGAGCCGAAAGTGCCTGTCGCTGATCAGGTAGTGGGCAGCTATACCGGTGACGAGGTGATTACTATTGCTGGCGAGCCCGAAACGGCAACCGCTACATTCCAGTTTACCAAGGCTGGCGACGCAGCCGTTGACATGGTGATTCCCCAGTCGGGCGAAGGAGGCATGATGGTGATTCCCCCACTGACAGTTAAGAATATCCCTTTGTCGAAGGTTGACGATACTATTTCTGGCGTTCTGCTTTCATACAAGGGCACAGTGACTGGTTCTGACGGTTCGGAGAAAGAATTTCTTATCTCTGACCTGGCTGTCGGTTTCCAAGGCAAGGTTGCTGTTGTGACCTATACCTTGAAATATGGCAAAATGCCGTTTGATATGACAACCTTCTTTAATGGTGAGAAGAAGTAAGTGGTTGGCTGGCATGGTATTGGCTATGCCAGCCATCAGTCTCTCTGCGCAGACCAAGCATACGACTGCCTTCCGCGACTCCGTAGAGCTCGAGCCGGTCGTGATTACGGCCTCCCATACGCCTAAGGCGCTGAAGGATGCACCTGTCGTCACTCGTCTGATTACGCTTCACGACATTAAGATTACGGACGCCACCAATATTCAGGACATGCTGACGCAGGAGTTGCCGGGCTTGGAGTTCGGCATGGCCATGAGTCAGGAGACATCGCTCAACATGAGCGGTTTCGGTGGCAATGCCGTGCTCTTCCTCGTCGACGGCGAGCGTATGGCGGGCGAGACGATGGACAATGTCGATTACAACCGCATGAACCTCGATAACGTTGGCCGTATCGAAATTGTGAAAGGTGCGTCGTCGGCTCTCTATGGCTCCAATGCCGTTGGCGGGGTAGTCAACATCATCAGCCGCGAGAATCTGGAGCCGTGGACCGCCAATGTCAACACCCGCTACAACTCCTTCGGACATGAATGGCGCAATGGTGCCAGCTTTTCTTTTAATAACGAGAAATGGAACTCGCAGACCAGTTTCCAACATACCAAGATAGATCCTGTCGACCTGCCCAAGGCACACACTTCCGAGGAGATTGCCATCGAACTGATGAAGAAGGCGCAGGGTCAGCCTTACGACGAGACCGTACTGAATGATGATTCCAACCTGAGCCGCCTCTATGGACAGAAGACCTACAACGTCAAGGAACGACTCACATGGCGTGCTACCGACCGGCTGACACTTGTAGGCAGGGGAGGCTATTTCTTCCGCACCAGCGAACGCGACACTTACGACTATCATTTCAACGGATATAGTGCAGGACTGAAGGGCAGGTACGCCTGGGATTACGGCCGTCATCTTGAACTGTCGTACGCCTACGACCAGTATGACAAGGCCAATTTCCAACCCGACGGCACACGTACCCACGATCACGACTACAGCAACCGGCAACATGTGGCCCATGCGCTCTACCACCATCCGTTTGGTAAGAACAGCCTGATTCTTGGAGCCGATTACATGCACGACTATTTGTCCACCTATCAGTTTATCGCGGGCACCAGCCACGCGCAGGAAAATATCGACGGTTATGCGCAGTTCGACTGGAACGTCACCGAGCAACTCAATATCGTGGGTAGTGTCCGCTACGATTATTTCTCGGCCTCGGCACAGAAGGCCCTTACAGAGCGCCTTGCCGTTGTGTATAAGTTTCCGTGGATGACCTTCCGCGCCAATTATGCCAGTGGCTTCCGCGCACCCACGCTCAAGGAGATGTATATGCATTTCGACATGGGTAATATGGGCTACTTGTTGAGGGGCAATCCCGACCTGAAGCCGGAGAAGAGCCATAACTTCAACGTCGCCGTCGAGCGGACAAACCGCATCCGTAACAGTGGATTCCTGGACGGACGCTACAACTTTACACTCATGGGATACTGTAACATCTTCGACAAGCGCATCACCACCATCGACGGCGGTACATACGAGGGTATGGAAAGTGCACTTTATTGGAACGAAGATGGTATAACGGTCTGGGGCGTGGATGCCAGTCTGGGGCATATCTGGGATTGCGGACTGTCGCTGAAGCTGAATTATTCTTGGATGAAAGAGACTGGCAAGGTCTATTACTCAGACTTTTACCAGCCACGTTCACACTCTATGACTTGGCGAATGGGTTACGGCCATCGCTTCTCGCGTTACTATGCCCTCGATGCGGCACTTTCGGGACGCTATCAGGGCAAACCACAATCGGGCCGTAAGGATGTGGACCAGGGTTATTCTATTTGGAAACTAATGCTCCAACACCACGTCTGGCATGGCGTAACCGTCATCACAGCCATCGACAACTTGTTTAATTATAAACCTAAGTCCTATTATTATTGTTCTCCGTTGACCACAGGGACATCCGTCAGCGTAGGCTTGTCAGTCGATTTGGATAAGATATGATTGACCGACAGTTTTCTATGATTGCGTATTTTTAATCAAATACAATTATATTTGTTAAATACGTTAAAATTAACGGAAATAATTAACTAAACGGCTTCTTCGTAACGCAAAAGTTTGTAACTTTGCCAGCGTTATGAAGAAGTCTACTATTTGGACCATTGCGGTCATCATGGGATTTTCGTTCCTGGCGCTGCTCTACCTTCAGTTCTCGTACGTCGAAGAGATGGTGAAGATGAAGAAAGAGCAGTTCGACGAGAGTGTGAACCGCAGTCTCTATCAGGCCTCGCGAAATCTGGAGATGAACGAGACGTCGCGCTATCTGGAAAAGGACGTCAAGGAAACCGAGCGCCGTGCATACCAGCAGGACTCGGTGTTCAGCGACGGGCTGGGCTCGATCAAGCATTCCCATCAGTTTGCTGTAGCCGCCGACGACGGTACGGTGTATTCGTCGTTCCAATTGAAGACTTTCGAGATGAAGCCGTCGTCCATTCCCAAGGCGATGATTCTGCGTAAGGACAAGAACTCGCTGGTGGATGCGGCGAAGTCGATGCAGGAAATCATCCGTACGCGCTATGTGTACCAGAAGACGCTGTTGGACGAAGTCATCTATAATATTCTGTATACCGCCAGCGACAAGCCGCTGAAGGAACGCATCAACTTCCGCATGTTTGACAATGACATCCGCGAGCAGCTGGCGAACAACGGCATCAACATTCCCTACCACTTCACCGTGTCGACGAGTGACGGTCGCGAGGTGTACCGCTGTCCGGACTATTCGGACGAAGGCGAGCAGTATGCTTATACGCAGATGCTGTTCCGCAACGATCCGCAGTCGAAGATGGGTGTGGTGAAGATTCACTTCCCCGAGATGAGCAACTACATCTTCTCGAGTGTGCGCTTCATGGTACCAAGCATCATTTTTACCATCGTGCTGCTGATTACGTTCCTGTTCACCCTCGTCGTCGTGTTCCGTCAGAAACGCTACTCCGAGATTAAGAACGACTTCATCAACAACATGACGCACGAGTTGAAGACGCCTATCGCCTCCATTTCGCTGGCCGCACAAATGATGAACGACGACAGCGTGCCCAAGACGGAGCAGATGACCAAACACCTGGGAACGGTCATTGGCGACGAGTCGAAGCGACTCAGATTCCTGGTGGAGAAAGTGTTGCAGATGTCGATGTTCGACAAGAAGAGCGTCGTCTTCAAGCGCAAGGAGCTGGACCTGAACGAAATGGTGGAGCAGATTGCGCAGACCTTCTCGCTGCGCGTAGAGCATACGGGCGGAAAGATCTATACCGAGATAGAAGCGGTCGATTCGGGTCTCTACGTCGACGAGGTGCATTTCCAGAATGCCATTACCAACCTGATGGACAATGCGGTGAAATACCGCAAGCCCGACGAGCCGCTTGACATCTATCTGCGCACGTGGAACGATGAGCACAACCATCTGTGTCTGTCGATTCGCGATACGGGTATGGGCATCAAGAAAGAGAATGTCAAGAAGATTTTTGATAAGTTCTACCGTGTGCATACGGGTAATAAGCACGATGTGAAGGGCTTTGGACTGGGACTGGCCTACGTCAAAAAGGTCGTTGACCTGCACCAGGGCAGCATCAAGGTCGAGAGTGAGGTAGGGAAGGGTACGAAGTTTACCATCATACTGCCAGTGCTTGAAGAACATTAAGCGGCCTGCGGCCTAAATAAAAAATAAAAAATAAGAAATAAACATATTGTTAAATCCACTAAATTGAAAAGATTATGGACGAAAAACTGAAAATTCTTCTTTGTGAAGACGACGAGAACCTCGGAATGCTGTTGCGCGAGTATTTAGCTGCCAAAGGCTATGTGGCAGAGCTCTGTCCTGATGGCGAGGCCGGTTACAAGGCTTTCCTCAAGATTAAGTTCGATATTTGTGTGCTCGATGTGATGATGCCTAAGAAGGACGGTTTCACGCTGGCACAGGAGATTCGTCAGGCCAATCCCGACATCCCCATCATCTTCCTGACCGCTAAGACGCTGAAGGACGATATCCTGGAAGGTTTCAAGATTGGCGCCGACGACTATATCACCAAGCCTTTCTCGATGGAGGAACTGGTGTTCCGCGTAGAGGCTATCCTGCGCCGCGTTCGTGGCAAGAAGAATCGCGAGAGCTCGGTTTACCACATTGGCAATTTCCTGTTTGATACCCAGAAGCAGCTGCTCATCATTGGTGACAAGCAGACCAAGCTGACGACGAAGGAGAACGAGCTGCTGGCCCTGCTGTGCAGCCACGCCAACGAGATTCTGCAGCGCGACTTCGCCCTGAAGACCATCTGGATAGACGATAACTACTTCAATGCCCGTTCGATGGATGTTTACATCACCAAGCTGCGCAAGCACCTGAAGGATGATCCCCAGATTGAGATCATCAACATTCACGGCAAGGGCTACAAGCTCATCACCCCCGACGTAGAGTAATCGGCGGCGATTACCACGCGAGATAAAAAATACTCCTGCTCTGAAAGACTCAGGGCAGGAGCGTTTTTTTGTGGATATGCCAGTTGTTAATAGCTGCGGGCGATGATGACGCGGTATTTTGCGGGTTTGCCGCTGACCATGTCCGTGCCAGGAGTCTGTTCGTAGGCGAAGGGAACGCAACGGATGGTGGCCTGCGTCTCTTCCTTAATCTGAGCCTCGGTCTCGGCAGTGCCGTCCCAATGGCAGAGGAAGAAGCCGCCGTCCTTGACGCGCTCCTTGAACTCCTCGTAGTTGTCGCACTCGTAGACACGCTCGTCTCGATAACGGCGGGCCTTTTCGAAGATGTTCTTCTGGATATCGTCGAGGAGATGCTCGACGTACTCAGCGATACCCTCGATGGAGCGAGTCTCTTTTTCGAGTGTGTCGCGACGCATGACCTCGATGGTGCCGTTCTCCAAGTCGCGTGCACCCAGCACGAGACGTACGGGAACACCCTTCAGCTCGTAGTCAGCAAACTTGAAGCCCGGACGCTTGTTGTCGGCATCGTCGAACTTGACGCTGATGCCCTTCTTGCGCAACTCGTCGATGATGGGCTGCACCTCCTTGTTGACGAGTTCCATCTGCTCGGGCTTGGTGGCGATGGGAATGATGACAACCTGAATGGGAGCCAGACGTGGAGGCAGCACGAGGCCGTTGTCGTCGGAATGGGTCATAATGAGTGCACCAATCAGACGCGTAGAAACACCCCACGAGGTGGCCCAGACGTATTCGGGCTTGTTCTCCTTATTCAGATAGGTAACCTCGAAGGCCTTGGCGAAGTTCTGACCCAGGAAGTGCGAGGTACCGCTCTGCAGGGCCTTACCGTCCTGCATCATAGCCTCGATGGTATAGGTGTCGAGAGCTCCGGCGAAACGCTCGGTCTCGCTCTTCACACCCTGCAGCACGGGAACGGCCATCCACTCCTCAGCGAACTTGGCGTAGACGTGCAGCATCTTCTTAGCTTCCTCCTCAGCCTCCTCGCGGGTGGCATGAGCCGTATGGCCTTCCTGCCACAGGAACTCGGAAGTACGCAGGAAGGGACGCGTGCGCATCTCCCAGCGCATGACGTTACACCACTGGTTGCACATCAGGGGCAGGTCGCGCCAGGACTGAATCCAGTTCTTATACGTGTTCCAGATAATGGTCTCGGACGTGGGGCGGATGATGAGCTCTTCTTCGAGTTTAGCAGCGGGGTCGACCACCACGCCACCGTCGGCGGCCTTCAAACGATAGTGCGTCACGACGGCGCACTCCTTGGCGAAGCCCTCGACGTGCTCAGCCTCGCGCGAGAGGAACGACTTGGGAATCAACAAGGGGAAGTAGGCATTTTGTGCCCCCGTTTCCTTGAACATCTTATCCAGCTGTTGCTGCATCTTCTCCCAGATGGCATAGCCATAGGGTTTAATTACCATACATCCGCGAACGGCACTCTGCTCAGCAAGGTCGGCTTTCACCACAAGGTCGTTGTACCACTGGCTGTAATTGTCGGCGCGTTTCGTTAAATCTTTTAATTCTTTTGCCATGTTTTTTGCCTTTTTTCTTAAATTTTGCTGCAAAGGTACAAAATAATTCATAATTTATAATTCATAATTCATAATTATTTTCTAACTTTGCAATCAAATAGTGTATTTCTTATATTAAACTTTTAAATTATGAAGACAAAAATCATTTCTTTGTTCCTCTGTGTAGGACTTCTCGTAGCTTGTAATAACACGCAGAAAGGTGCTGCTATTGGTGCCGGTGGTGGTGCAGTATTGGGTGGTATCATTGGTGCTATCGCAGGTAACACTGCTATTGGTGCTGCTGTAGGCGGTGCCGTAGGTGCTGGTGCCGGTGCTATCATTGGTAAGAAGATGGATAAGGCCAAGGCTGAGGCAGAGGCTGTGAAGAACGCCCAGGTAGAGGGTGTGAAGGACGCTAACGGTCTGGATGCTGTGAAGGTAACCTTCGATTCTGGTATTCTGTTTGCTACCAACAAGGCTGAGCTCTCGGCTACTGCTAAGAACTCGCTGGCTCAGTTTGCTACCGTTCTGAACAACAACAAGGACTGCGACATTGCCATTATCGGTCATACCGACAACACTGGTTCTGACGCTATCAACCAGCCCCTGTCAGTAAACCGTGCGAAGAGTGTGAACAACTACCTGATGTCGTGTGGTGTGAGCGCTGCTCAGATTAAGAGCGTAGAGGGCCAGGGCTCTAGCAACCCCGTTGCTTCTAACGAGACTAAGGAAGGCCGTCAGCAGAACCGTCGCGTAGAGGTTTACATGTATGCCTCTCAGAAGATGATTCAGGACGCTCAGAGTCAGGCAAATTAATTGATAATTGACAATTGATAATTGACAATTCTTTGACCTAAAGGTACAAAGCGTACTAAAGAAACGATTAAGCAATTGAAAGTGAAGCGAAAACTGACTTTCATTCAAAAAATCAAGAGAACAATTCTATGGATAGTGGTGGCATTTTTTGCCTCCACTATTCTTTCTGTTGCCGCATTGCGCTGGGTGCCAGTATGGTTTACGCCGCTGATGTTTATCCGTCTGGCCCAGCAGGCTGGGGCGGGGCAGGAGCTGACGCTGCACCACCATTGGGTAGCACTGGAGGAAATTTCGCCCTCGCTGCCCACCGCTGTAATGGCTTCAGAGGATGCCCGTTTCCTGGAGCATCACGGGTTCGACTACAAAGCCATCGAACATGCTGCGATGCGCAACATGAAACATCCCGAGAAACGCAAGTTGGGCGCTTCGACCATCTCGCAGCAGACTGCCAAGAACGTTTTTCTGTGGCCCGGACGTTCGTGGGTAAGAAAAGGGTTTGAGGTGTATTTCACGGTGCTCATCGAACTGATGTGGTCGAAGGAGCGCATCATGGAGGTTTATCTGAACTCTATCGAGATGGGCGACGGCATCTATGGTGCCGATGCAGTGGCGGAGTACCATTTTAATACTACTGCCTACAAACTGACCAAGGGCCAGTGTGCGCTGATTGCCGCCTCGTTGCCCAATCCCCGTCGCTTCAATTCCGCCAAGCCCAGTGGCTATATGTTGAAGCGTCAAAGTCGCATTCTTCGTGAGATGAAGTTTGTGAAACCCCTGTAAGCATCATTATTTTTAGGTATTTTACCTAAAACGTTCGCTCGTGTCGTAATTATTTGCTATCTTTGCACGCAAATAAGAAAACAGGCATGAAACTTTCGGAACTGAATACAGGCGAAAAAGCTTATATCGTCAAGGTAAAAGGACACGGAGGATTCCGTAAGCGCATCATTGAGATGGGGTTCATCAAGGGCCAGCAGATTGAAGCACTGCTTAGCGCTCCGTTGCAGGATCCAGTGAAATACAAGGTGATGGGTTACGAAATCAGTCTGCGTCGTCAGGAGGCAGATCAGATAGAAATCAGCTCTGAGCCTTGGCAGCTGGCAGATGACGGCAGTCCCATGACATTCAAATCGACCCATCATCGCCAGGTGCATCCGTCTCATGGTGTGAAGGAGATTGTGGTGGCTCTGGTGGGTAATCCCAACTGCGGCAAGACGTCGCTGTTTAATTTTGCCAGCGGTGCCCACGAGCATGTGGGCAACTACAGCGGTGTCACCGTCGATGCCAAAGAGGGCTTTGCCGAGTTCGAAGGCTATCACATCAAAATCGTGGACTTGCCAGGCACCTATTCCCTGTCGGCCTATTCCCCTGAGGAACTGTATGTCCGTCGCCAACTGGTGGACGACACGCCCGATGTTGTGCTCAACGTCATCGATTCTTCCAACATCGAGCGCAACCTGTATCTGACCACTCAGCTGATGGATATGCATCTGCGTGTAGTCTGTGCACTGAACATGTTCGACGAAATGGAGGAGCGTGGCGACTCGCTCGACATCGACACGCTATCATCATTAATGGGTATGCCGATGGTACCAACGTCGTTCAAGTCGGGTAGGGGACTCCAGGATCTCATGCACGAGGTCGTCCACCTCTTTGAGAGCCGTGAGGGTCACGACCAGTATTATCGTCATATCCATATCAATCACGGACACGAGATAGAGGACGGTATCGCTAACATCCAGCAATATCTGAAAGGCAACGATCTGCTGCGTTTGCGCTATTCTACGCGCTGGCTGTCCATCAAACTGTTGGAGATGGACCATGAGGTTGATGCCATTGTGCGCGACTTGCCCGACTACGACAAAATCATCGAGGCTCGTGACACGGCTGTACGCCGTATTAAGGAAGAGACGGGCGACGACTCCGAGACAGCCATTATGGATGCCAAGTACGGTTTTATCCGTGGCGCTTTGCGCGAGGCAGGATACACCGTCGGTGTGAAGAACGACACCTATAAGACCACCCATTGGCTAGACGCTATCATCGCAAACCGATGGCTGGGATTCCCCATCTTCTTCCTGCTGCTCTGGCTGATGTTCGAGGTGACGTTTACGCTGGGACAGTATCCCATGGACTGGATAGATGCCGGTGTAGCGTGGCTGGGCGATTTCGTCACACAGTCGATGAGCGACGGCCCGCTGAAGGCGATGCTTGTCGATGGCGTCATTGGCGGTGTGGGAGCCGTCATAGTGTTCCTGCCCCAGATTCTGATACTCTATACCTTCATTTCGTTCATGGAGGATTCGGGATATATGGCCCGTGCGGCATTCATTATGGACAAGCTGATGCATGGTATGGGCCTGCACGGCAAGTCGTTCATACCGCTCATCATGGGTTTTGGCTGTAATGTGCCTGCGGTGATGGCCACACGAACTATAGAGAGCCGCCGTTCCAGACTGATCACGATGCTCGTACTGCCTATGATGTCGTGCTCCGCGCGCCTACCTATTTATATTATGATAACGGGTGCATTCTTCGCTACAAAATACCAGAGCCTGGTCATGATATCGCTTTACGCCATTGGTGTTGTGCTGTCCGTTATCGTGGCACGCATTCTGAGCACGTGGGTCGTCAAGGGCGAAGACACCCCGTTTGTGATGGAACTGCCGCCATACCGTTTCCCCACGGCCAAGGCTATTTTCCGTCATACGTGGGAGAAAGGCAAACAATATCTGAAGAAGATGGGCGGTGTGATTCTCGTGGCTTCGATCATTGTGTGGGCACTGGGCTATTTTGGCACCATGGGCGTGGCACCCTCGTTGGAACAGAGCTTTATCGGTTTGCTGGGAAAGGCTATCGAACCACTCTTCACGCCGCAGGGTTTCGACTGGCGCATTGATGTGAGTCTGTTGGCAGGTGTGGGTGCGAAGGAGATTGTGGCTTCGACGATGGGCGTACTCTATGGCGGTGAATATAATTTCGACTCACTCACGGCCTACTGCTTCCTGCTGTTTGTGCTGATCTATTTCCCCTGCATAGCCACTATTGTTGCCATCCGCCACGAGAGCGGTTCCTGGCGTTGGGCTACGTTTGCAGCATTATATACCACCGGCTTGGCCTGGGTGGTCAGCGCAGTGGTTTATCAGATTGGCAGCTTGTTCCTTTGATTTAGCCTGGATTTAACGGGGTAGCGACATGATGAATCGCGCCCCATTGGTATAAGTGGTATCGAGCACGATGTCACCATTCATGTGACGTGCCAGCGTACGGGCTATCGACAATCCGATGCCTGTACCGTCGGCATAGTCGTCCAACTGTAAGAATTCGTCGAATATCTTCTCGGCATGCTCTGGAGCGATGCCTATGCCTGTGTCCTCAACAACAAAGAATACTTCCTGTTGGGTTGTGCTGACGCTCATGGTGACGCTGGCATGGGTGCGCTCTATCTGTTGCCGGCGGAATGCCTGGGGATGCGTAAACTTGATGGCATTGTCGAGCAGCAGCATCAGGGCCTTCATGGCTGACTCCTGGTTGGTGGAAATGCTCAGCGTTTCGGCTTCGGGCGATACCTGCAGCAGGAAATCCAGGTAAGCTATCTGTTGTATGCCACTCTTGTCGACGGCCAGTTTAGCCAGATCGGCAGGGCAGATAGTGTCGCGACACTCGATAGCGGCATTACTGTTTACCATGCTCAAGTCGAGCATTTTATCAACCAGTGTGGTGATGCGGTTGCTGTTCTCGACAATCTTCTGGCTGATGTCCTGCAATTCGTCGCTGGAAATCGTGATGTCGGGTGTGGCCAGCACCTGACTGAATCCGGAAAGCACGTTCAACGGTGTGCGCACCTCGTGGGAAATTTGCTGTATGAACTGCGTCTTCATGCGCGACGACTCCTCGGCACGCTCGTTGGCTAACATCAGTTCGCGGTTCTTTTCGTTCAACTCTTTGAAAGCCCGACGGCGTTGCATCATATAGATGGCCATGAAGACGGCAAAGATGACCGCTCCGATGACGACGGTCCACAGTCGCTGTTGCGATATCTCGGCGCGCTGCTCGGCGATCTGACGCTCCTTGCCTTCGGTATCGTAGAAAGTGGTCAGCAGGTCAGAGTCGATCCTTCGTTGGCGGACTTGTGCAGAATCGAAATATTCAGCGATGATGTTTGCTACCCGGAGTGCTGAGTCGCGGCGGCCAGCCAACTGATTGGCACGAAATTTAGGTATCATGTAGCGTCCGAAGTTCTCGAAGTCGGCCTTGTAGCCGCTCTCTAACAAGAATTTGTCCAACTGTTCGTAGTTGCGTGCTGCTTCTTCGTAACGTCCAGCCAGTATCAAATATCGGGTGCTGTTGATAATACTTCTTAACTGTTTGGCCTGATGCGTCGATAGGTATTCGTTGAAAGCACGTTCGGCCTCTTCGCTACGCCCCTGAGAGACGGCCAGACGTGCCTTGCTGTATGAGATGTCTGCTTTCATCTCGTCCAAGAATACTGTGTCTCGCTGGGGCAGTGCCTCAGCCAAAACATAGAGCGAGTCCTGAACGGCAATCCATGGTGCGATTCTGTCGTAATGCCTGTCATGGGCATAGGCCATAACTATGGCATTCATAGTTTTCTGACACTCGCGATAGTCAAGCGGGTCTTGATATTGTGCCAGTCGTGCATGTACACCCTGCAGCGACTTCTGGAAGCTCTGGGCAGCCAATTCTTCCTGTCCCAAATGGAGTTGGCACTCGCCTATAATCTGTGCGATGTCGTGATGGTCGGTAAAACCATCGTATCCTGCTGCCTTCAATTTGCGGTCGACGGCATTCGCCTCGCGCAAGGCACGGTCGTAGCGTCTCATCTCGCACAGCACGCGCACATAATTATTATATGAATAGATATAGCATTCAAGTTCGGTCTGTGTTTTCAGTTTCTTGACGTCGATGCCTGCCAGTTGTGCATAGAGTCGTAGCGAGGTGCTATACTGGCCCAATAGATTGTAGGATATCGTACGATAGAAAATAGTTTTTACGAGTGACAGTTCTCCTTTTTGATCAAGGCTGTCAATGACGTCCAGTGTTCGCTGGAAATTGCGGCTATCGCCTATTTCATTGACGATAGAGTCGGCGCGGGTGAAGCCGTCGTCGTTGATGAATCCTTTAGAGCCAGGAGTGGTGTTATTGTTAGTACAACTGGCTAGGACCAGTAGTGTTAGCAATATAGTTGTCAGTAGGTTTTTATTGGACTTCTTCATAAACAATCCTAAATATCTGTGCAAAAGTAGTGAAAATTCCGCAAATATCAGTAATTTTGCAAATAAAAAATGTGAAATAGCATGATTTGGTTATGTCAAAGGATGTAGCATTAGTATTATCGAGTGGTGGCGCAAGGGGACTGGCTCATATTGGTGCCATTGAGGAACTTGAGGCGCAGGGCTATCGGATTACATCTATTGCGGGTTGTTCGATGGGTGCGCTTATTGGTGGAGTGTATGCTGCGGGCAAGCTTGAGGAATTCCGTGAGTGGATGAAGACCGTCGACCGCAAGAAGATGCTGGAACTGACTGATTTCTCGCTTAGCCTCAATCATATCGTCAAGGGAACGCGTATCATAGAAACTATCATGGAGTTCGTGCCCGACATAGCCATCGAGGAACTGCCCATACCTTATTGTGCTGTTGCCACCGACTGGAAGTCCGGTCACGAAGTGGTTTTTCGCAAAGGTAGTCTTTTCCAGGCCATCCGGGCATCTATTTCGTTACCAATATTCTATGAGCCAGTACGTCGTAATGACATGATACTTATCGATGGTGGCGTCGTTAATCCCATTCCCCTGAATCGTGTCAAACGACAGACGGGCGACATTCTGGTAGGCGTCGACGTCAGTGGGCATGACTATAAGGCACAATGGGAGCAAATGAACAAACTTGCCGAGATGCAGAAACACGATAAGTCGCTGAAGGCAAAGCTGTTGGATATGATTATTCCAGATAATATTGAATTCAACTACTACACCTTGCTTTCGCGAACCAGTTCGCTGATGATTCGTCAGAACTCCATCCTCATGGCTAAACTCATGAAGCCCGATGTGCTCGTTGACATTCAGATGAGTCGCTATGGAGGCTTTGACTACGACAAGTCCGAGAGACTCATCACCATTGGCAGACAGAAGACCCAACAGGCTCTCAGCAGATTAGACACCGTATAAATTGAAAGGAATTCTGCAAAATGCTTGCGGAATTCATTTTTTATTCGTATATTTGCAAACGAGAAATAAGGAAAATTATAGTAACTAACTAAACAAACTCTGAAAGTATTATGAAGAAAAAGTTTATTTGCGCCGTTTGTGGATATATCTATGAAGGCGATGCAGCTCCCGAGAAGTGCCCGATCTGTAAGGCTCCCGCATCGAAGTTCTCTGAACTGAAGGACGATGGTGAGGCCACGTATGCTACCGTTCACCGCATTGGCGACGGCAAGCCCGAGGGTGTCAGCGAGGAGATGATTCAAGACCTGCGCAATCACTTTAATGGTGAATGCGGAGAGGTTGGTATGTATCTGGCTATGGCTCGTCAGGCCGACCGTGAGGGCTATCCCGAAATCGCTGAGGCTTTCAAGCGCTATGCTTTCGAGGAGGCAGACCATGCATCACGCTTTGCCGAACTGCTGGGCGAGTGCGTATGGGATACGAAGACCAATTTGGAGAAACGTGCTGCTGCCGAGGCTGGTGCTTGCGAGGATAAGTTCCGTATTGCCAAGAATGCCAAGGCTGCCGGATTCGATGCCATTCACGATACCGTTCACGAGATGGCCAAGGACGAGGCACGTCACGGTGCTGGTTTTGCCGGACTCTTGAAACGTTATTTCAAGTAAAACACAATAAATAAAGAAAAAAGTCGTTTTATCATTGTATGGTAAGACGACTTTTCTTTTTTATTGCTATCATAGCAGTGTTGCTGACGGCCTGTACGGACAGCAATTCTTTTGGTACGAGTACTGGTAACCGGTTGACGTTCTCGGAGGATACGATTTGCTTCGACACGTTGTTTAGCACTATCCCTTCCGCCACACAAACCTTCTGGGTGAGAAACGAAAGTGGCGACGGTATCCGCATTCAGACAGCCCGTTTGGAACGTAGCAACCAGTCGGGATATCGGGTAAATGTGGATGGTACATATCTAGATCCCGTCGGTTCGGACTTTGAGGTGCGTAAGGGAGACAGCATTCTTGTATTTGTGGAAATAACAACCCGCGAGAATCATGAGGATGGTCCTCAGTTGGTGGAAGATAACCTCATTTTTACTTTGGAGAGTGGGGTAGAGCAACGTGTGAACCTCAGGACTTACAGTTGGGATGCGCAAAAGGTGGCCGACTTGGTTATCAGTCAGGATACAATCATCGAATCGCAAGTACCCATTCTTGTTAACGGGCAGGGTATCCGTGTGGAGGAAGGAGTGACGCTGACGTTGAGAAATACGGATCTTTACTTTCATGACGGGGCTGGCATCGAGGCTCACGGCAATGTGATAGCCGAGAACTGCTTGTTCCGAGGTGATCGATTGGACCGCATGTTTTCATACCTGCCATACGATCGGATCAGCGGGCAGTGGAAAGGTATTTGTCTGCTGTCGGTTGACGGACAGAATGTGTTTACTGACTGCGAGATACGTAATGCTGTTGATGCCATTATGTGTGACAGCACGACGTTATATCTCTATAATACTGTGGTTCACAATAATAGTGGTGAGGGCCTTTTTGCACGCCATTCGACAATCGTTGTGGACTATTGTCAATTCAGCAATGCGTTTGGCGACTGTCTGGGATTGTATGGTTGTGAGGCGATAGTCGAACACAGCACGTTGGCCCAGTTCTATCCGTTCTCGGCCAATCGGGGGTATGCCCTGCACTTCGTGAATACTGCACTCCCCATGACGCTGGTTTGTAGGAATACGCTGGTGACGGGTTATGCCGATGATGTGGTAAGTGGTGAGGCGACGGACACGACGGTGGTCTTCGACTACCGCTTTGCCGATTGCCTGTTGCGAACGCCAAAGGTAGAGGACGAGGAACGCTTTGAGCGTATCATCTGGGAAACGCCCAAAGACAGTGTGCAGGGTAAGCAGCACTTCAAAACCATCGACGAGGAGAATCTGTATTATGACTTTGCACTCGACAGCATTTCGCCTGCCCTACTGAACGGCATCGGCCGTCCATAAAGGTCAAAGTAAAAAGGTCGCTATCGCCTGCACATTTGTTTAAAGGGACAGGTGTCACAGATGCGCAGGTCGTCGGTGGGAATGAAGGGCACGTCGGGCGAGAACATTTCCATGATCTTTTCATCTAACAGTTCGTTGAAGCGTGTTGAGTATGGTGCGATGTCGCGAACGGGCTCACGCCCCAGCGTCAATGTCGGATTGTAATCCTTGCCTCCAGCATGCTGGATGAACAGCAGGGCAGGTGACACCTTATGGTCAGGGCGCTGGCGACTGACAATGTCGGCATAAACGAATGTCTGTAGGTAATAGTCAGCGTGTTCGTGGATGTTTTCCGGCAAGAAAATCGCTTCGACATCGGGCAAAGGCTTGGGCGACTTGCTGCCAGTCTTGTAGTCAACCACGCGAATCAACTCTTCGTTGCCTTCGGTGATGAGATCCAGACGGTCGATGCGTCCGCCGATGGTAAGAGGTGAGAAGTGAGAGGTGAGAGATGAGAGCGGGCGGAAGACGTCGCACTCAAGTCCAAGAATGGTAAAGGGCGCCAAACGCAGGTCGATGGAGATGAGTTGACGAAGATAATGAATAATGACCTCGCGATTGATGAGATGCAGTCCACGTTTCGGAGCATAGGGAATGACTCGGTGGAAGGCCTCGTCGACGGCACGCTCAATTTCGACTTTCGATTTCAGCAGGTGTTCAAGTAAAGGCTTTTCGATGTACTTGGGCAACTGATGGTAGATGATGTCGGCCGCTTCGTGGAAGACGGTGCCGAAGATGCGGTTGTCGAGTTCCTGTTCATCGTCAGGAGTGTCGGGCTGTTGAATATCGGCCACGTAGAGATAGTAGAACTGCAAAGGACAGCGCATATATCTGGTGATGGCCGTTGGCGACAAAAAGGAATGTTGCGTAGTAAACTGCGACTGCAGTACCTGCATGACATGTGGCGTCTTCTCGATGGGGGCGGGCTGCCACTTTTGGACTGACTGTCCGGACTGGAGGGTTCGACGGGTGATGGTGTGGGGACTCTCGACCATCAATTGCAGCATGAAACGGCTCATCTCGCCCCGTTGGCCGTCTTCTGTGGAATTGTTATATAGAATAGTCACGTCAGACGCTCGTTGCAGCAGGCGGTGGAAATAGTAGGCATAGATGGTTACCTTATTGTCGATAGTGGTCAGTTCGTAGGCCTGCCGGATGTTATGGGGAATGAATGACGAGTCGTTGACACCTCGCGGAATGTTGCCCTCGTTGCACGAAAGCAACAGTACATGGTCGAAATCGAGGTTACGCGTTTCGAGTACTCCCATGACCTGAATGCCTTCTGCCGGCTCACCATGAAAAGGAATACTGGTTTGTTGGATAATCTGGCTCGTCAGTCGCTGGAGCGTTGCCAGATCAACGGTCAGATCGCCGCTTTGTCGGAGATTCTCGATGCGGTTGACGAGGGTATAAGCCCTGAAAAGCGACTCTTGGAACAGCGGGTCGCTGATATCCTCTTTCCCGTTGGTTGCTACTTCGCGTAGGATTTGCAACAAGGGAAGTTGATCGTCGCTGATGTATTTGGCGTAAGGATGACGCTGGAGAATGCGTAGCATGCGTGGTGTGCGGCCAAGCAGTTGCAAGTCGAACCAAATGTTGATGAGCGATGCCACAGGAGTCTGCGACAGCGGATAACCTGTCGTGACGTTTACCTTGTCAATCTCGTCGGGCAGACAATGGATAACGGTTTGCAGCAGGTTCTCGTTGCATAACACGATAGCCGTCCGGCGACCATCCTTCAGACGCTGGTTTTCGCGCAGCCACGTGCTGACGTAGCGTGCCTGGATGTCTTCCGTAGGCGCGGAGATGTAGGTAATATGCTTCTGTTTGCTGAAGTTGCCGTAGATGTCAGTTGACTCAATATCCAGTTCATTGGGGAATTGCTGAAGGTAACGGCTAATGTACTGTCCGGCCTCGTGGCGCTTCATGTAGTAATGGTCGAAATCCCAATAGAAATGTGCTTTGCCTGCCTTTTGTAGTTCGCTGAAGAGTTGTAGTTCGACCTTTTGGAGCAGATTGAAACCTACGAAGAGATAATGGTCGTAAGGTGCGAGGTGCGAGGTGAGAGATGAGAGGTGAGAGGAGACGACCTGACGGTAGAGAGCTCCCTCGTAAGTCAGTTGTTGGTTGGCAAGACGTCGATTGTAATCGTGATAGATATCGGCAAAATGGCTCCAAAGACGTAAGAAACGTTCTTTCAGTTCGGTGTTGTGCTGCTCTGAGAAATTGCTGAAGAAGCGTTGAATCATCTCACGTTGTTCATCGGTAAGATAAGAGATGTCGTCGAGTTCATGAATGTCGCGCAGATTGGCAAACACAAGATCGGCATCGGCCATATTCTTGTCGATGTCGTCGAAATCGGTCAGCAACAGTTGTCCCCAGCCATAGAACTTGTCAAGCGTTTCTTGTAGCCCGGTACAAAGACAGAACGATTTGTGGAGGTCGCATACTAACTTAATAGGATCGGCCACCTGATACTCGGACTGTTGACGGAACAATTCGCTGATTGTGATACATGCTGGACTCCAAATGGGCTTTTGTGCGAGACGAGCCAGGTGCTCGTTCAGGAACAACGAGGCGCGTTTGTTGGGGAACACGACTGCCACGCGAGACAGATTGTTGCCGTATTTGCTGAGCATGTCGTCAGCAACATATGCCAGGAAATCTTTCATACCACTTCTTCTACCTTATTATTATATACATACCAGAGCCAGCCCTTGACGTTAGGCATGCCCATAGAACGCAGCAGCTGCATATACTCGCGCACTTGGTCGAGATATTCAGGATTAGGATGTCCGAACTTAAAGTCGACGACGTGAGTCTCCCGTCCGTCTGTCATCACACGGTCTGGACGGCGTTCCAGCATATTACCTTGACTATCGACACAGAGTATGCTACACTCGTTGAACAGCTGCCAACGGTCGGAGAACCATTCCTTGATGCGTGGGCTCGCCAAACGCTTGCGTAGCATGGCCGTCACTTTCTCGGCTGTTACTTCATCGTCGTAGAGCACGCCATCTTGTTGCAGCTGACGCAAAGCCTGTTCGACATCAGCACTGGTGCGAATCGTGGAGAATACATTGTGGAGCACGCTACCTATCTTCATGTAGCTCATCTCCTGCTGTTCGTCGTCGCCTTCGATGAATTCGCGGCTCTTGTTGCTCTGGCGAAATTCGGTTTTCATATCGAAACTCTCTATGGTGACAGATTGTGGAGCAACGGGCTGTAGGAATACGTTCGCAGAAACTTTAGCACTGGTCGTTGCGGTATTAACCGAAAGCTGGCCGTATGAAAACTCGATGGGGCGCTCGCTGTCTTCCAATCCTTCAAGGATGCTGTCTTGGAGAGTAAGGTTTGGCAGCACGGTCTCGATGAGTGATGAGCGGCTGCTCTTGTAATCGCGACGTCCCAATACAAACAGATTTTTGGATGCACGGGTGAAGGCCACATAGAGCAGATTCAGGTTGTCGACAGTAACTTGCAAATGTTCGTCAAGATAGTCGCGTTCGTAGATGGTACCCATCAGTTGCTTGCCGTTATAGTCGATGGGAGCGATGGGTAAGGCATCGAAAGGACTCTCCTTAGGTTGCCAGAAAAGGAGATCGCGATGTTCGAGACGCCAGTCGCAGAAAGGAATGATGACATTGTCGAATTCGAGGCCCTTACTCTTGTGGATAGAGAGGATGCGGATGCCGTCGGTGGCGACGCTTTGGATAGTTTTGCTACAGATGGTCTCTTGCCATTCAGAAACAAAGGCATCGATGTCTGTGCTGTTGTCGAGGGCAAACTTGTTGAGCTGGTCGTAGAACATGCAGACATATGCACTTTCTTCTTTAAGCCTTTCCAGTTGGAATAGTTTATAGAGCCGTTCTGTCAATTCATAAAGCGAAAGGTTGAGCAACGAGGGAGCTTGCTGGATGAATTCCGCAGGAAGCAGATGGTCGAGTGTGCGGTCCTTGATGAACAACTCACTCTCGACGGCGTTGTTTCCCAATACTGAACGTTGGTAGAGTTTAACCAGAGTGGCTTTGGTCAACTGGTCGTTAGGATGGGTAAGCAGGTGGAGTGCATGAACCAGCAGGCAGACGCTGGCCGAGGCGTCGAGTCGGAATGCCTCATCGCTAACGATGTGTACGCCAGGAATCTGCTCGCTGACATAGTCGGCTATCAATGGAATGGTGTTGTTCGTACGCACTAGAATGGCTATCTCGTGCTGTTTTACTCCATGTGCCAGCAACATGTTGATAGTATCGACAAGATGACAGAGCGTTCCCGTATTATAGTCCTTTGCGGGTAGCAGGCGGATGTTTACCAATCCGGTAGGTTGGCGTTTTGCGGGCACTTTCTGGGCAACATCGGCATAGGCGTTCCGTAGTTGTTCGGCGCCAGCAGGATACTGTTCGCGCTGGGACTCATATTCTTGTTTGGCGGCCTCGATGAAGAAAGCGTTGTTAAACTCTACGATATGCCGTTCGGAGCGATAGTTAGTTTCCAACGGACGGATATCCATCATATCGTCAGGGCGGGGGAACTCCTGGTCGATGGCATTCAGAAGACGCCAGTCGCCAGAGCGCCAACGGTAGATGCTCTGTTTGACGTCACCCACGATGAGATTCTCGGTATCGACATGACTCATACACTCTTGCAGCAACACTTTAAAGTTTTGCCACTGAACGGTAGAGGTGTCCTGAAACTCGTCAATCATCACATGCTCAAGTCGGGTTCCAATTTTTTCAAAGATGAATGGCGAATCGCTGTCTTTGATGAGCGAATGGAGCAGCTGCTGCGTATCGCTGAGCAGGAAACGGTTCGCCTCGTCATTCATCTCGCGCACCTTCTGCTCGATGCTGCCAAGAAGGCGGAGTTGGTTAAGATGTCGTAATGTAAGATCGGCCGACTTGAAGAGCTTCCATTGACGGGGCTGTTCGGCGATAGCTTGTTGCAAGATAGGGATGAGGGTTGTATCAGCCAGAGACTGAATGAACTCTGCGCGCTCGTGCTTCTTCGTGCACCATTTGGAGGAATCCTCCAAACAGTCGGTCACGCGTGATCCAATGGCGCTCTCATCGAATATGCCATTCTGAAGTTTACGGAAGAAAGAGGCCACGCCGGTCTTACCATAACTGAGATCGGTGTCGGCGAGTCCTTCAGCAGACAGCGTGTCGAAGAAGTGGTCGCCGATTTCCTTCATATGTTGCAGGGCGTCAGAACGAATCTGCCGCAATTGACTCATGTAGTTGTTCAGAAAGTCTTTCTGGTTAATCAGTTTGTTCAGCTCTTGACTTTTTTCCTTATAGAAATCGCGAAAGATGGTATGTCCGAATTCCTTGACTTGTCCGATGATGTTCCAAGACCGATCGTCGCTGATGGTTTCCATGATATATGTCAGCAACCATTGTAGCATGACGTCGGTATGTGTCAGCGAGTCGATGAGCTGGTCGACGGCCTGCTCTTCTACCTGATAATCGTTCAGTCCGATGCGCAGATTGGCTGTCAGGTCCAATTCACGGGCCAGATTGCGGAGGACGCTTTGGAAGAAAGTGTCGATGGTCTCTACTCGGAAATAGCTATAATTGTGAAGCAACTGGTGGAGTGCTTCGCCAGCTTTTTGGCTGACCTGAGGCTCGGAAAGTCCTGTAGCAGTCATGATGTGTTGCAGGTAGTCAGAAGAGTCGGGCAGCTGGTGCCAAATGCCATAAAGCTGGCTGAGGATGCGCATCTTCATTTCTTCCGTTGCCTTGTTGGTGAAGGTGACAGCGAGAATCGAGCGATAGCTCATCGGATTCTTGACCAGCAGTTTGATGTATTCTGTAGCGAGGGTGAACGTCTTTCCACTTCCTGCACTGGCCTTATATACGGTTAATGCCTTCATGCTTTTATTGTTTTTGTTGTTTCGTTACCAACGTCTGAATATTTCGATGGTAAACTTACATCCGAATTTCTGAATCTTGCCGCCAAGAAGATTGATGAAAGCGGCTGCTGAGAAGAAACGGGTGCTAAGGCCATATCCCAATTCCATGTAGGGTCTGGTGTGTTGTATGGACAAGGCACTCAGATAGAATCGTTCCACTTCAATATAGCGTCCCACCAAAGGCAGATAGGATAGTGCCAGCATAGGACTATCGTAGGATACATGTCCGCGCACATAATAGTCGGACTGGTTGTACCACAGACTATTCAGCAATTGGAACTGTCCGGCCCAGTCGTCTTCCCAGCCTGTGGGGAGGTTGTTGTCGCGGAAGTTGGTAAAGTCGACAAAATAATCGGAATTACGTTGTGTGTAGAATCCCGTGCCGGCACGCATATTGAGAATGCGCAAGCCAGGCATGCGATGCAAAAATGATGCATCGAACTCCCATCGCTGATAATCGAGGTTGGAACGGAAGATGTTCTTGATACTTTCTTCAAAATTAGCGGTCAGGACGGGACCGTGATGCCAGGGAGTTAGTCTGACGGTCAGCGATGGTGCAAAACTGCGGAACTCACTTTGCATGCCCACGTCTTTCATGAGCTGGGGATTTAATGATACGCGGCGGTGATACACAATACCGCTCATGATTTCCAACCAGTCGAAAGCTACAACGTTGTTGACGGCCTGGATATACATGTCCTTGAAGTCGGGCATGCTGATTGAGTCGTTCACTTTTTTGCTGAAATCATCTGCCATCACTCCATTTGATGTGTGGTTACCATTTGCCCAGGTTATTTCTGCATAACCATTGCGCTTGGGGTTATAGGTCATTCGGAGAGGAACGGTGTAGAATATCTGGTTGAGTTTAAAGTTATAACCAAATTGTGGATTCAGCGTCAGGTAACGGTGGGCATTCCAGTTATACTGGAAACCAAGTTTCAGCTTGTAGCTGATACCGCGGCTCTGACTATAACCCAGATAAAGTGGATTGAACAAGGGAGAAAAACGCATGGAAACGGCTCCCTTCTCCGTTCCATTGCCATTGATGAGGTTGTAGCCGATGATGTCCCAGCCAATGGTCTTCCACAAGTCACGGGAATGATGTTGTTGTGTGGTGTCTACGGCCATAGTATCTCGCTCCCGATTGGCATTCTCGATGCTGTCGTAACGCGCATAGATTTTCTGTTCGCGAAGATTAAGCGGAATAGGGCGCAGCTCTTCCATCAATTCCCGGTTCTTGACATTATCGAGTGAGTCGGGGAGTGTTCGCGGACAATCGTAGACCGTAGTGAAACTGGCTGTAACGTGGTTCCCCAGAAAGTTGAATGTGGCATCGGTAGTACACCGCTTGGGAAGTCGGGAGTGGGTGTCGTTCGGATTCATCTCGGCCGAAACCCTAAAGCTCATCATGTCGTATTCTCCCTCTAAATCGATAGATTGCAGTCTTCCCGTTAAGGCGTCGACGGTGGCAAAGCCTTTTACCAGCATGGTATTCTTCTTGCGAGGGGCAAAACGGATGACAGCCATGTTTCCTTCTATCTCCCTGACTTTATATCGGTAGTAGCGCCTGTTGTCTTTGAAGAAGGGTGAAAGCACGTGATCGGGGTAAAGCGTGTCATCGTAGAAATCAGGCGTGCTGAATTCTAACATAGCAGGCATGGCGGTGCGCTGACGGGGTATGGTTCCGCAAACTATCTGTCGCTTGACGTCATACTCGTCGGCATCGCGGAATTTCAGTTTACAGTAGGATTCACCGACAAAATGACGGTCGCCCGCTGCAACGACATACATGGTAGGAACCAGAAACAGCAGGGCATTACGGCGATCCATGCCAAAACTATAGCGCATATAGACATTCTGTTCTGTACCCTGGGCCGGAACGGTATAGTTTCGCCTGTAGTTCCATACCCGATGCAGAATCAGCGAGTCGACATGACTGTCGGCTAAACAAATGCTGGGCATGAGAGTCATCATGCCCAGCATTATGCTTGTTATGCGTAGCTTCAGATTCACGACCCCAAAAGTACGAAAAAATTTTGGAGTCACAAAATTTTAGCCCAAATATTTCATTAAGATGCGTGCATTGCCTGAGTCGCGGAGCTTTGCAATGCTCTTTTCACGAATCTGGCGGACGCGTTCGCGGGTCAGTCCCAGCTGGTCACCAATCTCCTCAAGGCCCTTCTCGTGACAACCGATGCCGAAGCATTCGCGGATAATGGTAATCTCGCGCTCCTTCAATACCTTCTGGAGTACGTTGTTCAACTCGAGTGCCATTGACTCGTGGTCCACCTGGCGGTCGGTTCGTGAATCGTCACCCGACGCCATCACGTCGAGCATACAGTTATCCTCTCCGTCCTGGAAAGGAGCATCGATAGACACATGATGACCGTCAGCCATCATGGATTGCGAAATCTTTTCCTCGTCGAGACTGGTGGCGTCGCTCAACTCCGAAATGGAAGGATGACGCTGGTTCTCCTGCTCGAACTTGTTGATTTCGTGATTAATCTTACTCAGAGAACCTACCTGGTTCAGTGGCAGACGAACAATACGGCTCTGCTCGGCGATAGCCTGCAGAATGCTCTGACGAATCCACCATACAGCATAGGAAATGAATTTGAAGCCTCGAGTCTCGTCGAACTTCTGTGCGGCCTTAATCAGGCCAATGTTACCCTCGTCGATCAAGTCAGTCAGCGTCAGTCCCTGATGCTGATACTGCTTGGCAACAGATACTACGAATCGAAGGTTTGCCGTCACCAATTTGTCCTTGGCTCGCTCGCCCTCAGGACCTCCCTTACGGATTTTCTGGGCCAGTTCGATTTCTTCGTCGATACTGATCAGCGGTGCACGACCAATTTCCACCAGATACTTATCCAGTGCTTCACTCGAACGATTCGTAATACTTTTCTGAATCTTTAATTGTCTCATCTAAAAAACTTTCTTAAAACGTCTTAACTTACTGATAATCAGCGGTGTGTCGTAAAATTACTTTGTAAAAGCGGTGCAAAGTTACAAAAAAAAACGGCTCGTGGTACTCCGACAGGCCGTTTTTTTTCTTAAAAAATATTAATCTGACGTTTTATTGTTCTCTAGCTGCTGTTATCTTTTTCTTCAACTTATCAACATAAGCATCGATTGTTGCCACAGCTACAATGTTGACAACGTCTCTTACAGAAGCACCGAAATCAACGAAGTGGATAGGCTTGTTGAGGCCCATCTGTATCGGGCCGATGATTTCTGCGTCAGCTCCCAGCATCTGCAGCATCTTATAAGACGATCTGGCTGAGGTGAGGTTGGGGAAGACCAACGTGTTTACTTTCTTTCCCTTCAGGCGTGTAAACGGATACTGTTCATCGCGCAGCTCATCGTCAAGTGCAAATCCGAGTTGCAGTTCACCATCAATTGGTAAATCAGGATAGCGCTCCTGCATGATCTCTGTGGCATGCTTGACCTTTAAGGCGCCATTACTCTGGCTACTTCCGAAATTCGAATGGCTGACCATGCCCACGACGGGTTTGTCGTTGAAGAATTTCACGCTCTTGCTGGCCAGTTTGGCAATATCGACCAGCGCTTCGGTGTCTGGATCTTCGTTGACCAGCGTGTCTGCAATGTAGGTAATGCCGCGGGCAGAATTGATGATATGCATAGCCGCAAAATGCTTGTACTCAGGTCTGATACCAATGACTTCCTTTACCACCTTGATGGTGTTTGAGTATTTGGTGTACAGACCAGTCAGATAAGCATCAGCCTCGCCTGTTTCCACCATCATCATACCAAAATAGTTGCGTTCGAACATCTTGTCGTTGGCTTCCTGGAAGGTGTAGCCTTCGCGCTGGCGCTTTTCCGTGAGAATACGGGCATAGCGCTCGCGGCGCTCCTGTTCGTTAGGATGACGCAAGTTGACGATTTCGATACCGTCGATGTTCAGCTCCAGCTTTTTGGCCAACTTGGTAATGACTTCATCGTTACCCAGCAGGATGGGGTAGCAAATGCCTTCTGCCTTTGCCTGTACGGCAGCCTTCAGCATGGTGGGGTGCACAGCCTCGGCGAATACCACGCGCTGGGGATGTGATGAGGCGGTAGCATAGAGCTGCTGTGTGAGCTTGGTCTCCTGTCCGAGCAATACGGAAAGTGAACGCTTGTACTCATCCCAGTCGTCGATGGTCTTACGAGCCACACCGCTTTCGATGGCAGCCTTGGCCACAGCGGCGCTGACTTCGGTAATCAGTCGTGGGTCGACAGGCTTCGGAATGAAGTAATCGCGACCGAAGGTGAGGTTGTTTACCTTATAGACATCGTTCACGATATCGGGCACGGGCTGCTTGGCCAAATCGGCAATAGCGTGGACGGCGGCCAGCTTCATCTCTTCGTTGATGGCGGTGGCATGCACGTCGAGAGCTCCGCGGAAGATGTATGGGAAGCCGATCACATTATTAATCTGGTTCGGATAGTCCGTTCGTCCTGTAGACATCAGCGTGTCAGGACGAGCCTCCATGGCGTCCTCGTAAGAAATCTCAGGAACAGGGTTGGCCAGGGCAAAGATGACAGGGTCCTTGGCCATTGTTCTTACCATGTCTTGCGTCAGGACGTTACCCTTGGAAAGGCCTACGAAGACGTCGGCTCCATTAACTGCTTCTTCGAGGGTGTGAATGTCCGTGCGCTGGGTGGCAAAGAATCGTTTCTGCTCGTTCAGATCCTGACGGTCAACGCTGATGACACCCTTGGAGTCGAGCATGACGATGTTTTCTTTCTGGGCTCCGATGGCCATATATAGCTTGGTGCACGAAATGGCAGCAGCTCCGGCGCCATTGACGACAATCTTCACTTTCTTGATGTCCTTGCCGTTCACTTCGAGGGCGTTCTTTAGTCCTGCGGCGGAAATGATGGCCGTTCCGTGCTGATCATCGTGCATCACAGGGATGTCCAGGCTCTTCTTCAGGCGCTCTTCAATATAGAAACACTCCGGGGCCTTGATGTCCTCCAGATTGATACCGCCAAATGTGGGGGCTATCTTCTCAACGGCCTCACAGAACTTCTCCGGGTCTTTTTCGTTGACCTCGATATCGAAGACGTCGATACCGCCATATATCTTAAACAGCAATCCTTTACCTTCCATGACCGGTTTGCCGCTCATGGCACCGATATCGCCCAGACCGAGCACGGCAGTGCCATTCGAGATAACGGCAACAAGGTTGCCCTTGTCCGTATATTTATACGCATCATCCGGATTCTCTTGGATTTCCAGACAGGGATACGCCACGCCAGGAGAATAGGCCAGCGACAAGTCGGTTTGTGTACGATACGCTTTGGTTGGTTTTACTTCAATTTTACCAGGACGCCCCGCCTCATGATATTCAAGGGCGGCTTCTTTGGAGATCTTTACCATTTTTAATACTGTATTATTATATAAGTTTACTTGTTTAGAATTCCGTGAACGACAATGGCATCAGCTGTTTGATGCTGTCCACCACATAAACGCAACGCTGTCCGTAAAGCAGGATGCGCACGGGATGATGGAATCGGGTCTCAGTCTCAATAAGCACCTGACGGCATGGACCACAGGGACTGACGGGATGCTCGGTGAAGACACCCTCTTCGTTGCGTGCGGCAATGGCCAGCATGACGACAGGCTGGTCAGGATACTGTGCACCGGCAGCAAACAATGCAGAGCGTTCTGCACAGATTCCCGAAGGGAAGGCTGCATTTTCCTGATTGCAACCGATGAAGGTCACCCCGTTCTGAAGTTTCAGAGCCGCTCCCACATGAAAATGGGAATAGGGCGAATACGAACGGTTGGTACCTTCTTGGGCCAGCTCTACCAACGAGCGTTCTTCGGCCGTCAATTCATCCATTTGAGCCTCCCAAATCTTGGGTCTGATCTCTAATTCCTTCATATTATTCCGATTTTTGTTTGCAAATTTAATTATTTTTCTCTACTTTTGCAAAATAATTCAGGTTTTTATTCATGAAACGAATAATATTTTCTTTTTTATGCACATTTGTAGCGTCCCAAATGGTCTTTTCCCAGACCATGAAGTGGAATCAGCGCTATCAGGATTATTTTGACCAGTATAAAGACGTTGCGATAGAACAGATGCAAAAATATCGCATCCCTGCCAGCATCACGCTTGCCCAGGGAGTGTTGGAATCGGGTGCCGGCAGGAGTGAGCTGGCCACAAGAGCCAACAATCATTTCGGCATCAAATGTAATGGCTGGACGGGTCGTAAGAGCTATCATGACGATGACGAGCGCAACGAGTGTTTCCGTGCTTACGACAATGCCTATGAGAGTTATCACGACCATTCCGTATTCCTGACGACCAGCCGCCGCTATAGCAGCCTGTTTGAACTGAAGATAACCGACTATAAAGGCTGGGCGAAAGGGCTGAAAGCTTGTGGCTATGCCACCAGTCCGACCTATGCCACCAAACTGATAGAAATCATCCAGCTCTATAAACTCTATCAGTATGATACCGCCAAGAGCTACGACAAGTTCCAGGCTCAGCAGGTGAAGGCTGGCGATACGCGTCGCATTTATGCCTTTAACAAGAACTACTATCTGATTGCCCGTCGGGGCGATACTTTCCGCAGTATTGCCAAGGAAGTGGACATTTCATACCGCAAGTTGGCCAAATACAATGAACGCGACAAAAACGACGTGCTCGAGGAGGGTGAAGTTGTATGGTTGAAGAAGAAACGCAACAAAGCTCCGAAGGACTACAAGGGGCGTTTGCACTACGTGAAGAGCGGAGAGTCAATGTACTCTATTTCACAGCATTACGGTATCAAGTTAAAGAAACTGTATAAGCTTAACGACTTGCCGCCATACTACCAGATTCGGGTGGGTGATGCACTCCGGTTGAGATAGTTATTCTTCGAACAATTTGTTCATGAAGTCGGTCAGGTCCTTGTCCAGCCCCTTCATCAGTTCCTCGTCGATGATGACGGTGTCGTCGTCGACCACATAGAGCTCTTCCAGATTCTCGTGGTCCTCGTCTTCCAGTACGAAGGAGTAGGGTTTCAGAATCGACATGGCCTCAATCTGCTGTTGGTACTTGTTCAGCACCATGCGTAGCGTGCTGGCGGCATCGGCGTAGAAAGAGTCGTCCTTGTTGTCAATCCATTGTTCCACGATGCAACGGTTAATCTCGTTGTCATCGTCGTCGAATGCCACCAGTTCGCCGGTTTCCTGATTCACTCTCAGGTGGATGTCTGTCAACATGCTGGCCTCCTCGGTCGCAGGGAATTTGTCGGCCACCTTGCGGATGGCGCGCTCCACTTCTTGTAGTGTCTGTTCGTTTGCTTTCATCTGTTTTTGCGTTTGACGAGGCAAAAGTATGAAAAAAATCAGATAATCGCAAACGATTACGACTTTTTTTCGAAAAAACTTATATAATTACATGTTTAATTCATATTTTTATCGTACCTTTGCAAAAATAAATTCTGCAAAGTCGACATTGCAAAACTAATGAGTACTAAGATAAGTCATTCGGGGGTTATAGAACGGATAGAATCTGACAAGGTGCAAGTTCGCATCGTTCAGACCTCAGCTTGTGCCGCGTGCAAGGTGGCCGGCTATTGCAATGCTGCCGAGAGTAAGGAGAAGATTATCGACGTTTTCTGCGACACGTCTTCGAAGGATTATCAGGTAGGACAGCCGGTGACGGTAACCACTTCTGGCGTGGTGGCTGCCAAGGCCCTGTTGTGGGGGTTCGGACTGCCTTTCGTCTTGATGGTTGCCGTGTTGGTCGTCGTGTTGCTCGTGACGTCCAGCGAGGGGCTGGCGGCCTTGTGTGCCCTGGCAGCGCTCGTTCCCTATTATTTCCTGCTGTGGCTGCTGCGCAACCGGATGCGCGACGAACTCAGCTTCCAAATCGCAACATTATAACAAACTAAAACAAATAAAACAAAAACAAGTATCTTTATGAATTTCATTTTGATTGCAGTATTAGTGCTGGGCGCCATCGGACTGATTGCCGCCCTCGTGCTGTATGTCTGCTCCAAGAAGTTCGCAGTCTACGAAGATCCTCGCATCGCACAGGTGACCGAGCAGTTGCCGGGAGCCAATTGTGGCGGTTGTGGATTCGCCGGCTGTGGAGGTCTGGCCGACGCTCTGGTAAAAGGGGCTGATGCCGGCAGCTTGGAAGGGCTGATGTGTCCTGTGGGCGGACAAGAAGTGATGGGTAAGGTGGCCGACCTGCTGGGTATGGCCATTGCCAATGGTGAGCCGAAGATTGCCGTGGTGCGTTGCAACGGAACCTGTGCGCTCCGTCCTAAGATTGCCGAGTATAGTGGTCTTCGCACCTGTGCCGCCATGAACTCGTGCGGTGCTGGCGAGACGGCTTGCGGCTTTGGTTGTCTGGGTTGTGGCGATTGTGTCGCTGCCTGTCAGTTCGATGCCATCCACATGAATCCCGAAACGGGCCTGCCCGAGGTCGACGAGGAGAAGTGTGTGGCTTGTGGTGCCTGTGTCAAGGCTTGTCCGCGCAACATCATCGAGTTGCGTAAGAAGGGTCCGAAGGGTAGGAGAGTGTTCGTTTCCTGCGTCAACAAGGACAAGGGTCCTGTAGCCATGAAGGCTTGTAAGGCAGCCTGTATCGGTTGTGGCAAGTGCGAGAAGGAATGTAAGTTCCAGGCTATCACGATCGAGAACAATGTGTGCTACATCGACCACGAGAAGTGTCGCCTGTGCCGCAAGTGTGTTGTCGTTTGTCCTACTAAGGCCATCCACGACGTCAACTTCCCAACACCGGCTCCTCAGCCCAAGCCCAAGGAGGAGGCCCCCAAGACAGAGGCTGCTCCTGCTCCTAAGGCTGAAGCGAAACCGGCTAATGTTGAACCAGAAGTAAAGAAGGAGGAACAAGCATGAACGTAAGAACATTCCGTATCGGTGGTGTACACCCCGAAGAGAACAAGTTGACCCATGAGGTGGCTACCCAGGTGGCAGCCCTTCCCAAGCAGGCCATTTTCCCGCTGGGTCAGCATATTGGTGCTCCTGCCAAGCCCGTTGTTGCCAAGGGCGACAAGGTAAAGGTTGGCACGATGATTGCCGAGGCTGGCGGTTTCGTTTCCGCTCCCATCTATTCGAGTGTCAGCGGCACGGTATTCAAGATCGATACCGCCATCGATGCCACCGGCTATCGCAAGCCCGTTATTATTATTAATGTAGAAGGTGACGAATGGGAAGAGACCATCGACCGCTCCGACAAGCTGGAACTGGTGAAGGACCATCCCGAACTGACGCCCGAGGAAATCGTCGAGCGCATCAAGACCGCTGGTGTCGTGGGTATGGGTGGTGCCTGTTTCCCCACCTTCATCAAACTCTGTCCTCCGCCCACAGCGAAGGCCGAGTGCGTCATTATCAATGCCGTTGAGTGCGAACCCTACATCACCGCCGATTTCCGTCTGATGATGGAGAAAGCCGACGAGATCCTTGTAGGTCTCGAGCTGCTCATGAAGGCTGCCAAGGTCAACAAGGGCTACATCGGCATCGAGACCAACAAGATGCCTGCCATCGAACTGCTGACGAAGAAATGTGCCGAAGCGTTTGCCGCTTCGGAATACACAGTTGAGGTAGTGCCCCTGAAGCAGCGCTATCCGCAGGGTGGTGAGAAACAGCTCGTCGATGCTGTCATCCGCCGTCAGGTGCCTGCACCTCCCGCCATTCCCGTCAATGTGGGTGCCATCGTGCAGAACGTGGGAACGGCCTTTGCCGTCTACGAGGCTGTCATGAAGCGCAAGCCGCTGTTCGAGCGCTATACTACCGTGACCGGTAAGCGCCTGCAGAATCCCGGCAACTTCCTGGTTCGCATGGGAACGCCCATGAAGGACCTCATCGATGCCTGTGGTGGTATGCCCGAGGGCGACAACAAGCTGCTGGCTGGTGGTCCGATGATGGGTAAGGCGCTGACCAGCGTCGAGGTGCCCATCTGCAAGGGTACTAACTCGGTGACCATCATCTCGGGCGACGAGGCATTGCGCAAGGAGCCTAATCCCTGTATCCGCTGTGCCAAGTGTGTGTCGGCCTGCCCCATGGGCCTCGAGCCCTACCTGCTGGCCAAGCTCGCTGCCGTCAAGAACTGGGAGCGTGCCGAGCAGGAGGATGTCGTCAGCTGTATTGAGTGTGGCTCGTGCCAGTTCACGTGTCCGGCTCACCGTCCGCTGCTTGACAACATTCGTCAGGCTAAGTCTACCGTCATGGGAATCATTCGCAGTCGAGCTGCTAAGAAGTAATTAAGAGTTAAGAATTAAGAGTTAAGAAATATACAATGGGAAAATTAATTGTATCACTTTCGCCTCACGCACACGGAACCGACACCGTCGAGCGCAACATGTATGGCGTCATCATCGCCCTGCTGCCTGCGCTGCTCGTGTCGTTCTATTTCTTCGGCATTGGCTCGGCCATTGTCTGTGCGACGAGCGTTGCGGCCTGCGTACTCTTCGAGTGGGCCATCAATAAGTTCATGCTTAAGAACGAGCGCACCACCATCTGCGACGGTTCTGCCGTCCTCACCGGTCTGCTGCTCGGTTTCAACCTGCCCAGCAACCTCCCCATCTGGATCATCATCATCGGTGCGCTGTTCGCCATCGGTGTGGGTAAGATGACCTTTGGCGGACTGGGTAATAACCTCTTCAATCCGGCACTTGTCGGTCGTGCTGCCCTGCTGGTGGCTTTCCCCGCGCAGATGACGACGTGGCCCGTGGCTGGTCAGCTCACCAGCTACCTTGATGCCGAGACCGGTGCCACTCCGCTCTACATCATGCAGACCGCCATCAAGAATGGCGATGCCAGCCTGCTCGAGCAGCTGCCGTCGTCGCTCGACCTCTTCATCGGTAACCATCCCGCTGGAGCCGGTGCCCTGGGTGAAATCTGTGGCCTGGCACTCTTGCTGGGCCTGGCCTACATGCTGTGGCAGAAGATCATCACTTGGCACATTCCCGTCTCCATCATTGGCACGGTATTCATCTTTGCTGGCATCATGCATCTGGCTAATCCCTGCTATGCCGACCCCATTAGCGTCATCTTCTCGGGTGGTCTCATGCTCGGTGCCATCTTCATGGCTACCGACTACGTGACGTCGCCCATGACCGCCAAGGGCCAGCTCATCTATGGTGTCGCCATTGGTGTGCTCACCGTCGTCATCCGTAACTGGGGTGCCTATCCCGAGGGCATGTCGTTCGCTATTCTCATCATGAATGCGTTCACACCTCTTATTAATAATTATGTGAAACCCACGCGCTTCGGTGAAGTGCCTGCCAAGAACTAAGGAGGACCGCGATATGAAGAAATTAGAATCATCATTATTGAATATGGTGCTGGTGCTCACGGGAGTAGCAGTCATCATGGGCGGCATCCTGGCTTATGTCAATCACCTGACCGAAGGCCCCATCGCCGCACAGAAGGAGAAAGCGCTGGCCGACGGCATCAAGACCGTCATGTGCGTCAGCGACCTGAAGGTGGCCAAGACCGACGAGGTGAAGCAGAACGACGACAAGGGTAAGGAACTCACCTATACCATCTATCAGATTCAGGACGCCCAGGGCAAGGACCTCGGTGCTGCCGTCGAGTCGGCCACGATGGGATTCGGTGGCGATCTGAAGGTGCTTGTCGGTTTCGATACCGAGGGCAAGATCCTAGGTTATACGCTGCTCGAACATGCCGAGACTCCAGGTCTGGGTGCCAAGGCCGACCAATGGTTCCAGAAGGGCCAGAAGGGCGACATCATCGGCAAGGACCCCAAGGAGCCTCTGACCGTATCGAAGGACGGCGGACAGGTTGATGCCATCACGGCTTCCACCATCACCAGCCGCGCCTTCCTGCTCGCTGTCAACAATGCTTACAAGGCTTATAAGGCCACGCCCGCTGCCGACGCAGAGACCGGTGCCACCGAGCTTAATAAGTAATCATAAAGTTCAAAGTTCAAAGATTAAAGTTCAATGAATTATATAAGTATCATTAAGAATGGCATCGTCAAGGAGAACCCCACGTTCGTCCTGATGCTCGGTATGTGTCCCACGCTGGCCACTACCACCTCTGCCATGAACGGTATGTCGATGGGACTGGCCACGATGGCTGTGCTCATCTGCACCAACTTCGTGATATCGTGCCTTAAGAGCATCACGCCCGACAAGGTGCGCATCCCCGTGTTCATCGTCGTCATTGCGGCGTTCGTCACCATCCTGCAGCTGGTCATCAAGGCCTATCTGCCCGACATCGACGCTGCCCTCGGACTGTTCATCCCGCTGATTGTGGTCAACTGCATCATCCTCGGTCGTGCCGAGGCCTTTGCAGCCAAGAATTCGCCCGTGGCATCGCTGTTCGACGGCATTGGCATCGGACTCGGTTTCACCATCGGTCTGACGCTGCTCGGCATCTGCCGCGAGCTGTTGGGCTCTGGATCAGTCTTCGGTCTGACCCTGCTGCCCGAGACCTACAACATCCTGCTCTTCGTGCTGCCTCCGGGCGCGTTCATCATGCTGGGATTCCTCATCGCCATCGTCAACAAGTTGCGCAGCAACTAAAATGTCGTAATAACGAAATAACGTAATAACGAAATAACGACAACTATGGAATATATCTTGATTTTCATTAGCGCGATATTCGTCAACAATATCATCCTGTCGCAGTTCCTCGGCATCTGTCCGTTCCTCGGCGTGTCGAAGAAGATCGATACCTCGCTGGGCATGTCGGCAGCCGTTGCCTTCGTCATGACGCTGGCCACCATCGTTACGTGGCTCGTTCAGACCTATGTGCTCGACGCCTTCGGACTGCAGTATCTGCAGACCATCGCCTTCATCTTGGTCATTGCCGCCTTGGTGCAGATGGTCGAAATCATCCTCAAGAAGGTCTCTCCGGCGCTCTATCAGGCCCTGGGCATCTTCCTGCCGCTCATCACCACCAACTGCGCCGTGCTTGGTGTAGCCATTCTGGTCATCCAGAAGGACTTCAACCTGCTGCAATCCGTCGTCTATGCCTTCTCCACAGCCGTTGGCTTCGGACTGGCCCTGACCGTCTTTGCCGGCATGCGCGAACAGCTCGAGCTGGTCAACATCCCCAAGGGTATGCGCGGCATGGCTATTGTCATGCTCTCAGCCGGACTGCTCTCGCTGGCCTTCATGGGATTCTCGGGAGTCGACGGCGGTCTGCGCACCCTCTTCGGCCTCGATTGATTTTACAGACACCATTTCAAAACAAAACTACTAATACCCGCGACGCGCCGCAGCCACCAAGCTACGACGCGTCGTCATTTTTCCACATAAATCTTTGCGTTTATTTCGAGTAATACCCGAGGCGGACATCGTGGCGGGGCGAACGGAAGGGCGCCCAGGAGATGTGGAGCCAGCCCGTGCCGGTCAGTAGTTGGTCGGTATATTCACAATGGCGGAGAAAGTCGACCAACTGTTGGAACCGGGCGGGGTCCTTGGGGCGGATGTCGGCAGCCTGGCCTTGGAGGTGCTGCGAGCCGGCGACGCCACCCACAAGGGCGTTGACACGAGGATTGCGGAAACCGGAGTTGACGATGATGGGGCAGCCGATGGCCTCGCGTGCGGGCTCCAACAGCAGGCGGCAGCCGTAGATCATGTTGGCCGTCTGCTGCGTCGAAGGAACGTTGGCAGGGTACTTGCCGAAGTTGCAGAACTCTGCCAACGTGAAATGAGAGGATAAGCGAACGTCATCCATCATACCAGACTGTCGAATGGTCCATAACCCATGCACGAGGTGGTGCCCAGTGCAGTCAGCGCTGCCGTTGCGGCTGCGATAACAATCCTCAGAAGGACTTCCCAAATACTGTTGTTTTTCTTCATAATCGTTGTGTGTTTTAAAGGTGAATAAATAGGGTTAATTGTAATCTCTTTTACAATTGCAAAGTTACGAAATAAATCCGAGATATGCAAGTTTTTGAGTTGTTTTCTTTGTCGTTTTGATAAATATTGTTACCTTTGCAATACTAAAAAAATGACACGATGACAAATAACATACCTGCTGGACGTACAAAAGAGGACATAAAAGCAAGAGAGAAACTCATCAAGGACTTTTATGCCCAGTGGATAGCTGAACATCCAGAAAAAAAAATCTGGAACCGAAGCCTTGGTGCATTCATCAACGTGAAGTTCCTGTCAATTAATGAAACTTATGAGAAAGCGTCCCGCAGTTATGAGTCAACACTTGCCGTATTCCGTCTCACGGAGATACTGGAAGGTGCTATCAAAACTGGCGAGCAACCAGCCAAGCGTAACACGCGTAACCAGAAGCAGTTTGAGAAACTCCTTATTATGAAATATGGGGAGGTTAAGCTGATGGTGGGGCTGCAGCGTTCCAACCAAGACCTGGTCCAATATTGTATCACCGTTCCCCAGCAGTCTTAATAAACAACAAAGCCACCACTCTGGTGAGTGATGGCTCGTTATGCTTGGGGCTCGAAACGACCTTTGCAAGTCATAAAGGTTGTCATCCTTTCTGCGAATTCCCCTTTTGACGTTGCAAAGATACGAACTTATTTCGTTATTTCCAAATTTTTGGCCAACTTTTTTATTTCCGAAGCTAAAAATCAGGGCCTGCTCCGCATGGTGTGAAGCAAGCCCTTGAGTTTGTTATCGGACTGCACATGGGGACTGTCCCCGCGTGAGCCAGACGCTGTGAGCAGATTTACCAGCCTGCGTCTACCTCATCGTCTTGCAGGTCGATGTTCATGCCGTTGGCATCTGCGCTTCCGGCCAAAATCTGGCACTTCTGCTGCAATACAACTACCTCCATAGAAGGCTTCATATATTCTTTCTTAATCATAGTTGTGTCCTCCTCTTTTTATTTGATTACAACTTTCTTTCCGTTCACGATGTAGAGACCCTTCGTGGGCTGGCTGACGCGGCGACCCTGCAGGTCGTAGTATTCGCCACTTACATCTTCCATCTTACCTCTTACCTCGTTTATGCTCGTCGTATTGCCGTCGAAGCCGAAGAACTCGGGAGCGAGGGAGCCGCTATACGTCAGATAAGCCTTGTTGGCACCGATGGTTCCCGTAGATTTGAGCTTGTAGAAGCCCACACCCTGTGTACCGTTGTTCAGCACGTAGATGTTGCCTGCGGCTCCTGTCATTGCTGCCGTCGTGCCCGTCAGGCTGTTGGTCGAGTAGTCGCCAGCGCTAGCCGAAGCGTTTGGAGTCATGGTGATGCTGGCAGCCGTGCTCTTCAGCACCACGCCCTGGCCGCTGTTCACGATGCCGTCCGTTATTTCGGTCATCGTAATCGCAGTGCCAGTGAGGTTGACCGCAAACACCTGCGTCCCAGCGGAAGCCTTAAAGTTGCTTGCATCGCTATAGAACGTAGCCCAGTACTCGCCAGCTACATTTCCCAGATTAGCTGTCAAGTTGAAGGGAGCGCAGCCATACACCTCAATCTTTTTTATACCCTTACTTTGATTATTTCCACCATCAATGGGTGTACCATTTATTCTCGGCGTCTTATCCTCTTCCGTGGTTTCTACTACAAAGGGAGCTTCGCTGTCTGTTGCTTTACGATTGGCATCGTCATAGAATACACATTTTGTGATGGTATATCCTTCGGCAGCGTTGACTGTTGCTGTCCAGCCGTATCCCCACCATCCCCAGTTAGCGAGGTATGCTGAGCTCCCTCCTGCAGTATAACTGAATGAAACGGTTGCCACATTCGCCGTGCTGTAGCTGGCTTGCTCTTTGGCTGTTGCTGTAATTGTGGTCAGCAGCGTCTCGGTCTGCGCCACTGCGCCCGTCGCTGCCGTCATCAGCAGCACGAGCAATGAAAGTAAGTTTCTTTTCATACTTGTTTTGTTTTAAAATATTTGTAATATTGAATAATGTCTTATCGTTTTCCACAAAAACTGCCGACAAAGGTACAAATAATTTTGTTAAAGCGTGTTACCCCCCCCCTAAATAATGTTAAAAAGAAGAAAATAGTTTCAGACGAAAAGATTTCGACGATGAATTTTGGATTATTAACACAAAAATCGTTCTAACGATAGAGAATATTTGCTAAATTTGCAGCTGTTTTCGCCATAAAAAAATGGAGAGAGGAATATGAATGACAATAAATCAAAAGAATATATTTTACTAACCAATCTGGAGCTGAAGATTGACGTCTTGCCCTGCTGCCCCTGTCTGCTCTCGCTCAACGCCATGAGTCTGAGTCTGGCTGTCGATGCGAGGAGACTGACCAAATGTTTTGAACTTTTGTTGGCGCAATGGCAGTCATGTCTGCCACTGGGCGATGCGTGCGACGTGAATTTTTCGTCGTGGGGCGACAAGATATGGGAGATGATCGTAGCCGTGCACAAGGCTTATCGGCTGAACAATGTCGACGTGAACCTGTATGAGTTCGAGTCAGCCAGCTATCTGCGTTTCAAGGAGAGCCAGGCTGCGGTCGGTGCTTTTGACGATTCGATGGAACCGTTTCATTCGGTCAGCGGCAGCGACGTGCCCGTGGTGGCAGTCTGCGCGCTGCGCGAGCTTCACGAGATGCTGATGCAGATATCCGAGTTTCTGAACTCGCCCACTGAACAGCAGATTGCCGTATCGTTCGAGCAATGGGAGGCGTGCTACAAGAAGCACTACAGCAAGGCGTGCCTGAAGAAATACGGCAAGTGGAAGATTCAGTATTCGGCGCGCACGCTGAGAAAGAACCTGCAGGAACGAATGACGAAGGAACTGGAGAACTTCAAAAAGATGTTCCTCAACGATGACGAGTTCGAGCTGGTCTACGACGTGGAGCAGAAACGGATAGACATCGACGGTCTGTCGCGCTTTCTGTTCACCCATGCCGAGCGTTTCGGCGTGTCGTATATCGACAATCGCCCGATGTTCAGCAAGGAGCTGCAAAGACTCTTCAACTTCGTGGAGCTCTGGCGGCAGATGGAGGCCGACATTCAACCCGCCAAGAAGCGCGCTGAGAAGCCTGCCGAGGTAGAGGACGAGCTTGAGAAGAAGGTGATGGCGGTGGTGGCAAAGGTGCACGATTTTGCATCAAGCAAATGGCGCGACCGACTGCCGCTGTTGTGGAAACGACTGTTCAAGTCCTTCCGCAGCGAGATTGCCCATGCTGGCGCTCATGAGAAGTTCAAGGAGTATAGTAAAAAGACTGTCTACTGTATTCTGGGGCACCTGAAGTCGAAGGGCCTCTATCGTGCCGACGTGACCAATGTGGAGGTGACAAAGAAGCTGGAGGGTGCCAATAATGGTATGCGCAAATACGTGAACAACGGCCTTGCCGAACTCGACCAAGAGCTGAAGCTCCGTGTCGAGGCGCATGTCGAACAGGAGATGCTGGCCCTGGCCGTCTGATCATTCCGAAATAGTTACAAGATAGTTGCGAGATAGTTCGTGATAGTTGGTGGACACTAACTGTCACGTTTTTATTTGTGCCTGATTATCAACGTGATACGAAATGATAGTATCATTGTCCCTGATAGTTTGTGCACATAACGGATAATGCATAATTTTGCAGCAGAATTCGAAGGGATTGAAGCCGTAAGCGTGGCTCCCGCCAGTACCGGTAATCATCTGGCCGCAATACTGGAAACGCTATCAGATGTTCACTTCCTAAAAAATAAGTAAGTACAATGGAAGCTAAGAACAAAAATTCAAAGAAGGTTCGCCTCGTGGGAAGCATCGTGGAAGACGTGCTTCAGGGTTGGAACCGTAGTACAGAACTCTGCTGTGACGTGAAGACCATTCTTCACAGCGACCGCACGATGCGGACCGGACGGGATTATCAGGGCGTGCTGCGCCGCGATCATGATGCCGACATCGACGAATTCCGCTGCCGCGATGCGCACTACACCTTTATTGAGATGCTGCCCTGGACGGCGAAGCGCAACCCGCGCGTCTTCCGAGGCAAGTACATCACCATTACGCGTCGTCCAGACGGCACGCTCAAGCCGAACTTCCGCCCGCTGCCGGCGAATATGAGCGTCGAGCGCTATGCCTTCGGTGTGTACATAGAACTGCATAAAGCGTTGGAGGGCCTGATAGAGAAGTAAAAGATGGCCAGATTACTTCAGTTACTTCAGTTCTTCAGTTAGAAATAAGGGGGTGGTTATGCTTCAATCCTGCTTTAATATTACTTGTAACTACTTAATAATTAATTAGTTATATATTATATATATGAAGGATTCGGAAAATGCATACCCTCCAAACCTAACTGAAGAACTGAAGAACTGAAGAAACACAGGAAAAATTCACATTTATATTATTCACTAAAAAGCACGTAACTTATTATGATTTACGACATTACAAAACCGACACCCCCCGAGATGCCTACCCTCGGCAAGGGTTTGGAGACGCAGAAATTGCTGCTCTCACAGACAAGCAAAGACATGTTTCAGCCCGAACACCCCATGCTTTATGCTCCTTTGGGGGCGAAAATATCGGGTGCAGAGTTCCAGTACCCTAGCGGACAATGGCTCGAACCATGCGGTCAGATAAGCCTTTTGTGCGCTGATTCGGGCAATAACAAGGGCCAGCACTCGCTTTTGGTAGAGGCCATCATGCACGAGGAGCTTCGCTCTGACCAAGAGGCCATCAATAAGTATCTGGAATGGCAGAAAGCCAGTCATGCTGCCAATAAAAAGGACAAGCCGGTCGAACAAGACCTGTGCATCCATGTGATGCCGAGCGACACGACGCGTCCGGGTTACCTGAAGGCGCAGATGGCAGCCGAGCGACATGGCGGCTACACCACGTTCATCGACCTGCCTGAGGCCGTCATGCTGGACAACCTCTGCGGTGGTCATAAGCAGATGACGCAGATGCTCCGCCTGATTCACGACCGTGCGAGATACAAGGCACTGAGGGCTACGGTAGATGGCATCACGGGGTCGGCCATTTTGCGCACCAACATCTCGATGGCATCTAACCCGACGGACATCAGAAAGTTCCTGAAGTATAACCTGCTGGATGGAACGCTGGGCAGAATAGCGTTCACCTACAAGCCCCGCGGCGCGAAACGTGACCCGAACATACCTGTCATCGGACAGTTCGACGAGGGCTTCTACCAGGAGCTGAACAACCGCATGGCACCGCTCGCTCTCTGCAAGGGTCGCTATGTCATCCCGCAGCTCAACAAGGTGTGCAAAAGACTTGCGGCCGAGATCTGCGAGTACGCTGACCTGACCGACAACGACGTCATGTGGGATATGGCCAAGCGTAGCATTGTGGCCAGTTTCAAGGCGGGCTGCGTCATGTGGGCACTCAACAAGATGACCTGGACGCGTGCGATGGGCGACATGGTGGAATGGCTCACGTGGCATGGTATCTGGAGCGTGTGGGCCGTGATGGGCGACATGCTGAAGAATAGTGATGACTCGAGCTCTGCCGAGGGTGGCAAGACGGGGCCTGCCAACATGCTGGACAGCATAGAGGGCAACACCTTCAACGAGCAGCAGCTGGATGCCCTGCGCCAGCAGATGGGGAAGCCCACGGGTGCCGCCTCCAAGAAACAGCTGTCAGTATGGGCTGCAAGAGGCTTTATAGAATACTCTGCGCAGACCGGGCTGTACACCAAGACCGAGAAATATCTGAAGAAGAAGTGATTATGGATAGACTAGAATTGCAGAAGCTTCGCGACCTGCCCATTGAGGGGGTCGCGGAGCGACTTGGACTCCAGGTCGTGCGGCACAAGGCACTTTGTCCCTTCCACGACGACCACCATGCAAGCCTGTCGTTCTCGGTGCGTCGCAATAGCTATCGTTGCTTTGTCTGCGGCGCCTCAGGCGGACCTATCGACCTCGTGATGAAGTATCTCGGCAAGGGCTTTCGGGAGGCCTGCCGTTGGCTGGCTGACGGGGCGGCCATCGATATAACGTCATATCGTTATAACGAAATAACGACAAAAGAGAGGCCGCCTTTTGACGCCTCGCGCTACGAGCGTTTTTTTGAAAGGCCATTTTTGAACGACGAGGCGCGGCGGTTTCTTTTTGACGAGCGCAGGCTGGACCCAAGAGTCGTGCGCTGGTGTCGGTTGACATCGTGGCGCGACAAGCAGGGCGTGCCTTGGCTACAGATTCCCTACTTCGACCGCGAGGGCAAACTGATAGGCATCCAGAACCGCAACCTCGTGAAGGGTGCCACGCCCCGGTTCCGATTCCCACAGGGCTCGCAATGTAATCTCTATGGTTTGCCGGTATTAAATCTTTTGAAGCCCGGCGAGACACTCTTTATCACAGAGGGATGCAGCGACTGCTGGGCCATGCTCTCGGCAGGCCACAAGGCGATAGCCATTCCGTCGGCTACGTTGTTGAGCAAGAAGGATAAGGAGATTCTCTCAACTCTAAACGCTAAACTCTCAACTGGATTTGCCATGTTTCCCGATTGCGACGAGCCCGGCGAACGGCTCTTCCTGCAGCTGAAGGAGCTCTTGCCTGACCTGGTCCACCACCAGCTGCCCCCCGGCTGCAAGGACTTCAGCGAGTATTATCTGACCAGACGATAACCCTCGGTTATCCGACAATAACCCTCCCTTATTGGCCGATAAGGGTGGGTTATTTTATTTAAAGAAAAACTTGAAAAAAAGTGGGTAAATATTTGCATATATGAAAATTATTTCGTATCTTTGCAATGTAATTCAAGAGGTAATCTGATACCTTGAGAGACACACACAATTAACCCTATTTATTAACATTTTAAACACACACAACAGTATGATTGAACTTTATTTGAGTAAGGTAACCGAGACTTCGGAAACCGAGCAGGCGGGTAAGCTTTACGCCCGCGTGAGTTACAAGCAGTCGATGGGCATTCAGGAGATGGCCCACCACATGTCCGAGCACAACACGATGTTCTCCGAGGGTTCCATCACCGGTATCCTGATCGACTTCGTCAAGTGCGTGCGCGAGATGGTGCTGATGGGCAACACCGTCAAGATTGACAACCTGGCCATCTTCAAGGCCACCGTCGAGGCCAACGGTCTGGAGGTGCTCTACGACGCCCAGCAGGACAAGGTGGCTTCGGCAAGCATCGGCACGCTGGCCCAGGGCGCCAAGACCGGTCCTGCCGTGAAGGTCATCAAGTTGCTGGCCCAGTCGACGGGCGACTTCACCCGCGACGAGCTGAAGAAGGACGTCAAGCTCAGCTGGACCGACAAGACCAAGGCCGAGATTGCTGCTGCTAAGGGAAGCCTCACCCCCGACCCCTCTCCAACGGGCGAGGGGAGTGAAAACCAAGGTGGTAGCGGTTCGCAGAACTCCGGTTCGCAGAACCAGCAGAACACGGTAGCGGCTCCGGTGATTAGCGGTGTGAGTCCGTTCGAGGAGACCAGCCAGGTGA
>CAMHUU010000020.1 GCA_946188395.1 uncultured Prevotellaceae bacterium | reverse complement strand
AATTTATGTCTACTTTGTCTACTTCCGCAGCTTTTTCAACTTCAACACACAAAATGTCGCTTTGTCGCCTGTCGCCAACAAAAAAAACATTTTGTCGTTTTGTCGTTTTGTCGCTAAGTGACTTTTGTCACTTGTCACCTTGTCACTTTCCTAGAAAAGTTGACAAATGAAAACCTTTTGTCGACTTGTCGACTCGTCGACTAACAGATTAGCAAAGCCTGGCGGCTAAAACATTCAGGTAGTTACAGACGGAACGGGTTAAGACGACCTTCTGAGTGGAATACGGATAAGGGGTAAGAAAGAGCAGGCGGCCTTCGCCACACGCTTCAAAATAATGCCCCTGAGGCTTGTAGTAAGGCGAAAAACCATTTGGAAGCAGTTTGACAATGGGCAGGTGCTCCTGCAAGGCTGTTTCTTCCACGAAGCGTTCGCCAGTGCTGATGAAGGGAGAGATTAGTATGGTGCCCAGTGGTTTTGCCACGGGGCTTCTCCTCGCTGGGGGTCTTGCCGCTGGGCGCCTCCCTGCATCTGCCGCCATTTCTTGTTGCAACTAGCCTTAAAGCCTGCCACCACCTGGCCCAAATAGACGGGCAACGGGCGGGTAACGTAAAGCAGGATGTGCAGATGGTCGGGCATCAATTGCCGGGCAATGATGGTTATTTGGGGGTAGTAGTGAGGAATGCCATCAACCTCGTGCAGCACCGCAGCACCTAGTTCCGAAGGAAGAAGCCGCGGGCCATTGCTGGCTGTCGTTGGCAGGCTGGCATCACCCACCAGCGTTCCCAAGAGGGGGCGCCGTCCCTCTATCGCCAACGTCAGCATATAGATTCGCGGCTGGCTATAGTCCCAGTCGTTCAGCCGTCGTTTATAGGATGGTATCGTTTCTCTTTTCTCCATGCTTTTGCAAAGGTACGAATAAACGAGGGAAATGCCAAATTTTATTTGAGCATTTTCGAGTGAGAGTGCCTTCGGGGGAGCAGGGACGCTGTAACCTTTTTACCCTCATACTAAACGTGCTCTACCCTGACACTAAAGGGTGTTTAGTGTCATACCATATGGCGAGAACCTCACAGAGGCACGCTGTGAGGTCGAAACAAAGAAAATAGAGGCTGTAGCATACAACCTCTATTGAATATTTCACAGTTTCAGGGATGGAACCTCACAGCGTGCCTGTCCCCCCTGTGACCGAACCTCACAGCGTGCCTGTCCCCGTGTGACCACGCTTCAGTATCTGTCCCCGTGTGACCCTGACCTGTGAACCGCTTAGGGAAGATCAGAGTTACCCCCTTCACTCCATCCGCCAACAGTTACAGTAACAAATTTGATTTCGCCACCTTCGAGAATGGGGTCAAGATCACTAGACGTACTTGGTTTGTTCTGTGGCAAATAGCCACCGCCAGCAAGATTTACAGTATAAACATATTTAGTTCCTGAAGCCCATGTAATTGTTGGCAGAGGGAATAATGCTGTCACATAATTATCATCGGCTCCAGCAGAAGATTCAGCTGCACCAACAATATAAGAATAAGGCGACGTGCTGTTCTGGATTTTTAAATCAACCGTAATATACGGTCCATCAAAAACTGCATTATCTGCACCATCATGATATGTTGCCGCTACAGTCATTGATTGTGGAATAAGAATCATATCAACACCTGCCTGAGTCTCTGCTGAATATTCTACCCCAGTATAACTCTGAGTGTATGTAGCAGTAGCAGTTCCAAGACTACTCCATCCAGCCCCCATGGTGTAAGTGCCACTTCCGGACACGTTGCCTAGAACAACTTTATTGGCTTTAATTTTCAGATTAGGATTAGAGTTCTTTAGCTTGATTATCACTTTTGATTCTGTATGACCAAAAGTAAGGTTTACGCCAGCAGCATTAGTAGATTTCTTTCCTGTATTCGTTGCATATACTAAGTCTACATGTGTAGCAGCGCCGTTATCTGTTGCATTAGGGGTGACAACAAATGTATTCTCTCCCACAGTATGTGTAAACTGTGCATCAGAAGTCGGTGCATAAGCATGGAAAGTCAGCACTGCATCATCAGAGGGCCAATAGTACTTATTGGTTGAAGTCCATGCGTTTGCTTCGCTATTATAAGAAAACTGTGTTTCAGGAAAATATGCAACGGGACCAGTTGCATCTGCCCTAACCATAAAGGGAGTTGAATTAAAACCAGTAATATCCGCAGCACGAGTCATTCCATTATTAAATGCACGGAAGCTGATTTCATTATCTTGCGGGGTGGTGTTTACCGCTACGGTTTCGTCGTTGGAGCAGGAATAGCAGAATGCTAAGGCTGCTGCAAAGGATAAAAAGGCTATTCTTTTTCTCATAAGTTCTTTTATTAAGTAAGTAATTATATTGATTCGCTTTATTGTGGACACGTGATTTGACACTATGCACCGCTGCAAAGATAGAGAAAAAAACTGAACTGCCAAAGAAAAAAGCAAAAAAAGTATAAAAAAGTGGCCTTTTATCCTTAAAAACAATACGTTAGGACACGTTTTTACTTCAGAAACGGACAAAAGGACAGCAAAACACACGCTACATATCCACTGGAATCTCGATGCCTTGCCAGCCGTCGATGGTGGGCTGGAAGCCGGAACCGTTGACGATGGGCTTGGGGATGGGCAGGTCGTCGACCTCGATGTCGATTTCGACATCCTCGCCAGAGCCACCGCCGCCGCCACCTTGCGACGGATTGTGCATCTGGTCGCCCACATCCTGGGTGTAATACCACTTGGAACCGTCGGCCAAGACGGCATAGACGGTAAGCAGGTGGGCATTATGGTCGTCGCCCTTGGCATGAGGACAATGGCCGAAGATGTTAAACTTCATCACGATGGTAGAGTCGCCTGCGGCAACGGCGGTAAACGCCTGTGTGGCACAGCCTTCGCCCAGCTGGCCCGTCGTCATATTGACCGAGGGAGCCAAGCCCGTGAGTGCACCACCAATCTGCGAGGTATACTGCAGATTGGGCACGTGGTTGATGGTAATGACCACCTCCCGGGTGCGCATATAGGGCGTGATAGTGACGTCGCCCGCCACACTGGCATCCAGCTGGAAGGCGTCGCTCTGTGCGCCACACAGCGGATCGGGCTCGAGGATGACTGGTTCGTCCTCTGTGCCCCCAGCACGCGGCATGGTGTAGCCACGCGATATGGCCGCCATCTGCGTACCCTCCTCGATGCTCGAACGGCGGGTGTAAGCCTCCAGCGTCGAACTGCTCTCCATGCCCCGATAGAGGATGGTCTCCGTATCGTAGTTATACGCCACAGCACGATAGCTGCCCGTTACCAGACGGGCGGTACCTCCGTCGCGGCCCACAAAGTCGTAGCGCTCAGGATTGCCGGTCTTCTCGGTATCGTAGAACAGCACTGTCATGCCCTTGGCATTCAGATCGGGAGCCTTCTGCCAGTCGAAACGGACGTTGACACTCGCACTCTGGCTGTTGTCGTAGCTCAGCTCCTTGTAGTCGCAGGAGGTAAGAAGGAAGAAGGAAGAGGCGAGAAGGAAGAGCTTGGAGAACTTCATTTGCCACCTCCTTTCTTGCCTAAAAGCCACTTCAGCGTGACCTCCGCCTTGGTGGGACCAAACCAATGGCGCTGGCGCGTAGCCTGCCAGACGTACCGGTTGCCCTGCGGTTCATATTCCTTGTATTCACCATCCTGGAAACCGATGCCTATCGAGAAATCGAGCAACAGACGGTTACTGATGGGCAAGGCATAGCCGTACTCCACACCCGCACCAAAGCCGAAATGATCGGCCTGATAGCCGCGCCCACCCCACTCCACGTCGTAGGTAAGACCGAGCACATAAGCACCGAGGTGGTGACCGGTTGGGAATGTGGAATGAGGAATGTGGAATGTGGAATGATTGGCGAAGTAACGCCTCACGGTGAGGTAGCCGCCGTAGCCTTGCCAGTAGCGGTGGCGATTGTCGGAAGAAAACCAGGTGTAGAACCAATCGGCACTGGCTGTCCATTGCTTGCCGAGTGACACTTCGACACCGATGTTGGGAATGAGCACGGCATCGTAGAGCAAATTCGTCTTCAGGGCAAGGTTCTGGGCCTTACCCGTTGCCGATGCTAACAACAATAGCAGGGCACAAACGGCTCGATGTAGCTTGATGGTGCTCAATTTCGTATCACTTTATCCGTGCAAAAATACGAATTAAGAAAGAAAACACCAAAAAAATTGTAGATAAATGATTGAAATAGTGCAAATTGGAGCGGTTTTTTGACAAAAAGTTTGGTTTTTTGGATAAAAAGCCGTAAATTCGCAGGCAGATATTAAGAAGTTAGAGAAGTTAAAGAAGTTAGAGAAGTTAAAGACATTTGATAACTAAAAAATAAAAACTATGGACAACGATTTTTTGATTCACCTTTGCGGCTGGATAGCCAGCATCGGACTTATTCTGGGTTATCTGCCCCAGGCCGTTCAAACCATCCGTACACGTAACACCGACGGCATCTCGCTGCCGGGCTTCATCATGATGGCTGTAGGATGCTTTGCGTTTGTAGTTCAGGGACTGTTGGTTGAGAACTACTACCTGGTGCTCACCAACCTCATCACGTTTACGTGCAGCGTGATTATCTTCGTCATCAAGATGCAGAATGATCTGAAGAAGAAATAATATTTCTTCAAATGAGGAATGTGGAATTATTCTCGCTTCGCTGCGATGATTGAATGACGAATTGACCTATGGTCAGCCTGCTCACGCTCGGCATAGCCCATGCAAGCATGGCTCTGCCCTCGCTTAATCGCAGCCTTCTCAATTATTCATTCTTCATCGCCATAGGCGACCATTCAACATTCAACACTCCTCATTCAACATTCGAGAAAGTCTCAAAGAGAACTTGCTCGACGACTTTCGGGAAGTGTTCCATTTCGAGGATGTGCTCTTTGGCGGCGATGTCGTCGGCGGTGTCGTCGGGTGATAGGGGTGTGCGGAACTGAGCGATGATCTCACCGCTGTCGCAGACTGGTGTGACGTAATGCACCGTCATGCCTGTTTCTGTTTCGCCAGCAGCCTTCACGGCCTCGTGGACGTGGTGGCCCCACATGCCCTTGCCACCGTATTTAGGCAGCAATGCCGGGTGGATGTTGATGATGCGGCGTGGGAAGGCCTCGATGAGGAAGTCGGGTACCAGGGGCAGGAATCCCGCCAGGACAATGAAATCGATGTGATGTTCGCTGAGCAGTGGCATCATGAAGTCGGCATCGTTGAGCTGAGCCTTGGGAGCCACAGCGGTGGCAACACCCAAATTTTGAGCCCGCACGAGAGCGTAGGCGTCGGGGTTGTTGCTGACGACGAGAGCACAGCTAACACGCTCGGAATCAGCGAAATAACGGATAAGATTCTCGCAGTTGGTACCACTGCCGGAAACGAAGATGGCGATGTTGATTTTCATTGTCTGTTCCATTTTGGCTGCAAAATTACAAAAAAATCAAGAGTTAAGAGTTAAGAATTAAGAAAAAATGCGTACTTTTGCAGAAAAATGCAGGAGATGAGACAGGTAGCAATGACTTTGACGGTGCTGATGGTGTTTTTCGCACAAACAGCGTGGGGCGAAAGGGTGACGGGCACCGAGGGCCTGACGACAGGCGAGACAGCAGCAGGCCGCAAGAAGGTGGCGCTGGTGCTGAGTGGCGGCGGTGCCAAGGGTACGGCACACATAGGTGCGCTGAAGGTGCTGGAACGTGCCGGCATCCCCATCGACATCATCACCGGTACCAGCATGGGCAGCATCGTGGGCGGTATCTATGCCTGCGGTCACAGTGCCGACGAGCTGGACTCCATCCTCATGGCCCAGAACTGGTCGTTCGTACTCTCGGACCGCGAGGACCTGCGGCGCCAGAGTCTGCATGAACGCGAGAAACAGAACACCTACGTCATCTCGAAGAGCCTCACCTTCGGCAAGAACAAGAAGGCGAAGCCGGACGGTGGCGGCCTCGTCGTGGGCAAGAACATTGCCACACTGTTTGACGCCCTGACGGCACCCTACCACGATTCCATCGACTTCAACAAGCTGCCCATTCCCTTTGCCTGCGTGGCCACCAATATGGTCGACAATACCGAAGTGGTGTTCCACAGCGGCGTGCTGAGCAGGGCCATGCGTGCCAGCATGTCGATTCCCGGCGTCTTTGCCCCCGTCAGAACAGGCGGCATGGTGCTGGTGGACGGTGGTCTGCGCAACAACTATCCTGCCGACATCGCCCGTCAGATGGGTGCCGATATCATTATCGGCGTCGATGTATCGTCGGAACTGAAAACCGCCTCGGAGCTTAATTCCACGTCGAGCATCCTGATGCAGATTGTAGACTTCAACTGCATGAACAAGTTTGAAGAGAACAAAGCCATGACGGACATCCTGATCCGCGTGAATACCAAGGGATACAGTTCGGCGAGTTTCTCGACGGTAGCCATCGACACGCTGATACGCAGGGGCGAGGAAGCCGCCATGGAGCACTGGGACGAACTGGTGGCACTGCGCCAGCAGCTTGGTGTCGACGGTCACCGCCGCCATCAGCGTCTTCTACAGGTTCAGCAGTCGCTGCCCGCAACGACGCGCTCTAAGAATGACCAAGAGCACTCGGAAACCCGTGTATCGTTCCTGGCCCGCGATAGACGCAACAGTCAGGTGAACGTCGGTGCACGTTTCGACAACGAAGAGATGGTAGCCCTGCAGGCCAATGCCGAGTTTCCCATCCGCAGCAAGGTACCTATGGATGTGGAGCTGACCCTACGACTGGGCAAGCGACTGATGGCCCGTGCCGACTGGTCGATGCGCCCCATCAGTTTCTTCCGGCCCACCATATCGTATATTTTCCGCAGCAACGAGATTGACTTCTACGACGACGGCGACAAGGCCTTCAGCATGGATTACCGCCAGCACTCGGTGAAAGTGAAACTCTTCAATTTCAATGTGCGCAACCTGAACATCAGCATCGGAGCCAATTGGGACTACTACCACTATCACTCCATGCTCTTCGACCACCAGGAAGAACACACGAAAGATGCGGAACTGAAGAACAAGGGCTACATCAGCTATGAGGCCAAGGCGTGGTATAACAGCGAGAACGACTGGTATTTCCCCACCAGCGGACACCGCTTGCAGGCCAAATTCGCCTACTATACCGACAATTTCGCCATGCTGGACGGTCATGTAGGCATCCGCGAATACAGTCTGATAGGTCGCATGAACTTCCCCCTGGGCAAGCGGTTCTCCATACAGCCTAAGATCTTCGGGCGAGCCCTTTATGCCGACAACGTGCCCATGGTGCTGAGCAACGTGATGGGCGGCGAATGGTACGGGCACTATCTGGACGAGCAGATGCCCTTTGCCGGTGTGGGTAATGTGGAACTTACCTGGGACAAGCTGGTGGCTGCCCAAATGCAGGCGCAGTACAAGGTTACGAACAATAACATCATCCTGTTGCGCTTTGCTGCCGGACAGGATGCCCAGACCTTCGAAGACCTGCTGAAGCACAAGACCATGCTGGGTGGATCGCTCAGCTATTATTTCAACTCCATCTTCGGTCCGCTGGGTGGTTCCGTAGGCTATAACAACCTCACCAAGAACTTCTATTATTACATCAACCTGGGCTTTGTGTTCTAGCGTCGGAAGCGGTGTGCTGATGTACGGCATCGAACAGGATTTCGATGAGACGCGGCACGCCGTAGCGGTCGAGGTCGGACTCGGGGACCCAGAAGTAACCTTCTGGGAGTAGTGGGCGCTCGGCAGGTTCCCATAGCCAGAAGTCGGCATAGAGCACGCGATGGGTGAGGATGTGCTTGACGTTTTGGCGCAGCAAAACCGCGCCACACAGAACACGTTCGGTAAGAAGGGGCTCGTAGAGGCCTTGCCAGATGTCGCCGGCAGGACGGCGGTGGAGGGCCGTTTCGCCACGATACCTAATATATATATAGGTGAGGTGGCGCTCCTTGATTTTCAGGGTGCGCTGCTTGACGGGAAGTTCGTTGACGCGCCCCTCGCGGAAAGCCACACAGGTTTCCTGTAGGGGGCACGACGGGCACCCAGGGGATGAGGGAGTGCAATGGGTGGCGCCGAAGTCCATGAGGGCTTGGTTATATAATGAGGAATGAGGCATGAGGAATGAGGAATGGTCTGAAGGGAGGAGGCTCTGCGCCAGCAGGGCAAACTCTTTCTTTCCCTCGGTGGTATTGATGGGGGTGTCGATGCCGTAATGGCGCGCCAGTACGCGATAGACGTTGCCGTCGACAACGGCAGCAGGCAGTCCGAAGGCAAAGGAGCCGATGGCGGCAGCGGTATAGTCGCCAACGCCTTTCAGGGAGCGAAGGCCTTCGAGCGTGGTGGGGAAACCGCCACGGGCGACGACCTGTTTGGCGGCGGCATGCAGGTTGCGGGCACGGCTGTAGTAGCCCAGGCCCTGCCACAGGCGAAGCACCTCATCCTCGGAAGCCTCAGCCAACGCCTCGACGGTGGGCCAGCGCTGCATGAAGCGCTCCCAATAGGGGCGCCCTTGTTCGATGCGCGTCTGCTGGAGGATGATTTCCGAGAGCCAGATGGCATACGGATCGCGCGTTTCCCGCCAAGGAAGCGCCCGCCCGTTCTCACGAAACCATTGTATGATTGTCGTCGCAAAAGTCATATTGCCTGCAAAGGTAACACTTTTAAATGAGAAATGAGAAATGAGGAATGAGAAATTTAAATGAAAAATGAGAAATGACTCTTGCCCTTGTTGGATTTGGTCGAAAGACAGGTGCTATTTCGTCGAAAGTGACTTGGGGCGTGGCCTTGTTTCTTGTAATTTTGCACCCAGAAAACAATAAAAACGCAAAAGATATGAAACAGAACATTCCATTCAGAGCAGTGCTCGCAACAATGATGCTGACACTTTCAGCAGTAGTAATGGCCCAGACCAATGATGACGATGTGGAGGTGGTGTACGCTACCGACACGCTGCATCAAGATTCCGTCACCTGGTCGAAAGAGTTGGACGGTGTGGAGATTGTCCACCAGAAGCGCCTGGTGAAGATGGACGTTGACAAGATGACGTATCAGGTCAGCGAGGACGAAGACGCGAAGTCGTATACCGTGCTCGACATGTTGCGCAAGGTGCCTATGGTGACTGTCGACGGCGAGGACAACATCACCGTCAACGGCTCGTCGTCGTTCAAGGTGTATGTCGACGGTCTGCCCAACGTGATGTTTTCGTCGAATCCCTCGATGGTATTCAAGTCGATGCCCGCCAGTGCCGTCAAGAGCATTGAGGTGGTGACGAATCCCGGTGCCAAGTACGATGCCGAGGGTGCCGCCGGTGTGCTGAACATTGTGATGAACAAGATGGAGGGTCCGAAGGGCACAGGCGGTGGCGTAGCAGCCCAGACCATGAACGGCTATAATGGCAGCGTGCGTGCCTCAGCCGGTAACCGCCAGCTGGGAGGTAGTGTTTTTCTGAGTGGTCAGCAGGGCAAGCTGTCGTACAGCGCCAATGTAATGACCAGCTACAACACCCCCGGCAATACCACCACAGAAATGGAGCAGTTGCAGGACAGCGGTGATTCACAGATACTTACCTCGGAGAACAAGGTTAAGACCCCGTTTACGATGGGAAGTCTGACACTGGGCTATCAGCTCGACGAGATGAGCATGCTGAATGCGACGGCATCGATCAACAGCATGTCGATGAAGAGCACAGGGTCGTCGCTCACCACACTCACCTCTAGCCTCTCACCGCTTACCCCATACAGCTACGGCAGTGACACCGAGATGAAGAACTCGCGCACGTCGTTCAGCGGCAGCATCGACTACCAGCGCTTCTTTAATAAGGAACGCACCCAGTCGCTGGCCTTTACCTATCAGCTGAACTACAGTCCCGCCACCACCAAGATGACCAACAACTTCGGTACCAATTCTTCGATTATCGACCTGACGAACCGCTATTCCGAGAACAAGGACAAGACCACCAACCACATCTTCCAGCTGGACTATACCATGCCGCTGGCCACGGGACAGTCGCTGGCTCTGGGAGGCAAGTTGCAGTTGCACGATGCCACCTCGGACTCGAAATACTATCTGCAGGACGTCTACGATCCCAGCACCAGCAGCGAATACGAGTATAAGAACAAGATTCTGGCCGGTTACGGCGAATATACCGGCAAATGGAATAAGTTTGGTGCCAAGGCCGGTGTGCGCTACGAATACACCTGGCAGGATGTAGAGTACCACCTGGGCAACGGTCAGGACTTCAAGACCAGCTACGGTTCACTCGTCCCCAGCGCCAGCCTGCAGTATAATATCGGTATGGGCAGCAATCTCGGTCTGACCTACAACATGCGCATCTCGCGTCCCGGCATCAGCTATCTGAACCCCTATGTCGACAAGACCAATCCCATCGCACTGACTTATGGTAATCCCGACCTCGACGTGGAGAAGGCCCACAACATTTCGCTGGTATACAACACGTATACCTCGAAGCTGATGGTGAACCTCAACGCCCACCACAACTTCACAGAGAACGGTATCTCGCAGTACAGTTTCTATGACAGCAACAACCTGCTGAACACCACCTACGGCAATGTGGTGAAGAGTCATCAGACGGGTGTCAATGCCTACGTCAACTACTTGCTGACGAAGAACACGCGCCTCTTTATGAACGGAGCCGTGAATTACATCGATTTGAAGAGCGACGCCCTCGGCCAGAGCAACAGCGGATGGACTGCCAACATCATGGGTGGACTGCAGCAGACACTGCCTTGGGACCTGAAACTCAGCGCTTTCGTCATCAGTTCGACCAAGAGTTATACCCTGCAGGGATGGAGCGGCGGTTTCAACATGGTGACTGCCAGTCTGTCGAAGTCGCTACTGAAAGACAAGCTGAACCTAAGCATCTCGGGTATGACGGGATTGAACGATGGTGGCAGCATCATGATCAAGAGCAGCAGTCGCGGACAGAACTTCACCAGTATGAATAACATCAAGATACCTCTGTACGGTGTGACATTCACCGTCAGCTACACCTTCGGAAATTCGAAGATGGTAAACCGTCAGCAGCACCAGAGCCGCGTACAGAACGACTTCATCGAGCAGCAGTCGCAGGGTGAGATGATCAACAGCGTAGGTTCCGGAAATACAGGTAATGGCAATATGCCACAATAATATGATTCATAGATAAGTTTTCTCTCCTGCGTTGAGATAATGCGGGAGAGATTTTGTAGTTTCAATATTATTTACTATTTTTGCAACATGAAAGAAAAAATAAAGGTTCAAGACGTTACATTCTATGGTCTGCAAGTGGCTGCATGGCTTGTGTTCCTCATGGTGCCAGCCATCTCTGCCTTTGCCGCCAACAACAGTTGGGAGGATGCCTGGCGGGCCATCCAGTTCTCCTCGCGCATCATGTGGATCCCTGCCGCCATATTCTTCGTCAACTCCTTCGTGCTTATTCCCTTCGGATACTATCGCAATCGCCGCTGGCTCTTTTGGTTGGGCAATGCCGTCATCTTCGGACTTCTTGCCTGGCACTATTTCGGCATCGAGACACCGGCGTTTATGGAGCATCTGCCCAACGAACGCGCCAAGCGCTATGCGGTGACGAGTTACTACTCCACATCGGTGTTGAGCATCTTCATGGACATCCTGCTGGCTGGTATTGCTCTGTTGATTCATCACATGTACCGTACAAGGGCCATCAAGCGCCAGTTGATGGAAGAACAGCACAAGCGAACAGAAGCAGAACTGGAGTGGTTGAAGAACCAGTTGAATCCGCATTTTCTGTTTAATACGCTGAACAACATTTCCTCGTTGATACAGCTTGATGCCGACAAGGCTCAAGACTCCATTGCCCAGCTCAGCGACCTGTTACGCTATGCCATGTACGAGACGCGCCACGAGACCGTCCCCCTGCAGGGCGAGGTGGAGTTTATGCGTAACTACGTGGAATTGATGAAGTTGCGCTGCAACGAGCGGACCATCGTTAATTGTCAATTGTTAATTGGAAATTCTCAATTAGAAATCGCGCCACTACTGTTTATCTCACTCATCGAGAATGCCTTCAAGCATGGCGTCAGTAGCAGCCGCGACTCGCGTATCGATATCCGACTGGAACAGAACGAGGGAAAACTCGTCTTCACCTGCGAGAACACCAATTTCCCCAAGGATGATGCCGACCGCAGCGGATCGGGCATCGGCATAGAAAATACCCGTCGCCGTCTGGATCTTATCTACAAGGACCGCTACGTGTGGGAGCAGTCGCTGGAAGACAATATCTATAAGGTGCGTGTTACCATTGAACTTTGAACATTGAACTTTGAACTTTATGATTACTTGCATTATCGTTGATGACGAGCCGCTGGCCGTCAAACTGTTGGAATCCTTCGTAGCCAAGACACCCCAGCTACGGTTGGAAGCGTCGTTTACCGATAGCGTAGAGGCCCTTAGCTGGTTGAAGGAACACCCCGTCAACCTCGCCTTCATGGACATCCAGATGCCCGACATGAACGGTATGGAACTGTCGCATATGCTGCCCGAGGGTACCAAGGTCATTTTTACCACTGCCTTCAAGGAATATGCCTTCGAAAGCTACGAGGTCAGCGCCATCGACTTCCTGCTGAAGCCTATCCGATACAACAAGTTCATCGCCGCCGTCGAGAAAGCCGAACAGTGGTTCGGAAGGGCAAATGAAAGAAATGAAGGAAATGAAAGGAATGAAAAATTTCTACCGACAGCGGGGTCACGCGAGACATTGTTTATCCGCGTGGATGGGGAACTGCGGCAGATTAGTTTCGAACATATTCTCTATGTCGAGGGCATGAAGGACTATGTGCGTTTCCACATCGAGGGTGAACGACTGCCGCTGACTACCCACATGACAATGAAAGCCGTCGAGGACGCCCTGCCTCAGGATGCCTTTATGCGAATCAACCGCTCGTACATTGTCCGCCTGGACAAGATACGAACGGTCGACCGTAATCTTTGTGTGTATATCGGCGAGGAGATTATCCGCGTTACCGACGCTTACCGCGAGGCTTTCGAGCACTACGTGCAGACTGTCTAGACTTCGTGGCCTTCGCTCCCTTCTTAACTCCTTTATTGCGTGCCACACTCATACCTTTAGGTGTGAGAACTTCTTTAACTCCTTTAACTCCTAAATCCTCCCCGCACAGCACCTGGCAGACGCGGTCCTGGAAGGCCTTGCCACTGGTCTTGTCGAGAATGCCCTGATTGATGATGGCGAAAGCCAGTTCATGGCCATTGGGCGCCGTACAGTATCCCGCTAGCGACGAGATGCCCGTCAGCGTACCCGTCTTGGCACGGACATTCCCTTGGGCAAGGGTTTTCTGCATACGACTCTTCAGTGTGCCATCGACTCCGGCCACAGGCAGCGAGGGCATCAGTGCCTTGCTGATGGACGGGGTACGCCAGGCGTGACGCAGCAGGGTAACCAGCAGTTCGACGGTGACGTAGTTGTAGAGCGACAGTCCAGAACCATCGGCAATACGATAGTTGCCGGCATTCAGTCCCAGACGGTTGATGAGTTTCCTCGTCACGTTACGGGCATTATCGGCGGTAGCAAAGCGATGGCCTACGGATGCTGCCGTCTGGTAGAACATAGACTCGGCATAGAAGTTGTCGCTGACCTTCATCATTCGTTCCAACACCTGGGTAATGCTGTGACAGCAGACATCCAGCAACTTGGCGTTTTCGGGTGTGCGACCCTGCATCAGCTGTACACCCTCCAGGTTGATACCCAGACGCGAGATCTCCTCAGCCAGCGTCGACGTAAAATTGTCCTTACGACCAATGGTCAGGGCGATGAGCATGGGGTTGTCGTCGTCCCAGCACCAGCCTTCGCCATAGTCCAGCGACTCCTTGAACGAGCGGTCGGCAACAATCTGTCCGCGAATGCTGTCGACACCCAGATTACGGATGCTGGCAGCCAGCGTGATGACATCGTCCTGCGTCAGCATGGGGTCGAAACCTCCCACGCAGTAGATGTTACCCACCAGTGTACGTCCGCGAACCTCACCGGTATAAAACAGACGGGTTTGGTACTCGTACTCAGGGCCCAGCTGGTCCAACGCCGTAATACTGGTAACAAGTTTCATGCACGATGCCGGACGCAGCTTCTGACGGTGGTTATAACGATAGAGCGCGGTGTCGGCTGTGAGGTCATAGACCATCAGACCCACCTGAGAGGTTTCAAACAAAGGGTTGTCGAGCAGTGAATCGAGCTTCATGCAAAGGCTGTCGTTTGCCAACTCGAAGGTCTCGGAACGGTTCGCATTCTGGGCCCACGAGGCCACAGACAGCCAAAATATCAGGGTTAAAAAACAATATTTCTTCATAATCGCGTGCAAAATTACAACTTTTTTTGTAATTTTGCAGCGTAAATTACTATAAATATGGTATACAAGTACGATTTCCTGATTATCGGAGCTGGCGTGGCCGGTATGAGTTACGCCCTGAAGGTAGCCCGTGCCAAGAAGGGCAAGGTATGCATCATCTGTAAGGCCGGACTCGACGAAGCCAACACGTCGTTTGCCCAGGGTGGTGTGGCCAGTGTGACCAATTTGGAGCTTGACAATTTCGACAAGCACATTGAAGACACGATGATTGCCGGCGACTACATCAGCAACCGCCAGGCCGTTGAGCAGGTGGTGCGCAAGGCTCCTGAGCAGATTCAGGAACTGGTACAGTGGGGCGTGAATTTCGACCGCAAGGAGGATGGTAAGTTCGACCTGCACCGTGAGGGCGGACACTCTGAATTCCGCATCCTGCACCATGCCGACGATACCGGTGCTGAGATTCAGCGCGGACTGATGGAAGCTGTCCGTGCCTGTCCAGACATTGAAATCAAGGAGAACCATTTTGCCGTAGAAATCATCACGCAGCACCATCTGGGCGTCCGTGTGACGCGCCGCTCACCCAACATCCAGTGCTATGGAGCCTATGTGCTGAATCCCATTACCGAAAAGGTCGATACCTATCTCTCGAAGATTACCGTCATGTGTACGGGTGGTTGCGGGGCTGTCTATCTGACCACCTCGAATCCTGTCATCGCAACGGGTGACGGCATCGCCATGGTCTATCGCGCCAAGGGTACCGTAGCCGATATGGAGTTCGTACAGTTCCACCCCACCGTGCTGCATAACCCCAAGGAGACGCATCCCGCCTACCTCATCACCGAGGCCATGCGCGGCTATGGCGGCATCCTGAAACTGCCCAATGGCGAGGAGTTCATGCAGAAATACGACGAACGCCTCTCGCTGGCACCCCGCGATATCGTGGCCCGTGCCATTGATAAGGAGATGAAGATTCACGGTCTGGACCATGTCTGTCTGGACGTTACCCACAAAGACCCTGCCGAGACGAAGAAACACTTCCCGAACATCTACCAGAAGTGCCTCTCGATGGGTGTCGACATCACCACCGACTATATTCCCGTGCGCCCTGCCGCCCACTATATGTGCGGAGGTATCAAGGTAGACCTGAACGGACAGTCGAGCATCGAGCGGCTCTATGCCCTTGGCGAATGTTCGTGCACGGGTCTGCATGGCGGCAACCGTCTGGCCTCGAACTCACTCATTGAGGCTGTGGTCTATGCCGATACCGCTGCCAAGGACTCGTTACAGCATGTCGATCTGTACGACTGGAACAATAAGGTTCCCGAATGGAACGACGAAGGTACGATGACCAACGAGGAGAAGGTGCTGATTACCCAATCGGTGCGCGAGGTGAACCAGATTATGTCGAACTATGTGGGTATCGTACGCAGCGACCTGCGCCTGCATCGTGCCTGGGACCGTCTTGACATGCTCTACGAGGAGACCGAGCGACTCTTCAAGCGTGTGAAGGCTTCGCGCGACATCTGCGAACTGCGTAACATGATTAATGTGGGCTATCTCATTACCCGCTGGGCATTGGAACGCAAGGAATGTCGCGGTCTGCACTTCACCACCGACTATCCGCTGCACGCATACGATAAATAAACGTCAAAAAATATGAAAAAACGGGCTGACTATTTGGTTGGCCCGCTTTTTTTTCATAATTTCGCGGCGTGAAAATGAAGAAAAGACAATTATCATCATGGTTGCTATTGGCCGTATTCGTGCCAATGCTGCTGTTGTCGTCACTTCACATTCACGGCTACGAGCAGTCTGCAGAAGACCTGTGTACGGAATGTGTGCACCACCAGTGTGGCGGACACTTGGGACAACAGACACTGTCGATGGACAACTGTCTGCTGTGTCAGTTTCTGACACTACCTATGGCACTGGCAGCCTGTATCATAGCTGCTACCGCATTCATTCATCTTGATAGATTAGCGTATGCCCAAGGCACAGACCGTATCTGCAAGCAGGCTTTGGGCGTCGTCGTCACCCGCGGGCCACCAACTTACTCTTTTTAAAGGTGAAAAAGTAAAAGAGTAAAATGGGGTCGGCCCATCAAGGGCCTTCAAATTCCACAAAATCGGATTTAAAATCAATCAAAATGAAAAAGCATTATATCATGCTGTCATTGTTGTGCGTATGTACTACGATGACAGCGCAAAACAATATAGACCAACACCAGCACCACGAGGACTCGACGGACGTTTTTTTCCGCCACTTGAAACTGAACGAGCTGGTAGTAACAGGCGTGACAGGTGACACGAAACTGAAGAACGCCACAGCACCCATCAGCATCATCCGTCCGCAGGAATTGCGGTCGACGGCAGCAACGAACATCATTGACGCCATAGCCCACCAGCCCGGCATGGCCCAGCTGACTACAGGCGGTGGCATCGGGAAACCCATCATCCGCGGATTGGGATACAACCGCGTGGTGGTGATGAGTGAAGGTGTCCGCCAGGAAGGTCAGCAGTGGGGCGACGAGCACGGCGTGGAAGTGGATGGCAGTGCGGTGAACTCTGTAGAGATTCTGAAGGGTCCGGCATCGCTGATGTATGGTTCGGACGCTATGGCAGGTGTCGTCATCCTGCATAGTCAGGCGGCTCCTGCTGAAGGTACCCTGCGGGGCAATGTCAGCACGGAATACCAGACGAACAACGGACTGTTTGGCTATTCGCTATCAGCTGCCGGCAACCAAAAAGGCTTTATCTGGGATGCACGGTTCAGCCATAAGATGGCTCATGCATATAAGAATAAGTACGACGGCTATGTGCCTGGTTCACAGTTTACGGAGCGTGCCGGACGATTGAGACTCGGACTGCAGAAAGACTGGGGTCACTCGTGGCTGACATGGACGGCATACCACCAGACGCCCAGCATCATCGAGGGAGAGCGCGACGAGGAAACCGGCGAACTGGTGTGCTCTTCGGTTTCCCCGAAGAGTTACTCCAAGTCCCTACCCTTCCAGCAAGTAAAACACTACAAACTGGTGTGGGACAATAGCGTGAACCTGTCGTCGGGATACCTGAAAGCCATCGTGGGCTATCAGCAGAACCGCCGCCAGGAATACGAGGAGAGCATGGACGAATACGAGGCTTTCTTTAAGTTGCACACGCTGACCTACGACGTGCGCTACCTGACGCAGGAATGGGATGGTTGGAAACTGTCGGCAGGCATCGGCGGCATGTATCAGCAGTCGCTGAACAAAGGCGAGGAGGCGCTAATTCCCGAATACCGGCTGTTCGACTTCGGCATTTATGCCACTGCCAGCAAACGACTGGACCGCTGGACACTAAATGGTGGCGTGCGCTACGACCACCGCCGCATGCACAGCGATGAGTTCATCGATGAGGGTGAGCTGCGATTCAGCGATCTGAAACGCAACTTTAACGGTGTGACGGGAAGTATTGGTGCCGTTTGGAACATGAACGACCATTTTGACATGCGACTAAACGTGGCACGCGGATTCCGTACGCCCAACCTGAGTGAGCTGGCATCGAATGGTGTACACGAAGGCTCGCAGCGCTATGAGATAGGCAATGGGAATCTGAAAGCAGAGTATAGTCTGCAGGCCGACTTCGGACTGGACTTTACGTCGCAATATGTATCGGCACAACTATCACTGTTTGCCAACCGCATCGACAACTACATCTTCATGCACCGAATGGCTGAAGAGGTGGAAGAGGGTTATCTGACCTATGCCTACACGCAAGGTGATGCGCGGCTGATGGGTTTCGAGGCTGGCATCGATATTCACCCGGTACACTCGCTGCATCTGGAAAACACCTTCTCGTATGTCGACGCTCAGCAGTTGCATCAGACCGATGAGCGTATCAAATATCTGCCCTTTACGCCTGCTCCACGCTGGACGTCGGAAGTGAAATGGGAGTTGATGCACCACTCGCACCCCACCATGGGACCACATTCGCACCACACCCACCACGCCAAGGGACTATCGGCCGATAACCTCTACGTCGCTGCCGGTTTGGAGTGCTTTCTGTCACAGAACCATATCTACAGCGCTGACAACACTGAGACACCAACACCCAGCTACACGCTGGTAAACCTCTCGGCAGGCACCGATCTGACGTGGAAGGGCAAGAAGGTAGCTGAACTATACATCACAGCTGATAACCTGCTGAACCGTGCCTACCAGAATCACCTGAACCGGCTGAAATATACCGATATGAATGTGGTAACAGGACGCCAGGGTGTCTATAATATGGGGCGTAACATCACCTTCAAACTGGTTGTTCCGATTGTTTTCTAAACAAGCAGAAAGCCCCGCCAAACGGCGAGGCTTTTTGCTTTATTCCCATTCGATTGTTGCGGGCGGTTTTGAGGAGATGTCGTAGCAGACGCGATTGACACCGCGTACCTTGTTAATAATCTCGTTTGAGACCTTAGCCATGAAGTCGTAAGGCAGATGGGCCCAATCGGCAGTCATCGCATCCGTAGAGGTGACAGCACGCAGGGCTACGGGATGTTCGTAGGTACGCTCATCGCCCATCACACCCACCGAACGGACGGTGCTCAGCAGAATGACACCAGCCTGCCAGATCTGGTCGTAGAGTGAGACCTCAATCTCGCCGTCCTGCATCTCGGCAGGAATACCGGCAGCGAGTACCTTGCGGGCCTCTTCGCCGGAGAGCTTCACCTTATATTCGCGAAGTCCACGGATATAGATATCGTCAGCATCCTGAAGGATACGGACTTTTTCGGGAGTGATATCGCCCAAAATACGTACAGCAAGGCCAGGACCAGGGAAAGGATGACGAGTGATGAGGTGCTCGGGCATGCCCAGCTGACGTCCCACACGACGTACCTCGTCCTTGAAAAGCCACTTCAGCGGTTCGCAGAGTTGCAAATTCATCTCCTTGGGCAGGCCACCCACATTATGGTGACTCTTGATGACTTTACCCGTGATGTTTAGCGACTCGATACGGTCTGGATAGATAGTACCCTGAGCCAACCAACGGGCATCGGTAATCTTCTTAGCCTCAGCATTGAACACCTCGACGAAATCGCGGCCGATAATCTTACGCTTCTGTTCGGGTTCAGTGACACCGGCAAGGTCAGCAAAGAATTTCTCTGAGGCATCAACACCAATAACATTCAATCCCAGCACCTTGTAGTCGTCCATGACCTGCTGGAACTCGTTCTTGCGCAGCATGCCGTGGTCAACGAAGATGCAGGTGAGGTGCGAGCCGATGGCTTTGTTGAGCAGCACGGCAGCAACAGAGCTATCGACACCGCCCGAGAGTCCGAGGATGACGCGGTCGTTGCCCAGCTGATAGCGCAGCGTGGCGACGGTGCTTTCTACGAACGAGGCAGCGCTCCACTCCTGACGCGAGCCGCAGATGTCGACGACGAAATTCTTCAGCAGTTGCTTACCTTGCAGGGTGTGATATACCTCGGGATGGAACTGCACGGCCCAAACGGAAGCCTCACCCCGCCCCTCTCCAAGGGGAGAGGGAGACCAGTACGCAGCCTGTCTGACATCCTTAGTGGACGCAATAGTTTCGAAGCCGTCGGGGATGGCGGTGATGGTGTCACCATGCGACATCCACACCTGCGAGTGCTGGTCGAAGCCCTTGAAGAGCGGATTCGAGGCGTCGACGGTCTGGAGGTTTGCACGGCCATATTCGCGCGAGTCGGCCTTTTCCACACGGCCGCCCAGCGTATGGCTGATGAACTGTGCACCATAGCAGATGCCGAGCACGGGGATGCGGCCTACGAACTGCGAGAGGTCGACCTTGAAGGCCTCCGGGTCGTGCACCGAGTAGGGTGATCCGGAGAGGATGACGCCGATGACGTCGTCGTCGTTACCTACAGGATACTTGTTGTAGGGCAGGATCTCGCAGAAGGTATCGAGTTCGCGGACGCGACGGCCGATGAGCTGCGTGGTCTGCGAACCGAAATCGAGGATAATAATCTTCTGTTGCATATTAATATTCTTTCTGTTGGGTGTGCAAAGGTACTAATTATTTTCCATACTGCCAAATCTTTCGATGATTTCGAGGCACATGCGGCTGTTGTGGTAGGGACACTTCCAAAAGCCCGCCTTGTCGTCGACGGTGTTCAACGTGCCGTCGGCATGACGGCTCCAATGCCACTCACCATGCTCATAATCAATGATTTGCGCCTTGATATACTCCCAGCAACGCAAGCCTTTCTGGAGGGCATCTTCGTCGCCGAAATGCTGGTAGAGATTAAACCATCCCACTACGTTTTCAGCCTGTACCCACCAGTGCAGGTCGTCGTCGACATGACCGGTATCGAGATTGGCCTCATGAATCATAGAACCGTCAGGACGCAGGCCCTTCTCGCTGGCTTTCGCCACTACGCGCACTACGTCTTCAACCTTTCGGAGTACCTTCGGGTCACCCAAGACAAGTGCTGCCTCGTGCATGAGCCACGAACACTCGATGTCGTGGCCATAGCTCTCAAGATGGCCTGCACCACGTGTCCAATCCATTTCGAAGAAGAGGTCGAGATGATGGGTCTCGGGATTCAGGATATAGTCGGTGAAGATGGTAATCAGATTGCGCAGTGAACCCTCGATGCGTGCCAGCGTTTCCATTGGAACTACGACATCGACAGGCAATACCGAACCAAGAACGGGTACGTAGTTGCACGTGGTTGCCGCCTGCATCTCGCGGATGCAGCGAAACAGATTGGTATAGGGCTCGATGATGTGGAGGTGCGTATTCTGCGACTTGGGATAGTTGGCATCAAGGTCAGACAGGCGCATGTCGGCCATCTGGCCCCACTCACGGGTGCAGGCCTCGATATATCCGTTGTGCTCACGGTCGAAGGCATGTTCCTCGATACACTCGTAAAGACTGATGGCATAGTCAAGGGCTTCACGACTGCCCGTAGCACGAGCATATTCCGACATTCCGTAAATAGCAAAGCCTATGGCATAGAACTGCTTCTTGGTGTCGAGGGGATTGCCCTGACTGTCGACACTCCAATAGACACCACCATACTCAGGATCGATGAAATGATCGATAAAATAAGTATAGGCCCTATTGGCTGCCTCCAAATACTCTTCCTTTCCCAACACACGATAGGCCGCCGAGAACGACCAGAGAATGCGGGCATTGAGGATAGCGCCCTTCTCGGCATCCTTGTGGAGCACCTCGTTGGCATCGATGCGACCATAGAAACCACCGTTCTCGTGGTCTTGCATACGGTCTAACCAGAAACGCAGGATGTTGTTCTCGACAACATCCTGCATCTCATTGACTATCGTCTTAATCGTTTGATTCTTCATCGAATGAGAAATTACGTATCTTCTTCAGTTCTGCATTGATGTGGTTGATACGCTCAGTGGTGAGCGGATAGAACCAGACGATGCACATAGAAACAAGGGCTACCAGAGCAGGGATAAAGCTCATCAGCCAGCGCAGACAGTTCAATGCACCGTCGGGCTGTACGACACCTGCTGCCAACTGCTCGGCATCGGTGATATAGCCAAATGAATCGAGCAGCCACAAAACGGCAGCACCACCAATGGCACCACCAAACTTCTGAGCCATTGACGATGACGAGAAGATGAGGCCCGTAGAAGCTGTATGGAATTCGAGCTCAGCATAGTCACTGACATCAGCATACATCGACCATACGAGAGGAGACATAATACCTGTCAGAATGGAGATGAGTACCTGGAAAATAAGCATCAGCCAATAGCCTGAAGGTGTGCAGGGAATGAAGTAGAAGGCAATGCTGAGAACCACCAACGAAGCGTTGACCATAATGAAGGTGGTCTTTTTACCCAACTTATTAGAAATAGGTACACACGAAGCCACACCAACCATATTGCTTACCTCGCCGACACCCAGGAAGAGTCCTGCATAGAAGGCAAAGACAAGTCCGAAGAATACCAGGCTAACGTTGATGCCGATGATATCCTGGAAGAAGTAGGCTACTGTAGCACCACGAACGGTATTGAACAGGTTGAAGCACAAAGCGGCACCAATGAGCAGCCACCAAGGCTTGTTGCTAAGCAGGGCCTTAAAGTCGCTTCCCACAGAGACGGTAGAAACGGTATTCAAGTGTTCGCGGGTCATCGAGAAGCAGATAATAAACATCACGAAGCAGGCTGCAGCAATGACCACCATAGCCCAGAACCAACCCTGCGGGGTATTATAACCACCCATCATGTTGGTCAGCGGCTCCCAGAGGAACAGCGAAATAAACGAACCACCGTAAGCAAAGAACATACGGAAGCTGGAGAATACCGTTTTCTCGTTGGTATCGTCAGTCATCACACCCAGCATAGCACCATAAGGTACGTTGATGCCCGTATAGACCGTCATCATCATGATGTAGGTGACATAGGCCCAGACGAGTTTTCCACCATACTGAAGGTCGGGGGTGGTAAACAACAGAATACCCGCAATGGAGAAGAACGGAGCTACCCAGAGCAGGTAGGGACGATACTTACCCCAGCGCGTATTAGTACGGTCGGCAATGATACCCATCATGGGATCGCTGACGGCATCCCAAATACGGGTTACCAGCACCAGCACACCAGCGTCGGTGAGCGACAGACCGAAGATGTTACTGTAGAAGAATGGCAGATAGTAGGAGAAAATCTTCCAGAACATGCTGGACGACATATCACCAAAGCCATAAGCGATTTTTTCTTTTAAATTACTCATAATGAACAGTTTTTAGCAATTAGTTTTTTAATGGTTTCCACGCTGGCGGCAGTATAGAGGCCGTCCTCGGGGGTATTCATACAATAGTCTATCAGTTTGTCGACAGTCGATGTAGCGACATGCATTCGCGTATCAGCAGAGGCGTAGTAGATGAACACGCGTCCATCGTCGTCGGCAATCCAACCATTGGCAAAGGCCACGTTCATAACGTCGCCCAGATACTCGTCACCCTCGGGTACAAGGAAGTATCCGCCTGGCTGTGCGATGACACGCGTGGGATCGTCCAGCGCCGTCATATACATATAAAGCACGTAGCGAAGACCATCGGCAGTAGCGCGAACGCCGTGAGCCAAGTGCAGCCAACCCTTGGGAGTCTTGATGGGGTGTGGACCTTCGCCGTTCTTCACCTCGGTGATGGTATGATAGTGGCGGGCATTGATGATTTTCTCATCCTTCACCTCAGCATGGGTGATGTCGTCCACCAGTGCCCAGCCAATGCCGCCACCAGAACCGGTATCGATGAAGCCATCCTGGGGACGGGTGTAGAAGGCGTACTTGCCGTCGACAAACTCAGGATGCAGGACGACGTTACGCTGCTGCGAACGAGTCTTCAGATCGGGCAGACGTTCCCAAGTCTTCAAATCCTTGGTACGTGCAATACCTGCTGTCGCCGTAGCAGCACTCAGGTTGCCGGGCTGAGAGTCGTCGTGACGCTCGGCACAGAATACGCCATAGATCCAACCGTCCTCATGCTGCGTGATGCGCATGTCGTAGATATTCGTAGCAGGAATCACGTCGTCAGGCATGGTGATGGGCTCGTCCCAGAAACGGAAATTGTCAACACCATTGGGCGATTCAGCGACAGCAAAGAACGACTTACGGTCGGCTCCTTCGACTCGTACCACAAGGCAATACTTTCCTTGCCATTTGATGGCACCGGAATTCAATGTGGCATTCATCATAATGCGCTGCATCAGATAAGGGTTATCCTTCTCACAGAAGTCATACTTCCATTCCAAGGGGGTATGCTCGGCAGTCAGAATGGGATATTTCCACTTATCGTAAATGCCATTCCCCCACTCCAGAGGTTCGTTTTTCCGCGTCAACAACTGTTCGTGATGAGCACGCAACAGCTTTACTCTTTCTTCAAAATTGCTCATTGTTTCTTGTTATTTTGATTTTTCGTTATTTCGTTATTTCGTTATTATGGTATTACGTTATTCCGTGATTCCACTATTCCGAAACGATGTCTTTTAAGAACAACGTATTCTCAGCCTCGTAAAGCTTCTTGAAATCAGCGGCACAGGGCAAACTGGGAGCTGGTCCGAAATACTCTTCCTTGTAGTTGCGCCACAAGTGGAAATAGCAAATAGGATAGTTGTCCATGATGGGTTTCAGCACTCGTGTCCACCACGTTGAGTCGGGCATATTCTTTAAGCCACACTCCGTCATAGCTAACAGCTTTCCATTCTTTTGAGCAAAATCGCTCAGGAACGTGAGATCAGCAGTAAGGGCTGTCTTAAACTCCTCCTCCGTACCCCACTGATAAGCATCCTCACCGATTAGTGTCACACGTTCGTTACCTGGATAGCGCGCCAGAAAGCGTTCCTCGGTCCATCCGCCATCGAGATTGGGTGAATAGCTCCACAGCAGATTGGTGAGTCCGCGACTGTTCAACTCATCCTGCAACAGGCACCAAAGCCCATGAAACTCATTGTCCGTGCAGAGTTTCTGCCCCCACCAGAACCACGAGCCGTTGTTTTCGTGCCAAGGACGGAAGATGACTGGTACGAGCTGGCCATCCTTGGTCTTCAATGTCAGCAGGAAGTCGCCCACACGTTTCATCCATGTCTGGAACTTCTCGAACTCACTGCCACCAGGCAGCACACTAGCCACAACTGTCGTATCGGCCACATCCCAGGCCGTACCACCCGTCAGCGGATTGCGCGGATGCCACGAAATGGTGATAATGCCTCCACGCTCATGGTGGGCAATAATCTCGTCATGCATACGCGTGAAGGGGACACTATCCAGATTCTTGGCGTCACCTACCTCAATGCCTCCCAGATCGAAACCCATCACAGCAGGATAGTCGCCACAGACATTCTTCACATCACTGCTGTCGGCTTGGTATTCCCACGTTATACCATAGAACGAATCGTCCTGATGGCCCATCATATAACCTTTCTGTTGTAAGGTCTGCAGGCGATCTGCCAACTGTTGGGCTATGGTTTTCGGTTTTTCTTCTGTCTTGCTACAAGCTACCATCAGCATGGCAACACCTAACAACATATATAATCTTTTAACTTTGAACATTGAACTTTGAACTTTATGATTACTGATACTTTCTTAACATTCTTATCACTTATTTCTTACATCCCAACTCACGCAACAGCCAGTTTTCCCATTCATCCCACTGTTCTTGATGCCAGAAATGCCATGTAGCCTGATAGGGTGATATCTCCTTCGGACCCTTCACGATATTGTACGTTGCCCAAGCGGTGGTAGGAGGCACGACGTCGTCGTTGTAACCAAACGAGAACCACCCTTTCTGCTGTTCTGTTATCAAACGGGCAAAATTGACGCCATCATAGTAGCGCGAGGTTTCAATCTGTCGTTCCTGCCCCTTGCCCTTATTCCAATAGAAATAATGTGGCCAGCCACAGGCAACACCCTTCAGTGAGGCCGTATGGTCGCAAAGTGCCGCATGGACTGGGGCATAGCAGGTCACGCGCTTATCAAGTCCCGCAGTTGCCAGCGAAAGGAAACCACCTTGGCTAGAGCCCGAAACAGCCAACTGCTGACCATTCCATGGAGTATACTGTTCAATATAGTCAAGGGCACGAAGACAACCAATGATGACGCGTTTGTAGTAGCTGTCGTCGCGGTTGTCCATACCCCAATTCCAATAGTTCATCAGGGCTCCATTGAACACATCGTCGTAAACTTTCTGTTCCATCGTCACAGAAATACCATGAATGCCAATCTCCAATGTAATGGCACCTTGTGAGGCCGTATAAATGTCGCCACCATAGGGGCGGACGCCAGCTCCGGGGACTCGCAGTAAAGCAGGATACCGTCCTTCCTTGACAGGTACACAGAGTATACCATAGGTGCGATAGTTCCATTTCATATTTTGGAAAGAGACCTCATAAACATTGACATCGTTGGTGCACCGTTCGGGCAAGAGCCGTTTCGTGGGATTCAGGGGCACCTGGCGCGCCTCACTGACCGCACGCTGCCAATACTCGCTGAAATCCTGCGGCATGACTGTTGTCGGCTGCAGTAACTCCGGCGAAAAGGCAGCAGAGCAGGCTCCTTTGTATTCCTTACCGTCTATCATTGCCTTCACATCAACGCGATAGAATCCCGGCTTTGTCATTTTACCTTTCAACGTCAGCGTACCATCCTTCAACACTACACCTTGTTTCTTCACTTCAGGATACATCTCGGGACCTGCCTCATAATCGATAGTCACATTATTCAATAAGGTATGCTCGCGCGTAATCATTATTTTAAACTGCGCAGTCTGCCCTACCTCATAGCGCCAGTCCTGATGGTCAGGAACCACGTCAACACTAATACTGTTACCACGAATCTGGGCGCTAACAGACATTGCGCTAAACAGCGCCAGGAGCAGGATGATGAAACCAGTTTTCTTCATGTTTGATGGTCTTTAGTCGTACGTTACTTAAACTCGATGCAAAGTTAGCACTATTTTTCGAAATAACACAATACTATTTTGACAAACTTGCATACTTTCCGCAAATAACACCCTTAAAAAATCTTAAATCGCCCAAAAAGCAAAAAAGTATCAATAATTGACAAAAAAAGACATACCTATTATTAAAAAATATCTTACCTTTGCAGAGTAATTTTAAAAAATGCCAAAAAAATAACTACAACTAACATAAATAGTAACTTAAAAAATTGTGATAATATTGCGAAAAAGAAAGTTCTAATTATTACACCATTGCGGGCCTGGTGGGCTTGGCGTGGAGGAGATTTTGTATCTCTACTTAACCTAACAAAATTGTATTTATCCTAATCAATCAAAGAAAATACTTAAGTATGAATCAAAAAATCAGAAAGACAGCGCTGTTGATGGGTGCATGTTCCCTTTTAGGAATGTACTCACCAGTAGCAGCCAATGCCGAGAATTCGGTACAGGCTGTTCAACAGTCAACGAAGAAGGTTACTGGTACTGTATCTGACGCCATGGGGCCCGTTATCGGAGCTTCAGTGGTAGAGAAGGGCAATACCAGCAACGGTGTGGTTACCGACTTCGATGGTAATTTTGCCATTAACGTGAAGCCCGGTGCAACAATTGTGATCTCCTACATTGGTTATACCACGCAGGAGATTGCTGTAGGCAACCAATCCAGCATTTCCGTCACGTTGCAGGAAGACAACGCCCTGCTCGACGAGGTGGTTGTCGTAGGTTATGGTGTTCAGAAGAAAAAGCTCGTCACTGGTGCTACCGTTGAGGTGAAGGGCGAGGACATTGCCAAGCTGAACACAACCCAGGCACTGGGTGCCCTGCAGAGCCAGAGCCCTGGTGTATCAATCCAGGCTATTTCCGGTCAGCCCGGTGACGGTTTTAAGGTTGCCATCCGTGGTGCCGGTACCAATGGCGACACGAAGCCTTTGTACGTTATCGACGGTGTGGCTGGTGGCGACATCAACAACCTGAACCCTGCCGACATCGAGCGTATCGACGTGCTGAAGGACGCTGCAAGCTGCGCCATCTACGGTTCTGCAGCTGCAAATGGTGTAATCCTCGTCACCACAAAGCAAGGTAAGGAAGGAAGCATTGAACTCAGCTACGACGGTAACATCGGCTGGCAGAACATCTACCGTCTGCCCCAGATGCTGACTGCCGGAGAGTACATGAAGGTCATGGACCTGGCCCGCTACAACTCTGGTGAGACTCCCCGCAACTGGTCAAACTATTTCCAGGGACAGGAAGCGCTGCTGGAAGCCTACCGCAACGGTTCAAATCCCGGCACTGACTATGTGGAGGCTCTCCGCAACAAGAATGCCATCACAACCTCTCACTCTATGAACGTTGCAGGCGGTGGTAGTCTGTCGAAGTTCTCTCTGGGTGTCGGTTACCAGTATCAGGACGGTACTTTCGGTGGCCAGTATGCCAAGTCAGACTATCGTCGTCTCACCGCCCGTCTGAACTCCGATCACGTGATCTGGCGTAACAGCAAGGGTCTCGACATCATCAAGATTGGTGAGAATATCTATTATAGCCACAAGAACAATCAGGGTATCCAGCAGGGTAACCAGTATGCCAACACCCTTTCCAACATGCTGCGTGCCAACCCGCTGATTCCCATCTACAATGCTAGCGGTAACTTCTTCGGCTATAACGACCTGAGCAGCATGGGTATGTTCAACTATACCTCTTATGCTACCAACCCCATTGCATCGCTGACCTATGGCCAGGCAGCAAACAACAAGAGCGAAAGCCACAACCTGAATGCAGTGGGTTACATTGAGATTCAGCCCATCAAGGGTCTGACCTATCGCGGACAGGTTAACTACAACTACAGCTCTTGGAGCTGGCGTGCTTATCTGCCCGTCTACAAGTTGAACGACCAGGGTGACATGCGCACCACCGACCAGGCTACTAACCAGCTCGGTCATGGCTGGGGCTGGGGTATGACCCACACCCTGAACTACAAGTTCGACCTGGCCCAGCACCACTTCGACCTGTTGGCAGGTACAGAATACAGTGAGAGTCGTCCTAACTACGGCTTCAGCCTGAGCGCCAGTGCTTCCGACGCTATTACGCCCGACCTGAAGCACGCTTACATGAGCATGATGAAGAACAACACCCAAGCCACTGTATCGGGCAGTCCTTATGGTGACTCTCGTGGCATGTCTTACTTCGGACGTTTGAACTACGACTTCGCTGAGAAATATATGTTCTCTGCTATTATCCGTGCCGACGGCAGTTCAGTGTTCGCTCCCGGACACCGCTGGGGTTACTTCCCCTCATTCTCAGCCGGTTGGGTAGTCAGCAACGAAAACTTCCTGAAGAACTCTTCTGTCATCAGCTTCTTGAAGCTGCGTGCCGGCTGGGGACAGAACGGTAACAAGCGCATCGGTGCCTTCCAATACGAGGCAGCCTTTGCATACGACGCATACAGCATGTATTCGTTCAACAATGCCAAGGACGTTCCCACCAAGGGTGCTTCGCTCTCTCGTCTGAAGAACGAGGAACTGACTTGGGAAACCTCTGAGCAGATTGACCTTGGTTTCGACGCCCGCTTCCTGGGTGGTAAGCTGGGTCTGAACTTCGACTGGTATCAGAAAACCACGAAGGACCTGCTGATCTACGTACCCGTATCGCCCACCACTGGTTTCAACACTCAGCTGAAGAATGCCGGTACCGTTCGCAACACAGGTATCGAAGTTGCTCTGAACTGGCGCGACCACATCGGTAAGGATTTCGAGTACAGCATTGGCTACAACATTGCTTATAATAAGAATAAGGTGACAAAGGTCAACAGCTCGCAGAAATACAACAATGGTGGTAACGACCTGCTGGCTCAGGGTACCGGTTACATTGCCCGCTTCGAGGAAGGTCAGCCTATCGGCTACTTCTGGGGCTACAAGACTGCTGGTGTCATCCAGAACGCTGCCGACCTGGCTGCCTATACTGCTACGCTGAAGGACGGCAACGCTGCTAACTCTCTGCAGGGCGCTGACCTGAAGGTAGGTGATTTGAAGTTCGTCGACACCAACGGCGACGGTGTCATCACTGCTGACGATAAGACCAACCTGGGTGACCCCAACCCCGATGTAACGATGGGTCTCAACCTGGGACTCAACTGGAAGGGCTTCGACCTGAACGTTACTGGCTATGCTGCTCTCGGACAGCAGGTAGCACGCTCGTATCGTAAGTTCACCGATGGTGAGTACGAGAACTTCACCACTGAGGTTTATGACTACTGGAACGGCGAGGGCACCTCTAACAAGTATCCTCAGCTGGCTGCTATGAACCGCGGTGTGAACTGGCAGGCTATCTCTGACCTCTATATCGAGGATGCCGGCTACTTCCGTCTGCAGAACGTGACCGTAGGTTACGACTTCGCCAAGTCGCTGTTGAAGAAGACCCTCTTCCAGCAGTTCCGCGTTTATTTCGCTGCTCAGAACCTGTTCACCATCACCAAGTACAAGGGCATGGATCCTGAGAACGGACGTGCCATCTACGATAACGAGCCTTGGGTGACTGGTGTTGATATCGGTAACTATCCTCAGCCCCGTACCTATCTGGTCGGTGTGAACATCAAGTTCAAGGGTAAGGATGCTCCTAAGACAGAAACCAAGACTGTCTATGTGAAGGACGATGCAGAGATCAACCGTCTGAATGGCGAGCTGAACCAGCTGCGCGCTGAGCTCGATGCTTGCCGCAACCGTGCTCCTGAGACCAAGGTCATCAAGGAAGAGAGTGTTATCACCTTCCCGTATCTGGTGAACTTTGTCATCAACACGACCGACGTTGTGAACCGCGAGCAGGTGAACCTTGAGACCATCGCCAAGATGATTAAGGCTGCTCCTGGCAAGAAGTTCAACGTCATTGGTTATGCCGACAACACTACTGGTACTCCCGAGAAGAACGCTCAGCTGGCTCAAAGCCGTGCACAGAACGTTTACGACCTGCTGGTCAACCAGTATGGCGTATCTCGCGACAGCCTCGTACTCGACTCTAAGGGTGGTGTGGACAACATGTATCTGAACGATCCACAGTTGAGCCGCTCGGTAGTTATCTCTGAGGTGAAGTAATCCCATTAACTTACAAACGTATAAACTCAGAAAACATAAGAATATGAAAAAGATATTTTTAATGGCTACAGCCGTTGTCACATTCGGACTTGCTTCTTGTGACATCGACAACGTAGAGAACATCGGCGAAATGTCTACGAGTGAGTTCCCCAAGACGGATGCTGACATCGAGGCAGTGCTGGCTGGTGTATATCAGAATCTGAACACGACGCATGCCAATCCGCAGTGTTCGTTCCTCTATGCTGCCTGTCTGGCATCCGACGACCAGCTGGGCGGTGGCGGTACCAACGACAAGCTGATGCAGGCCGAGGACTTGCTCTGCAACTACAATTCAGACATGACCAATCAGTTCTATACTGACCGCTATTCTGGCATTGCCCGTGCCAACACCCTTATCAAGGTGCTGACCGAAGCTTCTATGGCAGAGGACATCAAGAAAATCGGTCTTGGTGAAACCAAATTCCTGCGTGCCTTCTACTACTATGAGTTAGCATCTATGTACGGAAACGTGCCCCTGGTGACTGACCCTGAACAGGAAAACAGCTCTCAGGGTGATGTCCAGGTGCTGTGGGCTCAGATTCTGCAGGATCTGCGCGATGCTTGTGAGAACCTTCCTGCCACACGCCGCAGCGACGGCCGTATCGACAAGTACACCGCTGAAGCTATGCTGGGCCGCGCATGGTTGTTCTATACCGGTTTCTATGGCAATGGTACTTCAACAGCTGACTTGGTTAGCACAAGCTACAATCCGCTGGCTTCTGTTGCCTTGAACGACGGCACCACGCTGACCAAGCAGGATGTCATCGCCTACATCGACGACTGCGTCAACAACTCTGGTTACGAGCTCGTTCCCGACTTCCGCAACCTGTGGGCTTACACCAACAACAAGACCATCGGCGACTACGCGCTCTATAAGGACGCTGGTCTGAAGTGGGTAGAGGACGACAACGCCATCAACCCCGAGTCCATGTTCGCCATCAAGTTCAACAAGCAGGCTTCTTGGAGCACCACTATCGGTTACGCCAATGGTATTGCCCTGCACTTCGGTGTTCGCGGTGGTCAGGATGTGGGCAACACCTTCCCCTTCGGACAGGGATGGGGTGCTGGTCCTGTGGCTCCCAACCTCGTAAACGACTGGAAGGCTGCCGAGCCTAACGATATGCGTCTGCAGGCTACCATCGCCGACGTCAACGACCCGCTCGAAATGCCCGCTTACACCCGTGGTGGTTGGGCCGACTTCGTACAGGAGTCTGACTACTATTCAAAGAAGTGGTCACCCATCTGCGCCAAGAACGACGGTACTGTGAAAGGTTCCGACGGCAACGAGCCTCCTGCATACGTATTCTGCTTCGAGACCGTGATGTATCCCGGCAAATGGGAGACCTCTGGTGAGAACAACTTCCAGCTGTCGAACATCCACGACCTCGTGCTCATCCGCTTTGCCGACGTACTGCTCATGCAGTCGGAGCTGAAGGAAAGTCCTGATGGTATCAATAAGGTTCGCGCACGTGCGGGACTTCCCGCCATCAACGGCTACTCACTGCAGGCCCTGCAGAACGAGCGCCGCTGGGAGCTGGCTTGCGAGGGTCTCCGCTGGAACGACATCCGCCGTTGGCACATTGCTGCCACACAGCTGGCTAAGCAGGAAAACCAGAACATCTACTATTGTGGGTCTCCTGACACCAACAAGCCCCACAATGGCGGTTATGCTGCTCGTTACAATGCTACAGCTGGTTTCCAGAAAATGCCTGAGACTCAGGTTTCACTGGGTACTGTCAAGCAGAACGATGGTTGGACGGATGCATCCAGTGAATACAATGGCTGGTAATCCGTATGTGTAGAATCATTAAAACAGAAGACACAATGAAAAAATCAATATTATTCATGGTTGCAGCACTTGGTCTGCTGACCTCCTGCGACCCTTCGAAAGATAGCATCAGCATGCCAGGCAACTCTGATTTGACTGGTGAACAGCTGGCCAGTGGATTCTCTGTCGAGCAGTTTGCCGACGAGGAATACACCACGCCCGCTGCCGATGGTAACTATTTCAAGTTCACCACCTCTCCCTCTCGCATAGTCAGAATCTATCAGAAGGACGAAGAGGGCAATGAGAATGTCCTGGCCGCAGGTACTGCCAATGGTAAGTTCAAGATTGTCCCCAAGCGTGGCAATCCCTCTGAGCAGACCTTCTATATCGAGACTCGCGATTTCAACGGTAACATCATTACCGGTCAGAAGACTGTTTCAGTCTTTGTTCCCCAGGAACTGGATCCCGTAGTTCGCCTGTTGGCAAGTGATGCATACGGCTCAAAGACATGGTACTGGGGTGAGAATATTCCTTGGGACAACAATGGAACAATGGTTTATGGTTCATGGGGTAACTTTGGTTACACAAATGACAATGGCGGAAACTTCCCCAGTGGCATTTGGTGGTCTTGTCCCGCAGCAGAACTGACGGGTCAGTTGAATCACTCTGATACTGGTGTAGCTACTGGTGAAGAAAGCCCTGAGGCTAAAATGGTAATTACCGATGATGGCAATATCTATTGTTATGATGCCGGTGGCAACCAAATCCGTAAGGGTAAGTACTCTGTAGAGGGATGGGACGGAACCACACGCAAAGAGGTTAATGGTGTTGCGTGGAGCTTAGGAACTTTGAAAACAACAGAAGGTGCTATTTTATTCCCCTTCAAGATTAACGGAGGAGGAACTAAGCCAACTTCTTTTGAGATTCTTAAGCTTACATCAGATCAGCTCATCCTTTCCTATGCAGACGAAGGAACAGGTAGTTGGAGCGAGGCTACTTTCTGGAGTTTTGTAAGTTCATCTGACGGCGAAGCCATGCTGACCGATTTTGACACTAAGGCTTGGACATGGGGAGAGAACATCCCTTGGGATAACAGCGGAACTATCGTCCTTGGTTCATGGGGTAACTTTGGTTACACAAATGACAATGGCGGAAACTTCCCCAGTGGCATTTGGTGGTCTTGCCCCGCAGCAGAGCTAACTGGTCAGTTGAATCACTCTGACACAGGTGCAGCTACAGGAGAGGAAGATCCTAATGCGTACATGACCTTTGACTGGGCTACAGGAAATGTAAAATCCTACGATGCTTCAGGCAACCAAATCCGTAGCGGTAAGTTTACACTGAATTATAGTGAGAACCGCAATGAAGTCAATGGCGTTGCCTGGAATTTTGGAACATTAGACACCGATGCCGGCTCTATTCTCTTCCCCTTCAAGATTAACGGAGGTGGTACGAAGCCGACTTCGTTCCAAATTATCAAACTCACTAACGAACAGCTCATCCTCACTTATGCAGACGATGGAACAGGTTCATGGAGTGAAGCAACATTCTGGAGCTTCAAGGCCAAATAATCCCGAACCACACAAGATTTAACTCTATAACAGGAGGCCTGAGCAAGAACTGCTCGGGCCTTCTTTAGTCCGTCCCGTCGGACTGTCAGTTCGCTGGTTACGGACTGCGAGTCCGAACCTTACGGACTCATCGCTTGCACCTAAGGGGCCGAAAGACATTGGGCTGAGGACACAGGAGGGAAAATAATGAATTATTAATTTGGCAGATTCGGAGAAATGTAGTAATTTTGCAAGGGTTTATGAAACAACTGCTGATGAGATACGGACAAATGGGGTCGTCGGTGCTGTTGGGCATCGGGGTATTCCTGTTTTGGGCTGTGGGTTATCCACATGCCTTGTCGTATCAGGAGCAGTACCAGTTGTTTCTGTGGACAACGGACTATTTCATGGAGCGGATAAGCGTTCCGGGCGGTTTGGCTGACTGGCTGGGTGAGCTTATCGTGCAGTTCTATTATGTAGAATGGCTCGGAGCACTTTTGCTGGCCTTACTCTTTGTATCCTTACAGCGGCTAACGGCTTGTCTGCTTCCAAAAGGCAGCTGGCGCCTCTTAAGCATCGTTCCTGTTATCATGCTCATGTGGCTGATGGGCGACGTGAATGTACTGTTGTCGTTACTGGTTGCTGTCGTATTAGCATTAGCTTTGGCATGTGTACGAATGTCGAAGCGCTGGTCATGGACAGACATGATCGTCCTGCCCGCGGCCTACTGGCTAATTGGTCCTGCCGTATGGCTTTATACTATGGTGCGTTTGATGCAGTTCGGTTGGCAGCATCTATGGTCGGCAGGTTGGTTGGTAGCAGCACAATTAGGCATCTACGTCTGGCTGATGCCGCAATGGCCGATGCAACAAGTGATGGTCACAAGCACATACTACCGCACTCCGATGCAGTATCCGCAATGGACGGGCTACGACAAGGATATGTATGAGCTGATTAGATTGGACTATTTGATTCGTAACGAACGATGGGACGAAGTAATCAGTCGTGCCGAGAAGCACGAGGTAAGGACGGCATTCTGGTCGAACTGCGTTAATCTGGCCCTGTCGCAAAAGCGCATGCTGGCCGAGCGGCAGTTTGACTTCTATCAGAGCGGAGAAGATGCCCTCATTATGCCCCGTCTGCGCGACCAGACTAGCAATCTGCCATCAGCAGAAGCATTCTTCCGTCTGGGATTGGTGAACTCGGCGCAACGCTATATGTTCGACATTCAGGAATCGATACTAAACGGCAAGAAGAGTGGCCGTTGCACGAAGCGCATCGTGGAATGCATGCTCATCAACGGGCACTATCAGCCTGCAAAGAAATACATCAGTCTACTGAAGAAGTCACTTTTCTACCGTGATTTTGCCAAGGAGGCCGAACGATGTCTGAACAACGACGCGATGATCAACAAATATTGGGGACGTCTGCGCCAACTGCGTTTCAAAAATGACTTCCTGTTTAGTTACGACGAAAAAGAAAAGATTATGGGGCTTTTGTTTGTAGACAACAAGGACAACAAGATGGCCCTCGACTACTTTATCGGCGAACTGCTGTTGCGTGGCGACGTGCAGGGCGTGATGCAGTATATGCCCTGGGCTGAGCAATACGGAGGCTACCGGCATATGCCCGCAGGCTATCAGGATGCAGTACGCACCATCCAAAGCCGAGGTCAGGCAGAAGGCACAAAATATGGTGAATACGTAAAGCGCATGTTGCGTCAGAAAGGAGGGGCGGAATGAGAAAGTTCTTAGTAGGCCTGGTAGGGTTAGTAGGTTTAGTAGTGATGGCAGGTTGCGCAGAGAGACCGCACGACGCGACGACGGTGGACAAACTGCCAGAGATATATCCCGACTACATCGGCGTGACAGTGCCTGTGGGCATTGCGCCACTGGACTTTAACATGAATGATGTGGACGTCGATTTAATTGATGTCACCATTTTAGGCAGTAAAGGCGGTGAGCTGCACACCCATGGTGAGTGGGCTGAATTCGATACGGACGACTGGCACCAATTGACATCTCAGAACAAAGGTGGTGAACTGAAAGTGACTGTACAAGCCCGAAAGGACGGGCAATGGACCCGGTATCAGGATTTCTCCATCTACGTCAGCTCTTATGCACTCGACGATTGGGGCGTTACCTACCGCCGTATCGTGCCTGGCTATGAGGTGGGTGGCAATATTGGCATCTACCAACGCGACATCCATAGCTTCGACGAATACCCCATCATGCAGGAGTCAGCACTGCCCGGGCGCTGCTTTAACTGCCACACCCCCAACCGTACAAATCCCCAACAACTAACCCTACAGATTCGTGGAGATGGCGGCGGTACACTGATACAATTGGCTGATGGCAAACAACAATGGCTAAATACCAAAACCGATTCTACGAAAGCTGCCGGTTCTTATGCCTATTGGCACCCATCGGGCAATTACTGCGCATATGCCACCAATTCCGTGCACCAAAGTTTCTTTGTAGGCAGGGGACAGCGCATTGAAGCCTATCATGCGTTTAGCAATGTCGTTGTGCTCGACGTACGCAGCAACGAATTGATTCTGACACCCGAACTGATGACCACCACCGACCTGGAGATATTCCCCGCCTTCTCGCCCGACGGCAAGTGGCTTTATTATAGCACGTCGAAAGCGTGCAGGGTTCCTGCAGAGTACGAAAAGGTGAAGTGCTCGCTCTGCCGAATTCCATTTGATGCAGAGAAAGGCGCATTCGGACACGAGGTAGACACCTTGCTTAACGGACCAAAGAACGACTGCAGTTACACGCTGGTACGCCCCTCATACGACGGGCGCTGGCTGATGTACTGCGTAACGAGCCGAAGCAATTTCCCCGTATTCCAAAAGGATGCCGACCTATGGCTGATGGACTTGAAAACGGGGGAGAGCCGTCCGCTGACGGAAGCCAACAGCGACAATACCGACAGCTACCACAATTGGTCAGAAAACTCGCATTGGTTTGTGTTCTCGTCGAAACGCGAGGACGGCATGTTTGCCCACCTCTATTTTGCTTCCATCGACGAGCAGGGCCGTGTGACAAAGCCCTTCCTGCTTCCCCAACGCAATCCCAGGAAGTTCTATAGCGAGCAATTTGACTCGTACAATGTGCCCGACTTCACAAAGAAAAAGGTAGACTTTGACATTCGCGAGGCTCGCAAGCAGGTATTCCGAAACGAACGCATCCAAGTTAAAATAAAAGAATAGACAATCAATATGAAACGAATTTTACTTTTTCTGATGGTTCTCGCAGCCATCGTTCTGTTAGACAGTTGCAAAACCGACACGACTTGTCGCATTCACGGCACTGTTGGCAAAGAGCGCCTGAACGGCAAGCGTATTTTCCTGGTGCCGCTGTTTGGTCCCCAAACGGCAGAGTTTGTGGACAGCGTGGTGATTGAGGACGGGAAGTTTGAGTTTGCAACCGATTCGGCAAAGATGTTCAAGATACTGGTAGACTACCACTACCGAATGGGCATCCAGCAGTTGCTGGTGGTGGGTGAACCTGGTGATATCGAGGTAAAGATCGACTCCGTCAGTTCGGCCCATGGTGCACAGCAAAACGACTCGCTGCAGGCGTGGAAAGAGTTGACTGAGCAGTATGCCCACGACCGTGACATGTACTACCGTACGGTGGGAATGCTTCGACAGAATAACCACATGGAGGATGCCGTTAAAATAGAACAACAGGGCCGTGAGGTTCTTCAGGCCTACAAAAACCGCACCCGTCAGATGGCTGCCAACATGAAAGGTACCACGGTGGGCGATTTCCTAGAGGGAATATTCCCGAAAACCTATCAAAAAAAGATGCCCGACGGAAAAATAGTAACTATTGATGCCGACACGGATGAGCCCGTTAATCAATAAATACTGGAAGGGACTGGCCACGCTGACGTTCGGCGTAGGCGTATTCCTGTTATGGTGGCTGGTATACCCTGCACTGACTGCCTATCATGAGCAGTATCAACTGTTTCTGATGGATAGCGGCTATATCGGACAACTGCTTACTGTACCCGATGGACTGGCACGTTGTATCGGAGAATATCTCGTGCAAACCTACATCAACCACGCCTTGGCAGCTTTGGTGCTGGCAGGAGCTTTGGTGTTGCTGCAATGGTTGACGTGGCGACTCATGGTGATAGTAAGCACGAAACGGCCTGACACCCATTACGCGTTAAGCTTCCTGCCTTCAATGTTTCTGTGCTTGCTGCTGGGTGACGAGAGTGTCCTGCTGACCTTCGTCGTGGCACTGTTACTGACAGAGATGTCCATGTGGATATACGAAATGGTGACAGGCCGCTGGCAAACACTGTATCTCACAATGGCCATCCCAGTGGTCTATTGGCTGGCAGGTCCTGCAGTCCTCATGCTCGCAACGTACACTGCCCTGCGGATGTGGCAGGTGAAAGCATCGAAGATGTCTGCTGCGGGGCTCGGACTGCTGACCATTGTTTATGCAGTTGTCTGCATCATCGTTAGCTCACATTTAGTACCCTATCCGCTGCCAAGACTATTCCGTGGACTTGACTACTACCGTTTCACAGAGGTATATTTCGTTTGGTTGAGTGTATTGATGGCTGTTTGTGTACTCATTCCCATCGTAACAAAATGGCTGCCAACGGCCTTGAAGCCTCAGCAGCAACTGATTAACGGATTGGGCGAAGCAGTGATACTGGCCGTCATTTTCCTCTTGTTACGCCCATTATGCTTTGACGCACGCAAATACGAGTTAATGGAGTACGACTATATGGTGCGTAGCAGCAATTGGTCGGCAATTATCAACAAGGCAGAACGGAAAATGCCCGACCTTCCGATGTCGGTCTGTGCTACAAATCTGGCTCTTGGGATGAAAGGCCAACTCGGAGACAGAGCCTTTGAGTTTTACCAAAATGGTTTGCAAGGCTTGCTCCCAGAGTTCGAACGAAACTTTTCGACGATGATGCTTGCCAGCGAAGTATATTGGCATTTAGGAATGGTTAACACTGCGCAACGCTTAGCTTTTGAAACTATGGAGGCTATTCCCAACTATGCCAAAAGTTGCCGTTGTATCAAACGCTTGGCTGAAAGCAATCTGGTAAACGGCCAGTACGAGGTAGCCCGCAAGTATCTGAAGATGCTCGAGAAAACTATCAGCTACAAAAAATGGGCTCAGCGTACCTTGCTGATGTTAGGCAATGAACAGGCTATAGACACCCATCCCGTATATGGAAAGATGCGCCAACTGCGATTAAAGGACGACTTTTTGTTCAGCGAGAAGGAGTTGGACAAGATGATGGGACAGCTGCTGATGCAGAATTCCAAAAATGGTTTAGCCCTGCAATACCTGTTGCTGTGTCCGCTGCTGGAGCGTGACATAAATACATTCATGAATTATATGACTTTCGTCGACGGACTGAAATTAGGTTATCGACCTCGGATGTGCCAGGAAGCCGTGGCCTTTGCCTTTGCCCAACGTAACCAGCAACCTCCACAGGGCTATGTGAACCAGATGGTGGCAAACAACTTTCGTGATTTCATTCAAACTTATAACAGCGGTGGAGCAAGCGCAACTGGGCTGGAACGTTTCAAGCAGACAACATGGTATTATTTAATGGTTGGAAAATGATGAGAAGCTTTATTCTAGGGCTGATAGGTATATTAAGTCTGGTCGGATTGGTAGCTTGTGCCGACAAGCCGCACGACGTGACGACGGCCGACCTGCTGCCCGAAATATATCCTGATTACGTGGGGGTAACGGTGCCTGTCGGTATTGCTCCGCTGAACTTCAATATGGCCGATGCGGACGTCGATTTAATCGATGTTACCATCCGCGGCAGCAAAGGTGGCGAACTGCACACGAATGGCGAGTGGGCCGACTTTGACATCGACGAGTGGCACCAGCTGACAACCCAGAACAAAGGCAGCGAGCTATCCTTTACCGTCTGTGCCCGAAAAGACGGGCAATGGACCAAGTATCAAGATTTCAAGGTAACTGTCAGTCCTTATGCCCTTGACGAATGGGGACTGACTTACCGCCGCATTGCACCGGGCTATGAGACGTACAGCCACATGGGACTCTACCAGCGCGATTTGTCGACTTTTGACGAGTATGCTATCATAGAAAACACCGAGATTCCCGGACAATGCGTGAACTGCCACATGTCGAACAAGACCAACCCGGACCATTTTGTGTTTCACGTTCGAGGACAGCACGGAGCGACTATGTTTCAAATCAACGGCAAGCGTGAATGGCTGGCAGCCAAGAATGAACTACTGGGAGGTTCGATGGTGTATCCATACTGGCATCCTAGCGGAAAATATTGTGCATTCTCGACGAATCAGACGAGACAAGGATTCCATGTAGGAAAAGACGAAAGAATTGAGGTTTTCGACCTGTCTTCAGATGTCTTTGTCTATAACCCTGCGACTCACGAGATTCTTACCGATTCGTTACTGAGTACCAAAGACTGGTCGGAAAACTCGCCCGTTTTCTCTCCTGACGGCAAGTGGCTATACTATATGACATGTAAGCAGCAGGAATATCCGACCCACTACAAAGACGAAAAATACAATTTGTGTCGCATCGCTTTTGATGCCGAGAAAGGGACCTATGGTCAGCAGGTCGACACCATCTTCAATGCCGTCAGCATGGGCAAGAGCCTGACGTGGCCACGTCCGTCGTATGACGGGAAATACATCCTATTCACCCTGGCGGACTATGGTTACTTCTCGATTTGGCACGAGGAAAGCGACCAGTGGTTACTGGACCTGCAAACGGGTGAAGCACGGGAACTGAAGGAAATCAACAGCCCGAGGGCTGACAGTTATCATAATTGGAACGTCAACTCACATTGGATTGTGTTCACCAGCCGTCGCGGCGACGGGCTCTACTCACGGCTTTATCTCGCTTCTGTTGACGACCATGGACATTGGTCAAGACCCTTCCTGCTGCCACAGCGCTATCCCCGAAAGTACGACGAGAGCAGTCTTTACTCCTTCAATACGCCTGACTTCACACAACGGAAAGTCGACTTCGACAGCCATGCTGCCGCTCACGAGGCTATGGTCGACCAGCGCATACAGACTGCTGTAAGGCCTTAGGCGCGCTGTTACCGGAACACTTCAGCTTCTTGCCGCATCGCCTGTTCAATATCCTTGGCGTCGAAAGGTATCATGCCCTTCGACAGTTCCGGCGCATTGAACGATTTCAGCGTATTGTCATAAAATGCCGGCGACCGCTGTGGCAAACAGAATGGCTTATGGGCCTTCCCGTGACGGTCGACATAGCAAAAATAGGGCTTTCCGAAGAGCCCGTCGTCGCGCTTGGAGGCAAAGACAAACCAACGGCCGTTGCTCGACCACGAATGATAGGTGTCGCTGCGGTTGCTATTAACAGCTGTCAGCGTATCAACAGCACCAGTCGTCAGATCCATCATACAGAGGTCAGACTCCTGGTGCCAAATGGGAAAAGTTCCGTAATCTTGCACGGTAAAAAGGGCATAGCGACCATCGGGTGATATTCGTGGATGACAAACGCTGCGCGACTGGTAGACGGTATCCACCTGTGTTCCGATGCTGCCCGTCGTTTCGTCAAACGGAATACGCACCAAGGCATATTGCAACTGTTTCAGTTCCTGAGGCAGCCGGACGTGTCGAGCTACACAATAATAGATATAGTGACCATCGGGCGAGAAGGTTGGAAAGGTTTCAAGCATCGTGCTGTCGTTCAGCAGTGGTGAACGGATGATGCGGTTCTCTTGCAAATCGGCCACATAAACATCCGATTTTGAGTCGAAAACCTCCAGTCGCTTTCCGGCTTTGGAATGGAAAGCGGGAACAATTACGTTAGTACTGAAGGTGATGTAACGGCCTGACGGCGAGAAACCGAAATATACCGAACCGCTCACCATGTCGGCTGTCTTAATGGCCAATTTACGCAGTTTTCCATTCTGGTTCAGGAATGCGCCACCTTGAGGACCACGCACATACATCATCGAAAGCGTCGGGTCCTGATGGGCAGTCGTATGGCAGTTCATACACTGGTTATCTGCATGCTGCCAATCGCTCAGTGTTCTTTCGTCGAAGTTTTCTACGCAGCGCTGTTTGATCTGCAGCCTGCTCCATATTTCATAGTCAGGTTCTATCAAGCGATAGCTGAGCCAGGGGTCAATCATATCGCCAGTCACATACCAATGAAATGGCTTATATTCCGTCCATTCTCCATCCTGCAAGGCTGTAACGACCACGCTGATATCCTGACGTTCAGCCAGCAGCTGTCGCCATTTTCCCTCGTCGAACGTCACCTCGTTACCACGGACATTGATAGTAACGTCGCCAGCCTTGACCTGTACAGCCTCTACCTCGCCACGCAGCAAAAAGTTCAGCGGGGCGATGTTCTTGGGGATAGTCACGTTGCAATAGTCAGGATAGATAGGAGGCAACGCGTCGCTCGTCTGGACATTCTGCGGCGTCGGCGTACAGCCGGCTTGCAGGACTAGTACGACGAGTGAAACTAGTATATCTGGTAACCTTCTCATATCTTGGGAGCTTTAACCTTATCAAAATAATACCAATAGGTATCTCTGAATGCAGCACTGCCGCGTTGTTGGTTGTACTGCACAAAACGATGCATCACGTCGCTTTGTTTAATATAACGGTGCCACTCTTCTTCTGAAGCGTTGCTGCCAGCCAGCCAGATACAGAGCGCCTCCTGATACAATTTCTTCAGTCGCGGACGCTGAGTGCAGTAACGGTCGTAGTCGCGCTTGAAATTCTCGATATCTTTCAGCAACAAGGTGCTACAAAGTATATAGTCGAGCGCCACCTCGTTATCAGGATTGGAATCGAGCAGCTGCATCATAATAAAATGGGCATTATCGCTGATGCTAATTGTATCTTGCTGGTTATTGAAACGTGCCTTCTCTGCATAGTAGACGGCTGAAGGAGCATTCCGGGCCCACCCGCGCCATACAAGAGTCTGCTCCATCAACCCCAGGAACTTACGGGCAGCAGCCTTGTCACCACTGACGATGGCACACTCAGCCAAACGCTTTACCATACGATTATTGCGGTTCTCTGGCGAGAACACGTTGGCCATCATCGCTGCACGTTCCGTAAACGTCATATCACCCAATGCCCAATACAACTCGTTCATATTAATAATTGTAAGAAGGGGGGTCTCAGGTCCAATTTTTTCAAACGTACCAAGATAGTTGGGCGTAAAGTCAAGCAGATGGTCGGGTAATACACCACGTTGAGCCTGTACAAGATTATAGAAGAAAAGCATCTGATCATTCCTGACTTCCGAGTTTCTTACAAGTTCAACAACCTTGTCGTAATATCCGAAATGGTATTCGTTTTCTATAGCAAAATTTTTCTCTAATATAAAATCTGGCCCTTGTAACCTTTTAACGTGGGGTAGTCCGAAGAGCCAATAGGCTGGTAGTAGTGCGACAGCCAACGAAAGGGCACATGGAACCAAAGAAGAGCGACTTTTATAAACTTTACTCAACAACGACACGAGCCACAGCACCATCATCCAACCCATCATCGAAATAGTGGACGACAGTCGATAACTTACATCGAAATGGCAGATAACAAGAAAAGCGAAGAGTAAAAAAGCAGTCAAGAAACTCAGTAGCCTCTTCAACTTGAAATTGCGTAAAGCCCGATAGAGCAATACGGTAGTCAGTAATAGGCTGATGTTTAAGATTGTTGCACCTGCATAGAGATAATAATAGAACTGCGTCAGGAAGTCTCCTACTAATTTGGCAATACATCCCGGCTTATCGAAATAAGTACTGATGTATTCCCACGATAAGAGGAACAGTTGGTTCTGTTCCTGGTAAAAGAAATGGTAGGGATAGAAATATTGGAAGAAGACGAAAGAGCATAGGGACAAAAGCACTATGACTATCCCAGGCATGTATTTAAGGAAGTTGGTCTTCACTCTTTCTGCTCCCATCTTTATATTTCTTTCAGATATATCTGTTCTTTTCATTTTTATGTGCCTGCAAAATTACAACTTTTATTTGTATTTCATGTAATTTGATTACAAAAATTTTACCAAACACCCTTGATTGGGAACAAAAAAGAGAGTCTGAAACTTTACCAAATGAAACATTTTCTTTTTGATATGTAACACAAATAACCCCAAATTGCGTTTTATATAATATATGTTACAAACAAGAAAGTATTATATTTATAAATAAGTTAAATTTGCAGCCAAAATTATAAAATTAACTAACGCGATATAACTAACGTTGGCAACAACTATACATTTTTAATAATTAATTACTAATTAACTAAATTTATTTATGTGGAACTTTAAAAAGTTACAAAAAACCTTAGGTTTGTTGTTCCTGTTTACCATGCTCCCGCTGTCAATGAGCGCCCAGAGCATCGTCAAGGGAACTGTGAACGACGAGGCTGGTGAACCGGTTATCGGTGCCACAGTCAAAGTGCAAGGTAGTAATGACGGTACGATTACCGATTTCAACGGTGAATTCAGCGTCAATGCTGCCTCTAACGCCACACTGGTTATCTCCTACGTGGGTTATGTAACCCAGGAGATCAAGGTTGCTGGCAAGAGTAACATCAACGTTACCCTAGTTGAGGACAACACAACACTGAACGACGTTGTGGTCATCGGTTATGGTACGATGAAGAAAAAGCTGGTTACAGGTGCTACTGTTCAGGTAAAAGGTGATGAAATCGCCAAGTTGAACACCACCAACGCCCTGGAGGCCATGCAGTCAAGCACGCCTGGTGTGCAGATCACACAGTCGTCAACACAGCCTGGTAAGGGCTACAAGGTTTACATCCGTGGTATCGGTACCACTGGTGACTCTCAGCCTTTGTACGTGATTGACGGTGTTGCCGGCGGTAACCTTGACGGTATCAACCCCAACGATATCGAGAGCATCGACATCTTGAAGGACGCTGCTTCGGCTGCCATCTACGGTGCCCGTGCTGCTAACGGCGTTATTCTGGTTACTACCCGTCAGGGTAAGGCTGGTAAGGTGGAGATCACCTACAACGGTGCCTTCGGTTGGTCGAACGCTTACAAGCGTCCTCAGCTGCTGAACGCTCAGCAGTACATGACCATCATGGATGAGTACACCTTCAACACTTCTGGTC
>CAMHUU010000019.1 GCA_946188395.1 uncultured Prevotellaceae bacterium | reverse complement strand
AGCGTCCCAAACGCTGGCGCAGTTCCATGAAGGGCGCAATGTTGCTTTCGTGCTGCTCATTGTTGCTGTTGGCAATGTATCCCTCGGGGTTGTCGAATCTGCTGCGCCAGCGCGTATTGGTATATTCCTCGCCGACTTCTATCAGACCTTTCCATAGCGGATGTGTAACGAATAGTTTTTCAGCAAACATCTTACTGCGTGTCTGGCTTTCGGTATTTACATCGCGGTCTTCGTACTCGGTACTGAGTTCCTGCTGCTGATTGCAAGTCTGCTGCTTACGGGAGGTATAGTCGGCGTTAAAATCGATACTGAGTTGGCCCACTTTTCCTGTGTAGTAAAGATTGACCTGATGTGTGGGCGCGTTCTTGTCACGCCGGACGCTGCTGTTCTGCAAGTGGTCGTATGGCACTCCGTCGGCTTGTAAGTCATCATCATACTCACTACGAGTCTTCACATAGTCGTAGGTATTCTGGTAGAATCCGCCGAAAGAGTGGCTATCATTGATCTGGTAGTTAAAGCCGAAGCGCCCTTCTAAGAAGGGATTGCGAACATTATTCTTCTGCTTATTGTTAATCACCCAGAGCGTGTCGGCAAAGATGGTCTGCTCGAACTCGCCATTGCTTTTCCGCCTGTTATATGCTCCAAAGAGGTTAGCGAAAAGTTCCAGTCCACCCGTTCGATAAGTCAGATTGATTCTCTCATTATTGGCATAGCCGCGCCCACAGCGAGACCATGATGACAATTCCACACCCAGCCCTTCACCTGCTGCCCGTTTTGTGCGGATAATGATGACAGCATTTACCGAAGCATCATAGCGGGCACCAGGATTCTGGATGACCTCCACACTGCGGATAAAGTCCGACTGTATATTTCTCAGTTCGTTTAGGTCGCTCAGTTTGCGATTGTTCAGATAGATAAGCGGTGCCCCTTTGCCTAAGATTTCGAATCCCTCGCCCCGTTTGGCAATCATCGGGACACGTGTAAGTACATCCTCTGCCGTACCTAAACGTTCCATCACTGTTCCTTCCACATTCATCATCAGCGAATTACCCTGTAGCACCACCTTTGGACGTTCACCCTGTACGACCACGCCATTCAGAGTATAGTTATCAGGCTGCATTCGTATTGTACCCACATTAGGCTGATTGCAGTGCCGATAGACGGTCTTGTAACCGACATAGGAAATGCGGGCAAAAACACTTTCTTGTTCGTATGGAACAGCGAAGTAGCCGCTTTCGTTGCTAACACCACCACTAAGCAGGGTGGAGTCAGTGGGATTGAGGATGGCAACATTAGCGTATGCCACAGGCACGCCCTGTTCGTCAATGATGGTGCCTGTCAGATGTCGGTCGGTTTTGTGGATACACTCCACATAGATTTCATGTTCACCACTCTTGACAACTCGGATGGGATAGAAACCAACTAGCTGAAGAATAGCATCGGTTACTGACTTGTGGTGAACATTGGTTGTTACGCGAAAATCTTCCAGCTCGTTATAGATAAAGATAACATCGTATCGCGTAGTCTGTTCCTGGATGTATCGAAGGGCATCAGACATCGACACGTCACGGAAGTCACGTGTAATTTTCTGTGCACTAACGGATATGCCTGATAGGCACAATAGGAAGAGAAGCAACTGTCTCATGGCTACTGATTGATAGTTGATGAGACAAACAATGTATCACCCTCTAACTGAAGCTGCAGGGTCTCGAAGTTATTGAGCATCTCAACGACCTTTTCTATGGTGTATTCGGGCTTCCACTGATAGAAAAGGCGAAGTTGGCGGGCAGCATCGTCTTGAAATGTTACCGAAGCACCATAATGGGTCGCTATCTCTGGCAGCATCTTTTCAAGAGGAACGTTGTCGTAGATAACTGGCTCGACGATAGTGGAGTCGATTCTAAGTGTGTCAGATACATTGACGGGCTTTTTTATAGTTGCCACTTGTTCGGTTTGTGGAGTCTCTGGCTTTTGGTATTGTCGCACTATATGGATGGCGGCATAGGCTATGCCCGATATAAGGAGAATACCGATGAACATAGCGGCAAACTTAAAGAGTGAAGAGTGCAGAATGATAAATGAAGGCCTGGTTTGCGTATTGAGTCGCTTCCATTCGTCATCAATCATATCATCAGTGATATCCTTATCGGCATCAATGGCACTCTGTGTCTTTGACATCAGTGTATAGAGCTCGCGGCACTCATCGTCGGCGAGTAACTTCTGCCACTCCTCGGCTGTGTATCGATGGGGCTGCTCCATCATCTGGAGCAAAAGGTCTGTCTTGTTCATACGCTCATTGTTTTTGAAGTTGTTGACGTAATTGACTTAGCGCACGGCGTAGATGCTTATAGACAGTAGTCTCGCTAACCCCCATACGACACGCAATCTCCTTAAAGGTAATGCCATCACGGAAATGCTGTAAGATGATGTCTTGGCAGATGGGCGGATCAAGCTGGGCTATACCCTTTTGTAAGGCTTTAAGCTCTTCATCAAGATGCTCCATCGGTGAGATAGTAGTGTCGAGATCGAGGAGGTAGAGATGTTCAATCCGTTCCTGTATCTGACGGCTTCGAATCACATTTAGGCATCGGTTTCGTACGCTTGTAAGTAGATAGGACTCGGCTGTTTCTTCGCGGAGATGACGTGAATCATCGAGAAGTTGAGCGAAGATGTTGTGCACTACATCCTTGCTCTCAGCATCGTCGTGCAGAAGTATGGTGGCCAGCCGATACATCTGACGGTAATGCTGCTTGAACAGCTTTTCTATGTCTTTTCTGTCTGTCATACAATCTTAATACACGCGAAAACCGAATTACTAAACCCCAAATGGCAACTTTTTCATATTCTTATGTAAAAGTACACAAAATAATTGTTGTGTTACGCCTGAAAGCACAACTTTTAGGGATTATTAAAAAGAATCATACCATTTTCAGGGTTTAAAGGGTTCAACTTCATGTTTTTTGTAAGCCCGAGATTGCTTTCGCTCAGAATTACTTCGCAGTACAGACCCGTCGCACAGAGCTGATAGAACAGCGGATATTGGATTATTCAAGCACGCACATGGGGACAGGCACGCTGTGATTCTTGTCGCAAGAGGCGAGGGAGAATGCTGCGAGCAAGGCAAATGTAATTCTCCAGAGTTTCATTGTTCTCATTTCTGTTATTTATAGGTAGGATGTCCATTAGCTTCTTCATTTCAGCCTTTCAATCAAATCTGCCTTGCTGACCATCAAGGAATAATTTGCAACTTCTATTTCAGGTGTGATTTCGAGGAATTTCTGCATCTCTGCCTTGTCGGTCTCCCACGTAAAGGAACTGGGCTGTGTGTGCTTCACGCTATACACCCCATCACCATTGGCGTTGAGAAAAGTAACACGTGTATCAATTCCGTAGCCGATTTCATAATAGTCCTCAGTCAGTTCGGGAAGATTTGCCTTGCGTGTGGCCGTTATCTTGCACTTGAATTCCTCTGGCGCATCGGCTATGCTGATTGGTTCCGGGATGTAGCTCCAACTGCTGCCAGTGATAGTTTCATTGTGCTGCAAACCATCGATGCCAAAATATCCGGCAGTAACATCGTAGAACTTGAGCAGGTCTTCGCTCACTCCGAAGAGAGAATATTTGACTTGACAGGTGCTCTGCCATACGTTACTTGCAAACTGCTTGAAACGGAACGTGTAGAAGATGTCGCCAGCAGTTACAGTAATAGTGGTATTCCTCGCCTGTGTCCCATCATTAGCCTTGAAATCAATGGTCAACCTGTTTCCATGTATCTCGGCACGGAAGTTTTCACTGTAAATCAATCCATAATCAATATCGTGCATATAAGGAGGGAGAAATTCTTTTCCGTCTTCGTTAGCATCGGAGAACCAAGGCTTGGAATAGTTTCGGCAGGTGAACGTGAACGTCCCGCCATCAGCCGAGACATCATAGATGCCATCGGTTGTTTTGACGACAGGCACTTCGGCTTTCCATACCATCGTGTCCCAATCCCCGTCCTTTTCGTCGCTGCTGCAAGAGGCGAGGGAGAGCATGGCAGCGGTCATCACAAATGCGATTCTCCAGGGTTTCATTGTTTTCATATTCATTTCGTTTTATTTGTTATTTCGTGCTGCAAAGTTACAGAAAAGGGAGGAAAAAGCCCTCGGCAAAGGCAGAAAAGTGTCTGCCGAGGTGAAAGTCTGAACAAATGTTCATAGGGTTAGTTACATTTCGAAGGGTTACATCTGATACACGCGGCTCATGCCGTCGGCTTCCATCGGGGCTATCGGCTGACGGAGCAGGACGAGGTAGAAACGAGGCAGCGTCTCGACGGGCGGATGGTCGGCGATGTAGCGGTCTATCTTTTGGCGGGCTGCTTCGCGCAGGGCTTCATCGTCACAAGGCACAAGACGCGACTCATCCACAAAGGCGATGTGCCAGAAGGCGAGGTAGCCGATGACGTAATGCTCTACCGTTTCCTCCATATCGTCCCCCTCATGAACAAGAGCCGAGAGTGGCAGGTGGGAACCCTCGCAGATTCCCACTACTGCCCAAGAGAGATTTATGTATTTGAGATTGTTCTGCATATTCGTGGATTATAGTCTGTTCTTCTCGTCATTACCAGCACCTGTGCCCTTGTACTTGCTTCGGGTAGTGTTGAACTTATAGCGAATGGTTGCCACGAACTGGCGACGGTCATAGTAGTTACCTTGCCACAATTTGACCTGATGGTTATAGACTAAGTTCCCGTCACGACTACGGTCAATCAAATCTTCGCCAGCAAGTTTGATGCTCAGACGGTCATTAAAGAAGGTCTTGACGATGCTGACATTGAGGACAGTATGGTGATAGTCCAAATAGATATTCTGGTAATGCCCTGGGCTTTGGTATCTGAAGTTCAACTCCCCTGTTAAAGTCTTGCTGAACCTGAAAGTATTGTTCGCTTGCGCTATCAGCATCGGCTTGTTTAGGGAAATGTTACCTTCCGTCGTTTCCAATGTAAGCCACTGCTTACGAAAACCCAACGACAGCTGTGGATGCCAAATGCCAAACGTAGGCGCAAGTGAGACAAAGGGCACGATCCATTTCAGACTGTTGATGTTCTTGTAAGTCACCAGCGTTACATTGGAGTTGTCCATCTGCTCCATCCAGTGTATAATCCGTCCGCGCTCGTCAGAATAGTCCACAAAAAACTGCAGGAATTTCCACATTCCCTGAATAGAAATGTTGTGGATGATAGAATTGTCGAGCAATGGATTACCCCGCTGCATGCCGTAACGATTGACATAGAACACATCGTTGCTCAACTGGCGGTAGGTGGGGCGTGTGGTCTTGGCTGAGTAGGCAATCTGTGCATGCACCTTACCAAGCCGTGTGGCAAAGGACAGCGATGGATAAAGATTGCTGTAGCTGCGGCTCTGTCCTTCCACGAGATGACCATTATCATAGTAATCAAAGTTCACGTGTTCATAACGGAGTCCCATACGGAACTGGCCAATCTTTGGCAACAGCTTAGAATATTCGGCATACGGGCTGATGCTTTGCTCTTTTAGGGTGCTGTAACTGGAGGCGACATAGTTCTGCGGATTCGCATAGTCATCCTGTCGGTCGGTATTGATGTATTCTGCGCCAAAGCCCAAAGAACCGCCAAACAGAGGATAGGTCATCGAGAGTTTCGATGCGAACATATTGTTTCTCACCCTGTTTTCTGCATCAATCAGGCGATTGTCTTGTATTTGACAAGTCTCTTCTATTCTGCTTTGCTCGTCGTAACCGCTATGAAGATAGTCAAAGTTCCAGTCAATATCCAGTTTCCCCACCTTACCGATATAATAGGCATTCAGTTTATGCTTTGCATTTCCTTTTGTCTGTTTTTGGGTCAGGTTTTCCCATTTGTCATAGAACTCTCCGTTTGCCGTTACATCACTTGTCAAAGTTGTTGTCTCGTCCTCATTAGTCGGGAACGTGTATTCGTATTTAGCACCAAACGAATGGTGCTCATTCAACATATAGTTGAAGCCCGTTTCAATGCTATAGTCACGGCTGACGATATCCGTCCGCATGTCGTTTCTCTGTTGCCAAAGAGTGTCGGTTTGAACTTCCTGAGTTAATTCCGACAGTTGAAGATGATTTCCTCTGCTTGCCCACAGCGAAGCAAAGATATCCAAGCCATTCTTGCGGTAGTTCATGTCGAGCGATGCTGCCTCTTTGTCTTTACGGCTCTGCTGCCATCGTCCCCATGTATCAATACTGAAACCGTCGCCAGCCTTGCGGACTGTCTGTATCTTCACGATGGCACCAACCGTAGCATCGTACTTGGCTCCAGGATTGGTGATGAGTTCTATGTTCTTGATGTCTGTTGATTTCAGTTGTTCCAGCTCCCTGTTATTCCTCATTCTCCGGCCATTGATATAGATAATAGGAGTTCCCTTCCCGAAAACCTCATATTGATCATCTTTCGCAATAATGCCTGGCACATGTTTCAATACGTCACTGGCAGTTCCCAACTGGCTTAACAGCGTGTTCTCCACGTTGGTCACCAATCCTTCATTGCCCATTTGAAATTGTGGAACATGGCCTTTCACTACCACTTCACCAAGCATCTGCGTGTCGGGCTGCATCTGAATGTCGCCCACGTTTCCCTGCCGTGCGTCGATATACCTTGTTATATATCCTACGCTCGTCACTTTCAACAGACCGGACGACTGGTGCTCACCATCATCTTGATTCTCGGTCTCGATGGTGAAAGTGCCGTCATCTTTTGTCACGGCTCCCACGATAAAAACGGAGTCGGTACGATTAAGCAATACGACGTTGGCAAATGGCATCGGCCGTGATTGCTCGTCAATCACTCGACCGCTGATACCCTGTGCTGTCGAGGCCATCGCCACGAGGCACATTACCGAAAATAGAATCACTCTTTTCATATCCTTTACGAATTTTTGCTGCAAAGAAAATGAATCCGCCCAATAAATCCACTACCCAAATGGGTAATTCTGCATCGCGGGGATGAAAAATTACCCATTTGGGTAGTAAAAAGGGCAAGAAAAGAATGGCTGGAAGATGAAATGTCGGAGGAAATGTGTAACTTTGCACCCAAACTTAAAAACTCACAACATGAGATACAACGAATTTGAAGATACAATTTCACCAGAACGCATGCAGCGATATGTACTGGCATGTGGCAACGACACACGCCGGGCGATGACGCTCTATCGCTACAATTTGAAATTGTCGCAAGAGATGTTTACGCTAATTAGTTGCTTTGAGGTGTCGCTGCGAAACAAGATTAACAAGGAAATGGTTGCCAACTTTGGCAACGACTGGCTTAGAGATTTCATATTGCCAGGCGGTCGTTTCGACACAGACCCTCGTGTAGATGGCACACGAAAGATTATCAAGAAAGCATACGAGGGATTGATACGGAGCCACAACTATTCGCATACGAAGCTGTTGGCTGAAATGGAATTTGGTGTATGGAAGTTCATGTTTAACAATGTGCAGTATCGCATAGCCAATAGATGTCTGCTGAACATCTTCCCCAACAAGCCGACATCAACGGCTCAGCACCAATATGATAATACATTTGTGTTTAATGACCTGAATGTAATAAATACGATACGTAACCGTATTGCTCACCATGAGGCGATTTGCTTTGGAAATCCTGTATGTATTGATACACAGGGTGTGTTAGATTGCTATGCAAGAATCATGCGCCTATTTCATTGGATGAATATCAATGCTAACACTTTACTCTATGGATTGGATCATGTTGGGCAAGTTAGCAGCAGAATTATGTGCATTTGAGGCAATTTTTTGCTTATAACATAAGATTTTTGCTAAAATATTTGGAAGTTAGCAGAATTATTCTTATCTTTGCATCGTTAAGTCCCGACAGTCCCTGAGAAATCAAACTGCCGGGTATTGTTTTTATAAGACTTAACCCTATCTTTCTCCTTTACAAAAGTCCGTAGTTGGTGGCAAAGGCGATGGCCTCGGTGATGTTGGCGACGTCGAGTTTCTCGAACAGTTGGCGGCGGTAGAACTTCACCGTGTCGAACGAGCGGCAGATATGGTCGCTGATCTCCTTCATGGTGTAGCCCTGCGCCGAGAGGGTCAGCACCTGTTTCTCCTCGGGAGTGAGCGTGACACCCTCGCAGGGTTGCCAGCGGTGAGCGGTGAGCGAATACTGACGGTAGCCGCTCTGTCCCAGAATGCGGAAACGAATCTGCCCGGCCTCCTTATGCGACGAGAGCGAGACGGTGCAGAGGGCGAGCCAGGCACGGCCATCATCCGTGAGCACAAGGGGCGTAATCTTGTGGTTGATGAGTAGGGGACGCTCCGAGGTGAGGATGTGGAAGTCGTAGGACATCACGCAGCGTCGGCGGTCGGCCAGCGGAACATCGTCGAAGGCACGGAAGCCCGCACGGTTCAGTTCGGTAAGCATCGGCTGTTCGTCGGCAGGCACGTTGTTGATGTAGAAGCCGTAGCCCATCTGTCGCACCTCGTCGGCAGTGTGTCCGCAGAGGAAGAGCGGATTGTCCGACACATAGAGGAAGTTCTTGCGGAAGTAGTCGATGATGTAGATGCTCTGGTAGGTCGATTGCGCGAAAGCCTGCGCCGCCTCCACGTATGGCTTCGCACGCTCGTAGTCGGCCTCGGTGATGCCCTCCACGCGGTTCGTGTCAAAGAAGAATTCGTCTATCTGTGCCATATCTGTCTCGTTCTTATTCTTGGGTGCAAAATTACTCATTTTTTCGCGAAATGCCTGCTATGAATGGTGTTTTTAACCTTTTTGTGGCTCTCGTCCTTCCAAATTTCCCTCAGAAATCCCCGACCAGCCCTTCGATTATGGTCGCTAACGGTGAGAATGTCCCGGCGAGGGTGCGGTTCAGGGTTTCTGACGGTCAGCGACCGTGTTCCGCGGCCTCGTCGGGATTTTCTGCTCGCGTGAAGTAGAGCGCCATGTCGTACTTCGCATAGGAATTGAACGTTTTCATACAGCTGAGTGCAGAGCAAAGCTTGCTTGGACTATGCCGAGGCCAAGAAAAGGTCGGATGAAGTCCAAAGTGATCTGCATAGTTGTTGTTTTTTTGATGTGAATACTCTGGTTTTTGTCTCTAAATCCCGATGTGTCCGTGGCTCCGTCGCGGGGGCCGAGGTCTCTGTCCGTCTTTCTCTCTGTGCCGTTCACCGTCCTTTCTTGTTAGATGGGTTGACTTCGTCTTCGTTTTCTCGCCATGCCATAGTCAAAGCAAGCTTTACTATGGTCACTTGGCTTAACGAAAACGTTAAACTTCTTGTTACTTATTCGCTGTCTCTAAGAAGCCTCCCCGCCGCCCGTCGCGAACAGGCGAGGGGGAAGGACACATCATAGAAACAACGTGTGGGGATGATGAATTTCTTGTTCATGATTCAATAGTATTTTATTCCGAGGATATAGTAATGAGGGCTTCGCTTGATAATGTCGGAGATAGTACCACAACAGCGGGTTACCTTATCCTCCGCATCATACCAGAATGAAGAATAATACACGAGTGGAATGAAGGTTTCCTTTTCTAATGGCGATGTGGGTTCGAAAGGATCCGACCTGTATGAGTAAATATACTTATTTTCACTCTCCCAATAGATTTGCTTGAGTTTCAACAAGGAATGGTAGGAAAGCGTGTTCTCCCAACTGAAACAGTATTGGGCTAATGAATCTGTTTCTGAAGGAAGAAAGCCGATAATCAGTTTGTCGCCCCTTGCCTCAAAATAGTATGGGAATAAGAGACGAGGAGAATCCTCAACTTCTTTTCCGTTCACAAATTCCCTGAAATATATTTCCACATTCCGGCCTTTTATCGCACTGACATCGAAACTATATGCCTGATAGCCCTTGGCATTGAGCAGCGGGATATAGTCACTGATTGTTGTCTCGTTCATCTTAATCTCCTGTGCCTGCCCTGCCATTGCGACGAGGGCAAACAGGATGGTGATAATGGCTTTCTTGTTCATTTCTTGCTCTTTTGTGATAGTTTTCTACTCAACTCAAATGACTTTATCCAGTCCTCGGCACTCTTGATCATCTCCTTGAGTTTATCTGTTGGTTTCTCCTCCTTGCGGGCGAGGTCGAGGAACTGGCGATAATATGATTCAGCCTGCTTTCCGTCTTTGAGGAGATAGGCGTAGGCATTGGCTATATTATAATAAGTGGCGATGGAGGTTGAATTATAGGTGAGATGCTCTTTCCAAGCTGCAACGGCCTCTTGATAGCGTTCCGTCATGTAGTAGCCCTCGCCCTGCGAGAGTGTAATGGCCTTCATAATCGTGGTATCGAGTTGCATCAGCTGTTTGGCGAGATTGAGATAACCGAGCCCTTCAGGATAGCGTTTAGTGTCGATGCAGACTACGCCAAGACGGTAGGCGCAGCCGTAGTGTTGCATGCTACTAATGAGGAAAGCCTTTAGCAAGTAATGATAGGCACGCTCGAGATCCTTAATCTGCGAATAGCACTTGCCTGCAGAATACAAGGTGTTGAAGGTAGAATCGCCCTGTTCCAGCAGTCGATCGTATAATTTTCCAGCCGCTGTGAAGTCGCGATTCATGAACCATGCATTGGCCAGCGCCCTGTTCACGAGGATGTTCGTGGAATCCCTCTGGCAGTATATCATGCCGCAGATGATACCTCTTTGCGGCTGTTCTTTCTTGACAAAGGCAAGGGTGAGTCCTGCCACCATCTCACCGTCCATCGGATAGTGCTCTGTCAGCCGTTCAGTCCAATAGATATAGGAGTCGGTATCGCCCTGTTTCTGATAGCTGAAGCATAGCTGGCGGAAAGCGTCGTGAGAGAGGCTGTCCTCGGGCACCAGTTTCAGGAGGTCAGCCGTCTCACGATAGTTGCCTCGTTTGTAATAGCAGTCTGCCAACTTCATCTGAACCATGCAGTCGACTATCGCACTCTTTTCTGCTGAAGCTTTCAATCGCTCAATCATCTCATCCTGTTTCTCCTGAGGCAGTTGCTCAAGTTTGTCAATGGGAAAGTCAAGCTGGTCTACGGCCTGCGTCTGACTTCGTTTTTTTGCTATGGCATACGCCTGCTGGTAATGTTTCAACGCCTCGAAGGTGTTATACCGCTGCATGCAACTGTCGCCAGCTTGTACAAATAACTGCAATGAATCCACCTTTACTTCTGGTACCTTGCCCCAGACAGGGGAAGCGAACAACAATGCAGCTATCCATAACAGATAAAACAAATTAACTCTCATTTTATAAACCATTTATTATTGATGTTTTTATTGTCCTTTTGTTATTCCACCCACTACATCGCTATTTTCGATGGTGGTCTCAGTCTTCTTTACGCTGGCTTTCAGTTTGCCGAAACGGTATGAAACGGTAAGTTTGAAGTAACGGCCATTCTGGGCGTTGATGTCGTCGCCCCAGCCGAGAATGTCGCCTTGTGTTGTGCGGGTCTCATAATGCATGTCTTTATGGAAAGGAGCACAGGCCAACAGACTCACGGTGAGGCGGTCATCACTGAGGAACGAGCGTTGTAAGGTGAATACATAGCGATTCCATGCACGAGAGTAGGCATAGATATTCATTGGGCTGTGTCCAAACTGACCGAAGGTATAAGCCGTGAAGCGGAGTTTCCAAGGCAGTTTCTGAGAAAGGTTGACATAATAGAACAGGTTATCTGTGTGCTGGCTGAGATTGGTCTCGGTGTTCTTGGCATAGTTATCCGTGAAGGCGATATTAGCCACGAGTGTAGTGCCATCAAAAGGCTTCCACTGGACATAGCCTTCCATCTGCCAGCGGTGTTGTTTAAGATTATTTCCGTATGTGCTATAACGAACGTCACCTTGCGTATAGACCAACGAGCCAATTCCATTGTGGTAGTATGAATAATGAGGCACAAATTGTAATGTGAGCTTCTTACCAACATACATATAGGTAAGAGAGAGAGTTTGCTGGCGCGTACTGACAAGCTGTGGCATACCGTAACTAACACTGGTAGGCATACTGACGACGGCAGGATTGAGATAGGTGATGCCAGGTCGGGTAATGCTGGTGGTGTAGCCGAGTTTCAGCGACTGGCTGTCATTAATCTGATATTTCACGCTGGCCTGTGGCACCCAGTCGTTGAGGTGCTTGTCGAAAGTAGCAGCAGAACCATCAGGATAGCTACCCTTCAAATAACTATACTCGTAGCGCAGACCTGCACGTGCCGACCACTTATCCTTATTATAGATGTAGTCGGTGTAGGCTGCAGCTATCTGCGCGCTATGGTCAAATGCTGTACTGGTAGATGGTATTGTGGAATTGTAAAACTCCTGATGATTATTGCTACTATTCCGACGGTCTATGTATTTTACTCCCACTTCCAGTTTATGCCCTTCCCACAGCGGACGGATATAGTCTGCTTGGAAAGTGTGCTCGGTAAAATGTTCACGGGTGCCAGCAATCAGACCTGTATAATTGAACGGTGTGTTCTGCATATCAGTGTAGGTATCCTCCTGCTCAGAGTGTTGGCGCGTCAGGGCGAGCATGTACGAGAGAGTGAACAGCTCGCCCTTTCGACGCGTCCGGTGTTCGTAGTCCAAACGACCATTCCAAGAATTATGGTTGTAACTGGGTAGTCTATAGTTTTCCGTATAGCTGTAGAGTGAATTGCCTAATGCATTGAACATCGAAACGGGGCCACCACCTTGTACATCTATCTTATAGAAATAGCCACCAAATGAAGCTGAAAGCAGATTGAGCGTATCTATGTCGTAACTTGCATTGATATCAGCAAAGTGAATGTCGCCTGGATTTGAACTCTCGCTTCTGATTTTCTGCGTATTGCCTGATTCGACAAATGTACGCTCCATATAACTGTTAGTAGTTGAGGATTTCTTTGACATGTGAAAGTAGCCGTAGTCCGCTGAGACGATAGCTTTGCCAAACTGTGTTGTCAGGTAGGCTCCAAGATTCGGATTGTTCAAGGTGCCGTAGCTTCCAGACACACTACCTGTCACACCTTCCATCTGTCGCGTATCAACCATCACGATGTTCAGGATGGCATCCACGCCCTCTGCGTCTTCGCGGGCACCAGGGTCTGTGATGACTTCAATGCGTTTCACACTGCTAGCGGGTATTGCCTTGAAGATTTCCTTGGCATTTTTCGTCAGGCTTGGATCGAGGTGTCCGTTCTTGTAGATTTTGAAGTTGGCATTGCCCTTTACTTTGATGTTATCCTCGCCGTCGATAGTCACCATTGGCACCTTGCGCAGCATGTCCATAAGCATCTGCGTCTTTGCATCCTCATCGGCCTGTACGTCGTAGCCGATGCGGTCTACTTCTTGTTTGATCAACTGACGCTGAGCCTTGACAGTTACACCGTCCAGTGTTTGGCTCCATGTCACAGAGTCGTTCTTTACTGCTGTGCTGTCCGTTTGTGACTGCCCCGTCATTGAGACGAGGGCGAGCAGTGCGGTGATGAAAGTTTTCTTGTTCATACTTATTTCTTTGTTGTTCATTATATTTCTTTTGAAAAGCAGCACGTATCATCTCGACAAATGCTGCTTATGAATCAAAATCTGTCAGGCTGAAACAGCCTTCCGATTCGCAAAGTTATTCTGAGTTTCTGAATTGAACAAAGAAATCAAAGAGAATCTGCAAAAAGGGGCGTTACAGTGTTTTTGAAGTTAAAACACTGATAATAAATGGAATAAGGTAAATGTTACAAAGAAAAAAGTGCCAAACTGTAACGCCTATTTGAGGGCGATGGCGGCATAGAGCTGTAACATTTGACGCTTTAAGAGGTCGGCATCGAGGCCGGTTATCAGAGAGTCACGATAGGCACGGCCATAGAACAGGGCGATAAATGTCTGGGCCATCAGTTCGGTGTCGATGTCGGAACGGACTTCTCCACGCTCTACTGAACGGCTAATGACTTGATGCCATACCTGCTGCTCGCGAGTGATGGACTGCTGTTGCCGTTCGGAAAGTTCTGGAAGAAGAACGGCTATCTGCTGGATGATACTGAGATAGGCGCGACTGCATTCAGCTAACGTTACTCCTTCACCCATCAGCGTCATCAGTTCTGTCATGGTGCGCTTCACACCGTCGATATAGGCATCGATAAATTCCCTGAGCGAAGGATCCCCACCTACGCGGATCTTCATATCGATGCTCTGACGGTCTAAGACATACTGCTCAACCACCTGACGGAACAGATCGAGCTTGGAATCCGCATAATGGAAGATGGCACCACGACTCATGCCGGTGGCCTTCTCGATGTCACCGAGGCTCACGCCGTCGTATCCATGGAGAATAAAGAGACGGAACGTGGCGTTAAACAATTCTTCCTTATGGCTCTTGCGCATAACCAAACTTCTCTTTCTGCTGCAAAGTTACATTTTTTATTTTATATATGCGCCGTTATGATTAAAAAAGATGAATTATAAGTTAAAAATACCAATCGGTCGGTTTTGTGTTAAAGATAATGATTACCTTTGCAGAATAAATACTGCAATTATGAAGAAGATAGTTTGGATACTGATCGTCATCGCTATGATGACAGGTTGCAATGAGGCGCGAAATCCTCTCTTGAAGGAGGCGGCAGAGATTGTACATCAGCGACCGGACTCTGCGCGCGTCATAATAAGTAAGGCGGATACTGCATTGCTCAGCAAAGCTGACAGAGTGGAATACAACCTGCTGAAGGTGATGACGGATTATATCGTGCTGCATCAGGCAGAGGGCGATTCGCTCATATCGACCTGTGTGGACTATTACGACCAGCATGGTGACGCCTGGCACCGTGGAAGAGCTTACTATTACAGGGCAGGCATCAGGATGCGATGTTTGGGTGAGATGGTTGATGGTGTTAAGGATTATAAGGTGGCTGAGACAATTGCAGAAGATGCAGATGAAGAGCTGCTGAAGAACATGGTGTACGAGAATCTGGCTTATGCCAACTACTATTGCCTCAACTACACACTCTTGTTGAATTATTCACAGAAATTCCTTGAGAGCAGCCGCAAAATGAATGACAGCGTCATGACGATGAGGGCCCTTCATATGTGCGCTGCGGGTTATGCGCAAATGAATTTGAGAGACAAGGCTTATGATTTCATTGTCAAGAGTCTGGATTATATTGACCTGGCTGACAGTCTGTTGCGATCTAGCATCTATTGCAATGTCGCAGTCATGTATCAGGAAAAGAATGATGAACGAAACACCCAAAAATATCTGGATTTATGGAAAAAGTATAAGACCGCTGCCAGTATTAAAGGGAATGTAACCGAGGCTCGTCTTTTGAAAGCACAAGGGCATTATGAGGAGGCCATAGAGACAGTGAAGAGCTGCATCACTTTAAAGGATCCATTTCTGCATATCAGCGCGATGGAGTTATTGGCTGAGTTATATGAACTGACGGGTGATAAGGGTGAGGCTCTGGAAGTGAAGAAGCTGAATGATTCATTCAGAGATTCTGTCATGACGGTTAACCATAGTCTGGAAATAGCCGACTGGCAGCAGAAATATGACGAAGGGCGTTGGGAGCAGAAATCGCGAAAACGGATGATGGAAATGGCTGGTGTAATCACTTTCGCCATTGTGTTGGTGCTGGCGATTGGTATTTGGTGGCATCGAAGGAGAGTGCATGAGTTGGCTTTCCGGCTTGACGAGAATGCCAGACGGATGACTGAAAACCTGGCTGAGATAGAACGGCTGCAGCAAAGTGGCGAGGCCAGTGAACAAACCATCGCCGAACTGAACAGGCAGATAGATGCCAGCCGCCAGCGTATTTCCAACAAACTGCTCATTGGTACGCGGTGTTTTGTGAGAATTCAGCAGAAGGAGTGCATTGCTGACATGACGGCTGAGGAACGACAGTGTCTAATCGACTACTATGCCCAGTTGCGCCCAAAAGCGTGGCAGGAGTGGGAACATACCTACACATCACTCACCCCATCTCAATACGTCTTTCTCATTCTCCAAGACGACCTCCACTACGATGACGACACCATCGCACAGGTGCTCGGAGTGAAGCCTGCCTCTCTCCGCACCCTGCGCTCACGCATCAAAGGGCGGGAGAAAAACTAAAAATACTCTTTTACGGCAAACTCAAACTGGTCGATGAAGATTTGTTTGAAGGCATAGAGATTGTTCTGCTCATAGAAGATTACGTATATATGATAAGGTGTCACCTACTAATAAAGCATAATCCCCTATCTTTTTCCTTTGGGCCAATTCATCATGTGGCAGGTTTTGGGCATGGAATAGTTCTGCCATTTGGCCGTAGACGCTCATCAGCCTGAGATAATCACAGTCACTGCTCAAGGTGTCGGCTCGGTCGATGGCATCCTGATAGCTCTGGAGGGCGGCAGGGGCCTCGCCCATGTCGCGGTAGGCACAGCCCAACAGGTAGTGGGCGCGCATCTGCTGGTTGGCATCGCCGTGGCGGTCGTAATAACGGGTGGCTTCGAGAAGCAGCGAGTCGATGCCGTCGGTCATGGGGATATAGGCACGGTTCATGCTGTCAGCCCTGTCGAGCAGGGCGCGCATACGCTCACGGTCGGCCTCGCTAGTACAGCAGGCCATCGCCATCAAAAGGGTGAATACAAATACCAGATTCTTCATCCTCCTAGGTGGTTATGCAAACAATAGTCTTTTCCTTGTCTCTGGTGGGCGTGACGCGGACGTTGACGACCTTGCCTTGGCGGAGTTCGGCTTCGACGATGGTGCCTCGCGAGGCACGAAGGCGGAAGCGCACGTCCCAGTCACGGGGCCATGCTGGGAAGAGGTAGATGCGGTCGTCAACCTCCTGCATCAGCATTTCCTGCACGGCAATCATGCCCGATCCGCCCCAATTGTGGTCGGGTGTCCAGTCGTAACCGGGACCCCAGAAGGCTGGGAAGCGGTGCGGACCGTCCTGCATCTTCAGCGTGACAAGCCGTTGGGCCTCGTCGGTCATACCCAGACAGGCGGCCCAGATGGCATCCTGCTTCCAGCCTACATGCGATCGGAACTTCACAGCTAGCGTGTCGTTTTCGTAGGTGCGACGGGCTACGTCGAGGTCGGGGCGTCCTACGCCGTACATGCGCCAGGGGAATACAGGATACAGCTGCGTGGTTTCCACATTCTGCACGCGTTCGTAGTGCATTGCGGGGGCTATCATACCGTCGCGCAGGGTGATGTCGGGCAGTCGCGAGAGGAGGGCTTTCATTTCTTCCTGGTCGTAGTGGATGGCCATCAGCGCCTCGGCCACCGTGCGCAGGGCGGCTATGGTCGAGGTTGAATTGTAGGCTCCTTTGAATGTCTCGCCACCCGAACCGGGGTAAAGCACCAATTTGCCGTTACCGTCGAGCCGTTTCGCACCGCGCTGGTTGGCCAGATACTGGTAGTGCTCGTCGAAGAAATGCAGGCACGAGCGGATCATGGGCAGATAATCCTTGATGTCCATTCCCCCATAGCGGTGCGCTTCGAGGGCCATCATGCAGAACTCCAGACAGGTGTCCCATTCGTATTCCAGCCAGGCGTTACGCTCCATGCCGGGGTCGAAACCCGCAGGGCGCTTCGTACCGTATTCCGGATAGCAGGGCAGGCCGTAGTTCTCGATCTGCTCGGTCAGACAGGCACCCTCGTGCCTCCAGTAGAGTCGCGAGCGCTCCTCGGCATTCTTGTAGATGCGCAGATAAAAGTCGAGCTGGGCTTTCAGCATGTCGAAGTCGCCGTTCTTCAGCGCCGGCCAGTACACCAGTCGCTGGTTCTGTGCGGTATGCACGCCTCCGCCCCAGTTGCGGAAGTCGGGCGACAGTTTGTATTCGTCGGCAGGATTGACGTATTCCGGGTCGAACGTAAACAGTCCGCCATTGAATTTTGTGGGCCACTGGCTGTGGGCATTACAGCCCAGCATATAGCGGAACAGATTGTAGTTGCGAATAATAGAGCCATTTCCCTCGATATAGCTCCTTTGCCAGAACTCACGCCACCACTGTCGCGACGCCTCGCAGTCGGCCATGCGGCGGATGCTTTTCGCTGTGGCTTCCAATTCGGCTGCCCAGTCTTCCAAGGTGCCTTGCACATTAGCCATCACCACTTCCAAATGAAGCGTGCGCTGAGGAACTTTCGTCGCATACATCCACCCTTCGTAGTCGCTGCTGGCGTAGCGCCCGCTGATGCGGTCGACCAGCACCATGCCCTTCGCTAACATCCGTCCGCCGGAGATGCGGTTCTTCAGCGGGTTATACAGACGGTCCTTCACAACGTCCATGCCCTGCTGGCTGACAGTAGCGTCGAAAATGGTCTCCGCGCCGTTCTGATGCATAAACAAGATACCGTTGTTCGTTGCCACAATGTCGTCGGCATGGGCTTTCAGACCCTTGGGAGCCGCAAACTTATAACTCGTCTGGAAGCATTCGCGCTTGGTCAGTTCCTTTTCTTTGGTGCGCCAGTTCTCGTAGGTCACGGCAATGCTCTGCTTTACCTTCGGGCTCGACACGTCGACGTGTACCACCGGTTTCCAGACGTCGGCCCACAACTGTACCGACAGCTGGCCGTCGCTCACCTCCACGTAGCCCTCCTCCAGGTGCAGCGTCTGGCGGAAGTTCTTCATGTCGAGACCTGGCGACAGACTCAGTCGGAAGCGTCCGGCTTTCAGCAGGGTGTTCAGCTCGTCGAACGAACCGCTGCGTGCCACATAGAACAGCACGTCGCCCTGTTCCACCCATACATTCATGCCGATGTCGCCGCCTCCGCAGGGCATCGACTCCGACGCGTTCCGGCTCTGCGTGGTCCATACGTAGTCCTCGGGCTGAGCGATGGCCCCCATCACTCCTAACACCATCAGACAAATCGTTATTACCGTCTTCTTCATAATTTATAGCTTTTCGTTCTTTTCAGTCATGTATTTCCAGTATCGGCGCGGCATGTCGCTCAGCTGTTTCTTGGGGTTCATGCGCTCCTTGATGCAGATGGCCTTGAAATACGTGCGCCACAGCTTTTGGAACAGCTGGTCGTTGTCGCTCAATATGTCGGCATCCATCTTTCCGTTCGACAAATCAAACGGTACCTCCGCCTCGTTCTCGAACGTGATGCGGATGACGCTTTTCCCGTCGTAATTATACCCGTAATGCCGCTTCGCATCGTAGATGAGCCAGGGCTGGTCGTTAAACCGGTCTGCAAAGTGGTCCGTCACCAGCGGCAACACGTTATGATCGGGCGATACCACGCCAAGATACGTGCCGTCCTTCGCCTTCTGAAACCGTATGAACTGCTTCATGCGCAGCGTCTCGTGCAACACCCGTCGACACGTGTTCCTCACCGCCAGCACATCGTCGTCCGACGCATTGTGCGATATGTCCCGCTTCTGCTTAAACACCTTGCAAATCATGTTAAACAGCGGCTGGTTCAGCGCCCGCTCCTCCGACAGCCAACTGATGGTTATCATGTGCAACCCCTCTTTTGACAACTGCTTCTCCAGCCCCTTCCACACCCGCTCGGCCTTCTCCGCGTCCGTCACCACCCGATGCGGCTCGTCGCCAAACAGCGGCAGCTGCTCCCCCTCCGCCAACAGCGTCACATCCTGCTGCTTGCGGAAAAAGCTGTCGAACACCGCCGTCAACAGCCCATCGAGCGTCTGATCGAACACGTAAGTCTGCATTATTGAACCACGGATTGCACGGATTAAACGGATTATTTATCAATACATATTTCCTCGTCCTTGAAGTCGAGGGTGAGCTGTTGTTCGGCGGCGGCGCGTTTCTGCTGGGCTTTGGAGAGCAGCAGGGGGCGGAGGCGCTCGGGACGGAGCTCGTTGATGCCGATGATGGGTTGGGAGAAGGCTGAGGTGAGTTCACCGCAGGTGATGAAATACTTGGCCTTCTTCATGACAACGCCCATCTTCTTGAGGTGGTAGGAGGTGATGCGGTTGAAGCGGCGCGAGTTGACGATGAGCACAGCCGACTTGACACCAATGCCCGGCACGCGGAGGATGTGCTCGTAAGGGGCCCGGTTGATATCCACGGGGAAGAACTCGGGATGGCGCAGGGCCCAGCCGAGCTTGGGGTCGACGTCGAGGTCGAGGTGGGTGTGCTTGTCGTCGACAATCTCGTCGACACTGAACTGATAGAAGCGCATAAGCCAGTCGGCCTGATAGAGTCGGTTCTCCCGTACCAAGGGCGGCTGTTTCAGGATGGGCAGACGCGAGTCGTAGGTGTTGACGCTGATGTAGCCGGAGTAATAGACGCGCCGCATGGTGGGTTGCTGGTACATGGCGTTGGACATGCGCAGGATGTCGAGGTCGCTCTCCTTCGTGGCGCCGACAATCATCTGGGTGGATTGTCCGGCAGGCACAAAGCGAGGCGCATGGCGGAACTTTTTTCTATCCTCCTTATTTTCGAGCACACCCTGCTGAATCTGCTTCATGGGCAGGAAGACGCTTTGGTGGTCCTTTTCGGGTGCCAAGGCCTTCAGCGACTCCTCGCGGGGAATCTCGATGTTGACGCTCATGCGGTCGGCATAGCGGCCCGCCTCCTGCAGCAGCTCCTGCGAGGCGCCTGGAATGGTCTTCAAGTGGATATAACCGTTGAAGCGATGAACGGTACGCAGGTCGCGCACGATGGCGGTGAGCCGTTCCATCGTATAGTCGGGATTGCGCACGACACCGCTCGACAGGAAGAGCCCCTCGATGTAGTTGCGGCGATAGAATTCCATCGTGATTTCCTCGAGTTCCGAGACGGAGAGTGTGGCGCGAGGGATGTCGTTGGTGCGACGATTGATGCAGTAGGCGCAGTCGTACATGCAGTAGTTGGTCAGCATGACCTTCAGCAGCGAGATGCAGCGCCCGTCGTCGGCAAACGAGTGGCAGATGCCTACTCCGCCGACGGTATTGCCCACCATGCCCTGCTTGCCTTTGCGCACAGTACCGCTCGACGAGCACGACACATCGTACTTCGCCGACTCTGCGAGGATGCGCAGCTTGTCCATCGTTTTCTCCGTCAGCATGGTGTTTCAGTGGGTTATTTTTGCAGTCGCCCGACGTATTTCACGGGTGTGGCATCCTGCTTCAGCACTTCGGCAAACTGCTGAGGACGGATGGTCACGGGGCCTCGCATGAACTCGGGGACATTATAGCTTTTCAGGAACTGACGATGGTAGTCGGGATCGGCCGACGGCAGTTCGAAGGGCTTGCCGGCCTTGCCGTTCTGGTCGATGTGGGCAAAGAACGGACGGGTGTAGTTGCCGTCGTAGCGGCGACTGCTGAACACCACCCAGCGTCCGTTGCTCGACCAGGAATGGTAACTCTCGGTGTCGGGCGAGTTGATTTCCTCAATGTTGCGCACCTCGCCGGTTTGCAGGTCGAGCATCCACAGGTCGGCATCGTGGTGCCAGATGTGGAAGACGCCCGACTTGGCCAGCGTGAACATCAGGTAGCGCCCGTCGGGCGAAATGCGGGGCAACGTGGCAGACAATGAGTCGGCAGAGAAGACGAGTTCGCGGGGGCCGAACGTCAGCGTGGCTGGGTCGAAGGACTTCCGGTAGAGCTGGTATTTCACCTCTTCGGTACGTGTGACAAACTCCTTGCCATGATCGATGGTATCGCGATATTCGAAGTGGGCGCTGCAATAGTAGAGCGCCTTGCCGTCGGGAGCCCAGAAGGGGAAACACTCCAGCTCAGCGGGGTCGCACTCGATGTTGGTGACCTCGTTTTTCTCCACGTCATAGGCAATGAGGTCGCTCTCGGTGTCGAACACCTCAATCTTGTTGGGGTCGACGGAGTGGAAGATCTGACCTGTCAGATTGGTGGAATAGACGATGAGGGGAAGCCAGGGGTGCCACGTGGGATAGACACCTGCCGACAGCAGGGAGTCGTTGCGCATGCCGATTTTCCGGATGTTGCCGTCGTAGGCAATGACGGTTCCGCCCTGATTCTGACGGGCGTGGAACTGCATGCGGTCGGGGTTGTACTGCTGGTAGTTATGGCAGTTGATGCACTGTCCGTTGGCTCCCTCCGAGCAGAGCATGTTGTCGTAAATGACGCTTTCGTCGTAGTTTTCCAGGCAACGCTGATTGATGGTCAGCTCTTCGTAGGTGACATACGACGGGGAGATGAGTCGGTAGCTGATGTAGGGATCGATGGAATCGGGCGACACGTAGATGTTGAAGGGCTTGAACCGCGTCCATTCGTCCTCGCTCTCGACATAGACCTCGACGCTGATGGCACTGCCCTTGGCACTTTCCGCCAGTCGCTGCCAGTCGTCGGCATCGGGGTGTACCTTGCTGCCGCCACATATCAACTCTTCGTCGCCAGCTGTCAGACGGGCCACAACGGCGTCGGCGTCCCCGTCAATCTGGAAGGTCAGCGGCGCGATGTTGATGGGCACGGTGACGTTGGTGTAGTCGGGATAGATGGCAGGCAGCTCGTTCGATTCGTCGAACTGCTGGGGTATCTGTACACCGCAGGCGGAAAGTAGCGCTGCTGCGCAGCTAAATATAAAATAAAAAATATTATTTTTTCTATTCATAATTAATAATAAGTAATGTCGCGTAGGAAGAAGAATTCAAAATAATACGTGTCACCGTACCTGTCGAACAGGTATTGTCTGATTTGGTTGCCGGGCTGCTTCTTTAATTGCTGCATATGCTTCATGAAGTCGTAGAAGCTTTCCTTGACGCCCTTGTCGAGTTGCCACTCGTCGAGACCCTCCTGCCCTTCCAGGTTGGCAAAGAGCCACGCTGCTTCCTGGAAGATGCGGGGCATGTGCTGATCGGGATTCAGGTTATAGTAATGTTCGAAGCGCGGCCAGAAGTATTCGGGATTTCTCGTCCACATGGCACCCAGCACAGCCTGTTCCTGGAAGAACGAGTCGTCGGCATCGTGTTGCGCCAAGGTGGTCATCACGCATTTCTCTACCCAGCCTTCTACGGCATCCAGACGGTCCGTATAGTGCATCATGTGGGTAATGGGACCCGTCTCGGGGTCGTCGGCCAGCAGTTTCGGGTTCTCCATCAGTTCGTCCATGTGGTCGGCCCACGCACCATAGTAGCAGGTCTTGCGGAGTATGTCGAGGAACTTGCGGGCCGCCTGGCGTTCGCCAGCGAAGATGGCACTGCGCGCCATGTACATCAGCTGTTCCACATTCCAGCCGTATTCCACGCCGTCCTCCATGCAGATGCGGTGACACTCGTTCATCATGCCATACTGGTAGAGCATCATGCGGCCTGCCACGTGGTACATATAGATGGGCAGCGGGGTGTCGGGTTTGCTCGAGCCTTTGGGGAATTTGTACATCTCCTCGCACTGACGGCCCAACCGGTTCAGGGCCAGGTTGTGCATCATGACGATTGAGCGTGTGGGCTGGATATCTTGCTTTTTGCCTTCCTCGACGACGCCTTCCCAGTCGGCTCGCTCCACACAACGCTGCATGCGCAGCTCATGATGGAAGTTGGCATCCTTATACCAGAAATGATACACGCCGAACGCAACGGCAGCCAGCACGCCCCCTTGAATTATCCAATTGAGCAGGTTACTTGGCTCCCTCTCCCGTTGGAGAGGGCGGGGGGTGAGGCTTAGCAGCACGTAGTATGCCGCCAGCACATAGTAGGGATAGTAGTACTCTGGGTGGCTGTCGCGAACAGTATAGTCGGGCAGGGCGGTCGTGTAGATGTCCGCCAGGTTGGTCTCGTAATACACGAAGCGGTAGTATAGCAACGGTATGGCGACGACACTCACCAGTGACACCATGCTAAGAACTATTTTAGAGGTGAGCGGTGAGGGGTGAGCGGTGAGCGGCGAGCGCCAGGTCATGATTCCCATCAGCACTGCCGCAGCCAGCGCGTAGACGCCCATCAGCGGATAGCCCGCTAATGCCGTCACGACGATGATGGCCACCTGCAGCCACAAGCTTCTTTTCCCTAAGGTGGGGGATGAGGCTTTCCGGAATGCCCACAGCAGGGCCGTCGCGGCAGTCACGCCGAGGGTGGGCACATAGAAGAATCCGTGCAGTTTGATGACATACACCCAGTATCCAAGCCCCATATTTGTCAGCAACAGGATGGCCACGGGGATCACCGTCAGCACCATCCATTGCCCGGGGATGCGGAATGCCCGCTTTGTGAGCCACATCAGCAGCAGCCACCAGCCGCACAGCAGCACGACGCCTAGCCATGGATAGTAGAAATGCTGGCTGAAGAATGCTCCCAGATACGACAGCATGCCACCCGGCACCACCATCTGTTGGCGGAAAAACAGAGCGGTATTCAGAAAGACATTATGTTGTTGCACCTTCCAAAGCTGGTCGGCTTCAAAAAACAAGAGTACAAAGGCTACCACCATTAGGGTGCCCAGCCACAAGGCTATAGGTTTCAGTTTTTTCATTCTTACCGGCAAAAATTATTGCGTTTTTTGTATTTGGCGACAAAGTTACAAAATATTTGGAGAAAAACATCAGAAAACAAAAATAATTCGTACCTTTGCAAATATTAATCACGTTGATAAATGAAGAAAACCATCATCACCGCACTCTTAGCCCTCGTCGTGCTGACGGGTGCTGCACAGGTCCAGCCCACTACTGCCCTGCTGGGTTCATGGTCGGGTAAACTCAAGGTTGGCGTCATGTCGCTGACCATCGTCCTCCATTTGGAGCAGGCCGACGGCTACGTTGCTGTATCGTTAGATAGCCCCGATCAGGGTGCTAAGGGTATTTCTGCATTCAAGGAATACCTGTCGGACGACTCGCTGGCCATCAAGGTGGAGTCGATAGGCGTTACCTATCGTGCCAAGCTGAAGGACGGCAAGCTCGACGGCAAGTTCGTGCAGCATGGCTTTACCATTCCCCTCGAGTTAACGCAGGGTGTACCCGAGGTGAAGCGACCGCAGACGCCTCAGCCGCCATTCCCGTATGAAACCGAGGAGGTGACATTCCGAAACGAGCGCGACAGCGCCACACTGGCAGGCACGCTGACTTGGCCCGTGGGATACGACGCAAAATCGAAGCAGAAACCTATGGTGGTGATATTCGTCTCCGGCAGCGGACAACAGAACCGCGACGAGGAACTCTTTGAGCACAAGCCATTCCTCGTTCTGGCCGACTACTTGGCTCGTCAGGGAATTGCCACGCTGCGCTACGACGACCGTGCTACAGGTCAGTCGGTGGGCGGTGACGTGAAGAATGCCACTTCAGAGGACTTTGCCCGCGACGCCCTTGCTGGCATTGACTACCTGCGCAACCGGAAGGCTTTCAGCAAGGTGGGCATCCTGGGACATAGCGAGGGAGGACTCATCGCCTTCATGCTGGGAGGAAAGAAAAAGGTCGATTTCATCGTGTCGCTGGCAGGACCGAGTGTGAAGGGTGACACGTTGTTGGCCACACAGGGCAACCGCATCATGATACTTTCCGGCCAACTGCCCAATATGTCAGTAAAGAAGTATCGTGAGACGGTAGCAGAGATGAATAACCCCTGGATCAACTGGTTTATCGACTACGACCCGTCGGACGACATCCGCCAGACACGCTGCCCCGTATTCGCCCTGAATGGCGATCGCGACTGTCAGGTCATTTCCACGCTGTGTCTGCCGGCCTTTCAACGACTGCTGCCAACGTCGAAAAAGAATCGCATCAAGCAATACCCCGGGCTGAACCACCTGTTCCAACACAGCGCCACCGGAGTCCCCACCGAGTACGGCGAGATTGAGGAAACCATCGCGCCCGAAGTGTTCAGCGATATTGCTGAGTGGATCAATAGTATTAAATACTAGGTCATCTTCGCGACACGCCCGCCTTCGACTATTTCAATATTTAGCTATTCGGGGGCAGGAAAAAACGCTGGAATTCGCTTTCGAAATTGGGCGTCAGGACATTCTGACCCATGGCCTCGCGAATCTCCTGCATCGTCCAAAAGCGCCCGCCGTCGAGTTCGTCCTGCGAGGGATGTATCTCGCCCTCGTAGGTCGTGCGGTGTACATACACCAGTTCACGCTCGCGCTTGCTTTCAAACACATATTTCCCGATGAAATGGGGCAAAAAGTCGCTGATTCCCAACTCTTCGCGTACCTCGCGGCGTAAGGCCTCCTCGGGTGTCTCGCCATAGTCCAGATGCCCGCCTACTGCCGTGTCCCACTTGCCAGGCTGAATATCCTTCCATTCAGGCCGCTTTTGCAGATACACGTCGCCCTGCTCGTTAAATACATGCAGATGTACCACTGGGTGCAGCAACTTCGACCCGCTGTGACACTCGCCACGCGTAGCCCGGCCTACCACCGTCCCCGCTTCATCTACCACGGGGAAAATCTCTTGCTGATTATCTTTCATATAGTAGTCGGAAATGTGTTATTGGACGCTGAGGATGACGCGCTGATAGGACTTGAGATTCAGAGAACCCGTATCGCTGACTTCGCAGATGAGGTGGATCGTTTGGCCTGCAGCATCGTCGGGAATGTGGAGGGAAAGGGCGGGAGCACGCTCGTCGTTGATGGAGAGCCTGATTGTGCCTAGTTCGGGCTGTTGCCACCATAGGAAGGTAATGCTATCGTTGTCGTTGTCGGGGTCGGCCGAGGCCGAGGCATCAAGGCGAAGGGTGTCGCCTGCCTTGACCTGGAGCATCAGGGGCAATGGTCCTTGATGACCATTGACGACGACGATGGGATTGTGGTTATGCTTACCGTCGGCTTTGGTCCACTGCATGCGGGCCTCAAAATCGGCCATTTCATCGGGATAGAAACGCTGCTTATAACCGATGCTGATGCTACGTACGGGTTCCTGCCATGAGGTCCAAGCGGTGGTGAGTGAGTCGGGACAGAGGGTGCGTTCGTGGTAGCCTGCCCAGCCACACTGCGTGGGGTCCTCGGGGTCGTTGAGGCCATTGGGCAGCACATAGAGGAAGCTGGGCGTGTCGCCCTCGACGCCCCACTTGTAGTTGGGGTAGACTTTTCCTAAGGCTCCGCAGGTCTGGATGTTTGTCTGGTGGCGGGTCCAGTGTCGCTTACCCAGTTCGCATTGTTCCTGCCACGTGCCTTCGTCCCAAATGAACTGCAGGTCATCCTTGAATTCCTGGCGTAGCCACATGTGGGAACTGCGGGCACGGTCCATGCGGTGGGCATAGTCCATGTCTTGATCGGTAATGGTATAGATGCGGAACTTGTGGACGAAGCGCTTCAGCGCCTCGGCAGAGCGCGTCTGCCGGACACGCCAGATGGCTTGGGCCAGCGTGTTGGCACCACCCCATGCTGCCACATAGATGGGGCGCGGGTCGTCCTCGTCGGCCAGGCGGATGAGTAGGTCGCTGCCTGGCGAGTCGTTGCCTTCGCCAATGGAGCGGATGCCGCCATTGATGCTACCCATGACGGCACGGCTGCGGAGATAGTCGGCACTGGGCCAATAGCCGATGTGCTGGCGTCCGCTCTCTTCATCGAGTGGAAGGAAGGACGCTTGTTTGGAGCGCATCTTCAGATTCCTGACGTCGATGGCGTAGGCATCGATGACTTGGTGCAAGTACTTCGCCCAATCAACGGGGTAGGGGTCACAGTTCCAACCTACGGACGTGATGAGCGCCTCGATTTCGAACAGGTCGGCATAAACCATCAGATGGACCATCGACTCCATGTCGTCGGGTTCTACATCGCCCGGAGCGATGTCGGTACATACGACCAGTCGCGGTTTCAGCGCAGCCTCCTGGGCGTTGATTATCGTTGCCATGCCCAACAACAGGAACAACGACAGTGCTTTCAAGTAATTCATTCTCATCATTTTGTCTGCAAAGATAGTGATATTTTCGTAAAAACGTACGGAGATTGCGGAATATTTTGTAACTTTGCCCACGACTATGGAACAGAACAACGAGTTGCGCACGGCATGGGACTTCGTGGAACATACGGGACGCAGTATCTTCTTGACAGGTAAGGCGGGAACGGGTAAGACGACGTTTCTGAAGGCTGTCGTCGAACAAAGTAGCAAACGCAGCATCGTGGTGGCGCCTACGGGCGTGGCAGCCATCAATGCTGGAGGAATGACGATTCACTCGTTCTTCCAATTGCCGTTTTCGCCCTTTGTGCCTGGTGCGAAGATTGAGAGCCGCTTTGACTTCGGCAAGGAGAAAAGAAAGATTATCTCGTCGCTCGACCTGTTGATTATCGACGAGATATCGATGGTGCGCAGCGACCTGCTGGATGCCATCGACAGCGTGTTGCGGAGGTTCCGAGACCGCTATAAGCCCTTTGGCGGTGTGCAGCTGCTGATGATTGGCGACTTGCAGCAGTTGACACCTGTGGTGACACCCGACGATGAACGCATGCTGGCACCATATTACGACACGCCATACTTTTTCGGCTCGAAGGCGTTGGCACAGATTGAATATGTGACCATCCAACTGGAAAAGGTGTATCGCCAGCAGGACGACACATTCTTGACGCTGTTGAACCACATCCGTGAAGGACACCCTACGGCAGATGACCTGGCGCTGCTGAACGCACGCTACCAGCCGGCATTCGTTCCTCAGCCAAACGAAGGTTACATCCGACTGACCACCCATAACCAGATGGCGAATAACTATAACGAGTCTGAACTGAAGAAGTTGTCGGGCCGTGCCTATACCTATCGTGCCAAAATTGAGGGAACATTCCCTGACTATTCCTATCCGACAGCCGAGACGCTGGTGCTGAAAGAGGGAGCGCAGGTGATGTTTGTGAAGAACGACCCCTCGGGAGAACACCGCTACTATAACGGACGCATCGGCCACGTGACACTGGCAGAAGACAACCGGCTGGAGGTGTATTGTCCGGGCGATGCGGAGGCCATCGAGGTGGAGCCGCTGGAATGGGAGAATGCCCGATACACGCTGAACGACCAGACGCGTGAGATAGAGACCGAGGTGCTGGGTAAGTTCAGCCAGTTGCCCCTCAGACTGGCGTGGGCCATTACCATTCACAAGAGCCAAGGCCTGACCTTCGAACGTGCCATTATCGATGCCAGCCTGTCGTTTGCCCCCGGACAGGTGTATGTCGCCCTGAGCCGTTGTAAGACGCTGGAGGGTATGGCATTGGCCTCGCAGATTCCCCCGCAGGCCATCATCAGCGACGAACGCGTGGATAGCTATATCTCGCATCAGGAGGAGGCTGCCCTGCGCAGCATCGAGCAACTGCCGACACTGAAGGACGAGTATTACCGCTATCTGTTGATGGAGCTTTTCGACTTCAAGGACATCCTTTATCGTGAGGAGTATCTGAATAGAATCATCACAGAGTTTTTCTATCACAGCTATACTGATATTGCCGAGATGCACAAACGGGCATTGGAGAATTATAAGCAGCAGGTAGTAGTGGTGGCTGACAAGTGGGTGGGCATGATTCAGCAGATGGCCATCGACACGCTGCATAATGCGGAATTCCTGGAGCGTGTGAAACGCAGTGCCGCCTATTTTGAGCAGACGCTCGAACAGGTGTTGGCCCGTCCGCTGGCCCTGGTGCCTGACGTTAAGTCGCAAAATAAGCAGGCTATGAAGCGTCTGACGGAAAACTACGGTGACTTACGGCAGGCCTGGCTTTCGCGGCGCTACCTGCTGCAGCAGATGGCAAAACGCACGTTTACCATTGCTGACTATCTGCGCCAAAAGCAGCACTCGCTACTCGATGCGATGGATATGGAAGACCGCAAGGAAAAGACCTCTGCCCGAGGAAGGAAGAGGAGAAAGAAGAAGTGAAAACGGAGAGGTATTACTCTTGATTTTTAGCAGCCTTACGGGCGGCTTTTTCGGCCTTACGGGCCGCCTTCTCTTCGGCTTTACGTTGTTTTTCTTCGGCTTTAGCCTGCTGTTTGGCAGCCTTAATGGCTGCTTTCTGTTCTGCCTCGATTTGCTTCTGTTCGGCCTTAAGCTTTTTCTTTTCTGCCTTGGCATACTGCTTGGCAGCCTTGATGGCTTCTTGATCTTCCTGCTTTTGCTGGCGACGCAACTCCTTCTCGGCTTTTTCTGCTTCCTTATCGGCACCTGACTTACCGAAAAGATGGACTTTGACAGCAGGTTTGATCTTTATTTTGTGCATCTCGTTGGTATTGGTAAAACTGAACGTACAGCTCAGGTCCATCAGTTTACCAGGAGCCTGGAGGCTACCTTCGGCCACGGCTCCGTCGCTGACAATCTCGACGTCAATATTCTTGGCGGCAACGAACTTGTAGGAGGCCCGCGTCACATGGGCTTTCACCTCGCCGATAGGCAACTTGCCTCCTAACCGTTTGCGCATGATGGCAGTACGGGGCTTGGAGATGTCGATTTTGAAGGAGGCTGAGGCTGCCACGGGACCAATATCCTTCATGTCCATCACGTGGCCGATTTCGAGGAATTCGGAATTGGCGTGACCTGTGAGGTATTTATTGTTTTCGTCGATGGCGAAATAGAATTTCAGTACACCCGCCTGGGTTCCTAAATTACCCTGGAACTCCTCCTTTTTCCAAAGTACATTGAATGAGCCCTGATAGTGGAGTGTGCCAAGGGCGTGGAGCTGTTTCATCATGAAGCGCTTGACGGGGAACTGCTTGATGACGGTTTCTTTGATGCCTCCCTCGGCTCTCATACGGTCGATGTCGAAATGAACGCGCAGCTTGTATTTGTCTTTCAAGTTGGTGATGTTTCCGTGGGCTGCAACGGTCAGCTTCTGGTCATCGGTATATACCTTGATGTCGCGAAAGGTCATGCTGTGGTCATTGCCGCTGAACCGTACGCTGAGGTTCAGGGGCAGCGAGAACTGACTGAGTACGGGGGCGAAGGTCCGGGAGATATTCTTTAAGTAGGCTCGTCCCTTGATAGTCGACGTTCGGTAAGAGAGAGTACGATTAAGTTTTTTGCTGGGCAGGACGAGATAACCTTTGTCGAAACGCAACTCGGTGTCGATCTGGCGGACGGTAAAGTCGCGGAAGAAGATGCGCTGTTTGTTATAAGAGAAAGTGGTGTACAAGTTGCGGATATCGATGCCCATAATCGTGTCGCGTGCCGTGAACTCAGTAAGACGTCCGTGCACGGAGTCGCCCTTCACATAGTCGAGATCTGCCTTCAGATTGGCATAGACATTGAAGTGTTCGGCGTCGAAGAAACCTCGTTTGGGTCTGCCGGAATTCTTGCGCGGATGGTGGTTGTTATTGTGGAAATGGAGATTGTTGACGTCGACGAGCCAATGCTTGTTCTCGTTGTGCAAGAGCAACTTTTCGATGGTGGCATCGTTTGATACTTGCCAGCCTTTTTTGTTGGTTCGTTCCCACTGTGCCGACAACTGGTCGATACTGATGTTAGTCTTGTTGCGGCGCGACTGCGTGTAGAGCAATTTGGAGAGGGAGAACGAGTGCTCGTTATAGTTGACGTGGATATTCTCTGCAGTAAACTTGTTCATAACGAACGTCAGTTTCTTGCCCTTAGATTTCTTCTGCGTGTCGGCTTTCTTGGCAGACTTGTCGGATTTAAAGGCGTCGATGACGAACTGGTAGTTGGCTATGGAATCGATGGAGTCGTGGCGGTGGTGATGCAATTCAGCGCGCAGCCCCTTGACACGTGCTTCGCTGATGCGGATCTTGCGGTTGAGCAGTGCCCAGAAGTCAACATCGGCCTGCAGATAGTCCATCTGGAGCATCTTGCGTTGCTGGCGGTCTTCGACACACAGCCGATAGAGCTGGGCGTCTAGCGTCAGCAAGTCAATGCTTACACTGTCAATCTGGACGGTGGTCTGCAACTTGTCTTCCAGAATATCGGTAGTGCGCTGGAGCAGTTTCTGCTGGAAGGATGTAGAATTGACGACGAAGAAAGCTACAACAAGCAGGGATAACACTAACCCAGCCAGTATGCAAACTATGCGAATAGTCCATTTCAGCAGTTTACCCATCATGTCCTTATCTGAGCATTTGCAATATTTTCTCTTCCAGCTTTTGCGGATTCAGATTGCGGGCTTGGACGACTCCTTTGTCGTCGAGCACCAGATTGCCCGGCACATCGGCAATACCGAGTTTCGAGAGTACAGGAGTCTGCCACATGCGTCCGTCACATATTGTTTTCCAGGGTACGGAGTCGCGTTCAAGTGTCTGCTTGCAGTTTTTGTAATCGGCATCCAAACAGACACTAACCACACTAAGCCTGTCGCCATTGCGCTTTTTCATACGCTGCAGACGTCGCTGGATTTCTGTGCTTTGGTAGTTCCATGTGGCCCATACCGTAATCACATTGACTTTCGATTTTAGGTCGCTCGGCGAGACGTCGCGGCCTTTGACATCCTTTGCTGAGAAGTCAGGCAACTTTTTGTTCAGCTGTCCGTTGCGCAATCCTTCCAACTCCTGTTTCCATTTCGTCAGTTGAATATCGTCGGGGTCTTCTTTCTGCATCAGTGAGACGAGGACGAAGGGCTGCTCGAGGTTGGCTTGAGGGTCAGTCAGAAAATAGCGCTGCAGCAAATAACGGCTGACGCGGGACTTGGGATTCTCGTTGATGAACTTAGCCACCGCCTTTGGGACTTCCGGAGGCATGAGCTCGTTCAGTTCCATGCGCAGTTCTGTCATTGCATCGTTGTCGTCCGTACCTTTTATAATCATCTCCTTCATCTGCGAGGCATTACCCTTGATGTCAACCTCCTCACCAGGTTCCGCAAAGACAGGCTGTTCGGAGTAGTTTGGGAAAATAATAATCAAGGTGGCAGGCACACGTAATTCCGTCTCGTACGAGAACCGCCCATCGCGAACCTGAATCGTGTCGATGCCTTCTATGGCACCATCTGGGCTATAAATCCAGAACATGCCCTGATTGAGGTTGCGCAGACGTCCCGCCAGTCGAAACTTGTTGCTGTCGACACCACATGACGACAGCAACAAGACGACGGAAAGGAGTGCAATGAGTCGGCTTCCTGACATTTGTCTTAACTCCTGGAACTTCTCTGAATTCTTTTTATTTTTCTACCTTGCTCAGCTCGAGATCGTTGGCTGCATAGGCTGCCAGCGAGGCATCCTTTTCAATAGCCTGACGCAGGAAGAAGCCTGCCATTCCCTCGTTGCCCTGACGGGCGCAGACAATGGCCTGCAGATAATCGGTGAGGCCGTTGCTGTTCTTGATGGCACGCAGCGTCTGGGCTGCAGAGACATAGTCCTTGTTAAGCAGCTGAGCCAGACCGGCACTGTTCGATACCACGTCCTTCATATCCTGTGCTGCCAAAGCGTAATTACCCTGAGCCAGATGCAGGTTACCCAGAGCCTCGGCAAGGTTGTAGGCACCAGCGGCACGACCGATATAATTCTCGGCATTCTGTAGGTCGCCCTGCTGCAAGGCCAGCATTCCTAAGTTAGCCAGCACCTCGGGACAGTCAGCTTTGACATTCTGGGCCTTCTCCAGCCACTGACGGGCTTCAGTATAGTTGCCCTGCTGCCAAGCCAGTGTGGCGAGGTTGTTGAAAGCACGAACGTCCTGAGCATACTGACGGGTGGTTTTCTCGTAGATGTCCTTCTTCTCGGCAGCATTGTCGGTCAGCGTAGCAGCATAAAGCATCTCCTCGATGCTGAGTTGTGTAGCATCGTCTTTCAGCTGCTGTTGAATCTGCTGGTCGTTACGTCCGATGGTCTCATAGTTAATCGTCATACGGGCACGGCGTAGCTCGGGCAGAATGCCATCAGCCAGCTCGCGGAACCCGGCACTCATATTTTTGATCTGCTGTTCGCGCTCCTCGGGATCCTTATACATCGACAACACACGCAGGATGACATCCTTGTCCTGAATGTTGGAAGCGGCTACCAACTGCTGGAAGCCTTCCCAGTCCTGAGCAGTATAGTTGGCCTCGATGGGCTCGGTGAGCTTAGCCTGCTTCATCTGCTGCTTGACGTAACCCTCGACCTTCTGCTGACGCTGGTTGGCCAGTTTCTCGTTCAGGGTGAAGCCTCCATCAGGAGAAGCATAGGCAGAAACCTCGACGTTCTGGAGGTTCAGACGTTCGCGGTCCTGGCTGATCTGTTTCAGCAGGGTGACAAACTCCTGTACAGAACCGTTCTTCAGCTCGCTCTTACGAAGTTCAGCCTGCTGGATGAGGAACTTGATGTTGGCTTCCTGCTTCTGGGCTACCACACGCTGGAAAGCATCCTGGGCTACGCTACCTGTCGACTGCTGCAGAGACTTGTGCCACAACTCACTAGTGGCGATGACGCCATCAGCCACTTTGACAGCAGGAACCTGTACGGCCTTCTTACCCACCTTGGCGTCGAACGTCAAGAAGAGCTCGCTCTTCTGCATGGCGTCTTCGTAAGGGAACTGGGTCTTCATGGTGTAGTGTCCGCCCAACACGTAAGAGATGGTCTGATCGTTGCCCAGCACTTTCTCACCCTGGAAGGTGGCGGGCTGTCCCTTGACGGACTGTTGGATGCCATCCTTTGTGAAACGCAACTCGGGGACTACAGTCACCACAGCCTTCTTCTTCATGTATTTCTCGGGGAACGTACCGTTGACAGTTGCTGCAACCTGTCCGGCCTCTGACTCCAACGGGTTGGGAGTTACCTTGAAATTGTCACTTGTTAGTTGTCCTAACTTACCTGAACACGAGGTCATCAGCAATACGCCCAGACCCAAAATCAATGCTTTAGTTTTCATCATTTGTTTTTCTATTATGTAAATATGCCGCGAAGGTACGAAAAAAAACGAGGAAAAGCACAATTTTTATTGTTAATCTAATTAAAATCAACGGAATTCCAACATTTTTGGTGCTTACTGTCCTTGTCGGACAGGTGTTACTCCTTGTTAGGATAGAGGCGAAGGAGCAGAAAATAGACCAGTGCGCCAGTGATAAGTCCGGCTAATGCGTCGATGGCATAATGGGCGTAGATATAGACCGTTGACAGGCACATCAGTATGTAAAATGGCAGTATGGTCAGCACGAGCCATTTGCTGCGTGTGCGTAATGCCAACAGCATGACGACGGTTGTTACACCCACATGACTGCTGGGGAATGCTGCCGTAGGTCGTTCTCCTGCATCGTGCGTCAGGTCGAGCAGATGGTAAAAGAAACCATCTTTCCACCCTGGTGCCGCCATGCGTTCACTGTGAGTCAGGAACCAGTCGCCGAGGTCTGGAAAGATGCCTTGTGCTATCTGATCGCTACCTACTGCCAAATAGTAAAATTGCGGTCCGGTGACAGGCAGAAGGATGAAGACGACATAGTAGGCAAAGAAGGAGCCTAACACGACGAATGCAGCCTTAAGGAACTCATTGTGCCGCTGGAAAAAATAGTAGAGCAGGAGCAGCGTCATCAGCGGGAAGTAGCTGACATATCCCATGCACATCAGTTCGGAAAACCATCCCCATGGGATATATTGTGAGAACAGCAGTGAGGGCTGACAGCCGAAGAGGATCTGTTCGCAGGATGCAAAAAGGTGGTCCAGATTTGGTAGGGTACGATTGAGCTCATAAGTGTCGGGATACCACCACGAGAGGAAAGCCATTTGCAGTACGACGCGTGCCAGCAGGGCCAGTCGGCAGGGGAATAGACGATATACACCCCATGCCGCCACGGTGGACACGACAAAAAAGAAACGTCCCCACAGCATGGACTCGGGATGGACGAGCTTTGGCCACATAATGGCCATCATTAACAGTGTCAGCAACAGATACCCCATTGCTATCCATTCAGCAGTGAGCAGCCCCTTGATGGGCTTAGTGTCTCGTAAGCAGTAGTTGCCGATACTTATAGCCATTGATTCTCCTTATACCATTTGATACTACGACGTACGCCTTCTTCCAACTTGACCTGTGGTTCATAACCCAGTTCCTGTCGTGCAGGCGCTATGTCGCACCGCCAGTTGCGCTGGCGCATGATGTTGTATTTGTCGTTGTTGAGTGCTGTCACCTTGCCCGTCAGATGGGCAAGGTATTCACCAAAGAAAGTGATGATGCGCAACAGCCATACGGGAGCCGTGATGCGAATCCGCCAAGGATTGCCCAGCTCTTGTCGGATAAGGTTGCTGAAGGTCGACGACTGGTAAACCTCTCCGTCGGAAAGAAAATAGCGCCGTCCTGTCTTTCCCTTTTCCAAGGCCAGAAATACAGCTTGAACCACGTCTGTGACATAGACGAAGGTAATGTCTTGCTGTTTGAATCCGACAGCAAAGTCAGTATGTGCCTTGATGCTCTTGGCCATCATGAAATAGTCGCGCTCGCGAGGACCGTAGACTCCCGTAGGACGAAGGATGACAAAGGGCAGTTCTGCTTGTCTTGTTTTGAGTTTTTCATTGACGGAGTCAAGCCATTGTTCTGCCATCAGCTTACTCTCACCATAGGCCGTATTGGGGTGCGCCTCGTCGCTTTCGCGTATTTCTTGGTAAGGCTGCTCCTCGCGGATGGCTCCCATGATGCTCAACGAGCTGATGTAAACAAAGCGCTTCAGGGGCATGTTCAGTTCTAACAAAGCACGCACCAAGTGTTGGGTGCCTTCTGTGTTAATGCGGAAAAAGTCCTTTTTGTCCAGACACTTTGTTACGCCGGCTGCATGCACCACGTAATCGAACGAGTGGTCTGCTAACTGCTGTTTCAAGTCTTTTTCCGATGCAAGGTTTAGTTCGATGAAGTGGATGCGATCGTCAGACAGGAACTGGCGTGAACTGCTCTTACGCATAGCAGCCCACACTTCAAAGCCCCGATTGATGGCTTCTTCTACGATGAACGAGCCGATGAAACCACTGGCTCCAGTAATCAATATCTTTGGATTCATACGCTTACATGAAAAAAATGGGACTCCGCTGAGCCCCGACCTTTGTTAACCTTAAATCTAATACTATGAAAAACACGCTGCAAAGGTACGACATTCTTGTTTTGACTACAAGGAAATTATAATAAAAATGGTGTGCGGGAGTTTGTTTCTTGACCTAAATCAATCATTTTTTAAAGTTTTTTGCCGAAAATTTGGTCAGTTGGGAATAATTTACTATCTTTGCAAACGGATAAAGACATGATAAAAGTTCAGGGATTCCGACAGGGTGAAGAGTCGGGATTCTTTCTTTTTTACGTCTGAGGCAAGAAACATAAAACAATTAAAGATATAATATTATGGCATACATGTCACAAGAGGGTTATGATAAACTCATAGCCGAACTGCACCGCTTAGAAGCGGTAGAACGTCCGAAGGCCTCTGCAGCAATTGCTGAGGCTCGCGAGAAGGGCGACTTAAGTGAGAATAGCGAATACGACGCGGCCAAAGAGGCTCAGGCTCATTTGGAGGACAAGATTAATCGTCTGAAGACCACAATTTCTGAGGCAAAGATTGTGGATACGTCTCGCCTGAACACGGATTCTGTCCAGATTCTGACGAAGGTGGAGATGACTAACCTGACCACTAATTCCACGATGAGCTATACCATTGTCAGCGAGAACGAGGCCGACCTCCGTGCCGGCAAAATCTCTATCAAGACTCCTATTGCCCAGGGCTTGTTGGGCAAGAAGGTCGGTGATGAGGTGGAAATCAAGATTCCCCGTGGAACCATCAAACTGCGTATTGAGAAGATTTCGATAGCGTAATGCTGTCGTTATCATGTTATTCCGTTATACCGTTATTCCGAAAAGACTATGGATATATTTTCAAAGATTGCTGCTGGTGAGATTTCCAGCTACAAATGTGCAGAGAATGAGGAATTTTATGCATTCCTCGACATCAATCCGTTGGTAAAGGGTCATACGTTGGTGATTCCCCGTCGCGAGGTTGACTATTTCTTTGATATGACCGACGACGAACTGGCTCGTTATCAGCAGTTTGCCAAGCGCGTGGCTGTTGCCATCAAACAGGCATTCCCCTGTAAAAAGGTGGCTCAGGTGGTACTGGGCTTGGAGGTGGCTCATGCTCACATTCATTTGATTCCTATGCAGAGCGAGGCCGATGCTGACTTCCGCCGTGAGAAGTTGAAGCTAACCGAGGAGGAATTCAAGGAAATAGCTGCCAAGATCCAGGCCGCTTTCAAATAACTCTAAACTTTAAACTCTCAACTCTCAACTTAATATGATTGGAGTTATTCTTGCTGCAGGTATGGCTAAGCGCCTGCGCCCGCTGACTGACGAGTGTCCCAAATGCCTGCTGAAGGTGGGTGAGCGCACCTTGCTGGCCCGAACTGTCGATGCTATGCTGGAAGCCGGCATAAAAGAGCTGGTTGTTGTGACTGGCTATCGCGGAGAGATGCTGCGTAGTTTTCTCACAGCCCACTATCCTGAGTTGACCATTCATTTCATTCATAATGCTGATTACGAGCACAACAACAATATCTTCTCGCTGTGGATGACTCGTCCCTTTACTGATGGTCATGATTTCCTGCTGATGGACAGCGATATTCTGTGTGACCCTCAGGCTGTGAACCGTATGGTCAGACAGCTGGGTACAGCCTTGGCCTTGAACCGTCATGAGTGTGGCGAGGAGGAAATTAAGATTATTGTCGATGAGTCGGGGCGTGTGGTAGAACTGAGTAAGACGTGCAGTATTGCCGATGCCATTGGCGAGTCGGTAGGAATAGAGCGTATTGCTGCAGACTATTCCACAGCATTGTTCCAGGAATTGGAGCAGATGATAGAACACGAGGGCCTCATCGATATCTTCTATGAACGTGCCTTCGAACGCCTGATTCCACAGGGTTTTCACTTCCGTGTGGTCGATACCACTGACCTCTTCTCTGTTGAACTCGATACGGTGGAGGATTTCCAACGTGCCAAGGAACTTATTCCTGCTGAACTTTACTGATTACGATAAAAGTAAGGAAACATGATACTGCTGAGTTTTGACACAGAGGAGTTCGACGTACCTCGTGAGCATGGCGTGGATTTCTCGTTGGCAGAAGGTATGAAGGTCAGCGTAGAAGGTACGAACCGTATCCTCGATGTATTGAAAGAGCACGATGTCCGGGCAACCTTCTTCTGCACGGGTAATTTTGCTGAACAAGCACCTGACTTGATGCAGCGTATTATGGACGATGGACATGAGGTTGCCTGTCATGGTGTAGACCATTGGCAACCCAAGGAGAGTGACTTCGAGGTATCGAAACAGATTGTGGAGCGTGTGACGGGCCGTCAAGTCTATGGCTATCGTCAGCCTCGTATGTTTCCCGTCAGTGACAGCGAGATAGCCCGTGTGGGGTATCGCTATAACTCGTCGTTGAACCCCGCCTTCATACCTGGCCGTTATATGCATTTGACAGCACCTCGTACATGGTTTATGAATGGCAATGTGATGCAGATTCCTGCCTCGGTGACTCCCTGGGTGCGCTTCCCCTTATTCTGGCTCTCGCTGCACAATCTGCCTGAGGGCTTATATCATTGGCTGGTGCGTCGCACACTGAAGCACGACGGTTATTTCGTCACTTACTTCCATCCGTGGGAATTCTTTGACCTGAAAGAACATCCGGAATTCATGATGCCGTTTATCATCCGTAATCACAGTGGACGTCAGATGATGCAGCGTCTTGGCAGTCTGATTGTTATGCTGAAATCACAGCAACATGAGTTTATTACCTTCAGTGAATTTGTGGAACGAGTAAAATAGTAAAAGCATCATGATTAAGTTAGCCACAGTATCGCCCTGTTACAACGAGGAAGAAGTGCTTCGCCACTCTGTTGATCGCCTGACAGCGTTGTTCAAGCGTATGATGTCCGAAGGCTTGATAGCCGAAGACAGTATGATGGTTTTTGTCAATGATGGTAGTAAAGACTCGACTTGGCAGATAATCAGTGAGTTACATCGTGAGAATCCTCTAGTGCGTGGCATCAATCTGGCCCGTAATGTGGGGCATCAGAATGCCATTATGGCTGGTATGATGACTGCCAAGGATTGGGCTGATGCTGTGGTGACCATCGATGCTGATTTGCAGGACGATATTGAGTGTATTCCCCAGATGGTGAAGGACTTTCTGGCTGGCAACGACATCGTGTATGGCGTAAAGGTGTCGCGCAAGGCCGATCCGCCATTAAAGCGTATGACGGCTCAAGCGTTTTACAAGCTGCAAAGTTCCATGGGTGTGGAGAGTGTCTACAATCATGCAGACTTCCGTCTGCTGAGTCGTCGTACCTTGGAGATGCTGTCTGGTTATGACGAACGTAACCTCTATCTGCGTGGACTGATTCCTATGATTGGCCTGCCTTCGACAACGGTTGACGATGTAATTAGCGAGCGACAGGCTGGCACATCGAAATATACGTTAAGCAAGATGCTGAATCTGGCCCTTGACGGCATTACTTCGTTCAGCGTCAAGCCCCTTTATAATATCATTTATTTAGGGCTGCTATTCCTTGTGATTAGCTTCGGTATAGCCATTTACGTGCTTCGTGCACTGATAGTCGGCACAGCCATTCCCGGCTGGTCGTCGCTAATCCTTTCCGTTTGGCTTGTAGGCGGTTTCGTCCTTATCAGCCTTGGTATTACGGGAGTCTATGTAGGTAAAATCTACAATGAGGTAAAGCGACGTCCGCTTTACAACATCAAAGAAATCCTATAAACCGTTTTTCGTTGTTATGGCATAATCCTTAATTGCCATCTCCCAACATAGTTTCAACCATACCAGTGTTACGGGTAGGGCTTTTAATGCATAGGGCTGTACCCATTCTTTGCGTAGGTAGGCAGGAAACAAGTCGCTGGGCGAAAGGCTGCTTAGCACGAATACAAAGATCATGAGTGCAATGTCCCACCCGTTACGTTGCCAAGGAACTGCTGTGTACCAAATGACAACACCTACTAAGGCAATGATATAACCGCTTGACTCACTACCCGTGGAGAACAATACCACAAACATCAGTACCGAGGCTAATAGGGTTTGCCGGAATGCTTTATGCTGATATTGTGACAGACGCAGATAGGGGATTCCGAACAGCAGCAGCCCAGGAATGATAAGCCACAGGTCACTGAAAGCCAGTCCCGTAGTGCGGTGTACCATGCCTAACAATGAGATGTTTTGGGCAATAGAGTCGAGGTTCTCGCCGTTTTTCTCTGTCAGACAGACAAACCAATCGTGGTACTGTCCAATAATGTATTCCGGACTACTAATCAGCATGGGTAGTGCAAAGAGTACCGTTCCCCATACTACCAATGCCACAACAAAGCGCATCTTGTGTTTTGAGAAGAAGAAAAATGCCAGTCCTACAATACCATACAACTTTACCAATGTGCCCACTACAATGAAGAATGCAGCCTCTGTGTCGCGCTCTTTTTCTATGAGGAAGAATGCCAATACAATGATGGCGGCAATAGCGACGTTGAACTGCTGCATAAATAAGGATGTCAGTAGTTCATGGGCGCAGAACCACAAGATGAATATTTGTTGGCGGTTCGTCAGATCTGACCGTCTGATGGCCACGTAGAGAAACAGCGACAGCGATACGCACCATAGGATAAGTCCTAGCCATTCGGGTACGACAGCAAAGGGGGCGAATACCAGTGAGAAGAATGGACCATAGTGGTTGACATCCCAATATTCCTCAGGATAAGCTGTATAGAGTGGCGTCCCGTTCCAGACATGCCAGAAAACCCCACGGAAAATCAGGAAATTGTTGTGTGCGTGCATCTTTGCCAGTGCCGATACGATACCCAGTATGAGCCAAAGTCCTAACAACGTACGATAGTCGTGAAAGAAGGGCTTGCCCAGGATTGCCTTACATTTATCTATCATAATTATTCTGTTTTGCTTGCAAAATTAATATTTTTTTTCTAATTTTGCACACATGAACGAGAAAAATAAGATATCGGTGGTAATCAACACCTATAATGCGGAGCAGCATCTCGAGCGTGTATTGGAGAGTGTGCAAGGCTTTGACGAGGTGTTGATTTGCGATATGGAAAGCACGGATCATACGCTGGAGATTGCCCGTAAGAAGGGTTGTAAGGTAGTGACATTTCCAAAGGCAGACCACAAAAGTGCCGAGCCTGCCCGTACGTTTGCCATCCAGGCAGCGTCCAATCCCTGGGTTTTGGTGGTAGATGCTGACGAGATTGTGACCACTGCATTGCACGAGGCCCTCTACAACCATATTCAGCAACCAGACTGCGCCAAAGGATTGTACATTCCCCGCCTGAACAAGTTTATGAACAAGACGATGCAGTGCGCTTACCCCGATTACCAATTACGGTTTTTCGTTCGTGAGGGAACTGAATGGCCTCCTTATGTGCATACTTTTCCAAAGGTTGACGGTCCGTTGGCTTATCTGCCAAAGAAGCGCAAGGAGTTGGCTTTTATTCATTTGGCTAACGACAGCATCCATACCATTTTAGATAAAGATAACAGGTACAGCGACAACGAGGTGTTGAAAAAGGCTGGCCGGAAATATGGTGCTGGTGCATTGCTTTATCGACCGTTCTGGCGCTTTTTCAAATGCTATGTGTTAGAAGGCGGTTGGCGCGATGGCATTCATGGACTGATTTATGCCGGGCTAAAGGGCATCTATCAGTTTATGCTTGTTTCTAAAATTATTGAGAAGCGACAGTCAGAATAGGTCGATTTAAAAGATTAGTGTGGCATGATATTCGTTCGCGACAAAGGTCAGATGTGTAACAATATGTTGCAGTATGGTCATGTGTATGCATGGGCAAGGGAGCATGGGCTGAAGACTGTGTCGATGCGCTTTTCCTATAAATACCAGTATTTTCGACTCTGCGATACACGCTATCATCATTTCCTTACATATGTTTTTGCGAAGTATGGAGCCCGTTGGGGAATGATTCCCGTGGTCGATTTCGATGAGGATGGTGGTGCCAGCTTGGAAAAAGAACAGCAACTGGAGCACGCTCGTTTGGTAGTAGCCCAGGGATGGCATGCCCGCTGGTACGACCTCTTTCTGAAATACCGACAGGAAATTGTGGACTTGTTTGCTTTTCATGATGATATAGAAAAACATGTCAGCGGATTGCTCAGTGACGGCTTGCGGATAGGTGTCCATATCCGTCGTGGCGACTATGCTCATTTTCACAATGGACGTTTTATGTATTCCGACGAGCAGTATGCAGAAATTGTACGTCAGTGCATCGACAGAATCCGCCCTACAGAGAAGAAAAGTATCTACATTTGTGGCAACGACCCGGCATTGAATCGTTCTTTGTTCGAGAGCGCGTTTCCCGACTGTCGCGTCGTGTTCCCCGATGGCAATCCTGGCGAGGATCTTTGTCTGTTGTCGCATTGCGACTATCTGATAGGAGCTCCAAGCACATTTACCCTTGTTGCTTCGATGTATCGTGATCTGCCCCTTTATTGGATAGAGGATCCGACTATACCCGTCTCAGTGGACAACTTTAAGAAATTCGATTATTTATTCCAACATATCTATTGATGTTATGAATATCCTGTACATTGTTTTTGGCGATAAACTGGACTACCATCTGCAAGCCTATCTTTCTATTCGCAGCTTTCAGAAGCAAATGAAGGAAGATGACCAGATATTCGTTGTTACCTCACGTCCGGAATATTATAATCATGCCCATGTGACAACGCTCGATGTTACCGATAAAGAGATAGAGGCTTGGAAGGGACCTCACCACTTTTTCTTCCGTGTGAAGATCAAGGCGATGGAATTGTTGGCATCAAGATACCCCAACCAGCATATCCTGTATTTGGATAGTGATACGTTTTTATATGGTAGCCTTGATGTTCTCAGGCAGCGACTCGACAATGGAAATGGCATGATGCATATCAGAGAAGGGCACCCCAGCAAGATGAAAGGTGGTTCGCTGAAGTTGTGGAATACAGTAAAGGGCCATACCTATGCGGGTATCACGCTGAGCGAACGTCACGATATGTGGAATGCTGGTGTTGTTGCTGTTCCCAAAGATCGGCTGGATCAAGTCATTGCCACTTCCTTGACCATCTGTGACGGGATGCTTGACGATGGAGGAAACTGTTTTATTCTTGAACAATATGCACAGTCCGTAAGTATGACCGAACTGACGCAGCTGATGCCTTCTGACGATTGCATCGGACACTTCTGGGCCACAAAGCCAGAGTGGGAGTCGCTGATTAGTGAGATGCTGTTGCGTTCTTATATGAAGCAGAGTACGCTTCAGGATGAGTTGGATGCCATTACCGACGAGGTGCTTCGTTCAATACCTATCTATGTCCATAAGTCGACTACTGCCATGAAGTTGAAACGACTGGTAGACAGGCTATTCCCCAATAAGAAATATAAGTTCGTAAAATAGTCAGAAACGAATATGTCTGAAAGGTATGTTGCCCACCTGAGCAGCACGACGGGGGAATCCGCTGTTATACATCTTACCCGTTTGTAGCAGGAATGCCTTTTCGGCGCGACTGATCATCAAAATGTCTACAAACAGTTTGATATTCACATCTTCGGGTGTCTCCTTGTAGAAATCAATATGTTGGACTTTGCCGGGAATGTAGTAGATAAAGTCCAACTGGCTGGCGGCATATTCAAGGAAACGTATACTGTCGGACATCAGTACGACTTTCTTTGTATCATCCAACGTATTTCTCAGTTCGGCAATCTTTTGGACACAGCGAGTCATGAGCTGCTGTTGTTCTTCGGGGGAGATGTCGACGCCGTCGCGTTCGACAAAATCGCCTAACAGACGCTGAAAACGTAGTGACATCGTGTAGTAGCCACCCTGTAGCTTTGATGTGTGCAGTGTCAGGGCGTCTTCGACTTTCTGCGATGGTTTGAAAAGCTCGTTGAACAGCAGACCGAAGCGAGTCCCTCGTGGCAGCAGATGTGCATTGGTATAAACATGTGCCTGCTTCGAGGCCTGACGGAAACACTTCTTCAGCCATAGCTTCTGAAAGAAAGGCTCTACAAGGGTGGCATTGCTTCCACAATAGACCACCTTGCTGTCCGCTGTATGATAGCTGATGTCTTCAGGAAGAATGGTCCAGTCGATGTGGTTGGGCTGTAAATAGTCTTTTAACTGGAATGGTGACACAAAATGGATGCGAAAGTCATATCCCAATTCCTTGCAGACATAATAGGAAGAGACTATGCCGCGCAGGCGGTCAGTCATGCCATAGTGGTCTGTACGACCGTCAAACATACAGATGACTTGTTTTCTTTCATTCTTTGCACGTGGCGCTTCCATAGAATAGTAGGGACTCAGTTTCAAAGCCTGTTTGCGCCACTTGCCTCGTTGCTTAAACAGGTTCTGGAACACGTTCTGAATCTCTTTGCCTGTGCGGTGTATAAGTCCTTCTTTTCCTAATATTAACATGTTACGATGAAGCCCAATGTCTCTTTAGGGTTGCAAAGGTAGGTATTTTCTGCGATACGAGCAAATGTAAATGAAAAAAAACGTGTTTTTCTTTTGTTTTTGCTCACTTATTTGTACCTTTGTAGCCATGAAGAAATTATTGGCTAGCTTGCTCTATGGCATACTCTTCCTGACGTCACTGCTGCCCCTGTGGGTGCACTATCTGATATCAGACATGTTTTATGTGCTGATATATAAAGTGGTGCACTATCGAGTAAAGTTGGTAAGAAAGAACTTGTCGGACTCGTTCCCTGAAAAAACGGAGAAGGAGATTCGTGATATAGAGCGCCGTTTCTATCACTGGTTCTGCGACTATCTGGTAGAGACCGTTAAACTATTGACTATCAGCGAAAAGCAGTTGAAACGACGGATGGTGTTTAATGGTGCTGAGGCAATTGACCAATTGGTAAAGGAAGGCCGTTCTGCGGCTATCTATCTTGGGCATTACTGCAATTGGGAGTGGGTGACGTCTTTGCCCTTATGGGTAACTACTGAGGCACATTGTGGGCAGATATATCATGCGTTGGAAAATAAGGAGTTCGACATGCTTTTTTTAAAATTGCGCCAGCGTTTCAATGCGGTGTGTATTCCGATGGCTGAGACGTTGCGTCGAATTGTTAAGTACAAGCAGGAGGGTAAACCCGTTGTCATTGGCTATATCAGCGACCAAGTTCCGTTCTGGAACAATATCCACCATTGGTGTCAGTTCCTGAACCACGATACTCCCGTATTGACAGGTACTGAACGACTGGCCCGCCAGACGAATCATGCTGTCTTTTATCTGGAAATGAACCGTCCAAAACGAGGTTATTATGAAGCACAATTCCGTTTGATAGCTTCTCATCCCCAACAGTTAGGCGAATATGAAATCACGGATGCTTATTTTAGTATGCTTGAAGAGAATATTCGTCGAGCTCCTGAGTTTTGGCTGTGGACTCACAACCGATGGAAACGTACCCGTGAGGAGTTTAACCTTCGCTATGACCCGGTAACGGGGCGAGTGAATCTGGACTCACTCGAAAACATCAAACGACAGAAAGGAATACAATAATAGTTCGTGGAAATGAAATAAAAGAGGGCACAGGCCCTCTTTTATATTATTAATAAGGTGTAATCCCTTATGCGTCGATATTGGCGTAGGTGGCGTTCTTCTCGATGAACTGTCGGCGCGGCTCTACGTCGTCACCCATCAGCATGGAGAATATTTCATCCGCCTCGGCAGCATTCTCGATAGTCACCTGCTTCAGCAAGCGGTTCTCGGGATTCATCGTCGTCTCCCACAACTGCTCTGGATTCATCTCACCCAAACCTTTGTAGCGCTGGGTGTGCAGAGCTGAGGCATTCTCGTCGCCAGCCACATACTTGTCGATGAAGGCCTGGCGCTGCTGCTCGGTATAACAGTACTCTGAGAACTTCTTATAAGTACACTTATAGAGTGGGGGAGTAGCGATATAGAGGTGTCCGCCCTGAATGACCTGTGGCATGAAACGGTAGAAGAGTGTCATAATCAGCGTGTCGATGTGTGAACCATCGACGTCGGCATCGGTCATGATGATAATCTTGTCGTAACGCAGCTTGTCGATGTTGGCCTCCTTGGAGTCCTCGCCGTCTACACCAAAGCGTACACCAATACTCTGGATGATGTTCATCACTGACTCAGCTTCGAACACACGGTGCCACTGAACCTTCTCGACGTTCAGAATCTTACCACGTAGGGGCAGGATAGCCTGGAAGTGACGATCACGTCCCTGTTTGGCGGAGCCACCAGCGGAGTCACCCTCGACGAGGAAGATCTCACAAACCTTCGGGTCCTTCTCTGAACAGTCTGCCAGTTTACCAGGCAGGCCACCACCCGTCATCGGGTTCTTGCGCTGCACGCTCTCACGGGCCTTGCGGGCTGCAATACGGGCTGTAGCAGCCAGAATGACTTTCTCGCAGATGGTGTGGGCCTCTTTGGGGTGTTCCTCCAGATAATTGGTCATTGCCTCGCCTACAGCCTTCTGTACGGCTCCGTTTACCTCGCTGTTACCCAGCTTGGTCTTGGTCTGGCCTTCGAACTGGGGCTCGGCTACCTTCACAGAGATGATGGCAGTAAGACCCTCTCGGAAGTCGTCCTGAGCCACTTCAATCTTGGCTTTCTCAATCTGCTTGCGCAACTGGTCGTCCTCGTCGGCGTATTTCTTCAGCGTACGTGCCAGAGCGATGCGGAAGCCTGTCAGGTGAGTACCGCCTTCGATGGTGTTGATATTGTTGACGTAAGAGTGGATGTTTTCCGAATAGTCGCTGTTGTAGAGCAGGGCTACCTCGATGGGCACGCCGTCCTTCTCAGTCTTCAGACAGATGGGGTCTCCAATGATGGATGTGCGGTGACGATCCACATAGCGTACGAACTCTTTCAAACCCTCCTTGGCGTGGAATACCTCAGGCTGTCTCAGATTACCTTCCTCATCGGGGCGCAGGTCTGTCAGCGTGATGGTGATGCCTGCATTCAGGTAGGCCAGTTCACGCATGCGGCGAGCGATGATGTCGTATTTGTATTCTGTGGTGATAAAGATGCTGCCGTCGGGCCAGAACTGCTGACGGGTACCTGTCTCGTCGGTGTCGCCAACAATCTTCACGTCGTACAGCGGCTTGCCCTTCTCGTATTCCTGCTGGTAGATATGTCCGTTACGGAACACCTGCGACAGCATGTGTGTTGAAAGGGCGTTCACGCAGCTTACACCTACACCGTGCAGACCGCCGGAAACCTTGTAAGAACCCTTGTCGAACTTACCACCAGCGTGCAGCACAGTCATGACGACCTCGAGGGCCGACTTGTGCATCTTCTCGTGTTCGTCGACGGGGATACCGCGACCATTGTCCTGTACGGTAATGCTGTTGTCTTCGTTGATAGTTACCTCGATGTGTGTGCAGTAGCCTGCCATAGCCTCGTCGATAGAGTTGTCGACGGTTTCGTTAACGAGGTGGTGGAGACCCTTTTCACTGATGTCTCCGATATACATGGCCGGGCGTTTGCGCACGGCCTCCAATCCTTCGAGCACCTGAATGTTACTCGCGGAATAATTGCTTGCTTTGTTCTGTTCTTCTGCCATTGTTTGTGTTCTCGCAAAATTTTTTGCAAAGGTACTAAATTTCCAAGACTTAAACGAAAGAAAAGTGTTTATTTTTTATAAAAAATAACCGCACGCTGTTCCCAGTGTGCGGCAATTATGCTTGGATGAATTTTCTTATCCCAGCTTGCTGATGTGCAGAGCAAGACTTGACTTCAAGTTAGCGGCCTTGTTCTTGTGGATGATGTTGGTCTTAGCCAACTTGTCCAGCATCTTCTGCACCTTGGGGTACAGGGCTGTAGCCTCTTCCTTGTTAGTGGTAGCGCGCAGTTTGCGAACAGCGTTACGCATGGTCTTGGCATAATAGTGATTGTGCTCTGCCTTTTTCTTGTCCTGACGAATTCTCTTCAGGGATGACTTGTGATTTGCCATTTTAATTTTTGTTTTTTAATTGTTTAACTTAAAGCTTGTGG
>CAMHUU010000018.1 GCA_946188395.1 uncultured Prevotellaceae bacterium | reverse complement strand
CCACTTTTTTCAAGAGAGAAGCCCTTTCGTCAGCAATGATGAGAGGGCTTTCTTCGTTTTTATGGACTTTTATGATGATATTAGAAATAAATTGTTTATCTTTGCAGGCAGAATAAATGATATGACTATGGATTGGTTACACATCGTTGCAGTTGTTATACTGGTGATAGCCGGTATTCTGATTTACCTGAACAAGCGTAAAAGCGAGTAAAAAAGGTCTACAAGATGTAGACCTTTTTCCCGTTTCTTATATATACTCCCTTGGTGGGCTTCTCTACCGGGATACCCATTAAGTTATAGTATTTCCCGCTTTGGTTTTCTTCTTGTTCCAGTTCTTGGATACCTGTTGGGTCATTACCTTGGAAGGAATCTATGAAGTCGGGCAGATAATAGCCCAGATGGGGTGGCTGGTTGTAAGCTACATTTTGCCAGGCAATGGCCATGCGGTAGGTATGGTCGTGCATCAGCGTCGGCACACGGTAGTCGGTAGGAGCTATGGTCGAGAAGATGTTAAGCGCATCGTTCGACCCATTTCTCAGAATGAGTTCTTCGCGCCAGTCACCGAAGATATCTGCCGACAGATTAGGAGTAGCCTTAGTACTGTTGTTCGACTGTCCTGTAATGCTCTGAGAGCCCACACCTAATGACGAACCACCATATTTCGATATGGTCGTGTTGTCGAGCAGTTCGTCGAGCGCGTCACCGTCCCAGTAAATGCGGAAATTCATGGATGGCTTTGTAGAACCTGCCTGTTTGCCACTGATGGCATTGAACGGATTCTGGTTTCTATAGGGTTGTTTGTCGGAATCTTTAGAGTTGGCAACATAGTCTGGATTGTCGTCAAAACCGCCATATGACGACCAAAACTCATAACCGCGTGACGACTCTACGATGTCCGCTGCCAATCCGCGTCCGTTATCTACACCATGCTGTCCGCCTTGCCATAATATTTCACCTGTAGCAGCATCGTGTAAATCCCAAGGATAGCGGCCTTTCTCCTCATGAACGTCAAAAAGCTCCAGTCCTGGACGATCTGGATCCATATCGCCCAGATGGATGGCGTCACCATGTCCGAAACCAACCGCATAGAGCATCTTGCCGTCATCATCGAGTGCTGCCGATCCCCAGACGATTTCGTCCTTGCCGTCGCCGTCGACATCACCAACCGTCAGGTTATGGTTACCATTGGCATACATGGTATAGCGGCCGAGGCCTGACGTACATATGGTACCCTGCAGTGTCTGTTCCTGACCGTTGGCATCCATCAGCCGGTAGGTGTCCTTTTTGTCAGAACTGTGCAGCCAACGGGTCTTCAACTGCTGTCCGTCGAAGTCTACTGCCCAGAGATAGGCGTAGGTATAGTATCCGCGACAGAACACCGCGCTGGCGTTGGCTTCGGTACCACCAAGATATGCCACACAGGCCAAGTATCGTTCGCCGCGATTGCCGTAGTCGCCCTTGTCGTTCTTCCCACTGCGGTCATCCCAGTTGAAGGTTCCTGCAGCTTCGCTCAATTCTGCTTTTGCATTACGGTTGGGATAGTAGGCAATGGTATGTATGGCAGCGCCCGTCTCTCCGTTGAACACCGTCAGGTACTCTTGGCCGCCATTGATGCGTCCGGCTGAAGTTCGCCAGTCTTTTGTGTTGTCTGCAGCCTTGATGTTCTCGTCGGTAGCAGCCTGGTTCACAAAGTTTCCCTGCCCGTCCTTCGACCCAGGAGCGGTTTTGCACATCAGCTCAGCCCGTCCGTCCTTGTCGAAGTCATAGACCATGAACTGCGTATAATGTGCTCCTGCACGGATATTAACTCCCAAATCAATTCGCCATAACTTCGTTCCATCCAGTTTATAGCAGTCCAGAAAGACGTTATCCGTCTTGTCGCTCTGCGAATTGTCCTTCGAGTTTGATGGGTCCCATTTTACGAAAATCTCATATTGTCCGTCACCGTCCACATCACCTACCGAGCAGTCGTTAGGGGAATATGTTCCTCCCAAGGCACCGTTGGCAGGCTTGTCCAATTTCACTTCCAAATAATATTTTTCCCAAGGCGTAACCTCGGCGGAGGTTTCTACAACTTTACCGTTCTGGTATGTCACCACCTGGAACTTGTCGGTTGCCGAGGCACTGATACCGTTGACGTTAGTTGACTTGCAGATGTTGTCCTGTATGGTCTCTCCGTTCTTCAGCAGGGCAAATGTCGTGTTCTGGTCATCGGTTCCTAACAGTCGCCAACTGGCGAAGTATTTAACGCCTTTCCCCTCTGGGTATTTGATGACCACCAGTCCGCGGTCCAGTTTTTCCATCTGGCTCACCGGTGTGTCGCTGGGCTTCTGTGCATAGCTTGTCAACGTGACTGCGCACAGCAAAAGAGTTAATAGTCTTTTCATTTTGGTATGTTTATTTAATCACTATCTTGAACTTCGTTCGAGCTCGTTCACGTTCGGAAATGCGAGCAAGCTCTCATTTCTCTCACTTAATCACGACCTTTTTGCCATTTCTAATATATACTCCCTTGGTGGTAGGTTTGCTGCTGAGTTGACGACCATCGAGCGAGTACCATTTCTCATTACTCATTTCTCCATTCTCATTTGACATCAGCACGTTGATACCTGTGGGCTGGTCGGTAACGCGCAGAATACCCTCAGTATTCAGCAGGTCGCTGGTGTCCCAATAGAGCCCCTCAGGCAGGGTTGGGAGGTTCAGTGTGACGTTGCTGGCCTGCAGTGATCCCACTTTCCATAGTTGAATCTTGTCACCTTTCGACAGCGATCCCTTCAGCGTAATATTGACATCGCCACTGATAATCAAGGTATGTTCCACCTCAATAAACGAACGGGTAATCGTTCCCTTCACCTTCGAAATGCTCAAGTCCAGATGACTGGCAGTGGTGCGTCCGGTACCCGTGATGACCGCCTTGTCAATCAGCGTGCCGATGGTCACATCCTTGCCGTCGTTGTGGAATGTTCCCGTGACGGTGGCCTTGCCCATGCCGTACGTGTTGTTCCACTGTAGCAAGGGATCATAAGAGCCAGTCTTCGTGTTTTGGAACTTGATAGTTCCCTCAAATTGGCTCCAATCTCCCTGCATGTTACTGCGCACATTAGTCACGTTGACAGTCAGCGTTCCGGCACCGGTCAGTTTTCCAGTGTAGTTGCATCGGCCGTCCAATGTCCAGCTGGCAGTCTTGCCCTCAGGCACTTCTATGTTAGCTGTGTTCGATGAATAGGAATAGATGTTATCGGGGTCTTTCAGCGTACCGCCATTCAGCACGATGGTACTGGGATACTGGTGCCTGTCGCTGATTTCTCCGCCTTGGATGGTTCCCTGATTCACGGTCAGTTTCCCGTAGCTGGCCTTACCGTTCAGCACCAGTGTGCCCAGGCCGTTTTTGGTCAGTTCCTTTCCAGAGCCGCTGATGGCTCCATTCAGCGTCAGCTGTGTGCCCGACTTCACCTCGAAGGTACCTTGTTCTGTGATGGTAATGGGTTGCGACGTCACTATTGTCTGGCTGTTGGCCAGTGTACCGCCTTGGAAAGTCAGCTGGTTGCTGATGCCGCCTAAGGCACCATATTCTACGCCATCGTTGTTGGCGAGTGAACTGACAATGAGTTTTCCATCCTCGATGGTCGTTCCACCCGTGAATTTATTCACGTTGTTGATGGTCACGATGCCCGTGCCCTTCTTGGTCAGCGAACCGTCGCCGATGATGCTGCCCGTGCCCTCGACAGTAAAGTCCTTGTTGCTATTGTCGAACGTGACGCTGGCAGGCTTCACTTCGCCCACCACCTTGATGGTAGTGTTGGTGGCTTGGTCGTTGAAGGTCACCTTATCGCCGGTCACGAAGAAGTCCTTGTTGCCACCAACCACGAAATTCTCTTTGTCTGCTAAGTCCCAGATACCGTCAGTGCCACCATCCCAGGTTACATCGGTAGCTTCGCGTACTGCAAAGACTTCCAGTTTGACAGAACCGTTTTCGTAGCTCAGTTTAAATTTCTTTCCCGACAGTCCTTCGACGATGATATCCTCGATATTGCCTTCCAATGCGTCGGCCTTGATGAGGTTGTATGTACCGGGTACCAAGTCGCTATGTTGAATCTGGAATATAGGAGCGTCGTACTGCGGACCATACTGCCAGTCTTTCTTTTCGATAGTCAGTTTGGTGGCTGTCACTTGGTCGGCAGTACCGTCGTTGTTTACATCGAATACGATGCGCGATCCGAAACCCAGCATCAATGTTGTTGTGGTCAGCGTACCCGCTTTGTCCTTTCCGCCTGGATAAATGGTTGCATTGTAATCGGCTTTGATGCCCCCCTTGAACTGTCCGCCGTCTGACTCCAGCGTAGTATGGCGATTCAGCCAGACAGGACTCTTTTCCATCGTACCGTCGAAACTCAGCGTACCAGCCCATACCTCCGTCGCTCCCATGTAGGCCTCCGTCACCTTTGGCAGCACCAGCGTGCCGTCGCCCTGCTTTACCAAGCGCATATTACCTGTGAAAGCTCCTCCCGTCAAGGTGTGCGTAAAGTATTCGGTGGTGATGTTGTTGTTGTCGTTGTGACCCTGCACCCAACTTGGTGCATTGTCGAAGAAGATGCTTGGTGAAGCACCATCGGCCACACTTACCGTCATGTCTCCCGTCTCAGCCATCAGCACCTGCTGACCGTTCTCGCCACTGCCGATGCTGCCGCTGTTGACAATCTCCTGGCGCCCAGTCATCGTCAGCGAGGGCGGAGCCTGGGTGATGCCCTCCAGTTCGCCGAGGAAGTAGCTGACATGGGGCGGCTGGTTGTAGCCGCACATCTGCCACACCATCGCCTGGCGGTACTGGTGGTCGTGCCATAGGGTGGGAATGCGCCACTCGGTGGGAATCGTTGTCGTATAGATGCGGATGTTGTTATCCTTGGTGCGGGTGATGACTTCTTCGCGCCAGTCGCCAAACAGGTCGCCCTGATAGCAAGGCGTACCCTTTGTGTCGTTGTTGGTCATCGAACCCGGCAGACGTTCTATTTCGCCCTGACCATATTTATAGATGCCGACAGCCGAGTTCTTTCCGTTCGAGTAGTTCTGGGTCTCTTCCAATAGGTCGCCATCCCAATAGATGCGGAAGTTGTCGCTCACTCCGTTCTTGGTGAGTCCATCGATGTGGTTTGCCGTCACGCAACTGATGGGTTCGTCGTGTGCCGAGAATGCCATCGCTCCGGGAAAGTCGTTCGTGAAGTTACCCGCCATGCATCGCCCGTCGTCAGCGGTATCAGTCATGCGGTAGTATATCTTCGACGTCGTAGCGTCACGATAGTTGTTGGCTGGTTCGTCCTCGTTGCAGGCGAAGATTTCGTGTCCGTGTATGTACGGGTTGAAATCGCCGTGATGCTGGGCATCTCCGTGTCCCAGTCCTGTGGTCGACAGTCCCTTTCCGTTGTCGTCGATGACCATTGAACCGAAACAAATCTCGTCCCTTCCGTCCCAGTCGACATCGGCAACGGCGAAGTTGTGGTACCCCTGTCCGTACCACGCGCTGCCCGGCGTGTTACAATTCCAGCGCCAGCGTTCGGTCAGTTCGTGGGTCGTGGGATTCACGTCCAGCGCCACCATCTTGTGGCGGGTATAGATGCCGCGAGCCAGGAAGATGCTGGCCTTGCGACCGTCCAGACAGGGCGCACCGAAGAAGTGCTTCGTCGAGCGGTGGCCGTAGCCGTCGCCCCATGCTGCGTTCAGGTCGGTCTCGCCGTCCTCCAGTCGCTTCAGGGGGTATTCCATCACCTGATAGGGTTTACCTGTCTCACCGTTCATATATACCAGGTATTCGTCGCCCTGGTGCACGAACCATTGTCCGGTGCTGGTGGCAGCCAGATAGTTCTTTGTCTTGTCGCCGATGACGTATTCCGTACCGTCGGCCATGTGAATCACCGTACCATCCGAGGCGCGCATCACGGCTTCGGCTCGTCCGTCCTCATCCCAGTCGTAGGCCACGATATTCTGTTCGTTATTCTGGAAATCGGCCATGTTCGGACCCAGATCGACCCACCACAGCTTCTTGCCGTTCATCTTGAATACCTCGATGATGAAGTATTCTCCGTTGTAGCCAGCCTTCTGGTAGTTTGTACCAGCCCAGCTCTGATTGTCGAACTTCATCAGAATCTCCAGTTCGCCGTCGCCGTCCACATCGGCACAGCATGCGTCATTGGGAACATATGTCGAGGTCAGCGACCCGTGGTCGGGCGTAATCTCCAGCCATTTCTGCGACCAGACGCCGGCTTCCTTGCTAGCATCCTGCTCTGAGCCGTTTACGACGGTGCGCACGGTATATTTACTGCTTTCCGAACCCGAGGCATCGGTAAAGTTCGACACATTCAGCTTCTCGGCAATCTTCACACCGTCGCGGTACAGGTTGTAGGTTACGTCGTAGTATTCCTCGCCCATGATGCGCCACGAGCAGTATACTCCATTAGTCGTTTTGATGGCCACCAGTCCACGGTCCAGCTGGTCGGTCTTGCGCTGGGCACTGACGCTCAGCGTTGCTATCACGAGGATAGCGAAGAAAAGAAATCGCTTCATTTCGTATGTTTTTTAATCCTTTTTGGCGTTGTCTACAATATAGGTTACCCCGTTCTGAGTCATGTCGTAACTGATTCCGTCGCAGTTCAGTTGTGTCACGTCGACAATCATCGATAGCTCGTCAGTGGCTCGGTTAGCATATAGTCCGCCTTCCATCAAGGCTGCCACCGGATAGGTCTTGTCACCGACTTTCACGTTGAACACCAGGTCCGTTGGCTCCAACGTCAAATAGACATTGCCTTCGGACACCATCATTTGGTCGATAGTGGCAGTGAACACCACAGCGCCCGCCGTCTTCTCAGCTTCGTCCAGCTCTGCACCATCTGTGAAGATACGCTCCAGCATGGGCCTGACCGGCAAATACTTCACCGTCAGATCGTTGCCAACGGTCAGCGACACCTTCTGGGGAACATTATCGACCATCATATTGCCTGTATAAGTTCCCTTGATGGAGTTATACATCTGCTGGGCAGTACCCTCGTTCATCTCTGTCGTCGACTCCGAACAGCCGTAGCAGCAAATCAGAGCCAATAAGAATAATATCTTTTTCATCGTTGAGCCCGAGTTTTCTTATTTTGTACCTATAATTATATGATCAGCTTTAAGTCCGTCGGACATCACTGTCAGCGTCATGTCAGATGCTGTGGTGCCACTTTGTACCAATATCTGAGCCAGGCCATTGAAGGCTGGGATGCGGAACTGCTTGCAGTCTTTTTCCTTCGGGTGGTCTTCACCCAAATAAGACGGGTCTCCGTTTCCGGCACCCAGAATGCGTCCGTCACCCGTCAAACTGATAGTCAGATCCTGACAGGCATCGGGCACGATACGGCCTTTGGCGTCCTGAATCTCGACGGTGATGACGGCCACGTCGCGACCATCAGCAGCAATCTGCTGGCGGTCGGAAGCCAATGCAACCTTAGCAGCGGGTTTGGTGGTCTCGATAGTCTGCGTCATGACGCGCTTGCCGTTCTTGTATCCCATGGCAATCACCTTGCCGGGCTGGTAGGTGGCCTTCCACTTCAGGTGTCCGTTCTTGGGCATCTTCTGGCGCCCCAGCTTCTTTCCGTTCACCGTCAGCTCCACTTCATCGCAGTTGCTATATGCCCACAAATCAATCTCTTCGCCTTCGTGGCCCTGCAGGTTCCAATGAGGGAAGATGTGCAAGGTTGGTTCATCCGTCCACCACGACTTTAGATACCAGGCCTCGTCCTTCCAGAAACCGCAGTAGTCGAGTATACCGAATTCTGAGTCGGTGGCAGGGTAGGAGAGGGGATTGGGCTCACCACGATAGTCGAAGCCCGTCCAATAGAACAATCCAGCCCCCCAGGGACGCTCGGCATAAAATTTCCAACCGCGCTCAATACGGTTCTCCGTGCCGTCCTTGTCGGCCTCCAGATTCATCGACGGCATACGTCCCGGCTGCGTAGCGTCCTTGAAATACACACCACGCGTGCCACAGCCCGTCGTTTCCTCTGTGCCGACAATCTTCCACGTGGGGTTGTCCTTCTTTCTTCTGTCCACATCGTTCTGCAGGATGTAGTTGAAGCCCACCACGTCGAGACCTTTAATCATCTCCACACCACCAGCATTGGCAATGGTCGAGTGGCGCGTTGGATCGAGCAGCTTCGTGTATTCACGCATGGCAGCGGCAATGCGCGTGCCCTGAATGGTGTTCTCCATACCCCACTCCTCGTTGCCATCGCTCCACAGGATGACCGAGGGGTGGTTGCGGTCGCGGCGTATCATATTCTCCAGCAGTCGCAGATGCTCCGTATTGATGCCCGTCAGTCGGTTTTCGTCGATGACCAGTATACCCTCGCGGTCGCAGATGTCGAGCAGGGTGGGAGTCATCGGGTTATGTGACGAACGGTAGGCATTGCAACCCAGTTTCTTTAGCTGTTTGATGCGCCATGCCATCAGCGCCTCGGGAATGGCAGCGCCCACACCGGCATGGTCCTGATGCATGTTCACACCCTTCAGCTTCAGCGGCTGGCCGTTCAACAAAAAGCCCTTGTCGGCATCGAACGCCACATCGCGGATACCGAAGGTCGTCGTATATACATCCGTCGTCTTGTCGTCCACCTTCACCGTCGTCTCTATCTGATACAGATACGGGTCGTCGGTGCTCCACAGGTGTGGCTTCATGACCTTCATCAGCTGGTGTGTCGTCCTGGTGTCCTTGGCCTTCACGTGTTGCACCTCTCGCATCTCTCCGCTCATCACCTCGCGGCCCTCGGCGTCCAGCAGTCGCTGCACGATGGTATACTTTTGCATCTCCAGCGAACTGTTGTTGACCTCGGTCTTCACATGAATCACCGCATGGTCGTAAGGTGCTTTCAGGTCGGCATAGACAAAGGTGCCGAAGGGTGCTACACCGACGGCAGCGCGTTTCTCCAACCAGGCATCACGATAAATGCCTGCACCCTCGTAGAACCAGCCCTCCTCGAGCGTAGCATCGGCACGTACGCAGATCAGGTTGTCGCCACCATAGTTTACGTATTCTGTGACATCATATATCTGAGTGGCATAACCGCTGGGTTCAGTGCCCATATAAAAGCCGTTAAACCACACTTGAGCGTTACGGAAAATTCCATCGAAGCGCAGGCTGATGTGTTTGCCCAAGTCTTCCGCAGGGATGTTGATGACTTTGCGATACCAGCCGACACTGGTCTCTGGATACTTGTAACCCACCGTCTTGTAACCATGCGAATGGCTGGCCTCCTTGGCATATGGCAACGTGGTGACCCAGTCGTGGGGAACAGTGACCTCCTGCCAACTGGAATCATCAAACTTCTGAACATACGGCCCTTCGTTATGGATAGAGTTTGCCTTTGTCAGATAGTTGAAATACTCAGTACCGCAACCAAAATCCTTGGCAGGATCGGATGCATTTCCAAAAGCAAATTTCCAACCCTCACTCATCCGGATGGTTTCGCGCTCACACTGCTGCGCCTTGAGGTTCCAAGAGGCTGCCAACACGCACAATAATAACAACAATCTGTTTGCTCTCATTTTTCCTGTAGTTTTATCATCAGTTTGTCTGTCATAAGTTTTGGTGGTGCAAAGATACTATTTTTTTCTGAATCTTTTGCAATTTTCTCATTGTTTTTTCGTATCTTTGCGTTCACAATAAACAAACTACAGAACGGTGATGAACAAAAAAGTATTGTATTGTATCCTGCTAACATTGTTAGTTCAAGCGACACAGGCAGGCATCATCCTTGAGGAGGTCGTCAATAAGCATTGAATCCACTGGAAAAATACGACTTATTCGACTTAAGTTGATGTTAATAGTTCTATGTAATCTTAAATAAACGAGGGTGCAGTTCAAACGGACTGCACTCTTTTTAGAATAACAATTAAACAATTCAGTTTTTGCCCTGCTCATAGAGTAACTTTGTGCATGTTCTGCACAGAATAGCTTCGCGCTGCAAATTTGTGGCGCGAAAGCTTGCGTGTGCCATTCCGATTGCGTAACTTCGCAGCGGAAATCTAATCTTTATCGCTTATGGAAGTATCAATATTACAACATGCGAAAGACACCAGTCCGAAGGCGGTGGGTATCAGTGAGATTGTAGACTTGATCCGGGGCGACCAGTGGCCACCGGGCTATCAGCCTGTGCTGCTGGTGCAGGGCACGTTCGACGGCGGCACGCGCCAGCAGGACCTGACGCGTCTCTCGGGATTGTCGGTGGCGGTGTTCTTCCACGTGGAGGGCAGCAGCCTAGCGGAGCTCCGTGAGGAGGCACGCGCCGACCCGCATACGCTGCTGCTCTACACCACGGGCGACAGTCTCATCGTCATCTATCCCTACGAGCTCGACGTGGGCTATGAGGTGTACCTGCAGCGACAGTTTTATCAGAAGGCGTTCCTCTTCGGCAACGACTACTACGAGCGTCTGCTGGGGGTACAGAGTGTGCGCAAAGGCAAGGATGCCGGCAAGCGCTGTCCGCTGGGTCATGATGCCGAGGCGTACTACAATCCGCAGGCCGAGCCCTTCCTGTCGTGGGAAATCAAGGAGGGCTGCCGCCGCGCGAGATGAACAAGATGAAACGCGCCATCACGCTGTCGTATGTCAACGTACGTCCGCCCTTCGGACGCTATACCGTTCACCGTCCGCACATCGCCTCGTTCTGCGGCACGGGCAATAACGAGAAGTTCCTGAACGACCCTACGGGCACGCGCCGCTGGCTGGCTTTCAAGGTGGAGAACATTGAGTCGCCGCTGACGCTGCCCTTCGAGTATGAGGGCATCTACAGTCAGGCCTACTATCTCTACCGCAATGGCTTTGAATACTGGTTCTCGGGCAACGAGACGTCAGCCATCGACGAGCGTAACAACCGCTTCAAGGTAGCCAATTTGGAGCGCCAGCTGGTATACCGTTACTACAGCCATCCCGTCGGTACCGATACGGGCGAGTTTGTCAGTGTGGGCGATGCCATGCAGCACATCGGCGGCAATATCACGCAGAAGCTGAAGAAGGAGGCCGTCGACCAGGCCTTCATCGACCTGGGCTTCGAGTCCATGGTATGCGACGGACTGCCGGGTTACCGTGCCGTGCGCCGCATGCCCAAGGAGATTGATGCCCTGGGACGCCAGATGGCTTTGCGTGCCACACAAACCCAACATGCAGATAATAAGGATCCGGAGATTCCGGACTATTTCTGAAACTTTCCTCCCGCGTACGTACGTGAACTCGAAAGCCCACAACAGTTCCTGTACGTACGCGGGAGAGTTTTTCAGAAGATAAAGGAGTTAGAAGAAGTTAGAAGAAGATAAGATAAGATTTTATGAAAGCAATGACTAAACAACAGCTGGCGGACTATGCGGGCGTCACCACGAAGACGCTGATGAGTTGGTGCGAGCCCTTCCTGAAGGAACTGGAGACGATGGGCATGCAGCCCCATATGAAGGTGCTGCCGCCCCACATCGTCCGTTTCATCGCCGATAAGTTCTGCATCGACGTGGGACAATAACATTTTTCTTCCATTGCAGCTTTTATCTCAAAAAGTTTTGCAGATTTGTGGTAAAAATTCAGCCAAAACGAACAAATATTATTAATTTTGGCTGAATTTTGATACAAATAAGGTTATTTTTTATTATCTTTGCGGCAAATTAATATAATATGAAACATCCATCCACTATAATTGGGCGAGAGGAAGAGCTCGCCACAATCAAAAGGCTCTATGATTCAGAGCGTTCCGAATTCCTTGCCATATACGGACGTCGCCGTGTAGGGAAATCCTTCCTGATTGAAGAGGCCTTTGAGAACAAGCTGTCTTTCATGGCGGTCGGCCTCTATCAACGGGTAGACGACAACAATGAGGATAAGATAGAGTCCTACCGTCAGAAGCAGTTGGCTCACTTTTACGAGAGCCTGAGAGAGTATGGACTACCTGCAGAAGGTAACCCCTCTCCGACAAGTTGGATGGAAGCCTTACGATTGCTCAAGAAACTTCTCAGCAGCAAACGAACTCGTCGGAAGGTGGTTTTTATCGACGAACTGCCCTGGCTTGCAGGACCTCAGTCATCGGAACTCATCGAGGAACTCGGCCATTTCTGGAACTCATGGGCACGGAAACGCAAAGACATTTTGCTTATTGTCTGCGGTTCAGCAACCAGTTGGATGATAGACAACGTGCTGCGCGACTACGGCGGACTATATGGAAGGGTAACTGAGACTATCGGTCTCAAACCCTTTACACTTGCTGAATCTGAACGCTACTGGGAAAAGCGAGGCTTTCACTTGTCCCGCTACGAAGTGGCCCTTACATATATGGTCATTGGCGGCATACCGTTCTATATGGACAGCTTCCGTCCGGACAGGACTATGGCTGATAACATCAACGCCATTTACTTCGATAAGGATAAAGCCCGTCAGGAGTTCAAAGATGTTTATACCGGTCTGTATTCAGCATCGGATCTATACATTAAAGTTGTCAGGAAACTGGGGACGATGTTCTACGGAATGACACGCTCTGAACTACTAGCTGCTGTTGACAAGAAAGGAGGAGGTACCTTCTCGGACGTTCTCGAGAACCTGATGGATTCCGGCGTTATTCGCAGTTATTCCCGCTATGGAGGACCCCGCAAAGAGACCGTCTATCAACTCACAGACTTCTTCACCCTGTTCTATCTGCGCTTTGTGGAAGATACCAACTTCACTTCTTGGCGCACAGTGCAGAGAAGTAAGCCCTTTTACACTTGGGCAGGGAACACTTTTGAACTGCTTGTCATTGAACACATGCCGCGACTGGTCGATGCGCTTAGAATCAAGGAGTACGCTACGCCTTACTGCTGGTATGGTGAAACACCGGAAAACGAAGGTGTGCAGGTCGATCTGCTTATTCCAGCTACGGCAGAAAGAGCCGACTACATTTGCGAGATGAAGTTTTCGGAGGGGAAATACATACTCAAAGACTCTGATGCTGAGGACATTACCAACAGAATTTCTGCACTTCGGAATTCCAAGGTCCACAAGCCGGCTCATTCCATATACGTGGCATACGTTACGACGTTCGGGGTAAGCGAGTCTAAGCATCGCTCGCATATCAATGACATCGTTACATTAGATGAGCTGTTTCATTGAAGCGGAAGTATCTGGAAATAGTGGGATGAACGTGGAGAAAGCGGAAGGAAACGGAAAGTGGCCTTCCGTTTTTTCGTACTTTTGTTTCCGGTAAGCAAGACGAACGGAAGGGATGTCACCTGTGGTTCATTCAGACGTTTCGAACAACTCATTCAGACTATTCCTTACCCCCTATAGGAACTATCTGAACACGACGAAGAGACTATCCGGATAGCACAAAGGAACTATCTGAACAACACAAAGGTGACCCGCTTCCCGCCTCGGCTGCCAAGAAAGAGTAAAAAGGTAAAAAAGTAAAAAGGTAAAGATGAGAGTAATAACATTAATCATTGTTCATTGCGGTGCGGTGCGGCCTGACCAGACGAGTTTTGCGGCACAGATTGACAGTTGGCACAGGAAGGATAACCACTGGAAGTTCGGTATCGGTTATCACTACGTCATCCGTCGTAACGGAGAGATTGAAGAAGGCCGTCCGGAATGGATGGTTGGCGCCCACTGCCTGCACCACAACGCCCACTCGATAGGCGTCTGCTACGAGGGCGGGTATGATGCTCGCGGTCAACCCGCCGACACGCGAACGGCTGAACAGAAGCAGGCCATGCGCACGTTGCTCGAACAGTTGCACTAGCGCTACCCCCGCGCGCTGATTGTCGGTCATCGCGACTTGGACCCCGCGAAGGACTGCCCGGGCTTCCCCGGCATCGCCAGCGAATATAAGGAGCTGCAGCCTAAATAGACAAATCCCGCCCCTGTCAAAAGGGGCGGGATTTATTACTTTACCACAAATTTACGACCTTGTTGGATGTAGATTCCCTTCTCAAGCGCGTTGGAGGGCACTGGTATGCCATTGAGGCTGTAGAAGGGGGAGTCGTAGTGGTGGTTCACGTCGGGTAGGGTATGAATGGCGGTGTCGTCTGTTCCGACCCATGCCCAACCCATCTGTCGCTGGGCCAGTAGGCTGCCTTCCTTCCCCCGCAAAAAGGTCATCTCGGGCAGGTTGCCGTCGGCATCGCGGGGAGCGAAGAGCGTGGCGGGGTCTGTGGAGACGAACATGTCGGCAGTGACTGTCACGGCCGTCTCGGCAGGGGCAAAGGTGTTGTTCTCGATGGTGCATTGTGCTGCATCGCAGTTGATGAGGTGGCCGCCCTTCGACGAGTCGGTGAAGGTGAACGACACGTTATTCTTCAGGATATGTCCATAGCCCGGCACGTCGACAGCCTCTTCGTTGGATTTCCGGTTGACCATATTGTAGTTCGAACGGTTGTACCATGAGGAGTTGTACTCCCAGCGGCAACCGCCCAAATGATGGTTGGAGTAGAGACCATGAGCCTTGTTGCGATAGGCCACGCAATGGTGGACATAGTTTTGCGGACAGACTTCCGGGCATTTCGTCGTGCCGGCACTCATGCCATAGCCACCAGCCTTGAAGCCATTGCCGTCGCCTGCCGACTGGAAAGTCGTTGTGTTCTTGACATCGTCGGTAGGACGGTAGCCGTTATAGAAAGCCCAGCAATGGTCGAACTCTGCCGGCGCCTTGTTGTTGATCAGGTCGAAGCCGTCGTCGCTGTTGCGCCACGCTCGGCAGTAGCGGATGACATTGCCCGTCTCGGTGGTTTTCTGTACATGGATGCCGAAGCCGTCGACATTGCCGCCATATTCCCCTTCGCTATAGGCGTCGTAGTTGTTGTAGGCATCGCAGTTCAGCACGAGGTTGTCGGAACCCGCCGTCTGGTAGTAGCCGATGGCCATGCCGTCGTGCATGGCAATATTCTCGACGATGCAGTGTGAGCCCTTTCGTGCCGATACGCATTCCGACTGCGTATGTCCCTTGATTCTTACCGGCAGACCGACGATGTCGAAGTTGCGCAGGTGCAGGTAGTTGGCCCCCAGATAGAATGCCGAGAAGCGGTGTGCTCCATCGAGTTGCAGGGCCGAGAAGTCGAATATGGGCCGTTCGCCGGGATACCCCATGATACAGGTCCTCTTTGTGGCTGTTCCTGCTTTCTCCAAAGCAAACACGTAGGCATAGGTGTTGTCGGTCTTCATCACCTGTTCGTCCGTCACATGGTATGTTCCGCCACGAAAGCAGATGGTGTCGCCATTCGATATCTTCTTGTAGGCTGCAGGCAGTGTTGCCATGGGGGCGTCGATGGTGCCCGCAGCATCGTCGTTGCCGTCGGTAGCCACATAGATTGTTTTGGCCTGTATGGTGCTCATTACCATCGCCAGGGCTGTCAGCAAAAGGATTCGTTGCATCGTTATGATGTATTTGGTAGTTTGTTTGGATTAAAAATCCCCACAGTCACGAAGACTGTGGGGATTGATATAGTGTGATAGATTAATTATCTAACAATGAACTTTTTACCCTGCTTGATGTAGATACCCTTCTTCAGAGTAGTAACCTGTACACCATTGAGGTTGTAGATAGGAGCATTGTGGTCAGAAACGATCTGGTTGTAAGGCAGAGTCTCGATGCCAGAACCGTTCTTAGCCTTGAAGATATCGATGCGGGTGATAGCAGTGTCAATACGATAGAGACCGAAGATATCAGTTCCCTTCAGAACGAGAGCCTGACCATCCTTAGCAGCTGCACCATTGATCTGCTGGTTAGCATTTGCAACAGCAGTACCCAGGTTCATAGCCAAATACTGTTCCTTACCTTCAGCGGGTTTAGTTCCCACAGGGAACACGGGGTGCTCAGAAGTGGAACCATAATCGCAAATAAGGTAGACCATGTAGAAGTCGTTGTCTGTCAAACCGTCGATACCGATATTACCAACAGCATAGTTGATAGAGGTACCTTCGTCAGTCTTTGTACCAGTGTTAATCAAACCAATGTTGTAGTTCACCTTCAAACCAGCTACGTCGCTACCGTCAGCAACACTCTCATCAGCCTGACCAGTGTACCATGTATACATAGGAGCAAAGATGGTAGTAGCAACTTCCTTGGTGAGGGTAGAGGGCTTCAGATAGAAGCGACGGATAGGCTCAACAAGCTCGCTAGCTCCCTCAGGACCATAAACTACATAAGTGTCAGACTTTGGTGTGCCATCTTCGTTGAATTCACCATTCTCGATACCGAACCACAGGCGCTTTCGGCCAGTCCAGTTAGTTTCACCTTTCGTATCGGAAGACTGTAACGGATCAATCTCAGTAAAGCCCTTAGCAATCAAATCGGCCTCACTCAAATGCTGGAGGTCAATAGTCTGGTCAACAGCAAAATCAGTGTTGTTCTCAAAAGTGACGGAGGTCTCACCAAAACCATAGGCGTGAGTAGTAACGGTCAGGGTTCCCTGTGCTTCTGCAGCATAAACTGCACCGCTGGCAACCTCACCAGTAGACTTGTCGCCATTGCTGTATTCCCATGTGAGGGTGATGTTGGGCTGTGTGGGAACAGTAGAATTGTCAACGGTCATCTTCAAAGACTTTCCATAGCCTTCGCTAACCTTGATAATTTCAATTTCAGCGGCAGGCAGAGCAATAACCTCAGCAACAACGTCATAAGTTACATGCTCAGAAGTAGCAGTGCCAGACTCAGTCCAAACATCCAGCGTACCAGAAGTCTCAGTGATGTATCTGTAGGGGCTCTCAACAGCAGTGTCCTCACCGCCTTCGGTCTTCTTGACGTGCAGAATCTCGCCTTCCTCGAAATAGATGTCGAAAGTACGTTTCTTCTGGTCAACCTCTACGAGAGAGATAGTCGGTGTGTTGGCATAGTCGCCCTCAGTGATAGCCTGAACCTTCACCTCGTCGATGTCGGCAACGCTGTTACGACGACCCAGCAGCACGTTCAGACCCTTTACGAAAGGATCGCAGTTGTCAGCAATCTTGCTCTCACCAGACTTCACCTCAGCACCTTCAAGCTCAGAAATCTTCCACTTGGTCTGCTTGGTCTCGGTGTTAATCGTTACTTCGATGTCGTACCACATACCTTCTGTCAACGTGATGGTAGCATTGGTGGTGTCTCTGTTAACAACGAATTCGAAAGCATGGGTGCTGACATCCTGGTTGTCAGTCCAATAGGGGTTGGTGTCACCATAGGCGCCCTTCAGCTGAGTAATAGAGAAGAGGCAGAGAGAGTCTGCAGTAGCGTACTGACCATTGTTGATGAAATAGCCCTTAGACTTCAGGTTGCTGTCCCAGTTGCCACCTAACAGTGCGAGCTCAGTAGAGAACTGAACGTCCTGAGGCTTTGCGGCATCGTTAGGATTACGAACGAGACCCCACTGGAACTTTACTGTGTACTCTTTGACTTCTTGACCTTCAAAAATACCAGCCGATCTTCCGTAGTTGAAGTCCAAAACTGCGTTACGGTTGTTGTTAGCACCGAGGCTGAAACGGAACCAAGAGCCATACTCAGTAGACTGCAGTGACATACCGCCAGCGAGGTTGGGAGATTTCCAACCAGCATCGGCAGGAGTACCTGCAGACTCAAAATCCTGCTTGTACAGGTTCTTTGTACCGGCTGTTGCAATCATTGTAGAAGCAAACAACGCAGCGAAAAGGAGATAAAATTTTCTCATAATTAATTGGTTTTTGTTAGTAAATAATAAAAAAAAGATTTGTTCTACGTGCAAAGGTAAGAATAATTCGCTAAAACACAAACATTCCTACTATTTTTTTTACTTTTTTTAAATGTAGGCAGAACACTTTATGCCCTGCCTACACTATTGGCTTTACCATCCAGGATTCTGCGTCAGGATGTTGCCCGACTTCAGAATCTCGCTCTGCGGAATGGGGAACAGGTTCATCTTCGACTCATCCCACTGACGGTTCTGAACAACGGTCTTCGTCTCGGTGAACGTGCCGTCGGCATTCTTCGTAATCTGCATACCGTAGATGGTCTTGAAGTACTTGTCGCCTTCCTTCCAGCGACGGACGTCGAAGAAGCGATGACCTTCGAAGGCCAGCTCAACAAAGCGCTCGTTCTCGAGTTTTGCCTTGAAGTCGGCAGCACTCAGGTCTTTAGCGATGTTAGCCAGACCGGCACGCTTGCGAACCACGTTGATGGCAGCCTCAGGAGTCATGGAGAATCCTGTGGCTGCTGAATAGGCACTGCCTGAGAGGTTGAACATAGCCTCGGCATAGTTCAGATAGAACTCAGCCAAACGGAAGGTCACCCATACGTGCTTGCAGGTGTTGGCACCGTTACCGGCAATCTGTACCGACTCAGTGACATACTTCTTTAGATAGTAGCCCGTAGGAGTGGCGTAAGTGTTGGGCAGTCCGTTGACACCGCCAATGAAAGTCTCCAGCGGCTGTGTGTTGGCATTGGGCCAAGAGTCGCCATTGCAGGCCACGGTCTCAGCAAAGCGCTTGTCGCCATTCTCGTAAGCCTCCACGAGGTTCTGTGAGGGACAGTTTCCACCGCCACCACCGGCACCGGCTCCCGAGATGCCTACGGGGAAGTTGTAGGTCTCGAAGGTGCGGTTCTCAGTCGGCATACGACGACCGAAGATGATCTCGCCGACGGCATTGGCATCGCTCCAGCTGGTGTTGCCGATGAAGAGTCCCTTGTAGTCGCTGGACAACTTCATGCTGCGAGCAGTACATGCGTCAATGACAGCCTTGTTAGCCTCGGCAGCAGCGCGCCATAGATTCTGGTCGTTGTTTGGATTGAACAGCGGGCTGGCATGATAGAGTGCAGCACGGGCACGCAGGGCCAGTACAGCCAGGTTGTTGGCACGTCCGTTGTTGGCGGGAGTCATGGCCAGGTCGCCCAGGTTGCCGTAGTCCTTCGTGATGGTGTCCTTGATGGCTACGCACTCGTCGTCGATGAACTTAAAGATCTCTTCGGCCGTAGCACGGGGCTGTACGTTAGCCTCGTCGGCAGGCAGATTCTTCGTAATCAGGGGCACACCACCATACTGGCGCACCAGCAGGAAGTAGAAGTAGGCACGCGCCCAGCGGGCCTCCCACTGGTAGTTGTTATACTGGTACATCTCGGCCTTGAAGTTCTTGTCGAGCTTATAGTCATCGAAGGTCAGACCGGTGAACTCGTCGAGGAACAAGTTACAATATGCAATGCCGTGATAACAGGTTGTCCAGGTGGAGCTGTTGGCATTGGTGGGGCTCCAGGCACCATTGAAGAAACTCTCGATGGCGTTGCCGTCGTGTGAGTAGACAGCCTCGTCAGTGGCTGAAGCCAGCGTGGCTCCGCTATAGTTGCCGAAATCGGAGTCGAGGTCGGCATAGATGGTCGAAAGGAAACCACCGGCACGCTCAAACTTCTTCTGCATATAAGCCTCGTCGTAGATGCTGAACTCCTTGTAGTCCATCTGCTCGTTGCAAGAGGAGAACGCCAGAACGGCCAGTGCACTTAAAAATATATTTTTCAGTTTCATAATTCTCAATTTTCAATTATCAATTATCCATTATCAGAATGACAACTGTACACCTAAGACTACACTCTTGTTGAGCGGATTGGTCACACCATAGCACTCAGGATCGGCATCGTCGAGGTGATTGAAACACAACAGGTCGACACCACGCACATACAGCTTGGCAGTCTGGATGTACTTCGTCTTCTCGAGCAGGCTGCTGGGGAACTTGTAGTACACCTCGACGTTGCGCAGCTTCAGGAACGAGCGATCACGCTGCCAGAAGGTGCTGGTCTGGTAGTTGTTAGCATTGCTGGTAGAGCTCAGACGCGGGAACTTGGCACTTGGATCAGGATTGCTGGCAGTCCAACGTCCGTCATAGTACTGCTGCGAAAGCGAGGTGCTGTTCAGCAAGGGCCAGTACATGCCCTTGGCACTGAGGTTGGCGGTATAGCGGCCAACGCCCTGGAACATGAGGTCGATACCGACACCCTTGTACTCTGCACCGGCATGGAAATTGTAGAAAAGCTCAGGAGCGTAGGCACTATAGCCGATCTTGGTCTTATCGTTGGTGTCGATGACACCATCGCCATTGATGTCCTGATACTTGATGTCACCAGGACGTACGGTCGAGAAGTTCTGTTTGGGGCTGTTGTCGATGTCAGCCTGGTCCTTGAAGAGACCGATGGCCACCAGACCATAGGTCGAGTTCAGCGGATTGCCCGTCTCTACCAGGTTCGAGTATGCCTTCGGCTCCTCGGCCATGTCCTTGATCTCGTTCTTATTGAGATTCAGCATACCACCCACGTTGAAGGTCACATCGCCCAGCGTCTTGGTATAGTCGAGCGAGAGCTCGAAGCCGCTGCTGTTGACCTTACCGGCATTGATGTAAGGAGCGTCGAAACCGATGAGGGCCGTGTAGGCACCCGTACCGGCTACCCAGATGTCCTTGCGCTGCTGCATGTAATAGTCCAGTTCGACATTCAGACCACCGAAGAGCGTGGCATCGATACCGATGTTGAACTTATTCGCTTTCTCATGCTTCGGATTCGCGGTGGGAAGCAGGCCGAGTGTAGAGTTGGCATAGACGTAGTCGTAACCAGCGCCAAAGGGGTAGCTACCCGTGTTCGACGAGCCCTGAGCAAAAGACTTAGCATAGTAGTTCCAAACGTTGTCGCCCGGCAGATAGTCGGCATTGATGATGCCATAGCTGGCACGGAGTTTCAGGAAGTTAATCCACTTCACGTCCTTCATGAACGACTCGTTAGAAGCCACCCAAGCAGCCGAGAATGTCGGCGACAGGTTCCATTTGGTGCCCGGGGCGAGACGGTTGCTGCCCGAGTAGACCAGTGCCACCTCACCGATGTAACGGTTGTCGAAACCATAGTGGCCCAACCAGGAGATGTTGTGGCGGTAGACGGTGTAACCCGTGCTACCCGTGGTGTTCTGATACTCGTAGTCCCACTTCAGCTGTGTGTACACATAGTGCTTGTCAGCGAAGGTGCGGTCGTAGTTCATACCTACTGAGAAGATGAGACGGCGTGCCCAGTCGACGGTGCCAGAGTTCTTGCTCATGGTACCCGGAGTACCAGAGGTCCAGAGGTCTCCCTTCTGACCGACTACACCCGTCGAAGGATAGTTACCGTAAAGGTACGTCATACTGTGATCCTCGTAGAGGGTCGAGTAGGTATCGTAACCCAAGCGGGCAGTCAGACTCAGACCAGGTGTCCAGTACTTCAAGTCCTGATTCAACGTCATGTCAGCAAACAGGGCACGCTCGTGCAACTTATAGTAAGCAGCGCCGGAAGACTCAGCTACGGGGTTGTTGACGCCGCTGTAGACCGAGCTGCCACCCCAGTTGCCATCTTCGTTCTTGATGGGGAATGCCAGTGAAGGAATGCTGTAGACCATGTCCCAGAGGTCGGCCTTAGCCGTAGACGATGAACTGCCGATAGAGGTAGGACCGCCGGGGCGCGACATCTCGCTGAGCACACCGAGCATGTTGACTTTCAGCATGGTGGTCGGTGTCAGGTCGATGTCGAGGTTGGTACGCAGGTTACCACGCACATACTTATCCTGCGTGGAGTATCCGTCGGTAGCACCGAAGTTCTTGATGAAACCCTTGTCGGAGAGGATGTTCAGCATGGTGAAATAGCGGAAACGCTCACCACCACCACTGAATTCAACATTGATCTTGTTGGTGGCTCCGTTCTTACGGAACGTCTCGTCGACCCAGTTCACGTTAGGATACTGGAAGGGATAGTTGCCACTCTGGAAGGCGGCAATCTCGTCAGCAGTGTAACGTGCAGGTGATCCTTCGTTAGCCAAAGCCTCGTTCATGGCACTGGCAAAGGTAGCACCATCGACGAACTTAGGACGGTTTGTCTGGAAATTGAACAGGTGGTCGTAGCTGACGCGGATGTTCTTCGAGTTATACTGGCCACGCTTGGTGGTGATCAGGATGGCTCCGTTGGCACCCTTGTAGCCATAGAGGGCTACGGCAGCGGCATCCTTCAGGATGGACACATGGTCGACTTCCTCGGGACTGACGATGCTGATGTCGCGCTCCACACCATCGACGAGGACGAGGGGAGTACTGGTGCTCAGACTCTGCAGACCGCGGATGTAGAACGTCGGGTTCTGCTCGAAGTAGGTTCCTGTTCCCTGCAGGGATACCAAACCATTACCCTGTCCAAGAATCGAATTGCCGATGTTCTTGGCAGAGCGTTTGTTGACGTCCTTGTTGGTGATGACCGACACTGCTGCGGTAGACTGGGCACGGGTGAAGTCCTTGTTGGCTCCCACCTCAATGACCTGGTCTACGAAGCTGATGCCTGTGCTGTCTTGCTGTGCTGCTGCCGGCATACTAACGCCTGCAAGCAGTGACAGCAGAAATATATTTCTTTTCTTCATATTAGCTAATTCTTAATTCTTAATTCTTAACTCTTAACTCAAGAATATTACCATCCCGGGTTCTGGACAAGTCCATAGCCCTTGTTTATTTCAGACAATGGGAAAGGCATCAGCAGCCACTTTTTGACTTCCAGGTCATCAGACGCATAGTTCCACAGATGACGGGCCGGATTCTGAATCTGGAACTTCAGATAAGAGAACATATAGGGCTCTTCTTTACCGGCATCCTTGTCTGTTCCAATATAGGCGCTGTTGTTCTGAATCAACTCTCGCTTGGAGTTCAACATCATGCGGAAGGTAATCAGACCATGCAGTTTCTTGGTCATCCAGTCAGTACGCTTGTAGCGAATCATGTCGTAATAGCGGTTGTTGCTCATACCGAGCTCGCAGGCACGCTCGCGGAGAATATCCTCGATGAGACCTTCCTTCGTGCCCAGATTGGGCAACTTGCTCTTATCGCCCTTATAGGCAGCCTGACCATATTTCAGTCCTTTCAGACCGACACGGGCACGAACCAGGTCAACCTGCTGGATAGCCTTGTCAAGCTGACCGCACTGAGCCAGACACTCGGCGTACATGAGCAGCATCTCGTCGTAGCTCAGGTAAACCCACTGGGTGTATTTGCCGAAATATTCCTGTCCCAGGTAGTACTTGATGACACCATAACCGGTAGCAAAGCGGCCCAGGTCCTTCTCCATCACCTTTATCTCGCCGGTCTTCTCGTCGACGGCAGCAGCATCGGTACCTTCGTGCTCACCATTGACCCAAAGTTCATAAACATCACCCTCGGGCTTGCCGGTGGTCCAGTTCAGAGAGAGCGTCTGGCTGCAAACGATGGCATTCTCGTAGAGACGTGGGTCGCGCGAAGCTTCCTTCTTGGTCACCTTACCCTTTGTCCACTTGTAGAACAGCTGTCCGTTCTGACCGCCGATATTGCCGTTGATAGAGTCCACCTCCCAGTTGAATGGTCTGCCATCCTTCCAGGGGAACATCTCCACATATTCTTCTGTGGGATTATAAGAATGACGATAGGGGCCCTTGCTTGTTCCGAAGGGACCTACGAAGTTGGCCCACTGGTAAGAAGCCTTGGCACTGGTTGTTCCGGTCACACGGGTACAGTGGATGATTTCGCGGCTGCCCTGATAGATATAACCCATACGATAAGCCTGACGATAGTCCTCAGGTGCAGTTCCTGTAGCCTGATTCAGCTGATACCAGTTGCCTTCCTGGGCGTTGCGGTTCATGAAGTCCTCACAAGCCTTCAAGGCACGCTCCCAGCGCGCCTGCTTGAAATCGCCGTGCCATACCAGACTGTCCTTCTCGGCCTGGGTGGTGCTGTTGTAATAGCCTTGTGCATCGTTGTAGAGCGGAGAGGCATTGAACAGCAAGATCTTGGCCTTGAGTGCCATCGCAGCAGCGGCCGTCCAGCGTCCGGTGTTGTTCTCGGCATCGGTGTCAATGGTGTTGCCGTTGTACGCCCAGCGCAGGTCGGGAATAGCCTCGTCGAGCAGGTTGACCATGAAGTTAGCCGTCTTCTCAGCTGTAGCACGGGGTACTTCATACGTTCCCTCCAGACCCGTGAAGGTGTGGTCGATGATGGGCAGGCCACCATAGATGGAGTAGAGGTCGAAATAGCGTGCTGCCACCAGACACTTGGCCTGGGCAATCATGTTCTTCTTCTCGGCATCGGTCAGACCGGGAACATTATCGATATTGTCCATCAGCAGATAGCAACGACGGATGGTTTCCCAAACAAAATCGTGTGTGTAGGAAATCAACGGGTGATCGGTATTACCGATGTCGGCTGATGTCAGCAGACCACCGTAGTATTTACCGAAAGCACCACCGCCGCTGAAGTGCTGCTGGTAGCAGTCGGTCATGGCATCCATCTTGGAGTTCCAGTAGCTGACACTCCAGGGAGCACCTGTAGCATTCTTAAAAGGCAGGCCGTAGTACTGCAACACGTAGAGTCCTACGAGGAACTGCTTCGTGTATTCAGCACTGCTGAACACGGTGTCGAGCGACACGGTTCCACCAGGAGTCTTCTCGATGAAGGCGTCACCGAACTTGATGTCATCGGTGCACGCAGTGAACGCCATGCTGCCAATCATCAGCGCCACTACTCCCGAAATGATTTTATGATGTAATTTCATAATGATATACCTTATTATATTATTATATATTAGAATCCAATCTTAAGACTTGCGGTGTAGGTACGCTGCAGGGGATAAGATGGTGTCGTACTGGCACGGGCCTCGGGATCGCCGAACTTATACGGAGTAATCGTAAAGAGATTGTAGGCACTGAGAGCCAGCTGCAGACCAGTCATACCCAGTTTCTTCATGAACGGGAACTTGAAGTCGTAAGCAATCTGGATGGTCTTCAGACGCAGGTACTTGGCATCCTTCTCGTAGAGCGTAGAACCAGCATAGTTTTGGTCGGCGTTATCCCAGGTAGCACGGGGATATTCAGCATTCGGATCAGGATTCTCTGTCGTCCAGGTGTTCTCCAGATGGTATTTCAGCAGACCACCGTCGAGCACGGTAGAACGGTTCTGGAACGGACGGCGGAATACGTCGCCGAGCACACGGCTGACATCCCAGGCACCAGTGAGCTGTGCACTGAACGAGAAGTTCTTATAGTAAGCAGCCAGGTTCAGACCGGCAATGTACTGCGGGTCGTCGGTATAACCATAGTCGCGGCTCTGGTCGTTAGCATCGATGATGCCATTCTTGTCGAGGTCGACGAAAATAGGATCACCGGGCTTCAGCGTCTTGAGCTGAGTGGGGTAGGGAGTGCCGAACTCTTTCTCGTAGTCGGCCTCGGCACCATTATAGTAAAGCTTCCAGAACTTGTACTGCAGGCGGCTGCCAATACGGTGTCCGCGTGTGTACATATACTCATTCTCCTGAGGAGCCTGACGGTCCTCGATGATCTCGTTCTGGTTATGCGAGAGGTTGAACTTCACCGAATAGCGGAAATCCTTACCAATCTTGTCCTGCCAGTTAACTGACACTTCCCAACCATGACTGTCGACGATACCGAAGTTGGTGTAAGGAGGATCGAAGCCCAGGAATCCTGGAACAGTATAGTCGCGAGCGAGAATATCGGTACGATGCTCCTTATAGTAGTCGAATACTACGCGCAGGCGGTCGTCAAGGAAGTTGACATCGATACCGTAGTCCTGCTTGAAGGCCTTCTCCCAAGATACCTCAGGATTGTTCTTGGCAGACTCGTAGGCACCCTTTGTTGTGGTACCGTTTTCAATACCGAATAGGTAAGCGAAAGCGGGCTCGTTCACACTGGTGTAAGTGAAACGGTCGAAGGTGTTCGTCTGATTGACGATATAGGGGTCAGCCATATACATAAAGCGGCTACCACCAATCTTGTCGTTACCGACGAGACCCCAAGAAGCACGGAGCTTCAAGAAGCTGACCACCTTCTTGATGGGCTTGAAGAACGGCTCGTCGCTCATGACCCAACCCACAGAACCTGCGGGGAAGACACCGAAGCGCTTGCCGGGAGCAAAGTTCTCGGAACCATTGTAACCGATGTTGAACTCAGCCATGTAGCGGTTGTTCCAGTCGTAAGTCAGACGTCCTACGAAGCCAACGTAGGTACGGGGAATATCCGAATAGTCACCGCTGATGTAATACTCCTTACTCTGGTTATAAAGGGCCAAAGCTGTAATGGTGTGCAGACCGAAGGAGCGGTTGTAGTTCAGCGAACCTTCGACGTACCAGTTACGTCCCTTGGCGTCCGATACATTGGAATAGACGGGATCGGTGTTGTCGCCGCTCAGACGCAGGTCGGTGCGCTCGCCCCAAGCATAGACGGGAATGGTTGACACGTTTCCATCCTTGTCGGTGACTTCTTTGGTTCCAGTCACGATGTACTCACCGTTGTCGTCGGTGAGGGCGTATTTGTGATACACCGGTGTATAGGTTGCTGCACTGTGGGTGATTTCCTTACGAACACGATAGGAACTGTTGTAAGAGCCCTTCAGTTTCAGCGACAGACCCTTCGTGATGAAGTCGAGTTTCTGGTCGAGGATCAGGTCCATCTGCAGCTTGTTGTTGTTATAGTGATAAGCACCGGGCTGACTCATGGCATAGGCCATAGGTGTGCTGGTGCCGAAAGGCAGTACACCGGCGGTCTCGCCCTGGGGCTTCAGAATATCGTCTACATAGTTGTCAGCGTCAGAGACACTGGTGACAATGTATTTGCCGTCGACAAAGCCAGGGCTGCTGAAAGGAGATGCCCAGTACATCTCGCGGATCATCTGGTCTGACGACTGACCAGTGTGCGGCTTGCGCGACTCATCAATCTTACCGGAGATGTTGAAGCTGACCTTGGTCGACTTCGTGACGTCGATATCCAGATTGGTACGGTAGTTGAAACGCTGGTACTGATAACCGAAGTCGTAAGGACGGTCGAACTCTTCGAAGATACCATCCTGTGTGAACATACCGGCTGAGATGAAGTACTTCACGGTCTTGTTACCACCGGAGATGTTGACGTTGTGCTGCTGCTGCAGGGTAACGTCCTTCATCAGGTAGTCGGTCCACTGTACGCTCGGGAAACGGATGGGGTCGGTGCCATTCTTGAACATGTCAATCACACTCTGTGAGAAGTATCCCTCCTTGCCGTCGTTGGCACGCATGGCATTGTGGAAGGTGGCATATTCGTAGGAGTTGGCCTGTTCAACCATCTTGGTAGGTGTCAGTGCAGAGAACGACAGGTTGAAGGAGATTTTTGCCTTACCTTCCTGTCCGCGCTTGGTGGTGATCAGCACTACACCATTCGCACCACGAACACCGAATACGGCCGTAGCAGAAGCATCCTTCAGTACGGTAACGCTCTCGATTTCGTTGGGGTCGATATCCCACATCTCGCGTTCCACACCATCCACCTGAATCAGGGGTGATGAGTCGGCCCATGTTCCCTGACCACGAACGAAGATCTTGGCAGCATCGCTACCGGGCTCACCAGAGTACTGCACGGTGGTCACACCCGAAAGCTGACCGGCCAACACGTTGTTGACAGAAGAAACTGGCGTGCGGGTCAGGTCTTCGGCCTTGACAGATGACAGAGCACCAGTGACGGTGACTTTCTTCTGTACACCATAAGCCACGATTTCGACGCCCTGCAGCATGGTAGCTTCCTCTTCGAGCGTGATCTTCATGTTGGCAGAAGCCTTGACAATCAGTTCTTTGTAGCCGACGTAAGAGATTTTCAACTGGGTGCCTGGATTCACTTTCAAAGTGAAGTTACCGTCGAAGTCGGTCACTGTTCCCTGAACAGTCTTTCCACCTACGATAACAACGCTGGCACCAATAATTGGTTCACCTTGGCTGTCGACGACCATACCACTGATGCTTCCTTGCTGCTGTTCGGCTGCATAAGCAGTCTGTAAACCCAACATGGGAGGGGTGAACAGCATGGCAGAGCACATCAATGCCATGGGCATGACAGTCCTCTTCAAAAGATTCGTTTTGTTCATACAGTTAATATTAGTAGATCTACTTTTCTTTTTGCTTTAGCGAGTGCAAATATAAACATTTTTTATAAAATGGAAAAACTTTTTGCCTTTTTTTTAATAAAAACGCGCGGGAATTCAAAAAAAACGTGTACTTTTGCAGTAGAAATTCACTAAAATAAATCAAAAACATGAAAAAGATGAGAGTAACGATGGCTGTCGTAATGGCTATGTTGTCGCTATCAACGATGGCTCAGGTGACCGACCGTAAGGGTGTAAAAGACGTCAATGGTGTGGTGGACAATACCCCTGACAGTATCGCCAAGGCCATGACGGCCCGTCCGGTACCTGGTTCGAGCCGAAAGGGGAACAATCCCGTGCTCTTCCTGATTGGCAATTCCACGATGCGCACTGGAACGCTAGGCAATGGCAACAACGGCCAGTGGGGTTGGGGCTACTATGCCCATGAGTACTTCGACCCGACAAAGATTACCGTCGAGAATCAGGCGTTGGGTGGCATGAGCAGTCGTACGTTCTACAACAAGCTATGGGAACCCATCCGTCAGGCCATCCGTCCTGGCGACTGGGTAATTATCTCGATAGGTCATAACGATAACGGGCCGTATGATGAAGGCCGTGCCCGTGCCAGCATTCCCGGCGTGGGCTATGACACGCTGAATGTGACTATCAAAGAAACTGGTGAAAAGGAAACCGTCTATACCTATGGCGGTTATATGCGAAAATACATCAGCGACGTTCGTGCCCAAGGCGGCAACCCCATCCTGATGTCGCTCACGCCGCGTAATGCTTACGACGAGCAGGATAAGATAGTTCGTAAACAGCATACACAGTGGCAGATGCAGGTGGCTGCCGAGGAGGGTGTGCCGTTTGTTGATTTGAATGAAATATCCGGACAGAAGTTGGATAGTTATGGAAAGTGGAAGACCGATTATCATTTCTTCCTCGACAAGATTCATACCAGCCGTTTTGGAGCAATGATGAATGCCCGTTCTGCTGCTGAAGGACTGATGGCAAGCCATAATCCGGCACTAAACCCGCTGAAGGCCATGATGCGTAATGTGCAGTTGCCCGTCTATGACCTGACACGAACGGAAGGGAAACCGGTTGTTTTTATTACAGGTGACAGTACGGTTAAAAATGCCGACAAAGATAAAGATGGTATGTGGGGCTGGGGAGCAGTAGCCAACACCGTGTTCGACGAGTCAAAGATAGACATTGTGAATGCAGCGATGGCTGGTCGCAGTTGCCGCTCGTATCTGAATGAGGGCCGCTGGGAACGAGTGTATAACTCGCTGAAGCCTGGTGACTTCGTGCTGATTCAGTTCGGACATAACGACATCGGTGCCATCGACAAGCCGAAATACCGTGCTGCCATTGCATCGGGCAAGGATACCTGTCACGTCTACCGGATGCAGGCTGCCCAGGAGGATGTGACGAAGCAGAATGTCATCGACCAGAAGCTGAAGTCGAACACACAGGTGGGCAGTTACGAGGTAGTTTACTCGTTCGGCTGGTATCTGAAGAAATTCATTCAGGACGTCCGCGAGAAGGGCGCTACGCCTATCTTGGTATCGCTGACGCCACGCAACGAATGGACTGACGGCAAGATAGAACGCCGCAACGACACCTATGGAAAATGGTATCGTGAGGTGGCCGAGGAGACGGGCGTTGAGTTCGTAGACCTGCATAACATTACGGCTGACTTCCTGGACAAGAAGTGTGGAAAGAAAGAGAAGGCCATGAAATATTTCAATCATGACCATACGCACACGTCGTTGTTAGGTGCCAAGACGAATGCACAAAGCATTGCCAAAGGACTGCGCGACAACAAGAGTCCCTTGGCCGCCTATCTGAAGAAGTAATTTTTAGAAGTTAGAGAAGTTACTGGGGAATGACTTCCAGCATGTAGATGGCATCGAGCGACCACATGGCCGCATCGTTGGTAGAAAGGCCTTTGCGAGGAGCCAATAGCGAGTTCCAAACGAAGGCCTTTCGCTGTGTGTCACGATCGAGCCAGGCAGCATAGGCGTCCAGTCGGCGGACAGGGAAACGGTTCTTACGCGTTTGCCAGGCCATGTCGCGATAGCGGCGGGCATGGTCGAGCCAACACTTGTTGAATGCGGCGTTGTTGACCATCGGTAACAGTTCGTTCATCACCTCGAAACCACCCATGATACTCAGTAGGTGGCTGGTGCTGCGCAGTTCCTTGGGACCGTCGTAGCTGAGACGGCCTGTGGCAGGATCGTAGCCCTTGGCCAGATTACCTGTGAAGATGCCATCCTCCAAGGCTGCAATGGAACTCATTCCTGCCTGAATCTTGTCACGATAGTATGTGTTTCCCGTACGTTCCCATTCCGTCATCCAGTTGCCGGCATAGGCCACCCAGTCAGGGCCTACGCGCAGGCGGGCAGGTGCTGAGCAGGGATATTGCTCCTTGGGCTCTGCCAATCGCATGGGATCCAAATGATACAATAGCGTATCGGCATCGGTCTGGGCGTGCATCAGGTCGCCTATCCGTTCGTCGGCAGTGAGATAATAATAATAGCGCAGGAAACCCGATTGCGAAATGCGGGCCTCCTTGGCACCACAGCCCCAGTGGCTGACATTATGACGGCTGCCCAATGGAGCAAACGGACCGATATGATAGGTGTCCACTTCGCTGTTGTGACGCGTCATGGCTTCGGCCATGCGCCAGATGTCAGGACGACCACTACGCAGGAACATCATCCACAACCAAGTGGGGGAAGCCAGTTCGGTGTTGTCCCAGGCATAGCCGCCCACATCGTAGCGCCATTCGCCACGCTCAGGGTCGTAGGCATGCATGAAGTCGCCGTAGTTCCAAAAACCATACCATTTGTGACGTTCCGTCTCTTGTTGATAGATGCGGATATATTCATCGAGGCGGTATTCCACCTCCTGATGTTTTGTAGGCAACGACCAGATGCCGAAAGCCCTACGGCTGTGCAGATATTCGGGCGTGGGCAACAGGCGGTTCTCGTCGTCTAAGAGGGCAATCTGCTTCGCTGCTTCTTGCTGTCCATGATAACCATCTTGCGGCAACAGCCACAGCTCGCTGGTGCGGGCAATGCCGTAAGGTGTGCTCATACCTTCCTGCACGTCTTCATAGCTTTCCAAGAGACCATGGGCAATGGTGTCGTAGTGGCAGAGATTCATGGGCTCGGCCTCAGGGCTCCACAGGTAAAGCGTCAGGTGTGTTTCCTCGCTGCGGGCGTCGCTGACCTCGATGCTGGAAGGGTAGGACTGCCAGAAGTCCTTCAGTCTGACGGCCAGTCCTCCTTCCGTGTCGCCCACAAAGGCATAGCCCGGGGCGCGACAGCTCGTCAGCGTGCCTATCCAAGGCGACTCGCTGGTGGCTCGCTTGCGGATGGAGAATGCATTGTCTGTCAGCTGTGAGAGTCGGAATCCGTCCCACTGTGCCCAATGGTCGATGAGCGACTGGCCCAGCTTGTCAAAAGTCTCGCGAGGCGGAATACGCTGCCCACGCATCTGGTCCAGTTGGATGTTCTGTTGTTGGGGAATGCCTCGTCCTTCTTCTGGTGGCGATTGGCGCAGACGTAACTCGCGCCGTCCGTCCAAAGGCTGAACCGGTTCTGCCCATACGCTATCTGGTGAAAGGGCAAAAGCCACATGCCGGTTATAGGCCTCGGTATGCATAGGAACGCCGAAACGAATACCCAGAGAAGCAATAAAGTCCTTGGTCTGTTCACCATCGTATGTGAAGGTGTGAGTCAGCTTGATTTGTTCGCTGCCCTGCCAGAAATGAAGGCGTACCGTAAAAGGCAGCCAGTGGCGCTGGCCGTCGCTGTGGGTGCCGTCGATTCTGACTATGGCATCCACCAGACTCTGCCGTTCTACGTATACCTTATTAATATGCGACAGGTATTGCCCTCGCGTTGTCGTGGCAGTCAATAAGGCACTGCCGCCAACACGCTTTTCGTCGAGCACCATGCTGTCGATCAGGTGTTGTCCGCTTTTGGGTAACCAGACGCGTAGCCTGCCTGTATTCACCATCAGGCGAAGTCCTTCGTCTTGGATGGTGATAGGTTGAGTGAGTTTGGCCTTTTTTGATGCTTTGACAACCTTCAACGATTGTTTTCCTGCCACAGCCGACAGGGCGGCCCACTTGACGGAACCGTCTGGCCATGAGGCTGTTACCCATGCGTCGGAGGGTGTGCCGTCGGCCAAAGCCAAGAGACTTGCATCCTTCAGCTCACCTTGTCGGAAAGGAATGCCGAAAGTGACAGGCTGTGCCGTTTGGGGCTGATGGAGCCAATGTAACGGTATGCCGGTTGTGAGGACATCGTCATTCAGTCGACGGGTCTGGAAATTGGTGATACGGGTGCGCGACAGCGTTGTGCGGAAACCAAACCAACCATTTTGTAGTGGGGTGGGGTCCAGATAGTCAACAATCAGCTCTCCGTCCATATAGAAACGCGTCCTACCATCCAGACTCTCTATTTTGACGTGGTACCAGTGATTAGGTTGCAACAGGTGTGCCGCATCAGTGTATTCCTTTAAAATAGCCGGACGGAAAGCCGTGCTGTCAACGCCGCGTTCGTCGCCAGTATAACGGCGGAAGCGGGTTGTGGAATTGTGGTTACCGCCATACCCCAAGTAGTACATTTGCAGGGTGTAGCATCGCACAAAGATGCCGCTACGCCATTGTTCACGGCTCCAGATGTCGCGTTGTTGAGGGTCGCCAGCCAGCCAGAAACAGTTCAGGTCGCTCAGACGGTCGCCTGCCTGCCCTTCGTCCACGACTTGTGCATCGTATTCTACCACCATATTGGTCGACAATTGCTGCCTGCGCCAGAGCGTTAACCCCTTGGGAGAAAGCAGTTCACAGGTGTCGCCTCGAAACGAAATCCGATAGTCGGGCGACTCTGATTCCACCTTCCAGTATTTCTTGAAATCTTTCTGATTCAGACCGGACTGGGCCATGAGAGGCCATGAAAAGAATAAGAACAGGAGTTGCAGTATAAGTCTTACAGTCATAGTAGTCGAGTTTTTTTTGATTTGTCACTGCAAAAGTAAGAAAAAAAAGCGAAATTCGTGCATTTTGCATAAATTATGATAAGAATTTGTGTGATTATCCAACAATTTTTGTACCTTTGTAACCTCTATATAGAACAAACTACAATTAAAACAAATGGAAAACAAAGCGTATTTCTTTGCTGTCGACCTGGGTGCTACCAGTGGACGTACTATTATTGGCAGTATAGCCGACGGACGACTGGAACAGGAAGAAATTACCCGTTTCCCCAACAATCTGATAGAAACGGGAGGACATTTCTATTGGGACATCTATGCCCTGTATTTCGAGATGATTCGCGGACTGAAGGAGGTAGCCCGCCGAGGACTGACCATTACCTCTATCGGTATTGACACGTGGGGCGTAGATTTCGTGTTTATTGGTGATGATGGCGCTATTCTGCGCAATCCCATGGCCTATCGTGATCCGCACACCTTCGAAGCCATCGACGATTATCTGAAGCATGTCATATCGCGTCAGGAGGTCTACGACATCACGGGAATCCAGTTTATGAACTTCAATTCTTTGTTCCAGCTGTATGCCATGCAAAAGGCAGGCAATACAGCCATGAAACATTGTAAGAAAGTGCTCTTTGTGCCCGATGCCTTGAGTTGGATGCTGACGGGAGAGGCCGTCTGCGAATACACCATTGCATCGACGTCGCAAATGCTCGACCCACGTACAGGCGACCTTTCAGAGAAGCTGATAGAGAGTGTCGGCCTGACGCGTCAGCATTTCGGACGTATGGTACAGCCAGGTACGCAGATTGGTGTGCTGACGGAGGAAGTACAGCAGATGACCGGCCTGGGCCCAGTACCTGTGATTGCTGTTGCTGGCCATGATACGGGCGCCGCTGTGGCAGCCGTTCCTGCCAAGAACGAGCAGTTTGCCTATCTTTCGAGCGGTACGTGGAGCCTGATGGGTATCGAGACCAAGGAGGCCATCATCAATGCCCGCTCATACGAGTTAAACTTCACCAACGAGGGCGGCATCGAGGGTACCACACGATTCCTAAAAAATATTTGTGGCATGTGGCTCTATGAGCGTTGCCGTAAAGAATGGCCGGAGGAAGTACGCAAGCTTAGCCATCCGGAATTGCAAGGCTCGGCGATGCAGGTGGAAGCCTTCCGCTCCATCATCAATCCTGACGATGCATTATTTGCTAATCCGTCGAGCATGATTGAGGCCATCCAGCAGTATTGCCGTAAGACGGGCCAGGCAGTCCCTGAGACACCTGCAGAGATTTGCCGTTGTATCTTCGACTCGCTGGCTTTGCGGTATAAGCAGGTGTTTGGGTGGTTGAAGGAGTTTATGAACCCCACGGAGAACCGTGGGGCACAGGGGCAGTCCCTATCCATTAACGTGCTGCATGTCATTGGCGGCGGTTCGTTGAACAAGTATCTGAACCAGTTTACGGCCGATGCTTTGGGTGTTGAGGTGCTGGCAGGTCCGCAGGAGTGTACGGCCATCGGCAACATCATGTTGCAGGCAAAGGCTATGGGACTGGTCAAGGATATCTGGGAGATGCGCGCCATCATTGCTGCCAGTGTTGAAATGGTGGCTTACCATCCGTCTGACAACAAGGCTGCATGGGATGCAGCTTACGAGAAATATCTAACAATAACGAATCAAAAATAAAGAATTATTATGGCAAAACCATTAGTAGAAACCAAAGCAAGGGTAGGTGTCTTCAGTATCGCTCTGCAGGCTTACCTGCCACAGTTCCCTCAACTCGTTCCTGAGTTCGAGGCTCAGTATGAAGCATTTAAGAAGACATTGCCCGATACCATCGAGATCATCGATGGCGGCATGGTAACCACCAAGGAGCAGTCGATGGCTGCCGGCGACAAATTCCGTGCTGCCGATGTCGACCTCGTCATCCTGCAGATGCTGACGTATTGTACCTCTTATAATATGTTGCCTGCCGTTCGCGACCTCGATGTTCCCGTCGTCATCGTGAACCTGCAGAAGAAGCTGGCTCCAGACTATGCCAAGACCGATATCCCCACCTGGTTGGGTGAGCTTTATGCCTGTGGTGCTATTGGCGAAATGGTAGCCGACCTGAATCGTGCCGGCAAGCGTTCGGCTGTGATCACTGGTGTTGTTGAGGGTGGCGATCCTGGTGTTCAGGCTGAGATTGAGGACTGGTGTCGTGCAGCTCAGGTGCGTCGTCGTTTCCGTGATACCAACATCGCACAGATTGGTCGTCCTTATCCAGGTATGATGGACCTATATATCGATGAGACCAACCTCTATCACCGTATGTTCGTGTATACCAAGCAGTTTGACTGGGAGAAGATGTGGGCTATTGCCGATAACATCACCGACGAGGCTGCTATCCGTGCTAAGGCCGAGGATATTCTGGCTACCTTCGACATCGAGGGTGGTGGCACAGTAGAAAAAGTTTGGGATATGGCCAAGTATGTCGTTGCCTTCGAACAGTGGGTAAAGGACGAGAAACTCGGTATGATCGCCTCTCACTATGACGGTTTTGCCCAGGGCATTGCCGGCAAGCTCGACTCCATGCTGATTCCTGCCTTCTCGATGCTCATCAAGCAGCACACCGCTTGTGCCGTCGAGGGCGACATGAAGGTGGCTATGGCCATGTCGATTCTGAAGACCATCTCAGGCACAGGTACCCTGGCTGAGATGTACTCTATCGACTTCCCCAAGGATATCTGTATCATCGGCCACTCTGGTTCTGGCGACTTCGATATCTCTCAGGCCAAGAAGCCAACCATGAAGATTGTGCCTGTGTTCCACGGCAAGGCTGGTGGCGGCTATCTGACGCAGTTCTATCCTCCCACGGGTCCTGTCACCTATCTGGCTATCACGCAGGACAGAAACGGCGTCTTCAAGTTCGTCGTTGCCGAGGGTGTCAACGAGGAAGGCGAAATCTTCACTTTCGGCGATACCAACATGCGCACGAAGTTCTCGCTGAGCTGCCGTGAGTTTGTCAACAAGTGGAGTGAGGCTGGTCCTACCCACCACATGGCTGCTGCCGTCGGTCATCACATCGACACCATCCTGAAGGTGGCTAAGATTCTCAACATCAGATGCGATGTTGTTTGTAGATAATTAAGAATTAAGAGTTAAGAATTAAGAAAAATGGCTAATTCTGGTTCTTTGAAGAGCACCATTGCAGTGTCTCTTACCAATTATCTCGATGCAGGCGCCATTGTCGCTGGTGCATCGGGCCTAACCTTGTGGCAGAACTACCTGGGACTCTCTGAGGTACATCTCGGTTGGTTGAACTTCATTTCGGCCAACTGTCTGGGTGCCGCCATCGGTGCCATCATCGGCGGATTCCTGGCTGATAAGTATGGTCGTAAGTTTATCTTCACCTACAACCTGCTGGTTTATATGACGGGTGTACTGCTCATCATGTTCTCGATGAATTTCCCCATGCTGTTGGCTGGATTCCTTGTAACAGGTATATCAGTTGGTGTGGGCGTTCCTGCTTCGTGGACCTACATCTCTGAGTCGTCAGAGGTCAATAACCGTGGTCGCAACATCTGTATTTCGCAGATGTCGTGGGGCTTCGGACCTATGTGTATCCTCTTGTTTGGTATGCTTTTTGCTCCTGGCGGTTACCTGTTCGGCTGGGTAGAGTCTGTAGCGCATCTGTTTGGCGGTGCCGATATGTCGCAGGAGGCTGTTAATGCCTTCTCGTCGCGCATCGTGTTCTTTACCCTGTTCATTGTGGCGTTCATTGCGTGGAACTTGCAGCGTCAGCTGCAGGAGAGCGCTGAGTTTACCGCTCAGAAAGATTCTGCCGAGAAGACAGGTCTCTTGGATAATATCAAGGTGCTGTTCTCCAACAAGATTGCCGTACGCACAGTGGTCTTCCTCGCTACCATCTATCTGACGTGGAACCTCGTCGCATCTGTTATGGGATTCTTCCAGCCGCACATCTACGAGACGGCTGGTGGCGTCTCTAACGAGCAGGCTAACTGGATGAACTGCATCCAGTGGTTCATCATCGTGGCTGTGACGTTCGTCGTGTCGAAACTCATCGACAAGACATCGCATAAGGCCATCTACACCTTCGGACTTCTGGTGGCTATTGCTGCTTGGCTGGTCATCGTTACCATTGGTGTCAATGGCATGGTGGGCCTGTGGCTTTTCGCTATTCTGTGGGGTGTGCAGGGCGGTTCGTCGCCACAGATCTTCTATGCGCTGTGGGGTTCTGAGTTGTTCCCAGCCAAGTTCCGTGCTGGTGCCCAGGGACTGATGTTCTTCATCGTCCGTGGTCTTTCGGCTGTTTGGGGTCTCATCTTCACCTATATCTATGGTGAGAACGGCGAGGGCTTTACTATCGCTGCTTTCTGCATGATTGCCCTGCTGGCCATCTCGCTCGTTGTGGGCTTCCTTGGAGTCCCCAACACCCGTGGCCGTGCCCTGGAGGATATCACGAAAGAAAGATACGGAGAGAATTATTAATCTTCGAAATATCGAAATAACGAAATATCGAATAAAATGAAAAGTATATTAGAAGGCCGCGAACAGTTGAAGGCCGTTGTTTATCAGATTGCTGAGGTTACTGGTTACCTCTGGCAGAAAGGATGGGCTGAGCGTAACGGTGGTAACATCACCGTCAACGTCACCGAGTTTATGGATGACGAGTGCAAGGCTATGCCCGCAATCAGCGAAGTTAAGCAGATTGGTATGGTGCTGCCCCAGCTGAAGGGAAAGTATTTCTATTGTAAAGGTACGGGCAAGCGCATGCGCGACCTGGCCAAGGAACCCATGCAGAACGGTTCTATCATCCGTATTCTCGACGACTGTGCCTCTTACGAGGTCATTGCCGACGAGAACGTGGTGCCTACCTCAGAGTTGCCTACTCACCTGGCGCTGCAGAACTATCTGCTCGAGACGGGTTCGTGCTACAAGGCTACCCTGCACACGCACCCCATCGAGTTGGTGGCCATGAGTCATATCCAGCGCTTCCTGAAGGGTGACGAGATGACTCGCGTGCTGTGGTCGATGATTCCTGAGACGCTGGCATTTGCACCACTTGGCATCGGTATCGTTCCTTACGCTCTGCCATCATCAGTAGATTTGGCTGAGGCAACACTCGAGCAGATCAAGACCCATGATGTTGTGATGTGGGAGAAACACGGTACTGTAGCTGTGGGAACAGACATCATGGATGCCTTCGACCAGACCGACGTGCTGTGCAAGGCTGCCAATATCTATATGTGCGCCCGTGCCATGGGCAGCGAGCCCGACGGCATGACAGATGAACAGATGAAGGAAGTGCAGGATGTGTTCAATCTGCCGAAGAAACGCCCCTGCTGATTGAAGGGTAAAAAGGTACAAAAGTAAAAAGGTAAAAGAAAGCCCCCAACTCTTTCCGAGCTGGGGGCTTTCCTTATGTTTGTCAGTCAGAGGCTATTCGAAAATCTTGAACGCATAGCCTTCTTTCTTGAGCCATTCGATGGCTTGGGGTAGGGCAGTCCTGAGTTTCTCAATACTCTTCAGCGAGTCGTGGAAAGTGATGATGCTGCCATTGCGGGCATAGCGCTTTACGTTGTTCAGCACGTCGTCTGCCGTCATCCATTTTGAGTAGTCGCGCGTCACGAGGTCCCACATGACGATGCGGAACTTGCGCGACAGCCAGGCATACTGGCCTATGCGCATCCAACCATGAGGGGGGCGTACCAGATTGGTGTGCAGATAGGCATTGGCCTTTTCGACATTATAGCTATACTCTTTGATGGTATGGCTGAAACCGCCAATATGGTTATGCGTATGATTGCCGATGCGATGCCCCTCGTCGATTACGCGCTGGTGCAGTTCAGGGTACTTGCGTGCGTTGTCGCCCACCATGAAGAAGGTGGCCTTGACGCCGTATTCCTTCAGCACGTCGAGAATCCATGGTGTCGCCTCGGGTATGGGTCCGTCGTCGAAGGTCAGATAGACAGCCTTCTCCTGACGGTCCATACGCCACAGCGCATTAGGATATATCCAGCGTAGCCAGATGGAGGGTTGCTCGATAATCATTCACCAATAACCATTAACCGTTAGAATCCCAGATTACCGCCTTTCTGCTGGTATACAGCAGCCATTTCGCCCAGTTCTTTCATGTGGCTGTCGGCCCATTTCTGGTCGAAGCCGTCTGCCAGTGCGATGAGTTGCTGCATGATATACATCTGAACGGCGCAGTCGTTGGCAGAAGCCTCGAAGTGGTAGCCGCTCAGCGTGCAGTACCATTTCATATACTGGCTGCTGGTCTTCCACAGGTCGTTGATGAGCTCCATGGCTTCTTTGTTGTTGCCCAGCGTCACCCAGGCACGAGCCATATCGAGCGATCCTGACGCGTAGTTGTTGGGAACGTTATACGACGGAATCTGCTTGGCAGTATAGCGTAACACCTCTTCGGCCTTCTTGTCCTCACCCTCGTTGATGAGCTCCAGCGCCAACTTGGCCATGATGCGACGATGGGTATAGCACATGCGCATCACCGTCTCGTCGAGGTAGATGCCCTTCTGGTCGATGCCTCCGAACTTGAAGCGGTGCATAATGTTGTCGTACGTGCGCTTGGTATCGAAGTTCTTCACGCCTTCAATGTTCTTTCCGCCATTGCTGGTGGTGAACGGCGAGATACGGTATACCAGACCTTCGGTGATGGTGTTGTCGCCCAGATTGATGTAGTTGTCCTCGCCCACCGATACGGCCACATAGATGGGACGTACCCAGTTACACTCGGCGAGCATCTCGAGAATCATCAAGTCGCCCTTGTACAAAGCATGCTTGCCGGCCAGCGAGATAACCATCTTGTCAGGGATGGAGTCTGAAGCCATCATCATGCCGCTTTTACGGACAGCGTCCTTGTCGATGGTCATGTAGATGGTATCTGTAGGAATGACGTGCAGGTCCTTGTTCTTCGAACGTACCCAGTATTTCAGCACGTTCTTCAGCTCGAAGGGATCGTCGCCAAACTGCTCGCGAGCCTGCTCCGGATTCTCACGATAGTGCTCCAGCACAGCCTCCTTCATGGCAGGCTCCACGGTCACATATTCGTTGGTTCCAGCACAATATTCAATACGCTCCCACGAGATGGGCACCGAAGGCGAGTCGTAGGCCGGACGGCGCATCTGGTCGATGTACCAGTCGGTCTGCAGATACGACAGGTTGCACACACGGGCATCGGTGCGCACGCCTTCCACATCCTGATTATACCACAGGGGGAAGGTGTCGTTATCGCCGTTGGTATAGATAATCGGATTGCCCTCCTGTTGCAGCGACATCAGGTAGTTCTGTCCGAAGTCGCGGCAGGTGTAGCGTCCGCTGCGGTCGTGGTCGTCCCACGTCTGAGAAGCCATCTGTACAGGAACGGCTAGACATACGAGTGATACAAGAGATGCTAGAATGACGGGATTTACCTTCTTCAGCTTTTCCCTTATCAATTCGATGATAGCGGCAACACCCATGCCACACCAGATGGCAAAGGCATAGAACGAGCCTGCATAGGCATAGTCACGTTCACGTGGCTGTGAAGGTGTCTGGTTCAGGTAGATGACGATGGCCAGTCCCGTCATGAAGAACAGGAAGAACACTACCCAGAACTGACGGATACCCGTCTGGTCCTTAGCATTGTTGAAGTGCTTGGCTAGCGACTGCCAGAACAGTCCGATGAGTCCCAGAATCAGCGGCAGGCAATAGAACACGTTATGTCCCTTGTTCTCTTTCAGCTCGTCAGGCAGCCAGTCCTGATTACCCAGACGCCAGTTGTCAAGCCAGCTGAAACCACTGAGCCAGTTGCCGTGCTCAGGTTCACCGTTGCCCTGCAGATCGTTCTGACGACCAGCAAAGTTCCACATGAAGTAGCGCCAGTACATGAAATTACACTGGTAGCTGATGAAGAATCGCAGGTTCTCGAACTGCGACGGCACCTTGACGATGACACTCTCGCCGCAGCGGTCGAACACCTCTTCGTGACCGTCGACGCCGCCCATCCAACTTTCGTACTGTGCACGGTGTGCTGAACTGTACATACGTGGGAACAGCATGTTCTGGGCATATTTGTATTCATCTTTGGTGCGTACTACGAAGTATTCGTCCTTCTCGTCGGGCGAAGCCTTCTCCTTGCGCTGCCAGACGGGGTCGCCCGTGGTCATGACAGGCTTGCAGTAGTTGCCGTCCTGTTCCAGCGCCACCTGCGACGTGTAGGCCTGTCCGTAGAACAGCGGACGCTGGCCGTACTGTTCGCGACCCAAGTATTCACCTAAGGTGAAGATGTCCTCTGGCGAGTTCTGGTCCATAGGCGGATTGGCTGCCGAACGGATGACAATGAGTGCATACGACGAGTAGCCAATCATCAGCATCAGCATACAGAGCAGCGAAGTGTTCTTGATGCGTGCTGTGACGAGGGCTTTGCCCTGTTTCTTGTAGCTGAGCACGAACCACATGACAGCCAGCACAACGATACCGATAATGACCGACAGCCAGCCGTGTCCGTAGAACGGAATACCCAGCATGGCTACAGCCAGCAGGAAGGCAATGTTCTGACGTTTCTCGTTCATATCGTTGTAGGTCTCGTAGATGGCCCATACAGTGATGCCGATCAGCAGGAAGATGTAGACGATTTCGCCCGTATTGAACGGCATGCCAAGTATGTTGACGAACAACAGCTCGAACCATCCGCCCACCTGCACGATGCCAGGAACGACACCATAGAGCACAGCAGCCAGGATGACAATTGATATGAACAATGCGATGAGGCTTCCCTTCAGGTCGCGCTTGGGATCGTCAGTTGGGAACTTACGATAGTAGTACACCAATACGATGGCAGGCAGACACAGCAGGTTCAGCAGGTGTACACCGATGGAGAGGCCCGTCATATACATAATCAGCACCAGCCATCGGTCGGCATGGGGCTGGTCAGCCTGGTCTTCCCATTTCAGAATCAACCAGAATACCACTGCCGTAAAGGCCGACGAATAGGCATAGACCTCGCCTTCGACTGCCGAGAACCAGAAGGTGTCGCTGAACGTATAGATCAGTGCGCCCACCATGGCCGAGGCTTCAATGGCAATGATCTTGCTGAGGCCCAGCTCAGCCAGTGTGGAAGACCTGAAGAAGTCCTCTTGCCTGATCAACAGGCGCCGTACCAGGTGCGAAATGGTCCAAAACAAGAACAGAATGGTGGCTGCCGAAAGCAGTGCACTCATCATGTTCACCATATAGGCCACTTGGCTGGGGTCGCTGGCAAACTGCGAGAACAGATTGGCTGTCAGCATGAAGAATGGTGCCCCAGGGGGGTGGCCGATTTCCAGTTTGTAACCTGTAGAGATAAATTCCGGACAGTCCCAGAACGAGGCCGTCGGTTCGATAGTAGAACAATATACGAAAGCAGCAATGGCAAAAGCCAGCCAGCCCAAGATATTGTCCACGAGTCTGAATTGTTTCATTGTCGTTTTTTAAAAATTATCCTGCAAAGGTACCTCTTTTACTTTGAACTTTGAACTTTGAACTTTGAACTTTATGATTTGTTAACTCCTCGCCTCTAGATGTTCGGCTCGTCCCAGACTTTCGTCTGGCTGCACGTAATGGTTTGCTCCAGTCGTCCGATGCGCAGCACGAAGTCACCTTCTTCCAGTGTCCAGCGGCAGTCGGCGCCGACGAATGCCAAATCCTTGGCAGGCAGGCGGAACGTCACCGTCTTCGTCTCGCCAGGCTCCAACGCCACCTTGCTGAAGTCGCGCAGACGGCGATTGTCGGGCACAATGCTGGCCACGAGGTCACTCGAATACAGCAGCACAGCTTCCTTGCCGGCACGGCTGCCCGTGTTCTTCACGTCCACACTGACGGTCAGCACATCGTCGGCGGTAAACTGCTGGCGGTCCACGCGCAGGTTGCTGTATTCAAAGGTTGTATAGCTCATGCCGTAGCCGAAGGGCCACTGCAGACTCACCTTGGCGTCGTAGTTGTAGGCGCCAGCCATGGTGCCCACCTCCTCGCTGACCTTATAGTCGTAGGTGTTCAGCGAGTTAATCTCGCGCGGATAGGTGTATGGCATCTTGCCCGAGAAGTTGGCATCGCCGGCCAACAGGTTGGCCAGAGCGTCGCCGCCATAGTTGCCTGGTATCAGGATGTCCACGACGGCCTTGGCCAGCGGCTCGATGTCGGCAATCAGGCGCGGACGGCCCTCGTTCAGCACCAGCACGATGGGCTTGCCCGTCTTGGCCAGTGCCTTCACCAGGTCGCGCTGATTCTTCGATAGCCACAGGTCCGACAGGTTGCCGGGAGTCTCCGTATACGAGTTCTCGCCGATGCAGGCAATAATCACGTCGGCCTGTGCAGCAGCCTTCACAGCCTTCTCTATCTCGGGCTCGTTCTCGTCGTAGTAGGCACCGTTTTCATTGTACGTCACACCCTGCTCCAGGATGATGTTCTCCTTGCCATACTTGTTGCACAGGGCCTCGTAGATGGTGTTGTATTTCTCCGACAGGTCCTCGGCCTTCGAACCCTGCCACGTGTAGCTCCAACCGCCGTGCAGACAGCGCATCTGGTTGGCGTTGGGACCGGTCAAAAGAATCTTTGAACCTTGAACCTTGAACCTTGAACCATCCAGAGGTAAGAGATTTCCTTCGTTCTTCAGCAGTACCATCGATTCCTCGGCGGCCTGGTGGGCAGCGGCGGCAAACTCGTCCGAGCCGAACTTCTCGAAACCCTTGCCGCCCGTGTTGGGCTTGTCGAAGAGTCCCAGGCGGTACTTGGCACGCAGAATGCGGCGTACGGCATCGTCGATGCGGCTCATTTTCACTTTACCCTCGTTCACCAGTTCCTTCAGCAGCACGCAGAACTCCACGCTGTAGGGGTCCATCGACATGTCGATACCGGCATTGATGGCTATCCGGATAGCGTCCTTCTTGTCCTTGGCCACCTTCTCACGCGAGAAGAGGTTGTTGATGTCGGCCCAGTCGGTCACCAGGAATCCGTCCCATCCCAAGTCCTCCTTCAGCCATTTCGTCAGGTATTCGTACGAGGCGTGTACAGGCACTCCGTTGATCGATGCCGAGTTCACCATCATGGTCAGCGTGCCAGCCAGGGCAGCCTGCTTGAAGGGCTCGAAATATTTCTCGCGAATCATCTGTGGCGACAAGTATGCCGGCGTGCGGTCCTTACCCGTCCAGGGGGCACCATAGGCAAAATAGTGCTTCGTGCTCGTTCCCACGTGGAACTGGTCGATGTGGTTGGGGTCGTCGCCCTGATAGCCCTTGATTTCGGCCACCACCATCTTCGAGTTCACGATGGCATCCTCTCCGAAGCTCTCGTAGACGCGTGGCCAGCGGGGGTCGCGACTCAGGTCCACCACGGGGTTATACACCCACGGACAGTTGGCGGCACGGCTCTCGTTGGCCGTAATCTCGGCACCGATGCGGGCCAGCTCCGTATTAAATGTTGCACCCAGATTGATGGGCTGGGGGAACAGCGTACCACCCTGCGTGTACGTCACGCCGTGGTTGTGGTCCAGACCGTAGATATCGGGAATGCCCAGATATTTCATCGACTTCTGCTGAATCAGCTGAATCCACTCCTGCCACTGCTCTACGCTTGGGGCCCGCGTGCCAGGGGCATTCAGTATCGAGCCCACCTTCCATTTCGAAATCAGCGTGTCCAGCATCGTCTCGTTCAGCTTCCATATGCGCTTCGTCTCGCCCTGGTAGATGTCCACCGGATAGTTGCCCAGCTTGTCGATAATCTCCTGGTCCGTCATCTTCAGCATAGCGTTTACCTCGCTTTCCGGCCTGCCGTACTGTTGCAGCACCGAGCGAACCTTCTCGCGGTCCACCTTGGCGTTCTCGACGGTCATCTTGCCCATCACGTCCAGGTTCAGTTCCAACATCTGGCCGATCTTCTCGTCCAGCGTCATTTTCGATAGTGTCTTCTCGACTTTGGCCTCCAGCTTCGCATCGCGGAAGGTGGCCGGACCCTGAGCCATCAGGGTCGTTCCTGCCATCAGCAGGACTGCAGAAAGGGTTAATTGCTTCAACATAGTAATACTATTTATTATTTGCCTACAAAGGTACAAAAAAAAGATGGATTACACAAGAGAAAGGTCATATTTTCTTTCTATATATTGGAGAGTGTTAATTTTGTGCGAGATGCCCTTGGGGATGAAAAAAAAGTGTCCACGCTGAGCCGGAGCTTGCGTGAACACGGTGGAAATATAAATAAAAGTTTGTGTGGTTTAGAACTTGTAGTCGATGCCGAGGCCGATGACATTGTTGGTGCGCGAATAGGTCTCAGGGCCGTAGGAAGCCTGCTTCTCGTAGTCGCTGTAGATGCTGATGAAGTAGCCTGCATTGAGGCGTACCTTTTCGTTGATGTTCCAGGCGCCGCCGAGTCCGATGCTGTAGCTGTCGCAGGCGAACGAGGTGTTCTGCTGGTAGCCGTCGGAGAGTCCGTAGTCGGTGCGTTGTCCACCACAGCTGACGGTGAACTTATCGTTGATGTCGTATTCAATACCTGCCAGGAACTCGTGGGTGCCGTGGGTGAGCTCGTTCTGACGGTCGTTGGCCATCTTGGCGTTCTTATCGTCGAAGAAGTGATATTCCAGAGTGGCACGCAACTTGGGAGTAAACTCGTAACCGGCTGCTACAGAGAGCAGTGCAGGCATGTCGTAGCGCGTACGGGCACCGTCCTGATAGGGAGCAGTGTAGGTGGCCAAACCGCCTTCTACGGTGGACTTAATCTGCGTGACCATAGCGGCAGCCTGCTCAGCGGGCAGCTTTCCGGCAGCCACCAGCTTGACCAGGGGAGCCTCGATGAGCTGCTCGGAATTGAGCGTAGCCGACAGGGAGTTGGTCTCGTTCTTGGTCTCGATCTTGGTGCGGAACTCGTAGCGGGCGGTTAGTGTGAGGGGGCCTTTGTGGAAGTTCAGGCTGACGATGGGGGTGAAGCCCCAGCCTTTCTGGTCGACGTCGAGCGAGAGGCTGGCCAGGTTGCCGATGGTGGAGTGGTTGGCCTTGACGTGACCGCGATAGTAGCCGTCGTAGTAGTTGGCACGGAAACCTGCTGCTGCCGAGAGGCAGTCGAGAATCTTATAAGTGAAGTTCACCTGTCCGCCATAGATATACTGCTTGCCCTTCATTTCGGAGTCGAACTGATCGGGCGAGACAACGGGAGCGAAGCCGCCGGTTTTCTGGTTCAACTGCTGTGTCAGACCTGTGACGACAGAGCCCAGCAGGACGTTGAACATGGGTACGCCGTTGTCGTACTTGACGAAACCGCCGCTACCGACGATGCCTACCATGCCGGAGACGGCCCAGCGGTCGTGCTTGTAGGATGCAAAGAGGGCAGGCACGATGGGTGCCGAGGCTACGCCTTCGTACTTGGTACCTGCATAGTTGATGTCGCGATTCTGCCAGGGTTTCTGGAAGTTGAGCGAGAGCTGCCAGCCTTCGTGTCCCCAGGCAAGTCCTGCGGGGTTGGAGAAGGTGGCATCGATGTCGAACGATGCACCACGGGCCATCATGCGGTCGAAGGCGATGTGATAGTTGGTGTTGGTCATCAGGCCACCAGCATGGGCGCTGGTGATTGTGAGGGCTGTGAAAGCCGCTAAAACGATTAATTTTCTCATTGGAAATATGGTTTGATTGATATTTCGGCTGCAAAGGTACGAAAAAAAATAGAGTTAAAAAAGTAAAAAGGTGAAAAAGTAATAAAATCGATTGACATACATTATTATTTTTATAATAGGAGGAAAATTTTCCTGAAAACATTGGGAGGAGTGGATTTAATTTTGTAATTTTGCAGCCCAATTGTTTATTATAACGCGTTATTATATATATTTATGGCAGACAAGAAGAAGATCAAGACAGCGCTCATCTCTGTTTTTCATAAGGATGGGCTGGAAGAATTGCTGAAGAAGCTGAACGACGAAGGAGTAAAATTCCTGTCGACCGGCGGTACACAGACATTTATTGAGTCGTTGGGCTACGAGTGTGAGAAGGTGGAGAACGTGACGACGTACCCCTCGATACTGGGTGGCCGCGTGAAGACCCTGCATCCGAAGGTGTTCGGAGGCATTCTGGGCAGACGTGAACTGGAGGGTGACCGTCAGCAGATGGCCCAGTACGAGATTCCCGAAATCGACCTCGTGGTGGTCGACCTGTATCCTTTCGAGCAGACCGTTGCCAGCGGTGCCAGCGAGGAGGACATCATCGAGAAGATTGACATCGGCGGCATCTCGCTGATTCGCGCCGCTGCGAAAAATTTCAATGATGTAGTGATAGTTCCGTCGAAGGTTGAGTACTCTATATTATTGGACATCCTGAACAAGCAGGGTGCCGAGACCACGAAGGAGCAGCGCCGCATGCTGGCCACACGTGCCTTCGGCGTCAGCAGCCACTACGATACTGCCATTCACGCTTGGTTTGAGAAGAAGTAAACACAGTTTTTTATTTTAACCACGAATTAAACGAATTACACGAATTTATGGGATTTTTTAGTTTTATTCAGGAGATAGCCATGGACCTGGGAACGGCTAACACCATCATTATCAGTGATGATAAGATTGTGGTCGACGAGCCGTCAGTGGTAGCGCTGGACCGCCACACCGACAAGATGATTGCCGTGGGCGAGAAGGCCAAGATGATGTATGAGAAGACACATGACAATATACGTACCGTACGTCCGCTGCGAGACGGTGTGATTGCCGACTTCTCGGCCTGCGAGCAGATGATGCGCGGACTGATCAAGATGGTGCACACCGGTCACCGTCTGTTCTCGCCGTCGCTGCGCATGGTGATTGGCGTACCCTCGGGTTCGACCGAAGTAGAGCTGCGTGCCGTACGCGACTCTGCCGAGCATGCCGACGGACGTGACGTGTATCTGATTTTCGAGCCTATGGCAGCAGCCATTGGTATCGGTATTGACGTAGAGGCCCCCGAGGGCAACATGATTGTCGACATCGGTGGCGGCTCGACGGAGATTGCCGTGATTTCGCTGGGCGGTATCGTATCGAACAACTCGATCCGTACGGCTGGTGACGACCTGACGTCGGACATTCAGGAGTATATGTCGCGTCAGCACAATGTGAAGGTGTCGGAGCGTATGGCCGAGCGCATCAAGATTGCCGTAGGTTCGGCACTGACCGACCTGGGCGACGAGGCTCCCGAGGACTACATCGTGCATGGTCCGAACCGCATCACCGCACTGCCCATGGAGGTGCCCGTATGCTATCAGGAGATTGCACACTGTCTGGACAAGACGGTGGCCAAGATCGAGAATGCCGTGCTGTCGGCTCTCGAGAATACCCCCCCTGAGCTGTATGCAGACATCGTGAAGAACGGTATCTGGCTGGCTGGTGGCGGTGCGCTGCTGCGTGGTCTGGACCGTCGTCTGGAGGCGAAGATCAATATTCCGTTCCACATTGCAGAAGACCCCTTGCACAGTGTGGCTAAGGGTGCCGGCATTGCACTGAAGAACGTGGACCGCTTCTCGTTCCTGATGAGATAACCCCTCCATGAAGAACCTGCTGGAGTTTCTGAGGAATCACTTCCACTGGGCTCTCTTCGTATTGCTTGAAGTGCTGAGCATCGTGCTGTTGTTTCAGTACAACAACTACCACAACAGCGTGTGGTTTACGTCAGCTAACTGGGCTGCAGGCAAGGTATATGAAGGGACGTCGTGGGTGGAGTCGTTCTTCTCGTTGTCGAAAGTCAACGAGGACTTGACGCTTCGTAATTTCTATCTGGAGCGTCAGGTGGCTCAATTGCGCCGTCTGTATGGCGAGGCGACGGCTCCGGAAGCTACCCCTCAGGAGAAGCAGGAACTGGAGAAGCTGGGGCATTACAAGCTGATACCCGCCAAGGTGGTAACCAACGAACTGCACCTGGCTAACAACCTGATAACCATCGACAAAGGCTCGAAGGACAGTGTGGAAGTCGGTATGGGTGTAGCCTGCGGACAAGGCGTCGTGGGTGTGGTATACCTGACAAGCGACCACTATAGTGTGGTGATTCCCGTGCTGAACGTGAAGTCGTCGCGCATCAGCTGTGCCATCCGTAATCGCGGCTATTTCGGTGTGCTGCGCTGGGATGGTAAGGATGCCGGCATCGCCTACGTCGAGGATATCCCCCGTCACGCCCGATTTAAGCGCGGCGAGTGGGTAGAGACCAATGGTTATTCGACCATCTTCCCTCCAGGTGTGCTGGTGGGACAGATTAAGCAGGTGTATAATTCGCGCGACGGACTGTCGTATCGTCTGCAGGTGCGCCTGTCGACGGATTTCGGCAATCTGCGCGATGTGGTGGTCATCAGCGACAAGACCATTGCCGAGCGCATGCGTATCATGCAGGCGGCAAAGGATTCGCTGAAACTGAACGTGAGCGAGTAGTTAGAGGTGAGAGGTAAGAGGTAAGAAGTAAGATATGAAGGCTGATATACTGAAACAGTTAGGTGTGTTTTTCCTTTTCGTGCTGGCACAGGCTGTTGTGCTGGGGCGCATTCACCTGTTCCACTATGCCACACCGCTGCTCTACGTCTATTTCGTGCTGGGATTCGAACGCAACTACCCGAAGTGGGCGCTCCTGTTGTGGAGCTTCGCCATGGGACTCGTCATCGACATCTTTACCAACACGCCAGGACTGGCTTCAGCGTCGTTGACACTCGTTGCCGCCGTGCAGCCATATTATCTGGAACTCTTCGTTCCACGTGACTCGGCAGAAAATCTGAAGCCCACCATTCAGACGTTGGGACCGTCGAAATATTCCACCTACGTCATTCCGCTGACACTGCTCTATTGTGTAGTGTTCTACTCGCTGGAATTCTTCAATTTCTTCAACTGGTTGCAGTGGCTGTTCTGCGTGGTAGGCAGCACGGTGATTACACTGGTTTTTATCTACACCTTCGAGATATTCAAAAGCAAATAGTAGATGAGGGAGCACGATTCGGGTTACAGACACTATGTCATCGGAGGTGTCGCCATCCTCATCGTGGTGGTCTACATCATCCGTCTGTTCCAGTTGCAGATTTCGAGCGACGACTACAAGAAGAGCGCCGACTCGAACGCATTCCTCAAGAAGATAGAATACCCGTCGCGAGGCGTCATCACCGACCGTAACGGCAAGTTGTTGGTGTACAACCAGCCTGCCTACGACATCATGGTGGTGATGAACGAGGCGAAGGACCATCTGGACACGCTGGACTTCTGCGCAGCGCTGAACATCAGCCGCGAGGAATTCGACCGCAGGATGGAAACCATCAAGGACCGCAACAAGAATCCTGGCTATTCGCGATTCACGCAGCAGATTTTTATGAGTCAGCTGTCGGACAAGGACTTCAGCGTCTTCCAGGAGAAGATGTTCCGCTTTCCAGGCTTCTATGTGCAGCGACGCACCATCCGCCAGTACCAGTATCCGCTGGCAGCCCACGTGCTGGGCGACATTGCCGAGGTGTCGCCTGCCGATATCGAAGAAGACGACTACTACCAGCCTGGCGACTACATCGGCAAGCTGGGCATAGAGCGCAGCTACGAGAAACAGTTGCGTGGCGAGAAAGGCATACAGATTCTGTTGCGCGACGCCCACGGACGCGTGCAAGGACGCTATCAGAACGGAAAGTTCGACCGCCGTCCTGTGGCTGGCAAGAACCTGACGCTGGGCATTGATGCCGACTTGCAGGCGCTGGGCGAAAGACTGATGGAGGGAAAAATCGGTTCCATCGTGGCCATCGAGCCCTCGACGGGCGAAGTGCTCTGCATGGTGTCGTCGCCATCGTATGACCCCCGCATGATGGTAGGCCGCCAGCGTTCGAAGAGTCATCACCAGCTGAGCCAGAACGTGTGGAAACCGCTGCTGAACAGAAGTATCATGGGTCAGTATCCGCCAGGATCGACGTTCAAGACCACACAGGGTCTGACGTTTATGACCGAGGGCATCCTGCACCCCACGCATACCGCCTATCCGTGCGGACACGGTTTCAACTACAAGGGCTTGCATGTAGGCTGTCACGGCCACGCCTCGCCACTGCCACTGGTGCCGGCACTGTCGACGTCGTGTAACGGCTATTTCTGCTGGGGACTCTACTACATGATTAACCAGAACATCTCGAAATACGGTTCCGTGCAGAAGGCTATGGACAAGTGGCGCGACTACATGGTGTCGATGGGATTCGGCTATAAGCTGGGCATCGACCTGCCTGGCGAGAAGCGAGGACTCATTCCCAATTCCAAATTCTACGACAAGGCCTATAAGGGCTCGTGGAACGGACTGACCATCATTTCGATAGCCATCGGACAGGGCGAGGTCAATGCCACGCCGTTGCAGATTGCCAATCTGGGAGCGACGATAGCCAACAGAGGATGGTTCATTACGCCCCATGTGGTGAAGCAAGTACAAGGCGAGAAGCTGGACACGACATACACCAACCGCCGCCACACGATGGCGAAGCGCGAGGCCTACGACTACGTGGTGCAGGGTATGAGGGCATCGGCCACGGGTGGCACGTGTAAGGCGTTGGCACACTACGATTTCATGGCATGCGGCAAGACGGGTACGGCCCAGAACCGTGGTCACGACCACTCGGTGTTCATGGGTTTTGCACCCATGGACAAGCCTAAGATTGCCGTTGCCGTGTACGTCGAGAACGGTGGCTGGGGAGCCACATACGGCGTTCCCTTGGGCGGACTGATCATGGAACAGTATATTAACGGAAAACTTTCGGAAGCCTCGCAGAAGAAGGCCGATGAATTCCAGCACAAACACATTTCGTATGGTACAACGAGTAGGTAAACAACAAAGCGTTCTGAAGAGCATAGACTGGTGGACGATAGCCATCTATATTGCCCTGCTCAGCTTCGGATGGCTCAGCGTCTGCGGTGCCAGCTATTCGTATGGCGAGACGGATATCTTCAGCCTATCGACACGTTCTGGTATGCAGATAGTGTGGATAGGTACCAGCATTGTGCTGGGCTTTGTCATCATCATGCTCGACGACCGATTCTACGATACCTTCGCATACATCATCTATGCCTTGTTGCTGCTACTGCTCTTTGCGACGATATTCAATCCGCACAGCATCAAGGGCTCCCGATCGTGGCTCGTGCTGGGACCCTTGCGACTGCAACCGGCGGAGTTTGCCAAATTCGCCACAGCGCTGGCACTGGCCAAATTCATGTCGGCGTACGGCTATAACATCAATCAGCTGAAGCATTTTGCCGTCACGCTGGCACTCATCCTAATGCCGATGGTGTGCATCGTGCTGCAACGCGAAACGGGTTCGGCACTGGTCTATGCGGCATTCTTCCTGATGTTCTATCGCGAAGGAATGCCTGGTTCTATCCTCTTTACGGGAGTGGCCATGGTGGTTTATTTCGTGGTGGGCATCCGCTTTGCCGATGTGCACATAGGCGTCACAGACGCGACGAGCGTGGGAAAACTGGCCGTCATGATGCTGATACAGCTCTTTTCCATTGGCATGGTATGGGTATACTGTAACCAACGGACAGCCATACGGATGCTGCTATATTACCTGGGTGTCACGCTGGTCTCGCTGCTGTTGCTGAAATTGTCGTTCGACATTGTTTACATCCAAATGGCGACGACGCTCATCCTGGTAGGCTACTGCATCTGGGAAGGCCTGGGGTCGCGCATCCGCTCGTATTTCTTCATCGCCCTGTTTGCCATGGGTTCGGTGGGTTTCTTCCATGGAGCCGATTTCATTCTGCAGAACGTCATGGAGCCCCACCAGCGCTCGCGTATCAACGTGTTGCTGGGACTGGACGAAGACCTGCGTGGTGCAGGCTATAACGTGCACCAGTCGGAGATTGCCATCGGATCGGGAGGTCTCGAGGGAAAGGGCTTCCTGAATGGTACTCAGACGAAGCTGAAGTTCGTACCTGAGCAGGACACTGACTTCATTTTCTGTACCGTAGGCGAAGAAGAGGGATTCCTGGGTTCGGCCGCTGTGCTGCTGTTGTTCCTGGCATTGATATTAAGGCTTATCTACTTGTCGGAACGACAACCGCTGCGCTTTAGCCGAGTCTATGGCTATTGTGTGGTGTCCATCTTCCTGTTCCATGTCTTTATCAATGTGGGCATGGTGCTGGGCCTGACGCCTGTCATTGGTATCCCCTTGCCGTTCTTCAGCTACGGAGGATCGTCGCTCTGGGGATTTACGTTCCTGCTGTTTATCTTCCTGCGTCTTGACGCAAGCCGTAACCTGATGCGTTCTTAAACGGTCAATTGTTACGGGCCATTCGCAACCCGATGTCAGAGATGCCGGGCAGAATGTCGCGTTTCATGTCGTGACGCACTTTCACATTGATTTCGTCGCCCTCCTCAAGCGCCAGCGTAGCCAGCCGGAACTGGTACTGAAGATGGCTCACGCCGTTTCCTTTGGCATTGCCTTTCTCGTTGACAAGGTTACAGACCAGGGTGTCGACACGCAGCATCTGTCCCGCTTTGCCATGCTGCTCGACAATCAGGTTCAGACCAGTAAACGGATATTCGCCACTGATGCGCAGTCCGATTTCCTGCACATAGGTTCCTGATGCCGACAAGGGACCTAAGGCAAACGAAAGGGTGTCGTTTTTGTCCCAGCCCATCAGCGGCGTCTGCTCATAGTGATAGTAGACGGTCTTTTGTTGGCAGGCCGTCGTCAGCACACAGCATAATGCCAGTGACATTATATATAATAAGGTACGCTTACTGTTTGCCATCTTTGGGAGGGGCAGGCTTTCTGGGCTTCTTCTTTTTCTTCTTCTTGGCGCGGTCGAAGCGGGCAATATTCTCCTGTGTGGCCAGGTCGATGGGACCCTGGGGAACCTTCTTGCCGCCATCGTCCAGCAGCGACACGGGTTTCTCGCCCTTGCGGTTCATGTCGATAATCTGCTTGGCGCGCTGAGCCGTGATAGTCTCCAGATTGGCAGCGATGTTCTTGTCGGTAGAGTAGGTAATCAGTCCGGCCAGAATGTCGGATTTGAAATAGTAGTAGTCGGAATCCTGCGTCTGTAGCACGACTTCCTTGGAAGGCAGTTTTCTGCTGGCTTCCACGTAGTCGTCGACCTCGTAATTCAGACAGCATTTCAGCTTGGCGCACATGCCTGCCAGCTTCTGGGGGTTCAGCGAGATGTCCTGGAAACGTGCTGACGATGTACCTACCGAAACGAAATTCTTCATCCACGTGGCGCAGCACAATTCGCGTCCGCAAGGTCCTGTGCCGCCAATCAGACCAGCCTCCTGGCGGGCACCGATCTGCTTCATCTCGACGCGGATGTGGAAGGCTGCTGCCAAATCCTTGATGAGCTGTCGGAAGTCGACACGCTCGTCGGCAATATAATAGAAAATGGCTTTCTGGCCGTCGCCCTGATATTCCACGTCGCCAATCTTCATCTTCAGGCCCAGATTCTTGGCAATCTGACGGCTCT
>CAMHUU010000017.1 GCA_946188395.1 uncultured Prevotellaceae bacterium | reverse complement strand
AGACTATGGCAAAGATTGCAAAACAGCTGACCGAGCTCGTCGGCAACACCCCACTACTGGAGCTCAACAAGTATTCACAGGCAAAGGGTCTGGAGACCCCAGTGATAGCAAAAGTAGAGTTTTTCAACCCGGGTGGTAGCGTAAAGGACCGTATCGCACTGGCTATGATTGAGGACGCAGAACAAAAGGGCATTTTGAAGCCCGGCGCTACCATCATCGAACCCACCAGCGGAAATACGGGCGTAGGATTGGCACTGGTATCAGCCGTCAAGGGCTACCGTCTTATCCTTACCATGCCCGAAACCATGAGTGTGGAGCGTCGTAACCTTGTAAAGGCCTACGGTGCCGAGGTACGCCTCACCTCTGGTAAAGACGGCATGCCAGGTGCCATCCGCGCTGCCGAGGAACTGCGCGACACCATTCCCGGAGCCGTCATCCTGCAGCAGTTCGAGAATGCTGCCAACCCCGCTAAGCACTATGCTACCACAGGTCCTGAGATTTGGCGCGACACCGACGGCAAGGTGGATATCTTTGTAGGCGGTGTAGGTACGGGCGGTACCATCAGCGGCACGGGTAAATATCTGAAGGAGCAGAACCCCAATGTGAAGATTATCGCCGTAGAACCGAAGTCATCACCAGTGTTGAACGGCGGACAGAGCGGTCCTCACAAGATTCAGGGCATCGGAGCTGGTTTCGTTCCCAAGACGTACGATGCTGATGTCATTGACGAGGTATTTGATGTAGAAAACGATGATGCCATCCGCACAGGTCGCGAGATAGCCCAGCAGGAAGGTCTGTTGGTAGGTATCTCTGCCGGAGCTGCCCTCTATGCTGCCATTCAGGTGGCTAAGCGTCCAGAGAACAAGGGCAAGCGCGTCGTCGTGCTGCTGCCAGACACTGGCGAGCGCTATCTCTCGACGGTGCTCTACGCCTTCGAGGACTATCCGCTTTAACCCAAACATCAAACATCATAGTAGAGGTAGGTGCTTAAAAGCATCTACCTCTTCTTCTGTTATGTATGCCGCTACGACAGTTGACGTTTCCCATTATAATAAGGTGATAGGATCCCTTAATTGTTTAGAAACGTTAAATATATCGTTTTTCGATAAATTTTTATTGTTTTTATTTGGTAGTTCGAAAAAGAATATCTACTTTTGCATATCGAAAATCGATAAATAAACCAAATAAAACAATAAAAAGAGTATGAAAAAGAAACTGAATTTTTTCTGCGTGTTGATGTTGGTGCTGATGATAGCACATGTTACTTTGTCATTTGTTCAGGGGGCTGACGATTTCGCCCGGGGTTGGGAAGAAGGTGCAGCAGATAACGCAACCCCTACTTGGAGCGCATTCTTTGTTACAATTCTGGGACTGGCCACTGTTGGCGCTTATATCCTCGCGTTTGCCTGTTTCGTGCGTTTTATCCTCAATGTCAACCGCAACGAGGTATTTGTTTGGGACAATGTTTGGTGTCTGCGAATCACAGCAATAGGTCTGTCTTTTGGTGTGTTGGTGTTTTCAGCTTATACCATTATCGAAGGAGCTAACGTCATTGAAGCCTTTGAAGAAGACATGGCCATTCTGATCTTTGCTGTGTTTAATCTGATTGTAGCCGAGGCGTTTGCCGTCGGGTTGAAACTGAAAGAAGAGCAGGACTTAACGATTTAGTCTATGGGACAGATTATAGTAAATCTAGATGTAGAACTTGCCAAGCGAAAAATGTCGCTTAGCGAGTTAGCAGAGAAGGTCGGTTTGACATTAGCAAATCTCTCAATCCTGAAGACGGGTAAAGCCAAAGCCGTGCGCTTCACTACGCTCGAGGCCATCTGTCGCGAATTGGGTTGCCAGCCAGGAGATATATTGGAATATAGAGACGAATAATCATTTAAAATCAAACATAAACGTAAACAAATAAAAAGTATGGAAGAAATTAAAATTACCGTATCCATTAAAAGATTGATTATCGTATTCTTGATAACAGCAGCATACATTGCTGTTATGTTGGGAATCTTTATTGCTGGTTCAGATCATAAGGTTTTAGAAACAATTATTCATTTCGTCGGCCTTATGGTATTATATTGCCTCTATTTTTTCTATTTAGGTCGCTGGACACGCCTTGTTATTACCGATATGTCTCTGATTGTAAAGACTCAGGAGGAATGGGTGGTCAGACTCTCGGGTGTTGAATCTTTCTACATCGATAAATACCAAGGCCGTACATTTATTGGCATACGCTATAAGGAAGACACGTGGGAAGCTCATAAAGAAAATATAGCTGAAGATTGCAAACGACGCTCGAGAGCCGCCCTTCAGGGCTATCCCTATGAGGTCTATGTAAGCGGTCTCTCAATGAAACCGCAAGAAATCTGCGATTTACTTAACTCTCGCATCAATAAATAGACAGTAGATATGAAACTATTATCAACATTACTTAGTCACGACCAAGCCGTATGCCCTCATTGTGATACGAAGATAGGACTGAGGCAGATATCCGAGTATTTCCTGAAAGGGACTAATCACACCATTCAATGCCCCAATTGTAACAGAGCATTACGTCCGAAACGGGAACCCATTAAATTCTATTATTGCTTTTGTGCAGGGTTTATTAGTATTGTAGCCCCCTTTTGGCTATACATCTGGTATATTGAAGATAACTTTTGGAAGGCGATACTACTGTCGATTGCGACTTTAATCGTCTGCATTATAGTAATCTGCATATTAACCATCCGCAGGATTGAGTTTGAATAATTTATCTCCTAAAACTTGCCGGTATCGGCAAAAATTAGTAACTTTGCAGCAGAAAAGGAACAAAAAACTTGCCGATAAACCAATGAAGAAACTATTATCAACTGCATTGCTGGCCTTGGTCGCTATTGCGGGACAGGCGCAGCCGTTATTGAAAACGCATGTAGAAACTGGAGATGTCGAGGGTACGCCCGATGGGACTGACCTCGCCGTGTATAAAGCTATTCCCTATGCAGCGCCACCCGTGGGCGAACTGCGCTGGAAGGCACCACAACCCGCCAAGCCTTGGAAAGGCGTGCTGAAGGCGGAGGACGTAGCCAAGTGGCCCCCTCAGCCAGAGAAGAGCTATGTGAAATACGACATGATGAGCGAGGACTGCCTCTATCTGAGTGTCGTCACCCCTGCCAAGAGCATTAACGAAGGCCTGCCCGTGATGGTGTTCATTCATGGTGGTGGATTCCGTACAGAACATTATGGTGGCGACTTGTGGCAGAGTTTGGCTCGCAGAGGGGTAGTCGCCGTCTCTATCGAGTATCGTGCCGGAGCGCTTGGATTCATGGCACATGCCGATCTGGCCAAAGAATCGCCTGAAGGGCATTCAGGCAACTATGGCATACTGGATCAGATTTTCGCCCTGCAATGGGTGCAGCGCAACATTAAGAACTTTGGTGGCGACCCCTCGAAAGTCACCATCTTCGGCGAGTCGGCAGGAGCCATCAGTTGTCATATACTGTACGGCTCGCCTCTGGCTAAGGGATTGTTCCGTGCCTGCATCTGTCAGAGCGGAACCATGATGTCGCCCCTGAATTTGGTGAACGAGCAACAGGCTCAGATGCTGGGATGGATGTTTATGAACCAGTTGGAGAAAAAATCCATTGCCGAGATGCGCCAGATGGATGCCAAGGCACTGACGGGAAATGACGTAAACTTTATGGGGTGTGTGCCCATTATTGACGGCTATGTGATTCCGGAACCCCTCTACAACCTCTACGAGCAGGGCCGTTACAACGACGTGCCCGTGCTGATTATGTATAACAGCGACGAGGGTGCCGTGGATTTTGAATCGGTGAGCGTCGAGGAGTACAACCGGCAGCTGGGCTCGTTGCCTGGCCAGTGGGCTGACAGCGTGAAAGTTTACTACCCGGGCAACACGGACCAGGAGCGGCTCTACAATATGCGCGACTTGGTGCGCGACATCGGTTGCGGATGGCCGTCCTACGCTTGGGCTACGTTGCAGCAAAAGACGGGTAAGAGCGCTGTCTATTCAGCCTACCTCGCCCAGAAGTCCGACACCACCGTCTATGCCAAGGGCAACCGCCGAGGTGCAGCGCATGCCGACGACATGATGTATCTGAAAGGTGCCTTCGACGACAAGGCAGATAAGTATCCACAGGAAAAGAAGGTTTCAGACCTGATGCAACAGTATTGGGTGAATTTCGCTAAGACAGGTGGTAATCCAAACGGAGAAGGACTGCCCTATTGGCCTGTGTTCGATGAAGGCAAGGCTTCCGTGATGCAGTTCCAGAACGGCGCGTCACTTGTTGAAATGCCCAACCGGGAGGGTATCCTGCTCATCGACCGCTTCATGAAATATGTCCAATCGCTGCAGGGTGCTCAACAATAGACGAACAGAAAAGCAGCCCCGTCGGAATGACGAGGCTGCCTTGTTTTCGATAAAAATCTTGTCTATTGAAAAATCTTCTGATTAGAAGTTGTAGTATACACCGAATGACAGGTTGCTGCCGTCGATGTTAACACCGAAGTTGTTAACAGCCTTAGCACCCTCGTAGTCGTCCTTTGAGTTCTGGTAACCCAGGAAACCAACGTGAGCAACGAAGCTCAGCTTGTCGTTCAGGTTCACAGCAACACCAGGCTTCAGACCTACACCGAAGGTGTTGTTCTTTGCACCAGCGAAGTCAGTGTGCAGGTAATCAACAGTACCGTCAACGAAGAGGTTCACCTTATCAAACTTAGCGAAAGTGTAACGAGCATAGGGAGCAATCTCGAAAGCCTTTACCTTAGCAGACATCTTGATGCCGTCCTCTTTAACAGTGGTCTTGCTCTCACCGTAACCAACTGCGACACCAATAGCCCAGTTCTCGTTGAGGTTGTAACCAAGCTCGGGCATAATCTTGAAGTAAGTCTCAGAGTTACCATCCTGTGAAGTAGTCTCGAAACCGATACCACCACCTACGTAAACCTGTGCATTAGCAGTCATAGTCATCATTGCAACGAGTGCAATAGCAAAAATCTTTTTCATTTTCTTTTTTCCTTTTTAATTATACTTTGGCGGGCCTTTCAGCCTCACCGTTATCTTGAAATCGGGTGCAAAGGTAAGGGCTTTTTTAACGTTGTGTGCGCAAACAATACATTTTTTCCCACTTTTTGCAGATTCCTTGACATAAATCAGTAATTTGTCGTTTTTTTGCGTAACCTTGCTAATAAAATAGCGAAGTTACGCCATCTCGGCAAAAAAAAGAACGATTTCTTTTGTTTTGCTCTCAATTTTTCGTAACTTTGCGACATCATAGAAACAAACTACTAAAACACTTCGACGCGTATGGAAAAATATGTAGCTGACGAGAGCCGTTACGACGGCATGGAGTATAACCGCTGCGGGCGCTCGGGCGTCCTGTTGCCCAAGGTGAGTCTGGGCATGTGGCATAACTTCGGAGGTGTGGACGACTACCAGCGTTCGCTGAAAATACTGTGCTATGCCTTCGACAAGGGCATTACCCACCTGGACCTGGCTAACAACTACGGTCCGCCATACGGTTCGGCCGAGGAGACGCTGGGCCGCGTGATGGACGAAGCCCTTAGGCCCTACCGCGACGAGCTGTTCATCTCGTCGAAGGCAGGCTACGACATGTGGCCAGGCCCTTACGGCGACTGGGGTTCTCGGAAATACCTGATGGCATCGCTGGACCAAAGTCTGAAGCGCATGCGACTGGACTACGTAGACCTGTTCTATTCCCACCGCTACGACCCCAACACACCGTTGGAAGAGACGCTGCAGGCGCTGGTGGACATCGTCCGTGCCGGCAAGGCCCTGTATGTGGGCATCTCGCGCTGGCCATTGGAAGCTACGCGCTTTGCCATCGACTATCTGAAGCAGCGCGACGTGCCCCTGCTGATTTATCAAGGCCGCCTGAACATGTTGGACCGCTCGCCCATCGACGAGGGCATTCTGGACCTCTGTCACCAGGAGGGAGTGGGATTCATTTCCTTCTCGCCGCTGGCTCAGGGTTTACTGACGGACCGCTACCTGAACGGCATCCCCGAGGGTTCGCGCATGACGCGTGAGCACTTCTTGAAGCACGAGATGCTAACCCCCGAACTGCTGGTACAGCTGCAACAATGGAATGCCGAGGCTCAGGCCCAAGGCAGAACGCTGGCCGAACAGGCCCTGCGCTGGATTCTGGAACAACGCGGCGTCACGTCCGTGCTCATCGGAGCCAGCAGCACAGAACAATTAGACAAAAACCTGAAGTGCGGGCTAAAGCCCTAAATAAATCGGCTCTTTGAGCCTAAATAAAAAATAAATCGGCCCGATGAGCCTAAATAAAAAACAATAAAGAAAAGAAGAATAAGCAATGAGGTCTCTATTTTTATTTTATATTTTATCTTTTATATTTAGCTCCGCAGGAGCGCAAAGACTGACGTCGCTGAACGACGGCTGGGAGTTTTCGCGCGACTCGCTGTTCAGCAGCGTGCAGGTGATTAATGTGCCTCACGATTTCCAGATAGAGCAGCCCTGGATACCACCCTCGGCCGACGAGAAAGCCGACAACACCGACGTGGCCGCCAACATCAAGAGCCGCCTGTCGGCCCGTGGCTTCAAGGAGATAGGCAAGGGCTGGTACAGGAAGACGCTGACTATCAGCCAAGACCAGCTGAAGAACCGCCGCCTGCTGCTCGACTTCGAGGGCATCATGTTGGTAGGTGACGTGTGGCTGAACGGCCAGCACATCGGTGGTACGGACTACGGATATGTCGGTTTCGAGCTGGACGTCACACGGCTGTTGCGTGTCGGCAGTAACGAGCTGGTAGTATGTGCCTCGACGATGACGGAGCGCAACTCCCGCTGGTATACCGGTGGCGGTCTGTTCCGTAACGTCAGCCTGGTGAGTACCCCTGCCGACCTGTATTTCGCGCGCCATCCGCTGTACATCACCACCCGCGAGAACCGTTACGTGACGGTGGGAGCCGAGGCTACCTTCGGAGGCAGTGCCAAGAAAGCCCAAATGCAGCTGCGCATCTATGACCCACAGGGTCAGCTGGTGAGCGAGACCACGGAGGACATCCGCCGTGTCACAGCTTCAAGAACGCAAGAGGTGAGACTGCAGGAAGTGGAGATTGCCAACGCCCAGTTATGGGATACCGAACATCCTAACCTGTATCGGGCTAAGGTGACGTTGATTCGTGAAGACGGCAGCGTGGCCGACGAATACGACGAGGAGTTTGGCATCCGCACCATCGAGATTGGTCCGCAATTCGGACTGAAGGTAAACGGCAAGAAGGTGCTGCTGAAGGGCTATGCCAACCACCACACGCTGGGGGCTTTAGGTGCCGCAGCGTACCCCAGAGCCATCGAGAAGCGACTGGAACTGATGAAGCAGTTTGGCATGAACCACGTGCGCACCAGCCACAACCCCTACAGCCGCGACTTCATCAAGCTGTGCGACAAACTGGGCATCCTGGTGGTCGACGAGCTCTATGACAAATGGACCCTGCAGCATACGGGCGGGCGCGTACCTTTTATGAACCACTGGGCACAGGACGTAACAGAATGGATCAAGCGTGACCGCAACTCGCCATCGGTGGTGCTGTGGAGTCTGGGCAACGAACTCCAGCAAGACCCCAACCAGCCGTTCAACGACTTCGGCGTGACGTGCTACAAGATGATGAAACCCGTGTTGCAGCGCTACGACTCGACGCGACTGGTCACCGTAGCCATGCACCCGCGCTACCGCAACTGGGAGACCGACTCGCTGCCCTGCAATCTGGCCATGCTGACCGATGTGCAGGCCTATAACTACAGGTATATGTACTTCCCTGGCGACGGCAGACGATTCCCCTGGATGACATTCTACCAGAGCGAGGCATCGACAGCCGCCATGGGTCCCAACTACTTCGAGATGGACCTCAATAAAGTCATCGGACTAGCCTACTGGGGTGCCATCGACTATCTGGGCGAGTCGCAGGGCTGGCCCGCCAAGGGTTGGGCACAGGGTGTGTTCTACATCGACGTGCAACCCAAGCCCAAGGCCTATTTCATGAAGTCGTTCTTCACGGACGAACCGATGGTCCGTCTTTCCGTCATGGAAGACAAGAACGCCGGCACGGAGTGGAACGGCATCATCACAGGCATGGACCGTCAGTCGGAGTTGTGGAACCGTCCTGAGGGGTCGAAGGCCAATCTGGTCATCTACACCAACTGCGACGAGGTGGAACTGACGCTGAACGGCAAGACTCTGGGACGCCGCCAGAACCCCACCGATGCCAAGAACCGCAACCGTATCAACTGGAACGATGTGGACTACAAGAAAGGCCGTCTGGAAGCCATCGCCTATCGTAACGGCAAGGCTGTGGCCCGTCACGCCCTGGAGACGACAGGCAAACCCGTCAAGATCATAGCCGAACCCGACAATAGCTACTGGAAGGCCGACGGCATGGACTTGCAACACGTCCTCCTGACTGCCGTCGACGCCAAGGGTCGCAAGGTGCTGACCTATCAGGACGAGCTGACCTTCGACGTGGAGGGCGATGCCACCATCGTGGCTGTGACCAATGGCGACATCAACAGCGACGAACTGAATGCGACGAATCACCGCCGTCTGTGGCAAGGACAGGCCATGGTCATCCTGCGCGCCGGCCGTCAGCCCGCCAAGATCACGCTGAAGACAAACTCGAAAACATTCAAAACAATAACAACAAAACTCGAAACAAAATGAGAACATTATTTTTATTTTATATTTTATATTTTGTATTTAGCCCCGCAGGGGCGCAGACGGACGTCCTGCAGACGGCCCGGCTGACCAACGACTACTTCATGGCGAAGTATAGTGACCCCACGATTCCCACCAACGTGAAGCGCATCCGTCCCAGTTCGCTGTGGACGCGTGCCGTCTACTACGAGGGACTGATGGCTCTCAACGCCATCGACCCGCAAGAGCGCTACGTCGACTATGCCCTGCGCTGGGCTGACTTCCACCAGTGGACACCTCGCAACGGCACGGGAACGACGCATGCCGACGACCAGTGCTGCTCGCAGACCTACATCGAGCTGAATCTGTTGACGGGAAAAGGTACGCTGGAGCCCACCAAGGAGAATCTGCAGAAGCAGATGGCCACAGGTCGCGCCGACTACTGGACCTGGATTGACGCCATTCAGATGGCCATGCCCGTATTTATCAAGATGTACGCGATAACCAACGACAAGCACTATCTGGACTATGCCATGAAGAGCTACCGCTGGAGTCGCAACGAGTGTGGCGGCGGATGTCTGAACGTGAAGGAAGGCCTCTGGTGGCGCGATGCCGACTACGTGGCACCCTACAAGGAAAAGGACGGCAAGAACTGCTATTGGAGCCGCGGCAATGGCTGGGTGTATGCTGCATTGGTGCGCTCGATGAGTCTGTTGTCGCCCAAAAGCAAGGAGTATAAGGAGCTGTGCAAGGACTTCCTGCTCATGAGCCAAGCCCTGCTCGACTGCCAGCACGAAGATGGTTTCTGGCATGTCAGTCTGGTGTCGGACGTGGACTATCCCAACCCCGAGATGACGGGTACGGCACTCTTCCTCTACGGTATGGCATGGGGCATTCAGAATGGTCTGTTGAAAGACCAGACCTATCGCCCAGCCTGCGACAAGGCATGGAAGGCGCTGAAGTCGTGCATCCACACCGATGGTTTCTTGGGTTGGAACCAGGGCACCGGCAAGGATCCCTCTGCCGGACAGCCCGTCACCTTCACCAGCGTTCCCGACTTCGAAGACTACGGAACAGGCTGCTATCTGCTTGGCTTAACCGAATACTATAAACTTGCGGGCTCCGCCCTAAATAAAAAATAAATCGGCCCGATGGGCCTAAATAAAAAATAAAAAATATGGTGGTTAATAATGTTTTGTCAGAAAAGACTCTTGCCTTTGCCATAAGGATTGTTAATGGTTATAAATATCTTATTGAAAACAAGAAAGAGTTTGTTATGTCAAAACAATTATTAAGATGTGGTACAAGCATTGGTGCTAACTCAAATGAGGCAATATATGCTCAAAGCAAGGCTGATTTTATTAGCAAACTTAGCATTTCTTTAAAAGAAGCAAGCGAAACATCATATTGGCTGACGTTACTTCATAGAACCTCTTATATAGAGGATAATATGTATACATCTATGAAGAAAGATTTGGACGAGATTATTCGCATTATTGTAAAAACTCTCAAAACAACAAGAAAGAATGAAAATAATGAAGTTTAGGGCTTTTGGTTTATTTTTTATTTTTTATTTTTTATTTAGCCCCGTAGGGGCGCAGTCATGGCCCACTCCCCGCCCTGAGGCTAAGGCCGGCACGCGCTGGTGGTGGCTGGGGTCTGCCGTCGATAAGGAGAACCTGCAATGGAACCTCTCGGAATATGCCCGCGCTGGCATTGGAGCCGTTGAGATTACTCCGCTCTACGGCGTCCAGGGCAACGACAAAAACAACATCCCCTTCCTGTCGTCCGAATGGATGCAGGCCCTGAAGATGGTCGAGGACATTGCCCGTCCGCTGGGCATCGAGGTCGACATGAACTGCGGCACAGGATGGCCCTTCGGCGGTCCGCATATCTCGCTGGACCAGGCCGCCTGCAAGGCCATCTTCAAGGACTCGCTCGTAGACGGTTCCCCCGTCTACTCCGTCGAAATCGGCCGCACCCAGCAGAAGGTAAAGCGTGCGGCACCAGGCGGTGAAGGATGGGTCGTCGACCACTTCGACCGCGAGGCCGTCCATCACTATCTGGATCGTTTCGAACAGGCCTTTGCCACATCGGGTGTCCCCTACCCTCACACGTTCTTCAACGACTCGTACGAAGTGTACAAGGCCAACTGGACCCCCACGCTGTTCGACGAGTTCCAGAAGCGTCGCGGCTATGACCTGCGCACGAAACTCCCCGAACTGCTGGGCGTCGTCGACGACGGCAACCAGGTGCTGTGCGACTACCGCGAGACACTCTCCGACCTGTTGCTCGAGAACTTCACGCAACAGTGGGTGGCATGGGCCCACAAGCACGGCGTCAAGGTGCGCAACCAGGCCCACGGCTCACCAGCCAACCTGCTGGACCTCTATGCTGCCGTCGACATCCCTGAGATTGAAGGTTTCGGACTCTCCGACTTTGGCATCAAGGGACTGCGTACCGACCCAGGCAAGACGAAGAAGAACTTCAGCGACGTGTCGATGCTGAAATATGCGCCGTCGGCAGCCCACGTGACGGGTAAGCCGCTGACGTCGAGCGAGACATTCACCTGGCTCACCGAGCACTTCCGCACCTCGCTGTCGCAGATGAAGCCCGATCTGGACCTGATGTTCACCTGTGGCGTCAACCACGTCTATTTCCACGGCTCGTGCTATACGCCAAAGAACGACCCGTGGCCCGGCTGGAAGTTCTATGCCAGCGTCGATATGTCGCCCACCAACAGCATCTGGCGCGACGCACCCTATCTGATGCAGTATATTGAGCGGTGTCAGAGCTTCCTGCAACTGGGACAGCCCGACAACGACTTCCTGGTCTATCTCCCCGTGCGCGACATGTGGCACCAGCGCGGACCGCGCAACGACGACGCCAAGGAGGCCAGCAAAGACCGCCGCAACGGTGAAGACCTGCTGATGCAGTTCGACATCCACACCATGGACGAGAAGGCACCGCAATTCATTCGCAGCATACTGACCATCGACAGCCTGGGCTACGACTGCGACTACATCAGTGACCGACAACTGGCCAAGGTGCGTGTGGAGAACGGCATGCTGGTGACGGAAGGCCACACACGCTATCGCGCTCTGATCATCCCCAGCGGCACTACCATCGACAGTCGACTGCAAGCCCTGTTGGACCCCATCGCAGCGTATGTCATCAAAGGCGAGACACCAGAGGCCATGGCCCGTTTCGCCAAGGCTGAACCCATGAAGACGGAGCTCGGTCTGCGCGCTATCCGTCGCAAGTCACTGCGAGGATGGCATTACTTCATGGCCAACCTGACCCCACGCGACGTAGAAGCCGACGTGGCGCTGGCCGTACCCTTCGAGGGTGCCACATGGTTCAACCCCATGAATGGCGACATCGAACCCGCCTGCGTCAGCAACGGCAAGCTGCACATTGCGCTGCGTTCTGGCGAGAGCCGCATCCTCCAAACGTCAGCAAAGCCTACTCAGCCTGTTCAGTATGTTGCGACTGAGTCGCAACAACCCCAAGAGCTGCCTATCAGCGGTCCTTGGGCCCTTTACTTTACCGAAGAGGCACCACGCGTAGCAGGCACTTTCACGCTGTTGCAACCCCAGACGTGGGAAACGCTGAGCGATTCGGCAGCAGTAACCATGGGCACTGGCATCTACACCACCACGTTCCGACTGACCAGACAGCAGGCCAAACAAGAGTGGATGATCGATTTGGGCGACGTTCGCGAATCGGCCCGAGTCTATCTGAACGGAAAGTTCTTGGGATGTGCCTGGGCCGTACCCTTCGTGCTCGACTGCCGCGATGCCTTGCGCAAAGGCAAGAACGAGCTGCGCATCGAGGTCACCAACCTGCCGGCAAACCGCATCAGGGATTTGGACCGCAAGGGCTATAAGTGGCGTAAGTTCAACGAAATCAATGTCGTCGACATCAACTACAAGCGCACGACATACGATGGTTGGGAGCCCGTCAAGAGCGGACTGAATTCAGAAGTGAAACTGATAAGTAAGAGGTGAGAGGAAAGAGGAAAGAGGTAAGAGGTAAGAGGTGAGAGATAACCGACAAAACGGCAGAACGATATGCCTTTTTGTCGGTTTCTTTTATTCGGCACATTCTTTGTCGCCAACCTTTTTGCGGCCCGATGGGCCTAAATAAAAAATAAAAAATAAGAAATAAGAAACAAGAAATAAAAAACATATAGGAGGACAAAACTATGACATTAGAAAAGTTTACCATCAAAGCACAGGAGGCCGTACAGCAGGCAGTGAACACCGCACAACTGAACGGCCAGCAGGTCATCGAACCTGTACACATACTGAAAGGTATACTGGAGAAGGCGAAGGACGTCACGACCTTCATCTTCCAGAAACTCGGCGTCAATGCCCAGCAGATTGAAATGCTTGTGGACCAGGAAATCAAGCACCTGTCACGCGTTCAGGGCGGACAGCCGTATCTCTCAAGCGACAGCAACAACGTGTTGCTGCGTGCCCAGGAACACTCGCAGAAAATGGGCGACGACTTCGTCTCTTGCGAGCCCATTCTATGGGCTCTCCTCACCGTCAATTCTACCGCTGCCCGTATCCTAAAAGACGCCGGCGTCACCGAGAAAGACCTTCGCGCAGCCATTCAGGAGTTGCGCCAGGGCCAGAAGGTGCAGTCGCAGTCGGCCGACGACAACTACCAGTCGCTGGAGCGATATGCCAAGAATCTGGTCGACATGGCCCGTCAGGGCAAACTCGACCCCGTCATTGGCCGTGACGACGAGATCCGCCGTCTGCTGCAGATCCTGTCGCGCCGCACGAAGAACAACCCCATTCTGATTGGTGAGCCAGGTACAGGTAAGACCGCCATCGTCGAGGGCCTCGCAGGCCGTATCGTTCGTGGCGACGTGCCCGAGAACCTGAAGGACAAGCAAGTCTATTCGCTCGACATGGGTGCGCTGGTCGCTGGTGCCAAGTACAAGGGTGAGTTCGAGGAACGTCTGAAGAGCGTCATCAACGAGGTGACGAAGGCCGAGGGTCGCATCATCCTCTTCATCGACGAGATCCACACGCTGGTAGGCGCTGGCGGTGGCGAGGGTGCCATGGATGCCGCCAACATCCTGAAGCCCGCCCTGGCTCGTGGTGAACTCCGTGCCATCGGTGCCACCACGCTCAACGAGTATCAGAAGTATTTTGAAAAGGACAAGGCCCTGGAGCGCCGATTCCAGACGGTGATGGTCGACGAGCCCGACGAACTCTCGGCCATCTCCATCCTGCGTGGACTGAAGGAACGCTACGAAAACCATCATAAGGTACGTATTCAGGACGACGCCTGTATCGCCGCCGTGCAACTCTCCGAGCGGTATATCTCTGAGCGTTTCCTGCCCGACAAGGCCATCGACCTGATGGACGAGGCTGCCGCCAAGCTCCGCATGGAGCGCGACTCCGTGCCCGAGGAACTCGACGAGATTACCCGCCGTCTGGCCCAGCTCGAAATCGAGCGCGAGAGCATCAAGCGCGAAACAGGCGGTGTGGTCAGCGGATCTGCCGCTGACACCAAGCTCCAGCAATTGGACAAGGACATCGCCGAACTTCGCGAGCAGGAAACCCAGTTCCGTGCCAAGTGGGAAGGCGAGCGCCAGCTGGTGAACCGCATCCAGCAGGACAAGCAGGAGATGGAGGCCCTGAAATACGAAGCCGAGCGTGCCGAGCGCGAGGGTGACTATGGCCGTGTAGCCGAAATTCGCTACTCGAAGCTGAAGGCCCTCGAGGACGACATCGCCGCCATCCAGCGTCAACTGGATGGTTCGGTGTCCAGCGGTTCTGCCGCTGGAAGGTTAGTCCGCGAGGAAGTCACCGCCGACGACATTGCCGAGGTTGTCTCCCGCTGGACGGGCATCCCCGTCACCCGTATGCTGCAAAGCGAGCGCGAAAAACTGTTGCACCTCGAGGAGGAACTCCACCGTCGTGTCATCGGTCAGGACGAGGCCATCACAGCCGTCTCCGATGCTGTGCGTCGTAGTCGTGCCGGACTGCAAGACCCCAAGCGCCCTATCGCCTCGTTCATCTTCCTCGGCACTACGGGTGTGGGTAAGACCGAGTTGGCAAAGGCGCTGGCCGAATACCTGTTCAACGACGAGACCATGATGACGCGTATCGACATGTCGGAGTATCAGGAGAAGCATACCGTCTCGCGACTCATTGGTGCCCCTCCGGGCTATGTCGGTTACGACGAGGGTGGCCAACTCACCGAGGCCGTGCGCCGCAAGCCCTACTCAGTGTTGCTGTTCGACGAAATCGAGAAGGCCCATCCCGATGTCTTCAACATCCTGTTGCAGGTCCTCGACGATGGCCGTCTGACCGACAACAAGGGCCGTACCGCCAACTTCAAGAACACCATCATCATCATGACCTCGAATGCCACTCGCGAACAGCTGCGACTGACCATGCGTCCCGAGTTCATGAACCGTATCGACGAGATCATCACCTTCCAGCAGCTCACCCAGCAGCAGATTGCCGACGTTGTCCGCCTGCAGATGAAGAAGGTCACCGACATGCTTGAACCGCAGGGCATCCGCCTCGAGTGCACGCCACAGGCCATCGACTATCTCGCCAAGGAGGGCTACGATCCCGACTTCGGTGCCCGTCCCGTCAAGCGAGCCATCCAGCAGTTCGTGCTCAACGACCTGTCGCGTAAGATTCTCGCCGACGAGGTACATCGCGAAAAACCCATCATCATCGATGAGTTCGGCGACGGCCTGGTATTCAGGAATTAAGTCATTCAGAATAACGAAGAAAACGTATCGTGGGGTGAGCATAGTACTAATCTCCATATATTTTTGGCGTTTTTTTCAAAATCTGAATCAAAATCTATCAAAACGAAAGAATCCGGGCAGTTGCTCGGATTCTTTGGGTTTATAGGGGTTTGTTTTTGTGTGGGTTACCAGCCCTCGGTGACCTCCTTCTATCACGGGGACAGACCCCGTGATACATGTTTTTTTCCGCCAATTATATATTTTTTCTTCAAATTGCTTGTTTATTCGGGAAAAATATGTACCTTTGCAAAATAATAACCGTCATTATTATAATGGCCATTATCATTTTTGATTTATGAGGTTCTATGATAGAGAGTCTGAACAGCAGTTGCTGAGTGAGGTCTTAAGGCAGAGTAAGCGGGAAGCGCGAATGACTGTCCTGATGGGACGCAGGCGTATTGGTAAGACGGAGCTTTCGCTTCGTTGCGGTGATGATACCGTACTCTATTTCTTCGTCGGAAAGAAAGCAGAGGCATTGCTGTGCCAGGACTTTGTTCAGGAGATAACTAGCAAGCTTGGTGTGCCAATCTTGGGACAGGCGAACTCTTTCTCCGAGGTGTTCCGGTTCGTCCTCCATCTCTCTGAAACCAGGGCATTCACGCTGATTATCGATGAATTCCAGAACTTTCAGAAGGTCAACCCTACTGTATTCAGCAATATGCAGCGCGACTGGGACTTGAACAAAAGCAAGAGCCACCTGAACCTGATTATCAGTGGTTCTGTGTTCACGCTGATGAAGAAAATCTTCGAGGATTACGAAGAACCTCTCTTTGGACGTGCAAACGAGAAGATAACTCTTGAGCCCTTCAGGACTGACGTCTTAAAAGAGATTCTGCATGACTTCAACCCCGACTACACACCTGAAGACCTGTTGGCACTTTTCAGCATTACAGGTGGTGTTGCCTGGTATGTCACTCTCCTGCTTGACCGTGGGAAGACAAGTTGGAGGAAGATGCTTGGAGCCTTGACGGAAGAAAACTCGCCGTTCATTAATGAAGGCAAGAACATCCTGATAGAAGAGTTTGGAACCGATTACGTCATCTATTTCTCCATCCTGACCTGCATTGCCAGCGGAATGAAAACCAGTGCGGAAATCAAGAACGAGCTGGGTATTGACAATATCAGTAGCTACCTTTCCCGTTTGGAAGATTACTATGGTCTGATTACCAAGTATCATCCAATCTTCGCCAAGGAGAGCAGCAAGAAGGTTCGCTACCAGCTTGATGACTGTTTCCTGATATTCTGGTTCCGCTTCTTCTTCAAATATCAGGCACTGGTGGAGAACAAGGCCTTGAAAGCTCTCGACACCATCATCCGCAGAGACTACAGTGGCGTATCGGGCCTGATGATGGAGCGATACTTTGCCAGAAAGTTTCAGGAACAGGGGCAATATGTCATCGGTAAATGGTGGGACAGAAAAGGTTTCAACGAAATTGACCTCGTGGTAGTTGACCCTATTGGCAAGGAGGCTTGGGCGTATGAACTGAAGAAGGATGAAAGCCGCTATGACGAAGAATCCTTCAAGAAGAAGGTTGACATCATGGTTCAGCAAACCCCAGAACTTCACAAGATGAATATTCACATAGGTTCACTCAGCAAAAGTGATATGTGATAGTCTAAGCACTATGCCCAAAATTGTACAATAGCGAAAAATAAAATTTGCAAAAAAGTTGTAATTTTGCAGGCAAAAAAATAAAGACATTGGTCAATAAATTTATTGATGAATAGAAAAAAGTAATTGAGTATGATAATAGCACTGATAGGTTCCATAACGGAAAGTTTTACCAACAACCTGATAGCCGAGGATCGCTATAAGATGATTCTCGACGGCCTGCAGGTGACACTGCTCATCACGCTTTGCGCCGCCGTGCTGGGCACGCTGCTGGGCGGACTGGTGTGCTGGATGCGCATGAGCCGCCGCCGGTGGCTACAGCAAGTGGCCAAGGTGTATATCGAACTGATGCGCGGCACGCCCGTGCTGGTGCTGCTCATGCTGATGTACTATGTGGTGATGGCACCGCTGGATGCTACGGGCATCGTGGTGGCCATCGTCACCTTCGCCATGAACACGGCGGCCTACATCAGCGAGATGCTGCGCACCACCATCCAGGGCATCGACCGCGGCCAGACCGAGGCAGGACTGGCATTGGGTTTCACTCCGCGACAGACGTTCTTCAAGATTGTGCTGCCACAGGTGGTCAAGGCGGTGATGCCCGTCTATCAGGGCGAGGTAATTAGTCTGTTGAAGGGCACGAGCATCGTGGGCTACATCGCCGTGGCCGACATGACGCGCGCCTCCGACCTGATACGCTCGCGCACGTTCGACGCTTTCTTCCCGCTCATCGTGACGGCCATCATCTATTTCCTGATGGCTTGGCTCATCGGGCTGTTGCTTCAGAGTCTCGTCCAGCGTAAACGCGTAAAAGCTATCGTTGCGGCTGTGGTGCTGACATTGTTTGGCATGCTGGGGTACGCGCCCACACTTGTGGGTAGCGGCACTGCCACCGTGTCCGACGGCTCTCCGTCGGACGTCCCCCCTGCCTTCCAGGCGCTTAACGGCAAGAATGTGGCAGTGATCATCGGCAGCATACAGGACATTGCCGTCACCGATATGGCTCCCGATGCCAACATCCTGCGCATGACCAGCCAGACTGACCTGCTGGCAGCCCTGGAGAACGGCAAGGTGGATGCGGCGGGCGGTGAAAGCCTGACGCTGATGTTCAACAAGGAGTTGCTTGAAAAAGTGGATTCTGTGGGCGCAGGACTTACGCCGATTCCGATAGGAGCCTGTTACCGACTTGACAACACCGAACTGCAGCAGGACTTCAACAGTTTCCTGGCCGAAATCCGCCGCGACGGTACCTACCAGCAGATTCTGGACCGCTGGAGTAATGCCGATGACCCCTCGGCCATGGACATTCCCCAACAACGCGGCACGGGGCGCACCCTGCGCGTAGCAACCTACCCCGCCATGCCGCCGTTTAATTTCATCAATTACGGAAAACCTTCGGGGCTGGAGCCGGAACTGCTGACGGAATGGGCCAACCGGCGTAACTGGCAACTGGAGTACCTCATTATGGACTTCGCCGCGCAGATACCTGCTGTGCAGACAGGCAAGGCCGACATGGCCATGGGAGCTATCAGCATCACCGAAGAGCGACAGAAGCAGGTGCTCTTCTCCGACGGCTATATCGATTCGCACATCGTGCTGATGACGCGAAAGGGCGAGGCCGCCATACTTACAGAAGCCCACCCCCAACCCCTCCCAAAGGGAGGGGAAACTGGTATGCTCTACGGAGTAATAGTTCTCCTTCTGATATTATTATGTGCTGGTGCTTGGCTGTTTTTCCGCCGCAAACGTAGTAATACGTTACATTCAAATCCCCCCTCCCTTGGGGAGGGGAAGGGGGTAGGCATTCTCCACCTCCAGAAGAGTTATGGCGACTTCGACGTCTTGCGCGACATCACGACGGAAGTGCATCGCGGCGAGGTCATCTCCATCATCGGACCTTCGGGCACCGGCAAGAGCACCTTCCTGCGCTGTCTGAACCTGCTGGAGCAGCCTACCAGCGGCAGCATCATCGTCGATGGGGAGGATATACTCACTAAGGGCTATCCCGTCAACAGGCTACGCCAAAAGATGGGCATGGTGTTCCAGAGTTTTAATCTCTTCGAGCACAAAACCGTGCTGGAGAACGTTATCTTTGCCCCCTGTCAGCTGCACCACGAGCCTGAGGAAGAGGCACGCAAGGAGGGACTGGCACTGCTGCGTAAGGTAGGACTGGCCGAGAAGGCAGATGTCTATCCGTCGAGTCTCTCCGGCGGTCAGAAACAGCGTGTGGCCATCGCCCGCGCCCTGGCCATGAAGCCCGATGTCATTCTCTTCGACGAGCCCACGTCGGCTCTTGACCCGACGATGGTGGGCGAGGTGCTCAGCGTCATCCGCCAGTTGGCCAAGGAGGGTATGACCATGCTCATCGTCACCCACGAGATGAAGTTCGCCCACGACGTCTCGACGCGCATCTTCTTTATGTACGATGGCTATATCCATGAGGACGGCTCGCCGGAAGTGATCTTCGAGAATCCTGTGCACAGCGCCACCAAGGCTTTTATCCAGCGCATCCGCAAGGAATGGTTCGAGATCGAGGGGCCCGACTTCGATTTCCTGGGCATGCACTCTACGATGGGTGCCTTCTGCCACAAGTACGGCATTGCCGATAAGTTGGAAACAGCAGAGCGGCTGACGGACAAGATGCTCGACGGCGCGATGGCCCAGTATCGCCCCATCACCGTCCGCATCACCCATAGTGAGCTGTCGGGCGTCACCGCCCTCGACTTCATGGTGGAAAAGATGACTTCCACCCCGCTGACTGACGCACATCGCGCCGAACTCTCCGCAGAGTGCCGTCAGGTGATAGAGGAACCCACCAAGCGAGGCTTCCGTGTGAAACTAATCATATAAATTCATGGGTACGTCCCCATGATATAAAGAAAAAGTGATGAGGCGTTAGTGCTTCATCACTTTTTTGATTTCGCCGTTGGCATACCTTATTATATAAATAGGGCCGAGGTCGTAGAGGATTCTGTAGGGTTGGCGGTCGGTCAGTTCGCGGATAGCCGTAGGCTGGTTGACGACAAAGCGGAAGGAGGCAAGGCCATCGTCGACTCTCATGTCGTAGAGCGACTTGTTCATCAGCTTCGTGCTGTCGGTATTGACATGGAAGAGCTCGGCTGCCGGCGACGAGGTGTTGGTGAGCGAGTCGTTCGCCTGATATGGATACGCCCAACTACCAGGCAAAGAACTGTTGTCGGCAGGAAAGATAAGATAACGCTGACGATTGGGAGAGTTGGGCATTACCATGACGCTGGTCCAGATGGATGGATCGTAGTCGATATGGAAGACGACGATGCCACTGCCGGGAAGACTGGCGTCCCACCCTATCGGTTGTCGGTTTTCGACGAAATAGTACTCATCCTCGTATCCGTCGTTGCGGATAAGATATGCGCTGTTCTGGTCGGCCAAAGCAGGCATATTGGTGATGGTCGTCGTCTCTTTCAGTTCTGTGGGCTGGAGCCATCCCATGAGCCAACGCTCGTGGGCAGAATAGCCGGGAGGCTGGTAACCACCACCATTGTAGTTGCCATAGTCCATCAAATCCCAGCCATAGACATATTCCGTTTCGCCATAGTAGAAGTCGGGGAATCCGAAGCAATGGGTGTATTCGTGACAGATGGTGCCGAAAGAGCCGTAGTCGCCTCTTCTTGTCAGTTCCGCCAATGCACAGTAGCAGTCGACCAAAAAGGTCTTATCGCCGGCAGGAACGGGAATGGGGTTGCAATAGACACCCTGTTGACGATCCTTCAGGTGTTCGCTCATCCACCACTGGTGTGGCCAGATGGTGTCGCTTCCGCCACCATCGTTCATGCCGCGACCAGCATAGACGATGAGCAGTTGGTTGACGTATCCGTCGCCATTCCAGTCGTATCGGTTCCAGTCGATGTCGAGTGTCTTCAGTGAGTCCACGATGTCCTGGACCAGATACTGCGAGTTCTCGTCGTCTTGAGCCGTGCTGGCATACTTCTTGGCATCGCCGCTGACCTGTACATACACCAAGTCGAAGATGACATTGAAGTCGCCGTAGCTCTGGGCAAGGAAATAATCGTGAACGGAACCGTAGAAAGGCTCTTCCGTCAGGTCGACGGTATTAAATATTTTGTCCCATTGCTCAACGGTGGCAGCTTCGTCGCCTATGAAAGAACGGTCGTTGAAAGCCACCAGAACTGTCAGTTGGTGGCGCTCGCCTTGATAGAAATCGCCACCGGGGATTCTGCCTTCACCGCCTCCGCGCCGCAGCATTGTCGTCTGCTGACGCGGCGTACCACGCCGGCAGCCCTGTTGTATGAAAGATTCCTGTGCCGCTGCCGTCATGGTGAACAGCAGCAGCAACAGGATCGTCAGAGTCGTCGATGGTTTCAGCATTCGTTATAACGTTATATCGTTATATCGTAATAACGTCACTTGACAGCCGGGCACCAGGGCTTCAAGGTCTTGAAGAAGTCGTTGCCCTTGTCGTCGACGAGGATGAATGCGGGGAAGTCCTCGACCTCAATCTTCCAGACGGCCTCCATGCCAAGCTCGGGATACTCTACGCACTCGATGCTCTTGATGCTCGACTGAGAGAGTACGGCAGCGACGCCACCGATGGTGCCGAGATAGAAGCCACCATGCTTCTTACAAGCCTCGGTAACGACGTCGGAGCGGTTGCCCTTGGCAATCATCACCAGCGAAGCACCATTAGCCTGGAACTCGTCCACGTAGGGGTCCATACGGTTAGCGGTAGTCGGGCCCATCGATCCGCAAGGATAGCCCTCGGGTGTCTTGGCGGGTCCGGCATAGAGTACGGGGTACTTCTTGAAGTAGTCGGGCATACCCTCGCCAGCATCCAGACGTGCCTTCAGCTTAGCGTGAGCGATATCACGAGCCACGATGATGGTTCCCTTCAGGTTCACACGGGTCGAGACAGGATACTTGGAGAGTTCCTTGCGTACAGCATCGATACCCTCGTTCAGGTCGATCTCGATGCCCTTACCACCCTCGCCCGGACGGCGCAGCTCCTCGGGAATGAGCTCGGTGGGGTTAGCATCCATCTGCTCCAACCAGATACCGTCGGCATTGATCTTAGCCTTGATATTACGGTCTGCAGAACAGCTGACACCCATACCGATGGGACAGCTGGCGCCATGACGCGGCAGACGGATCACACGGATGTCGTGAGCCAGATACTTACCACCGAACTGCGCACCGAGACCAATCTTCTGAGCCTCAAGGATCAGCTTCTGCTCGAGGTCGACATCGCGGAAAGCACGACCTGTCTCGTCACCCGTGGTGGGCAGACCGTCGTAGTACTTGATAGAAGCGAGCTTCACTGTCAGCAGGTTCTTCTCGGCTGACGTACCACCGATAACGAATGCGATGTGGTAAGGAGGACATGCAGCTGTACCCAGCGACTTCATCTTCTCTACGAGGAACGGAATCAAGGTTCCCTCGTTCTGGATGGTAGCCTTGGTCATGGGGTAGAAATAGGTCTTGTTGGCAGAGCCACCACCCTTGGCCACCATGACGAAGCGGTACTCAGCACCCTCGCAGGCCTCGATATCAATCTGTGCGGGCAGGTTGCAACGGGTGTTCACCTCGTCGTACATGTTGAGAGGCGCATTCTGCGAGTAGCGCAGGTTGTCCTGGGTGAAGGTGTTGAACACACCAAGGCTCAGAGCCTCTTCATCCTCGAAACCGGTCCAGATCTGCTGACCCTTCTCACCATGGATGATGGCCGTACCCGTGTCCTGACAGAAAGGCAGAATGCCCTTGCAAGCCACCTCGGCATTGCGCAGGAACTGCAGGGCTACATACTTATCGTTCTCTGAAGCCTCAGGATCGGTCAGGATCTTGGCCACCTGCTCGTTGTGCTCGCGACGCAGCATGAACTCCACATCGTGGAATGCCTGCTGTGCAAGAAGTGTCAGTGCCTCCTTAGAGACCTTCACAATCTGCTTTCCTTCAAACTCTGACGTTGTTACGCCTTCCTTACTCAACAGACGATACTTGGTCTCGTCTTTGCCCACCTGAAACATGGGGGCGTACTTGAATTCAACTGATTTTGCCATATTCTTCTATGTATTTGTTTTTAGTTTGTATTTTGCAAAGTTACAAATAAATGAGCAAGAATCCGTTTTTTTATTGTTAATCTAATTAAAAACCACTGAAATATGATTCTTTTTATATACCTTTGTAGCATAAAACACTAACAAAACAGACAAAAACGACAATGAAAAAGCAACTATTAACGACTTTGCTGCTTACTGCAGTGACGCTGGCGACGACCGCCCAAAGCGTCATGGACATCAACACCAAGAAACTGGGAGCACCCATTCAGTCGACCATGTACGGCATCTTCTTTGAAGACATCAACTACGCTGCCGACGGCGGACTCTATGGCGAGCTCATCAAGAACCGTTCGTTCGAATTTCCACAACACCTGATGGGCTGGCAGGCCTTCGGATGTGTCGACGTGAAGGACGACGGTCCCTTTGCACGCTGTCCGCATTATGTGGAGTTGAGCGCTCCAGATCACAAGGACCGTCGCACGGGTCTGACCAACGAGGGCTATTTCGGCATTGGTGTGAAGAAAGGCGAGCAGTACCGCTTCTCGGTCTGGGCAAAAGCTCCCAAGGGCAATGGTACCATCCGCGTGCAGCTGATTAACGAGAACTCGATGGACGAGCGTCAGCAGTTTGCCGAACAGACGCTGGATATCACCTCTGCAGACTGGAAGAAGTATACGCTGACGCTGACGTCGCCCCTGACGCTGAAGCATGCCAAGCTGCGCATCTTCCTGAAAGGAGCCAACAGTGTGGCCTTGGAACACATCTCGCTGTTCCCCGTCAACACGTTCAAGAACCGCGAGAACGGCATGCGCCGCGACTTGGCACAGGCATTGGCCGACCTGCATCCCGGCATCTTCCGTTTCCCTGGCGGATGTATTGTAGAAGGTACCGACTTGGACACCCGCTACCAATGGAAGAACACGGTGGGCCCCGTCGAGAACCGTCCGCTGAACCAGAACCGCTGGGAGCACACGTTCGACTATCGCTACTATCCCGACTACTACCAGTCGTACGGACTGGGATTCTTTGAGTTCTTCCAGCTCTCAGAGGACATCGGTGCTGAGCCGCTGCCCATCCTGAGCGTAGGTCTGGCCTGCCAGTATCAGAACTGGGAGAAGGAATCGGCTCATGTGCCCATGAACGAACTGCAGCCCTACATCGACGACTGTCTGGACCTCATCGAATTCGCCAATGGTCCTGCCGACTCGAAATGGGGTAAGGTACGTGCCGACATGGGACACCCCGAGCCCTTCAACATGAAGTATATCGGTGTGGGCAACGAACAGTGGGGCGAGTTCTACTACGAGCGTCTGAAGCCCTTCGTGGCTGCCATCCGCGCCAAGTACCCCGACATCAAGATTGTGGGCACCAGCGGTCCTGTTCCTGAGGACGTGCCCAACAACACCTACCGCTTCGAAGACGGCTGGAAGGCCATGAAAGCCCAGAAGGCCGACCTGGTGGACGAACACTACTACCGCGACGAGCAGTGGTTCCTGACGCATGGTCTGCGTTACGACACGTACGACCGCAAGGGTCCGAAGGTCTTTGCCGGCGAGTATGCCTGTCACGGCAAGGGCAAGAAGTGGAACCACTATGAAGCAGCCCTTCTGGAAGCCGCCTTCATGACGGGTTTCGAGCGTAATGCCGATGTGGTTCACATGACGACCCCTGCCCCACTCTTCGCCCATGTCGACGGCTGGCAGTGGCGCCCGGACCAGATCTGGTACGACCAGACGCAGATGTTCAAGACGGTGAGCTACTACGTGCAGCAGCTGTATGCCACCAATGCCGGCACCCACGTGCTACCGCTGACCATGACACCTGCCGGCAAGAAAGCCAAGCCCCAGCCTGTGGCAAACTTAGAAGGACAGAATGGTCTGTTTGCCTCTGCCGCCTTCGACAGCAACGCTGACGAGGTAATTGTCAAGGTTGCCAACACGTCGCGCACTGCCCAGCCCGTGCAGCTGAACCTGGCTAATATGACGGGAGCAACATCAGCCCGCACCATCACCCTGAGCCATAGTGGCATGGACGACGAGAACAGCATCCAGCAGCCCGAACTCATCACGCCGAAGGAGGGAAGCGTGGCCTGTACCAGCGAAAAGAAGCAGCTGGTCATTACCGACCAACTGCCTCCTATGTCGTTCCGCATCTATCGCGTGAAGAAGTAATACTTTGGGGAAAAGCCCCAAAGCACAGTGGAAGTCTTCGGTTAATATCCGAAGACTTCTTTTTGTGTCAGGCGCTTGATGGGACCAATCTTTTCCAAGGCCTTCATGTCGAGTTCCTTCTCGTCGCCGAGAATGATGTAGCGATAGGCCTTATTGGCCATGTGCTGCTGTTCGAAGTCCACAATGTCCTGCAGCTTCATGGCGGGCAGGGCGTTGTACACCTTCTCATTCAGATCGTAGTCAATGCCCTTGCGCTGGGCCACGATATAGGCGTTGAGGACGCCCGACTTCGTGGTACGCTGGCTGGCCAGCTGCTTGGTCAGCGCATCCTTGGCAATTTGGAAGGCTGCCTCGCTGGCAGGCATCTGGTTCAGGATGACATGGAACTGGTTGACAGCATCCATCATCTTGTCGTTCTGCGTGATGATATAGGTCTGATAGAACTCCTTGTTGCCTTTCTTGTCGGGTGTCACGTAGTAGGCCGCAGCACTGTAGGCCAGTCCGCGGGCCTCGCGCAGTTCCTGGAACACGATGCCGTTCATGCCTCCGCCGTAATACTCGTTGAACAGGTCGACGACACCCTCCTGTTCCGGATTCCAGTCGAGGCCTTCGTTGTGGTACATCACCATATAGATGTTCTTGGCATCGTAAGGCGCTATCAGCACCTCGTTCTCCGCAGCCTGCTGGCGCACGTAAGGCTTACCCTTGGGCACATCGGCCAGCTGCTTGGCAGTCTGGTGCTTGGCATCGAGCACTTTCGACAGTTCCTCGGGAGTCAGTTTGCCGTAATACAGCACGCTGTGCTTGAAGTTCTTCAGTCCGGCCAACAGCGAAAGCAACTGCTGAGGATTGGTCTGACGGAGCTGCTCTTCCGACATGACATTGCGCGTGCCGTTATGAGGGCCATACATGGCATAATTCACCAGATACTGGAAATTGGTTCTCTGGTCTTTCTTCGCATCGTCACGGCCTTTCAGCACCAGGTCGACATACTGGTCGTACGAGGCCTTGTCGCCCTTCGACTGATTGAGCACCTCTTCCAACAGAGCCAGCGCCTGTGGCATCTGCGACTGCAGACCCGTAAGCGTGATGTTCATATTGTCGGGATTCACATTGACGGAGTAGCTGCAAGCCATCTTGTAGAACTCCTGCTGAATTTGGGCCTGTGTGTGCTTTTGCGTGCCTACATAGTCCAGATAGTCGGCAGCAATGGCATAACGGTTGTCGTCCTGCGTTCCGAACTCATAGCGGAACACCAGCGTAAAGAGGTCGTTCTCCACGTTCTGCTTGTACAACAGCGGCAAGTGGCGCTTCGTTTCGGTCACCGTCAGGTCCTTCTTGAAGTCCACGAAGACGGGCTGTATGGGTTCCACCTTCGACTGCTGGATGTCCTGTACGAAACGGCTCACTAGGTCGCGGTTGGTGGGAATGGGCGTAATGGCGGGCTTGTCAATCTTCTTCTGCAACGTGTCCGTACCCTGTGTCTTGAACACGGTGGCATAGCCATCGGTAAAGAAACGGTTGGCGAAACTCACAATCTGCTCCTTGGTCATCTTTGACATGCGGTCTAGCCGATGGACCTGTTGTTCCCACGATGTGCCTTCGATGAACGATGACATGTGCTGGCGGACGCGCCACATGTTGTTGTCGAGTGCCTTCTGATAGCTGAGTTTGTTGTTGTTGATAACTGATGGCAGCAAATCGTCAGAGAAGTTACCCTTCTTCAGATTGTCCAGCTCTGCCAGCATCAGTGTGCGAACCTCCTCAAGTGTCTGTCCGGGCTTGGGCATACCGATGAGCAGGAATGACGAATAGTCCTGCTGAGCCTGCATACCGGCCTGAGCCACCTGCACCTGCATGTTCTGATTGAGGTTCAGGTCGAAGATTCCGGCTTTGCCGTTGCTGAGCATGTCGCTAATGACGTCGAGCGTGTCGCATTGCAGGTCGCTGGCTTTGTTGGCCAGCCATCCTATCCATACCTGCTCGGCCTGCTGACCGATGATGGTGGTGTCGGCAGGAGCTGTCAGCGGACGCTGCACGGGGAATACGGGCTGAGAGACGTCGGCACCGGGCTTCCACAGTCCGAAGTAGCGGTCGATGACGGCGATGGTCTTGTCGGGGTCGAAATCGCCCGCCATACAGATGGCCACGTTGTTGGGCACATACCACTTATTGAAATAGTTCTTGATGTTGGTAATCGAGGGGTTCTTCAGATGCTCCTGCGTACCAATGGTGGTCTGCGTGCCGTAGGGGTGCGTGGGAGTCAGTTTTTTGCCCAGCGCACTCCATATCTTGTCGCCGTCTTCGGTCAAATAGATGTTGTACTCCTCGTAGACGGCCTCCAACTCGGTATGGAAACCGCGAATCACCATGTGCTGGAAACGGTCGGCCTGAATCTTCGCCCAGTTCTCGATTTCGTTCGAGGGGATGTCCTCGACGTAGCACGTCACATCGTTCGAGGTGAAGGCATTCGTACCCTCGGCTCCGATGGCAGCCATCAGCTTGTCGTACTCGTTGGGAATGAAGTACTGGGCGGCCACCTGACTCACCGAGTCAATCTCGTGGTAGGCCTGCTTTCTGGCCTCGGGGTCGGTGAGCTTGCGGTAAGCCTCGTAGCGCTGTTCGATCTCGTCGAGCAAGGGAGCCTCCGCCGTTGGGTTGGTGGTACCAAACTGCTTGGTTCCCTTGAACATCAGGTGCTCCAGGTAGTGTGCCAGACCGGTTGTTTCAGCAGGGTCGTTCTTGGAACCCGTTCGCACGGCGATGTAGGTCTGAATACGCGGTTTCTCCTTGTTCACACTCAGATACACCTTCAGTCCGTTATCCAACGTGTAGATGCGCGTCTTCGTCTGATCCGCCTCCAACGTCTGATACTTGTAATCCTTCGCCTGTGCGCTCATTCCGAGCACCACCAATAAGCTAGTTAGAAAGAATTTCATTGTCATTCGTTCAATTCGTATAATTCGTGTTCGTTACTTAATCTTCGTAATCTATTTCATGATCCAGCTTCGAGATAAAGTCATCGTACACCTCCTGCTCGACGTCGCCCATGGCGAATTCCTTCTGGGCATCCTTACGGATTTCGGCAATCCACGCACGACGGGCCTTGACGTAATCCTCACGGATGCGCTGCATGGCCTGCTCAGTCAGTTCGTCAATGCCGTAGTAGTCCAGAATCAGCTTATACGTCCACGCCCACTGGTACACGCGGTAGTTGGCGTCGATGTCGTAGAAGCGCTGCAACACCTCGCGGATGCTCTCCAGCGAACCGTTCTTGATGTCGTCGATGAGTCGCTGTTCCTCGCTCTGAGGCAGCAGCAGACCACTCAGGTCAATCCACTCACCCTCACCTACCGACGATGTGGGTTTGCCCAGCCATCCGCCCTTCACGGCACGCTTCAGCACGGCACCCATATAGATGCGCAGGGCGATGTCGTAGTATTTGATACCCTTGCGCAGCGACGATGCATTGATGATGTATTCGTGGTAGTTGTACGATGACACGTTGTCGCCACCAGCCTGACGCAATGCCTCCAGAATCTTCTTACCCTGTACGATTTCGCCTACGGTAAACGGCGACAGCCAGTCGAAGTTGATGACACTCTTGCGGCACGACGGGGCACGCTTGTCGCGCTTGGGCCACTTCTTGATGTCGCGATACAGTCCCACCGTCGTGATGTTACGACCTGGCACGATATACATCGTCTCGCCGTAGGCCAGCAGATAGGCAAAAGGCAGACAGCGCATGTCGGGATGGTTCATCAGCTTGCCGAAACACACCGAGAAGGCACCGATCTTGGCAGGCATCAGCACGTAGGCTCCCGAGGCCGTCTTCGTACCACGCTCCAGCGTACCGTAGTGCAGCGGCCCCATCTTATAGGCGTGGTTCGAGAAGTTGGTGTTCGAACCGGCATTGTAGAACGAGAATTCACCACCAATCAGCAGCGAGCTCTTGTGGTGTGATGCCGAGAACGGTCCGCAGAAAGCAGCACAGGCCTCGCCGTTGGCCATATAGGAGTTGGCAAAGAACACCGAGGCCTCCGCCGTAAATCCGTTCGTAATCTGACAAGCCTCACCCACAAAGCAGTCTTGCATCTTCACCGAGTTGGTAATCGAGCAGCCATTCGAAATGATTGAGTTCTCGCAGATGACACCCGTGCCAATATATACCGAGGCATCATTCGACGACAGAATGGTACAGTCACTCAGGCGTGCAGCACCATTGATTTCGCAGTCGTCCTTTACCACCGTATTGGTAATTTCCTTCGAGTTGATAATCTTCACACTATTACCCAGCGTACTCTTCTCCGGACGCGAGAAACGGATTTCCTCGTTGATGAGTCGGATAATCGAGTCCTTCAGTTGCTTGTCGTTGAAGTGCTTCACCATGAATGCAGCCAGTTGCGAGTTCAGGTCGTGGAACAGCATCACGTTGCCGTCGCCCATCTCGTTCAGCACACTCACCAGGTGGCCCTCACCATAGGTAGCGCCCTCGGTAGTCTCCATCGTCGACACATTCGAAATATAACAGTCATTACCGATGATATAGTTGTTGATGAAGTTGCCGATTTTCTCAATAAGACAATCGTCGCCCACCGTCACATTGCGCAGTGTGGCATCGTTGATACCCGAATGTTTGGTGAAGCCCTTGGCCACCTCGACCATCTTTTCGAACTTACCCAGGCGGATATCGCCGTAGAATACCACACGGTGGAAATTATAGGGGCGGAAGTCCTCGGCCACCTTGACCCTGTTCCAGTCCTCGGCCCAACAGCTATTGCCCTCAAGCACCTGAATTTCCTCTTGTGTCAGTTGTCTGTAATCTCTCATAATTCTATCTTTTATTGGTTCAAATTATTCTCTAACTTCTTTAACTTCTCTAACTTCTTTAACTTCTCTAACTTCTTTAACTTCTCTAACTACTCTTCTATCTGGTACAGGAAGTCATTATACGGATACTTTTGCACATGCAGCTCACGAACACGTTTATACAAGATTTCGCGCAGCTCGTCGATATTCTCTTTCTTCTTCGCCGAGATAAACAGGCACTCCAGATAGTGTTGGTTCTCGCCAGTGCGGGCCATCCACGTCTGCTTCAGATCGTCCAACGAGATATTCTCCTTCGTGGGCTCCGTCAGGTCGTCTTCGTCCTGCGGCGTCCATGTGTAGGCATCAATCTTGTTGAATACCAGCATCGACGGCTTGTCGGCACAACCCAGATCGGCCAGCGTCTTCTCCACCACCTGTATCTGTTCCTCGAAGTCAGGGTGCGAGATGTCTACCACATGCACCAGCATATCGGCCTCGCGCACCTCGTCCAGCGTCGACTTGAAGCTTTCTACCAAATCGGAGGGCAGCTTACGGATGAATCCTACGGTATCGGCCAACAGGAACGGCAGGTTGTCGATGGTCATCTTGCGCACCGTCGTGTCCAACGTGGCAAACAGTTTGTTCTCGGCAAACACGTCGCTCTTGGCCAGCAGGTTCATCATCGTCGACTTACCCACATTCGTATATCCCACCAGCGCCACGCGGATCAGTCGTCCGCGGTTTTTGCGTTGCGTGGTCTTCTGCTTGTCTATGTCCACCAGGCGTTCCTTCAGCAGCGAGATGCGCTGACGGATGATGCGCTGGTCCATTTCCAGCTGCGTCTCACCAGGACCGCGAAGTCCTACGCTTCCCTTGCCACCGCCACTACCAGAGCCGCCACCCTGACGTTCCAAGTGGGTCCAAAGGCGTTGCAGTCGGGGCAGCATGTAGCGGTATTGCGCCAGTTCCACCTGCGTCTTGGCTTCTGCCGTCTGGGCGCGCATGGCAAAGATGTCGAGAATCAGACTTGTACGGTCCAGTATCTTGACCTTCAGTTCGCCCTCGATATTACGGATTTGCTTGGCACTCAACTCGTCGTCGAAAATCACCATTCCCACGGGTTGCGGACAGTCCTCGTCGCCCGTTACAACAATCGAGCCGTCGAACCCCCGATGGGCGTCCATCCACTCATCGTAGGCATCCTCTTGTTGTTTGATATATTGCTTGATTTCCTCGAGCTTACCCTTGCCCACATACGTCACCTGACTTGGGCCCTGCACCTTCTGCGTAAAGCGCTTCACGGTCACGGCACCGGCAGTATCGGCCAGGAATTCCAGCTCGTCCAGATATTCTTTTGTCTTGGCCTCGTCCTGCTGCTGGGTAATCAGTCCTACCAGCACCGCAGTCTCCGCCTTGACCTCAGAAATGACAAATTCCTTCATACATTATTATAATATGGCGGCGAAGGTACGAAAAAGTAAGCAAACTACAAAACAAATAGCAAGATATTTTATTTTAACGTTTACTTTTTCAATATTTGGTCCACCACGATATGGTCGTCCAATGCACGAATCGTCAGCCGATGGGTGCCTTTCGCGAGATATACTTTCGTTTCCCGACGCGCCTGGCCGTTGAGCACGTTCTGTTTCCAGCGTTCCGATCGGAAAGGCTCCTTCAGACTGTACACCGTCTCTTCACCATCGTCCACACTGACGCTGAATCGCAAATCGCCGTTATCGTTAGGCTGGGTGGGAATCAGCGACGTGACGATGGTATAGTCACCCTCGTTTGCGACGTCGAGCCGATAGGTCAGCGTACCGTCTTTAGGCAGTGCGACAGCTTTCATCGAATGGCCCAGCATCTGGATAACCCTCGCATCTGTCGAGGCCGTCTCGTAGTCGCAGGCATTCAAGTACACAAAAGGAACCGTCCCTTTTGTGTCATTCAGCTTGGCACGGACATCGTCAAATACGGGCAGTTTGCGTGGAGCGGCATCCATCAGCCCGCGCCACTTGCCGCCCTGCATTTCGTTATACCGACTGGTCAGCAGCTGGATTTCCTCGTAGGCACGATGACTCTCGGCGGAATCGCCCAGAATCTTGCGGTTCATAGCTGCTGCAGCACAGACGGGATATTCGATAGCGGCAAAGTAGGCGTCAGCCAATTCCTGACGGATCTGTTGCCGGCACTCGCCCACCGTAGCCTTGATGCGCTCAAAGTCGGCTATTCGAGCCTTTGCCTCCTCAGCCGTCAGCGGTACGTCCGTCACCGTCGACAATCCGCGGTGGTATTTCTTCTTGTCCAGCTCCACCTGTGTCCAACCCATAAATTCTGGTCGGCGGATGCCACAGAGGCGGTAAAACTCATGCATGGCAGGGAAAAGCCGTTCGCCAGCCTCCTTGCCAAACTGCCTGCACAGCCACCGTTCCAAATGTTGTTCAAGAGTCATTTTACTCCCCTCGCCCTTAAAGTTCCCCTCGCCCTTTGGAGAGGGGTTAGGGGTGAGGCTTTCGATATCCCACGCCATGTCCATAAACAGTTCCAGGTCGTATCCGGCCACTTTCGGGTCGTGCACGTTCGCTATCCACAGCTTACGCACCTGGTGGTCGTAGGCCTGCCGCATCTCGTTCCAGATGAGTCCCGGCTGGGTTGTCGTCAGCCACAGATAATCGTGCGGACGTCCCCAGTAGCTCAGGTGGTAATACACACCTGCCCCACCCGCTCGCTGTTGCTCTCGAAGGTCCGACAGTCGCGTCATATAGCCGTAGTTGTCGTCACACCACATCAGCGTCACGTAGTCGGGCACTCGCAGGCCCTTTTCATACAGTTGCAACACCTCTTTATACGGTACGAACACCTGCATCTGCTCCTCCGGATGGCCTATGTATTTTCTGAGCATTTCCTGCTGGTCGTCAATCACCTGTTGCAGTCCCTCCAGTTTCTCCTGTTCAGTCGTGTAGCCCTCCATCGAACTGTCGTGGATGCCCCGCATACCGATGGTAAACATCGACTTTTGCCCCTTACCCTTGAACCTTGAACCCTGAACCATGAACCCTTCACCCTTCACCTCTTCCAGTCGTTCTGCCCAATACTGTTGCACAGCCTCGCGATTCGTGCGATAGTTAAAGCGTCCCCGTTCCTGCACGTCCCATTCGCCGACATTGTTTCGCAGCATCGGCTCACAGTGCGACGTACCGATGACGATGCCACACGAGTCGGCCATCGCTTTTGCCCCAGGGGTCTTGAAAAACGCCGTCGTCCCCTCGTGCATGGCGGGCCACAGCGCATTACCCCTGAGTCGCAGCAACAATTGGAATATCCGTTTGTATGTCTTAGCTCCGATGGTCCCTTCACCCTGAGGGTCGTGCGTCTTCGTACTCCATGGGCGCAAACTCCAGTCCTCGTCGTTCAGAAATATGCCGCGATACGTCACGCTGGGCTGCTGCTCGGTCCTAAACGCGCTGTCCATCACCAGCTGTGCTTTCCGCTCGGGCACCACGTCACCCCACCAAATCCAGGGCGACACACCAGCCATGCGCGACAGCTCCAGCAGTCCATAGGCCATGCCGCGTCCGTTGTTGCCCTCCACGACAATCTGTCCGCCTTTCACGTAGATGCAGAACCCGTCTGCAGCACCCTTGCCCGGCACCACTCTTACTGTGGCCTTTTTCGCAGCCACCGGCTCCATGCCTGTCACCTGCCGCATGTCATCTTTCCACATCGCCAACGCCGTCGTCACCACTGGTTCCACGTCCGCTGGCACGCTATACGTAATGGGGTGCCGTCCGTCGAACCACACCACCTGCCCCTGCTGGCGTGCCACAACGCTCTCAGCCAACAACAAGGCAAACAATATCGTCAAAAGTTTCTTCATTCGGTTCATCTGTAGTTTGTTTTTGCAAAGTTACGAATAAGCGAGCAGAAAACAAAAAAAACTCCAAGGAATTTACCTCGGAGTTTCATTTTCTTTATCCTCTGCGGAGAGAACAGGATTCGCCTTAGGGCGTTTTGAACCTGTTCATCCTGCGGAGAGAACAGGATTCGAACCTGCGAACCAGTTTTGCCGGTTACACGCTTTCCAGGCGTGCCTCTTCAACCACTCGAGCACCTCTCCTTAGCCTGATTCCTCAGACGTTTTTTCAAAATCGCCTGCAAAGGTACAAAAAAAATCATAGAAAAGCAAAATAATACACGTTTTTCTTGGATTTCAGCAATTTTTTTTTAAATCCCTGTTAGGACGGGGCTCTTTCCCCTTTCAGCCCTAATGATCAACGTTACACACCAAAAACGCGCGAGACGTTTTCAGTGGTTTGTCGGCAGACATCTTCTTCGCTGACGCCGTAGGCCTCGGCCAAGCGGGTGATGACGTGGCGGATGTAGGCCGACTCGTTGCGCTGTCCGCGCATAGGGACGGGGGCCATATAGGGGGCATCGGTCTCGAGGACGATACGATCCAAAGGTACTGCAGCAGCAAGGGTTTCCGGAAGATGGCTTTTCTTGAAGGTGAGCACGCCGCCAATACCAAGCACAAAGCGGTCGAACTCGAGCAACTGACGGGCCTCCTGTTCGTTGCCCGTAAAACAATGGAACACGCCACCAGGCAGGTCGTTCGCGTACCTTTTTAATATAGCGACCAACTCGTTTTGTGCCTTACGGCAATGAATCATCAGGGGCAGCTGCAGCTCGACAGCCCAACGAACCTGCTGCTCGAAAGCCAGCAGCTGTTCCTGTTCGAACTCGCGGCTCCAATAGTAATCGAGGCCGACTTCGCCGATGGCGAGGGGAGCCTCACCCCCCGCCCTCTCCAAGTGGAGAGGGAGCTGAAGCAAAGAATGTATAGATGCCAGTTGGTCGCGCCAGTCGGCACGGACCTCCTCAGGATGCAGTCCGAGCATGGGACGGCAGTAGTCAGGATATTGGGCGCAGACGTCGAGGACGGTGTGGCACGACGCCAGGTCGATGGCGGGTAGGAAGATGGCCGTACAGCCAGCCTCACGGGCACGCTGAACGACGGCGTCGCGATCCTGCGCAAACTCCTCGCCGTCGAGATGGCAGTGGGTATCTATGAATTGTAAATTCAAATGAGAAATGAGGAATGAGGAATGAGAAATGATGATTACTTATTGCGATGGAGGAGTTCGTCCATATAGGCGCTGAGGCACTGTTTGTGGTCGTCGGGAACGTTGACCTCGCTGAGCGTCTGACGAGCTAAGTCGAAATAGTAGTTAATCTTCTGTTCACAGAGCTGACGGATGCCAATCTCGTCGTAGAGGCGCGTCACCTCGGCAACCTTCACGTCGCGGTTGAATGTCTTGGCATTAATCCAGCGTTCGAGTTCGGTGCGCTGCTTATCGTTGGCACGATTGACGGCATTGATGAGCATATAGGTCTTTTTGTTCGACGTGATGTCGCCACCAATAGCTTTGCCAAACACTGCGGGGTCGCCATAGACGTCGAGCAAGTCGTCCTGCAACTGGAAGGCCAAGCCCACCTGTTCGCCCAGACGATAGAGCCGCTCGGTATCCTCCTCGGGAGCACCAGCCAGAATGGCGCCCATCTTCAGCGCACAAGCCAAAAGGACAGAAGTCTTCAGACGGATCATCTCGATGTATTCATCCTCGGTGACGTCGTTGCGCGTCTCGAAATCCATGTCGTATTCCTGACCTTCGCCAATCTCGAGTGCTGTGGTGGTGAAAAGGTCGAGCACCTGTTGCAGCTTATCGGCAGGCACCTGAGCGACACGCTGATAGGCCAGCACCAGCATGGAGTCGCCCGAGAGAATAGCCTTATTGGCGTCCCAACGGCGATGTACCGTCTGGTGGCCTCGACGCACGTCGGCATTGTCCATCAAATCGTCGTGCAGGAGGGTATAGTTATGATAGGTTTCCACACCACAGGCAGGCATGAGAATGTCCTCGGGACGCTCGTGCCAAAGGTTATAACCCAGCAGCATCAGCACAGGACGGATGCGCTTACCACCAAGCGAGAGAACATACTGGACAGGTTCATAAAGCGAAGCAGGCTTCCTGTCGTAAGGCAGGTGGTCGAGGTAGTCGTTAACCAGCTGCAGGATTTCGTCGGATGAGAGTTGTTTCATATTATTAATTCATAATTTATAATGCATAATGCATAATTTTACGAGGTTATAAGCGGAACACGACGGGGATGCACACCTTGGTGCGACAAGGGCGGTCGTTCTGAATGCCTGGTTTCCACTTGGGCATCATGTTCAAGACGCGCACGACTTCGCGGTCGCATTCCGGCGACAACGAACGGGTAACGCCAACGCCCGAAACGTGGCCGTCCTTTTCGACATAGAACACGGCAAGCACCTTGCCCTGCACCTTCTGCTGACGAGCCTTATAGGGATAGCGCAGATGTTTGGTGAGCCACTTCATGAACTCGACGGCACCACCAGGAAACTGAGGCAGTTCCTCGGCCACATGGAAGTTGAGCGGATTATTGGGATCAACGCCCAACGAAGCCAGCGCCTTATCGTCGTCCATCGACTCCTCCAACTCCTTCAGCAGCGCCTCGTCGTCACCTTCCATTTCGCCTTCCAGTTCTTCGTCGTCAGGTTCGCTGATTTCCACATTATCGTCGACGACGTTGAGCTGTTCGGCTTTCTCTATCTGCTTTTTCTCGGTCATTTGAGTCATCGTCTCCACATTCGACATGGGAATCAGATCGCTCTCGTGAACCATTTCGTCGATGTCGAGGGGAATAAAACCATCATTTCCGATAACAGCATTCCACTCCAAACACACGTAAAACAAAGCCAACACAAAGGTCAGCCCCAGGAGGAATCCCGTGGTGCGACGCTGGTCGATATCTGCACGTTGTGTCTTTTTTTGTTCCATTTATTGACAATAAAATGCGAAAAACCGCGTTATTATTTTGCAAAGGTACAAAAAAGTTTAGAGTTTAGAGATGAGAGTTTAGAGTTTTTTGTTATCTTTGCAGCACATTTAGGGATTATTAGATGAAAAAAGGTCTTTTAGTCGTCATTTCGGTGCTATTATCCGCCATTGGGATACACGCACAGGAGAGCCAGGAGGTGTACAGCTTCCTGCGCCTGCCCGTCAGTGCCCACGTGGCAGCGCTGGGAGGCGACAACATTACGCTGACAGACGACGACGCCACACTGATTTTCCATAATCCGGCACTGATTTGCGATGTCAGCGACAAGAGCCTCAACCTGAACTTCATGACTTACATGGAGGGCGCCAAGACTGCTTCGGCATCGTTTGTCAAAGCCTACAAGGAGCGTGCCACATGGGGTGTCGCCGCACAATACATGGACTACGGAACGATGAAGCAGACTACGGTGGACAACATAGAGACAGGTGATTTCTCGGCTCGTGACATTGCGCTGGCAGGGTCGTTTGCCTACCTGTTGTCCGACCACATCAGCGGTGGTATTACGGGGCGCTTCGTAACGTCACACATTGCCAGCTACAATTCGGCAGCTGTCGCCGTAGATCTAGGTTTGAACTATCAGAACGAGGAACACGGCTGGTCGTTGTCGGCTGTTGCCAAGAACCTGGGCGGACAGATTAAGGCTTACGAGGACGACTTCGAGCGCATTCCACTGGACCTGCAACTGGGCGTCAGCAAACGGCTCATCGGTTCGCCCCTGCGATTGTCAGCCACGCTGTCGCGACTGAACAACTGGGACCAGGGATTCATCAAGCATCTGGCAGTTGGCGCCGATTTGCTGTTAGGTGAAAACATCTATGTGGCAGCAGGCTATAACTTCAGGCGTGCCAGTGAGATGAAAATCAGCGACAATGACGGTGAGAGCAATCACGGAGCAGGTCTTTCGCTGGGTGCCGGACTGCAGTTGGAGCGTTTCAAGCTGCACGTGGCCTACGCCAAATATCACGTATCGGCATCGTCATTGCTAATTAACGTCACGTATGCCTTGTAATTAAGAATTAAGAGTTAAGAATTAAGAAAACATGAAAAAAATTACCATCGCTATTGACGGCCATTCATCGTGCGGCAAAAGCACTATGGCCAAGGACTTGGCCCGCGAAGTGGGTTACGTATATGTGGACACCGGCGCCATGTATCGCAGTGTGACGCTCTTTGCCCTGCGCAACGGTTTGTTTACCGCTGACGGCATCGACGAAGAAGCCCTGCGCCAGCGGATGCCCGAAATCAAGATTTCGTTTAAGTTTAATGCTGAGACGGGCCGTCCTGACACCTATCTGAACGGTGAACTCGTCGAACAGGACATCCGCACGATGGAGGTATCGAACCACGTCAGTCCCATTGCCACTCTCGGTTTTGTGCGCGAGGCTATGGTGGCCCAGCAACAGCAGATGGGAAAAGACAAGGGTGTGGTGATGGATGGTCGCGACATCGGCACCGTTGTATTCCCCGATGCAGAGCTGAAGGTGTTTGTCACCGCCTCGGCCGAGGTGCGTGCCCTGCGCCGTTACGATGAGCTGAAGGGCAAGGGCATGGAGGCTGACTACGACGAGATTCTGAAAAACGTGCAGGAGCGCGACTACATCGACTCACATCGCGAAGTGTCGCCGCTGAAGAAGGCTGACGATGCCCTCGAACTCGACAATTCGAATATGACCATTGCCGAACAGAAGCAATGGCTCTTGGACCGCTTCAACGAAGCAGTCAAATAAAAAAAGACATTATTCCATCTTGATGATGGCGTCGCGGCATTGTTCCATCAGCCACTTCGGTGTGCTGGTGGCACCGCAGATGCCCACCGTGTTGATGCCAGTAAGCCACTGGCGGTCAATCTCGTCAGGACCCTCGATGAGATGCGTGTTGGGATTGACACGCAGGCACTCGTTGTAAAGCACCTTACCGTTAGAACTCTTCCTTCCGCAAACAAACAGAATCAGGTCGTGCTTGGTAGCAAACTGCGAGATGTTAGGCATACGATTGGCCACAGAACGGCAGATGGTGTCGAAACTCTTAAAAGTAGCCGTCGGCGAGATGTGCTGTTGGATATACTCGATGATGCGATGAAACTCGTCGAGCGACTTGGTGGTTTGTGAGTATAGGTAGATGTCGCGCGAGAAATCGAGCTTTGCCACCTCGTCGACATTCTCGATGACGATGGCATCGGAATGCGTCTGTCCCACCAATCCCAACACCTCGGCATGACCTTTCTTGCCGAAAATGACGATTTGAGAGGTGAGAGGTGAGAGGTGAGAAGCCAGAGAACACTCATACTGTTTCTTGATGCGCTTCTGGAGCTGCAACACCACAGGACAGGTGGCATCGATGATCTCGATATTGTTGCGACGCGCCAGTTCATAGGTCTCAGGGGGTTCACCATGAGCACGCAGCAGCACCTTCACATCGTGCAACTCACGAAGATCGTCGTGATTGATGGTAATGAGTCCCATCGCCCGCAGGCGCTCGCACTCCATTCCGTTGTGAACGATATCGCCCAGACAATAGAGGCGGTTCCCCTTGGCCAGTTCCTCTTCGGCCTTCTGGATGGCTGTGGTCACACCAAAACAGAAACCACTGCCGTTGTCGATTTCAATATTCAGCATGGTTATTTTTCCTTAATGTCCTTAAAGTCCTTAAGGTCGTTATAATAGAGCTCTAACAAGTGTTGAGCCGCCATAAACGAAGTCTGCTCGCCACCCAGCACACTCCGCTCAGCGTCCTGCAACGATTGCCGGATGAGCTGGTTGTTATAGAAACTGAGGCGCAGATGTTCGTTGATGCTCTCATACATCCAGTATTTCGACTGTTCGTTACGACGATAGTTGAAATAGCCGTTTGCTTTGACGAAATCAATGTACTCGTAAATCATGTCCCAGATTTCCTTAACGCCATAGCCGTAGAATCCGCTGTAGCACAACACCTTAGGCAGCCAGCCGCTCTCAGGCATCGGGAAGAAATGCAAGGCGTTACGGAAGTTCGTGGCTGCCATGTGGCACTTGTCGACGTTGTCGCCATCACACTTGTTGATGACAATGGCATCACAGATTTCCATAATGCCACGCTTGATGCCCTGCAGATCGTCGCCTGTACCAGCCAACTGGATGAGCAGGAAGAAGTCGACCATCGAGTGACAGGCCGTCTCGCTCTGCCCTACTCCAACGGTCTCGACGAAAATCTTGTCGAAGCCTGCTGCCTCGCAGAGGATGATGGTTTCGCGCGTCTTACGGGCCACACCGCCCAAGGAACCTGCCGTAGGACTGGGGCGAATGAACGAATCGGGATGCACGCTGAGCTTCTCCATACGCGTCTTGTCGCCCAGAATACTACCCTTCGAACGTTCCGACGAGGGGTCTATGGCCAGCACAGCCAACTTGCCGCCCTTCTCCTTCAACACATGGATGCCAAACTCGTCGATACTCGTCGACTTGCCTGCACCAGGCACACCACTGATGCCCACGCGAATCGAGTTACCGCTATAAGGCAGACACTTATTGATGACCTCCTGCGCCTTGGCCTGATGGTCAGGGTTGACACTCTCGACCAACGTCACAGCCTGCGAAAGGATGGTCACGTCGCCTTTGACGATACCCTCAACCATCTCAGCGGCAGAGAGTTCGCGACGAGGAACGCGCTTGCGCTTCAGGTAGGGGTTGATGATGGAAGGCTGTGCAACGCCACTGTTGACCTGCAAGCCTGCATATTCTGAACTATTCTCGGGATGTTCCATATAATTGAGGAGTTAAAGGAGTTAAGAAGTTAAAGAAGTTAGAGACATTACTTTATTTCGCATTGATGGTGATGACGATCTTGGCCTTGTCGGGGTCGTTGGTAATCATCAGGATTCGAGGACGCGTACGCACTTTCTGCAAGTCGTCGCGCATGGCCGTAATCTTCAGCTTGGCATACTCGCCAGGCATCAGACGGCTCTTGCTCAGCGAGATCTTCAGTCCGCCGGTAAACATCTGCAACGATGAAATCTTCAGTTCCGACTGTCCTATGTTGACAATATCAATGACTTCCGTTTTCTTCTTTTTACCATCAAACTGGATGTCCACCGATTCCTTCGACAACTGAATACGGGCAGGGTTCGTAATCTTCTCAGGGAACGAGGGCAGCAACACTGCCGAAACGCCGATTTCATGGTCTGCACGAACCTTATCGCCCACATTGCCAGCCAGATAGACAGCAGTCTGCGTCAGTCCGTAGTCGTGCAACTTGGCTGAATTGAGTCTGACAGTCATTACTCCTTCCTCGCCAGGCTGCAGCTTTTCAGGCTGCATCAGAGCAGTCAGATAAGGAGGCAGATGCAACAAATTGGGCTGGTAGTCCTTGGAGCCATGATTATAGAGATGCAGTTCCTGCACAGGCTGGTCGCCGCGATTGACATCGTCAAACTCAAGATCCGTCTTATCGAGACGCAAATCGCCCATCGCCACAGGATAATTGCCCGAGAGGTCGACATAATGCTCCAACACGACGCCCTGCATCGTCACATAAAGGGGCTTCTTCGTGGCATTGCTGATGACTGCTGCCTGCTGGTTGAAGTGTCCCAACTGACGGGCATCGTAAGTCATACGAATCTGGAACTTTCCGTTGCCGCCTATCTCGCCTTTGGGATAGTCCACTGAGACACAATAGCAGTCTGGCTTTACCGCCTCAATCTTCAGACGGCGACTACTTTTGTTACGAAACTCGAAGACGGCCGTAATGGGTTTCTGGTAGCCAGTACGACCCACGTCAACAACGGTATTCTCTGCCACTAGTTTCTGCGCAGCTACAGGGAGTGCAGCCAGCAGAAGCAGGGAGGGTATCATGAGGTACTTTTTCATTTTTCTTATTTGACATTAAAGGTAACCGACGGTGCTGTGGCGCGATATTCAGGAGCGTAGGCACACTGCACGGTGCACGAGCCGCTCTCGTAGGTTCCAGCGCGGTCGATATAATATTCGGTTTCTATCACGTGCTTGCCCTTCGACAAACCATAGAAATAGTAGTTCGTCGCATAGTCCTTGGGCGACACATAGGCACCATTCTGATAGCCAGAGAGCTGCTTGACAGGTTCCATGCAGGCTGCACGACGGTCGACCACCTGTACGAAGTCCAAATCGCGCGTGCACTCGATGGTGAGGCGAACCTTGATGCGGTCACCGATAGTCAAAGCCCCTGTTGTCAGCGGTTTTCCCGCTAACAATATCTCGCGCTTCACGCTGATGCCGCTCTGCGACTGTTCGATGTCCGACGTCTTCTGGAAGAACTGCGCATAGACAGCACCCCACGACGTGCCTTCACTGGTCTTCGTGGCGGTGAAGGTCTGACCCTTCGGCTCCTGAATGGCCGTCTTCACATAACCCAGTCCTGCGGTAGCCTTAGGCAGTTCGACAGGTGTGCCGTCGATAGCAAGGACTGACGGAGCACCCTGGGTATTCAGCGAATTCTGATTATTCAGGAACGCATAGATGGCATTGACGCTGCTGATAGGCGTATCCCACATCTGCGTGCGCTTCTCCTGCAGGAGCCAGCGACGCATCTCGTCGACCGTCTGCTGGTCGTTAGGCGCCACCATCTGGATGGCCTCGATAGCAGCCACCTCGGTAGGAATCTTGTAGTCGTACCACGAATAGCCGGCACGCGGTGTATCGTAATAGCGCCCCATCTCCTCGGTATAAACGGTATATTCCTTCAGGCTCTGCACGTATTCTGCCGCACGCTTTGCCTCTCCATGCTGTGAGAGCACGATAGCCGTCAGGGCCTTCTCGTAGATGGTCTGTCGCTTGATGTCCTTCTTCAGCAGGGCAATGAGGTAGTCATTAGCCGTCTTCACGTCGTTCTCCAACTGACGTCCGTCGAGGGCGCACAAATAGAGCCAGCGCAGTGCGGTAAACGTGGGGAACGAGGGCTTGTAGCCTTTCTTCTCCTGTTTCTTCAACTCCTTTACCAAGTCGACCATCTCCTTGCCGATATACTTAAAGGCCTTGTCCTGCATCTGTTTCGTGTCGTCTTGCTTGCCTACCATGCGGTTCAGGCGAATCAGCATCTCCTCGATGGCAACGGTGATGTACGTGCTGCCCTGCATGCCAGGATACCACGAGAACGAACCGTCAGGATTCTGCAACTTCTTCAGCTTGGCGACAGCCGTTTCCAGACGATTTGCAATACCGTTCTCGTCGAAGAAGTCGGCCAGGCGCTGCTTCTGCTCACTTTCACGATCAGCATCGCCCACCCAGGGAGTCTCGGCCAGAATCAGATCCTTCAGTTCCTGATCCTTCTCTAATTGAGAGGTGAGAGATGAGAGGTCAGAGGTGAGAGATTCCTGCTTCCACAACTCAAAGGTCTTCTTCACCTGCGGACTCTCATCCAGCAGACTCTTGGCCAACAGGTTGCTATAGTACGATGCAGCCTGATCGATGGCACTGTGTTCCCAAGGCTGACCCAATACGGGCAGCGACTGCACCATCAGCCACGCAGGATTGTTCGTATATTCTATGGTGAGTTTCTGCTGGGTAGTACCCTGCGGGAAGAGCTTCGTCAGGTCGATGGTCTTCACACCGGGCTCGTGCTGGGTGTAAGGAACGGTCTTGGTGACGTATTCGCGATTGGGCAATACAGGCAGGTAATGCTGTTCTCCATCGCTAAAACCTTCACCCACTGCCATCACCTTACAAATCAGCAGCGCTGAACTCTCAACTCTCAACTGTAAACTCTCAACTTTAAATGTTACTGCGCCCGTTTTTCCTGCCTCCACGCTAAAGGACTGTTCTTGCGTAAAGACGACCTTTTCTGTCTCTGCATCCAGCAGTAGCAGCTTAGCCTTTCCGCTGGCGGTCTTTTCGCCCGTGTTGAAGATGCGAGCCGTGAGTTGTGCCTCATCACCCATACGGATAAAGCGGGGCATGTTAGGCTGAATCATCACGTCCTTCTTGGCCACAGCCTCACCCCCAACACTGCCATACAGCATATCAGCGCTGTTGGCCACGCCCATGAATCGCCAAGTCGTCAGACTCTCGGGCAGCGTGAATTTCATCACCACCCGTCCCTGCTCGTCGGTCGTCAACTGGGGATAGCAGAAGGCTGTCTCGTTCAAGTTCTCGCGCATCTGCACGTTTTCTTCCTGCTGGGGTTCTTCCGAAACATTATCAGAAGACTCTTTTGCAACCACAGATTCCTCAGCAACGTCAAACACCTTCGATTCTGCCATCGGTGCTTCAACCACTTCATTCAGCACCGCTCCATCTTCCATCATGGGCGCTGCGGCATTGGCTTTCATCAGCATTCGCCCTGCGCCACGTCCCAACGTCTGATAGACAGCCCGATAGGTTGGCAGCACGCTGTCGTCGAAACGGCTGAACACCAGTCCTGACACCTTCAAGGGCGACTGGTAGGGCTGTGTAGCATACCACTGTAACTGATGGCTTTTGCGGAAATTCCAGTTAGTCGAGGGCTTCGGCAGGTAGTTCGTTGGCGAGAACGACCACTGGTGCGGCTTAATCTGATCCAGGCTCTTGTCGTAGAGCACAGCCATCAGCGAGGCGTCAGCGGGGGTTCCGTCGGGATTCACGATGCGCAGTCGCCACTCCTCCTGTTGTCCAGGCGTCAATCGGTCGCGGAAGGTTTCCCACGTCAGTCGCAGCTGTTTGTTGGGCATCGGACGTCCGATGGTGTGCTGGTGCTGGTGGAATTGTCCGTCCTTCACCCATGCATAGCTTACCAACAATCCATTGCCGTATGCTTCCTTATACGTGAACTTCCTGTTCAGCAGTTCGCCGTTCTTCTTCACCACACCTTGTTCTATCACCGAGTCGCCAGCATAGATACCATAGACCATGTGGACGTTCGGATCGCTCGAACCCACCTGAATCGTAACGGGTTTGCCGTCATTGGGGAATTGCGAGGCCGAGGCATAGAACCAGTCGCTGGTCTTGGTGGCAGGCTTCGTGTCGTCCAGTCCGAAGACGACAAACGTCATGTCTATCGAGTCGTTTTCGCATACAGCCTCCAAACGATGCTCACCGCTCTTTAATTGAGAATTGACAATTGATAATTGACAATTGGCTGCGCATTGTTTCCATTTGCCGCCATCGAGGCGGTATTTTACTGTACCCTCAATGGTCTTTCCTGCTGCATTATAGCGCGAAAAGGTCACCTCGGGCAACTGGTCGCTGCGCACCTGTTGCGGCAGGTCGCAAGTCAAAGCTGTAGGTTTCGTACCCAACGGCAACGTCTGCGTGCCGTAATGCGTCTCACCACCCACATCCGTCACGTTGGCTTCCACCACGAAGTGGTAGTACATGCGGGCATTCTTCACCTCGTCGGGCAGTGTCAAGGGAACACTGGCCAGGAACTTTCCTTCGTCATCCGTCGTCGCCTCGCCTTCATTCACCACTTCTTCTTGCAATCCGCGTCCGAAATAACCCGACTGCCAGTACCACGAATAGCTCATCCACCAGTAGGCCACACGGCGCTTTACCGTATACTTCACCTTGGCGTCCTGCACGGGCACACCGGCATAGGTCATCGCCTTGCCTTGCGTCTGGATGGTGTCACCAGCCTGGTAAGCTTCCTTATATTCATCAAACTCCACTTGGAAGGTAGGACGTTTGTATTCCTCTACGCTGATGTTGATCGAACTGTTGTTGGCACGCACCGTAAAGCGTCCGTTCAGCAGACCTTTAGGCAGCGTGAACGTGGTGCTGCACTTGCCGTATCGGTCTGTCGTCACCTGCGTTTCACCCACCACCTTGTAGTTGGCGTCGCGCAGTTCCATCCTGACACCCTTTCCTGCTACGGCCACATTGTCCAGCGCCGATTGCTCTTTCCACACGATGGCTGTCACATGCACCGTCTGCCCAGGACGATAGATGCTGCGGTCGGTAAACACGCTGATATGTTCCGAATGATATTCACGACCATAGTAGGTATAGCGGCCATAGGAGCTCATCGGGGGATTATAGACGTCATTCTTCGTATAGCCATACACTCTCCACGGCGAGCGCTCCGAATTGTCGAGCATCACCTCGCCCTGCTGGTTGCACGTCAGGTCGTCCGTCTTCTCAGGCGTCTTCCATCCTGCACGGTATTTGACACGCAAGGTAGCCTGCGGAATGGGTTGACCAGTGCGGGCGTCAACCACCACATAGCGCATCCGAACCTTGGGCATGGCCTGCGCCATCACCCTCACACCCGACACGAAATACAGCCGTCGTGCCGTCTCCGTCTGGGGCGACGTGAATTCTATCAGGTAGACGCCGGGCTCCAAACCTGCCAGCAGCAAGGAATCCTCGAAACTCTCGTAGTCAGCATGGCCCGTAAACTGCAGCGTCTTCGTCAGGTCCATGCGCAACTTCAGGTGCGACTTGATCTTCTTGTAGTCTTTTTCATTATTGGGATTCAGCTCCGTATCGCCCTTCAGCGTCGTCTCGTAGACGTTCATCGTCAGCGACTGTATGTTGCGCAGCGACTCCAGCTTGACATTCTGTGGCTGCTGGGGCATGGCGATGTGTTCAGGAATCTGGGCGGTAAACGTCGGACGCGTCATGTCGCGCTCCATGTTGCGCAGCCAGTTGGCACGTTTCCAGTCGCCCCACTTCGTCAGCGACTCGCGCAAGTAACCGATGCGCTGGGCCACAGAGTAGTGCTCACCATCCATCAGATTGAAACGCTTGATGGCCAGTTCGCAAGCCTCGGGCAAATCGCCATACACCTTGATGAGCGAGTCTATCGAGGCAATATCGTCAAAAGCCTGCACGCCTGTCAGACAGGCAGCCTTGCGGTTACCCACCTTGGTGTAATAGTCATGCAGCCACTGCCAAGCACTTAATTCTCTGCCCACAATATTCAGCAGGTCGTCGTCATAATACACCTTGCTGTCCTTGCCGTCGATGACAAAGGGATGATACGTATCACCCTTCACCTGTGCCAGAGCCTCGGGGTGTTCCAATGCCTGCTGGCGCCAGCGCTGCGACACCGTTTCGGCATCCTCGCCTAAATGATAGGAATTATGCTCATACACCTTCGACAACACCGTGCAGTAGACGGCCTTCAGCGCCAGGTTCTTGGTGCTTTCCGCTTCCCGTTCCAGACGCTTCACGGCAGGCTGCAGCGAGTCGGGTGCCACCTCGGCCTGCAACTTCGACGTCAACAGCGTGGCTTTCAGCAACTGTCCGTAGTCGCCAGCCTTCTGCGCCTTCGTCTCTATCTGCTGCAGATGTTCCATAGCGGTCTTCGGCAAGTCCTTTCGCTGGGCCTGCTCCACCTGTTTCCACAACTCCTGATATGTCTGACTGAATATTCCCATGGGCACTAGCAGCATCGCTGCCATCATGATTAACAGTTTTTGTTTCATACTCGCGTATATTTATTTGTAGGGACAAAGTTACAAATTAATTAAGAATTAAGAATTAAGAATTAAGAATTATTTTGTATCTTTTTTCATTCTTTCATTTTTACATTTTTACATTTTTCCAAAATATTCCGCTCTGCACGATGCCGCGAACGGCCAAATACAGCAACATCGACAGCCACAATCCGTGGTTTCCCATCAACGGCATCAGCCACGTGACACCAGCCAGAAACACCACGCTGGCCCATGCTGCCGACACCAGCATGCCACGCGTCTGGGTAATGCCGATGAAGATGCCGTCCCACACGAAAGCCGCCACGCCAGCCACAGGAATCAGATAGGCCCACCACACGTATTCCCTGGCGGCCTGCACCACCGTTTCTTCGTTGGTCAGCAAACGTAAAAACGGCATGCCGCCCACCACATACAGCAGCGTAAACAGCACCGTCATCCCGGCTCCCCACACAAACAGCCTGCCCACCACTTCGCGGAAGGCTTTGCTGTCGCGGGCACCCCAGAATCGTCCGCCCAGCGCCTCTCCGGCATAGGCAAAACCGTCCATGATGTACGAGAACAGCAGATACAACTGCAACAGCAACGCATTGACAGCCAGGATGGTAGCGCCCTGCCGTGCTCCTGCCGATGTGAAGTACAGGTTCACCGCCACCAGACACAGCGTCCGCAAAAAGATGTCGCTGTTCACACGCGCAAAGGGGATGAATTCCTTCAGCGAGCATAGTCTGACGGTGATATACCGGCGATAATACCGTGCGAGCATCACCAGTGCCGTCAGCAGACCCGCATACTGTGCCACAATAGTGCCCAGCGCCACACCTTCCACCTTCATGTCCAGCCCATAGACCAGCAGCAGCGACGCCACGATGTTCACCACATTCTGCATGATGCTGATGACCATCGGCAACCGCGTGTTCTGCATGCCAACAAACCACCCGCTCAGTCCGTACAGTCCCAACATGGCGGGGGCGCCCCACACCACTATATTATAATAGGTAACGGCCAGCGGGCGCACATCGTCCGTAGGTCCTATCAGCCACAGCATCAGTTCGCGCAAAGGCCATTGCAACAGCAGAATCAGCAGGGCAATGGTCAATGCCACCGTCTGCGAACGCACCAGCATCGAGCGCATCTCCTGCAGGTCGCGCCGCCCTCGGGCCTGTGCCGTCAGTCCGCTCGTCCCCATGCGCAGGAAACCAAACACCCAGTACACCAGGTTGAACACCATCGACCCTACGGCAATGGCCCCGATATATGTGGCGTCGCCCATGTGTCCCACGATGGCTGTATCCACCAGTCCCAACAGCGGAACGGTGATGTTGGTAACGATGGCCGGAAGGGCGATTTTCAGTATCTGTTGGTCTCTCTGATTCATTTTCTTTGCAAAAGTAGTAAATAATTCTTAATTATTAATTCCTAATTCTTAATTATTTTGTATCTTTGCCCAAAACTTTAAACTAAAGCATTGTACCGGTATGATTAACCGCGAACTATTACAGCCCAAAAGCATTGTCGTCATCGGTGGCTCCAACAACGTGCACAAGCCCGGTGGTGCCGTCGTACGTAACATTCTGCAGGGTGGCTATCAAGGCACGCTGCGCGTCGTCAATCCCAAGGAGGACGAAGTCCAAGGCATCAAGGTGTTCCACGATGCCCGTGAACTGCCTCCCACCGAACTGGCCATTCTCGTCATTCCCGCCAAGTTGTGTCCCGACAGCGTCGAGCTGCTAGCCAAGGAGAAAGGCACCAAGGCCTTCATCATCATCTCGGCAGGCTTTGGCGAAGAGACCAAGGCCGGTGCCGTCCTCGAACAGCGCATCCTCGACACCTGCCAGCAGTATGGCGCCTCGCTCATCGGCCCTAACTGCATCGGCCTGCTCAACCGCCATCACCACAGCGTGTTCACCAAGCCCATTCCCACGCTCAATCCCAAGGGCGTCGACTTTGTGTCGGGCTCGGGAGCCACAGCGGTATTCATTCTCGAGAGTGCCGTCATCAAAGGCCTGCAGTTCAACAGCGTCTGGAGCATCGGCAACGGCAAGCAGATAGGTATCGAGGACGTGCTGCAATACATGGACGAGAACTTCAATGCCGAGACCGACTCGCCCGTCAAGCTGCTGTATATCGAGAACATCTCCAACCCCGACAAGCTGTTGTTCCACGCCAGCTCGCTCATCCGCAAGGGCTGTCGCATCGCAGCCATCAAGGCGGGATCGTCCGAGAGTGGTTCACGCGCCGCATCGAGCCATACGGGAGCCATCGCGTCGTCCGACAGTGCCGTCGAGGCCTTGTTCCGCAAGGCAGGCATCGTGCGCTGCTTCTCGCGCGAGGAACTGACCACCGTGGGTTGTATCTTCACCCTGCCACCGCTCAATGGTCGCAACTTCGCCATCGTCACCCATGCCGGCGGTCCTGGCGTCATGCTCACCGACGCCCTGTCGAAGGGCGGACTGAACGTTCCCAAGATTGACGGTCCTCTGGCCGACGAACTGAAAGATCAGCTGCTTCCCGGTTCTGCCGTTGCCAACCCCATCGACATCCTGGCCACAGGAACAGCCAAGGAGCTGGGACTGGCCATCGACTACTGCGAACAGAAATTCGACGACATCGACGCCATCGCCGTCATCTACGGCACGCCGGGCCTCACCACGCTCTACGAGGCCTACGAGACGCTGCACCAGAAGATTCTGGAGTGCCGCAAGCCTATCTTCCCCATCCTGCCCAGCCTGCATACCGCAGGCCCCGAGGTGGCCGAATTTCTGCAGAAGGGTCACGTCAATTTCTCGGACGAGGTCACGCTGGCCACAGCCCTCTCGCAGATTATGAACACCCCGGCACCCGCTCCCCCCGAGGTACAGCTGTACGGCATCGACATCCCCCGGTTGAACAAAATCATATTCCACGAAATCAATCGCATGGATACTGAACGCGTCAAGAGCAGCTACCTGGCCCCCGACGTCGTACATGAAATACTCGAGTGTGCAGGCATTCCGATGGTGCCCGAACTGGTGGCTTCCGACAAGGACGAACTCGTCAGCTTCGCCACCCGCGTGGGCTATCCCGTCGTGGCCAAGGTCGTCGGTCCCGTGCATAAGAGTGACGTGGGCGGCGTCACGCTCAACATCCGCACACCCGAACACCTCGCACTGGAATTCGAGCGAATGATGAAAATCAAAGGGGCCACAGGCGTCATGGTGCAGAAGATGCTCAAGGGCACCGAACTGTTCATCGGCGCCAAATACGAAGAGCGCTTCGGACATGTGGTGCTCTGCGGACTGGGCGGCATCTTCGTCGAGGTGCTGAAGGACGTGCGCTCTGGTCTCGCCCCGCTGTCGTACGGCGAGGCGTACTCCATGATCCGTTCGCTGCGCGGCTACAAGATTCTGAAGGGTACACGCGGACAGGCAGGCATCAACGAACAGAAGTATGCCGAAATCATTGTCCGTCTCTCCACCCTGCTGCGCTTCGCTACGGAAATCAAGGAGATGGACATCAATCCGCTGCTGGCCGACGAGCACGATGTCGTTGCCGTCGACGCCCGCATCCTCTTGGAGAAATAACCTCGTGAACTGATGAAAACAGAAAAGAAATACAACCGTTCGTTTGCAGCCCGCCTGTCGCGCTGGGTTATGCTGGTGGTGCTTGTGATGATGGCCGGACTCGCCTACCTGCTCTTCGATACCGTGAAGACTTCGATAGTCGAAATTTCCGGCAACAACTTCCACAGCAGCATGCGGTCGTCCGACAGAGCCATCTGCGACGTGATGTCGGATGTCAGCGTGGCCGTACGCAACAACATCCACGACATCGAGTCCCACCTTGCACAGCCCGACTACATGCAGGACGTGGTACGCCGCATGGTCAGCGAGAACCCCCGCATCCGCAGCTGCGGCATCAGCTTCGTCGACAGCTATTACCCGCAGAAAGGGCGCTGGTTCTGTCCCTACGCCCTGCACAACGACAGCATGCAGGTCGAGGCGCGCCTGCTGGGCAGCACCGACAACGACTATCTGACGAACCAGTGGTTCCAGGAGGCGGTGGCCAAGGATTCCGCAGCGTGGTCGAAGCCGTTCTTCGACGGTGAGGACGCAACGACGCCCCTGGTGGCCTACATGCACCCCGTGCACGACAGCAAGGGCCGCGTGGTAGCCATTGTGGGCGCCGACTTGTCGCTGGACTTCATGACGCGTATTCTGCTCGAGCAGGACAGCATCATCAACAATGAAGCGTGGCTGCTGTCGTCTCATGACAAATACCTCAGCTACGTCCTGTCTAACGACGGCACCTACATCACACATCCCGACGAGCGACGCATCCAGAAGGGTAACTTCTATGTGCATATCAAGGATACCGACGAGCCCGGCAGAGCGGCAGAGACGGTCGCCAACATGCGGAAAGGCGAGAGAAGCTGGGAAGAGACAGCTCACCCGCTGCTGGTAAACCGTAAAGAGACCTATCTGTACTATACGCCCATGACGGGAACAGACTGGATTTTGACCGTTCCTGCCCCCAAGTCGTCATTGGACTCTTCAGGCGTCATCACCGGCATCGGCATCATCATTATCATCCTCTTCGTACTGATGGTGACCTATCTGGTCTGCTACATCGCCATCCGGCAGACAACGAAGCCGCTGAAACTGCTGGCCCAGACTGCCGACAGCGTGGCACAGGGACGTTTCGACACCCCGCTGCCCGTCATCAAGCACCGCGATGAAATCTGCCAGCTGCGCGACTCGTTCGAGAACATGCAGCACTCGCTGACGAACTACGTCGAGGAGCTGAAGAACACGACAATGGCCAAGGCGTCGATAGAGAACGAGCTGAAGATTGCCCACAGCATTCAGATGAGCATGCTGCCGAAGACGTACCCTGCCTTCCCCGAACGCCACGACATCGACATCTACGGACAGGTGAAACCCGCCAAGGCCGTCGGTGGCGACCTCTACGACTTCTTCATCCGCGACGAGAAGCTGTTCTTCTGCATCGGCGACGTCAGCGGCAAAGGCGTCCCCGCCTCACTGGTCATGGCCGTCAGCCGCTCGCTGTTCCGCAACATCGCAGCCCACACCGTCGAGCCCCAGCAGATGGTAAAGGGCATCAACGAGTCGCTGAGCCAGCAGAACGACACCAACATGTTCGTCACGCTCTTCGTCGGCGTGCTCGACCTGCAGACGTTCACACTCGACTACTGCAATGCCGGACACGACAGCCCCGCGATGATTGCCGACGGCGAGGTCACCATGCTGCCCTGCGACTCGAACATCCCCGCAGGCGTCATGAGCGGATGGGAATTCACCCGCCAGCAGACGCAGATGACCGCGGGCAGTACCATCTTCCTCTATACCGACGGACTGAACGAGGCCGAGGACAGCAGCCACCGGCAGTTCGGCATGACACGCCTGGTGCAGACTGCCCAAGCGACAGAGAACACCCCCCAGCAGCTCATCGACAGCATGACCGAGGCCGTCCGGCAGTTCGTCGGACAGGCCGAACAGAGCGACGACCTGACCATGCTGGCTATCAAAGTAACTAACAAAAACGCATAAGATATGTTTTTCGGCTATAACAGCAATTACCCGATGTGGATAGCACTCATCACCCTGTTCATCCTCGTGGCATCGGTGGCGGTACCCTATTACGGATACAAGAAAAAAAGATGGAAGGGACTGACCATAGGCTGTCTCCTGCAGCCGGTCGTCTGCTTCGTCGTCCTCATCGCCATCATTCTGGGTATCTACACCTACGAATACTTCCGTCACAAAAAACAGAAGGAGCATGCCATGGTGACCGTCAAGACCCTCGAAAAGAAAGGCGACCGCGTCGACACGCTCTTCTGGTATATCAAGTCAGACGAAGAGTGCATCATGGAACGCAAGAGACAGGGACACGGCGATGAAAACGACGAAGACCGCGACAGTACCGACACGGAAAGAGACATTGAGTGGTTCGACGTCGTACCCATCGACAACTTCGCCCACGGCGTCAACGTCGAGGACAGAATCATGGTGCGCTTCGACCTGAAAAACCAGAGCGTCGTAGCCACCGACTACGACGCCCGTGCAGAAGTCACCAAGGTCGATTGGGACCAAGTAAGGGACTTTTTCAACAAAAAATAGTTACCTCTTACCTCTTACCTCTCACCTCTTACCTCTCACCACTCACCCAATGGTGATGGTATACTTCGCCATGAAGCTGGCCCCTGGTTGCAGATGATTCATCAGGGGCTTGTCTTTGAATTCGCCCTTCCAGCCACGCGGGTCACCAATGCCATACCACGGTTCGATGCACACAAAGGGCGCATGCTTGCCGAAGGGACTCCAGAAGGCACACACCGGCGTCTTGTATTCCACCGTCACCGCCGGCTCGCCATTGCTGTCCATCAGCATGGCGCGGCGCGTCTGACTCTTGTGGATCTTCACGCTGTCGTTACGCCAGAAGTTCTCGTCGAAGTCGATGATGCCCATATCGGCCTCCAGCGGCACCTCCACCATGTCGTGCGACCCGTCGGCATAGCTCTTCAGCGCGTCCATCGGCTCCTCGTTATCCAGCTTGATCATGCCCTCCGTCTTTCCCCCGGGGATGTTGAATGCCGGGTGGCCGCCAATCTGGAAGTGAATCTCGCGCGTGTCGGTATTCTCCACATGCCAGAAGACGTGAATCTGGTTACCCTCCAGGCGGTACGTGATGGCCAGGTTGAACCGATAGGGATACACCGCCAGCGTCTCCTCGCTGTCGTGCAGGGCAAAGGTCACCTTCTCCGGCGTCTGGCTCACCAGCGTAAAGTCCTTGTCGCGGGCAAAGCCGTGACGCGGCAGGTGGTACTCCCGTCCGTCCACCACGTAGGTGTCGTCGTTCACGCTGCACACCAGCGGAAACAGAATGGGCGAATGCCGCGGCCAGAACTGCGGGTCGGCCTGCCACATATACTCCCTACCCTCGCTGTCTTTCACACTCTGGAGCTCAGCTCCCTTCTCGGCGACTCGAATGGTCAGCTCGTCGTTCTTCAATTCTATCATAGCAGTCATCTTTAGTTATTCTGCTGCAAATATAAGCAAAAAAATCGGACTGACCAACCGCCAGCCCGACTTTTATTTTTTATTTCTTATTTTTTATTTAGGTTGCATCGCAACCGCCTTTATTTTTTATTTATTATTTTTTATTTAGAAAATCGACGCGCCTTTATTTTTTATTTATTATTTTTTATTTAGAAAATCGACCTTCCGTCGATTTTCGCTAGTCCTCACCGCAAAGTGTACCCACACGCTCTTCGCGCTCTTTTCAATCAGCAGCTCATCAAAAGACTCTCCGCTCTCCTCGCTGATGTCTAAGAGTATAAACGCGTAGCGTATCGCCTGCTCTATCCCCTTGCACCGAATATCCACCGCACATCCCGTCAGATGGTTACTCCCCGGCGCGCCACCCACGGCCTTATTCACCGCAGGACTCCTATACCCGCTGTTAATAATAATCGGCTCATCTTTATTTTTTATTTTTTCTTTTTTATTTAGGTTGCACCGCAACCGCAACTCCTCCAGCCATCCGCAGACTCGCTTCAAGTTCTCAATATGCACATGACTCGGAATATTTCCATCCGCCGTCTTTACGCTTGTCTTGCAAAGCTCCCCCAGCGTAAAATGCTGGGAGAGTTTGACATCCTTATTAATTTCTACGTTACTAATCATAATTATCAATTGTCAATTCTCAATTATCAATTATCTAATCGTTTCTTTAGTACGCTTTGTACCTTTAGGTCAAAGAAATTTTAAAAACCATTTGTCACTTGTCACTTTGTCACTTAATAAGCTGAAGATACCTTTTTATATTTAACACCCGATTCGTCCTTCACTTCAATGATTAGCCTAGCATCCAGCAGTCTTGTTATTTTCTTCGTTACTGAATTGTCTTTATCATATCCAAAGGCAATTTTCACATGCTCTCTCGTGAATACCTCCGGCAGACGGTTGAAGCCCTCTATACTCCTCACTTGATGCCTCTTGCCACTAAACTGCACATCATTGTTCATGTCGTCGAAGTATTTCTCGGCCAGGACTCCGAA
>CAMHUU010000016.1 GCA_946188395.1 uncultured Prevotellaceae bacterium | reverse complement strand
TCGGCTGGAGCGGTAAGATTTGGCTGAAGCGTTGGATGTGCATTGGCAACATCTACGTGACTCTGCTCATTTTGGCCTTCCTTGTGGTAGTACTGGCCTTCGCTTTCGGCTGTGCTCCTTCATTGTGTGATGGTGCTTGCTGCGGAAGTAGCTGCTAATTGTTAACTATTAAATCTGAAAGAAATTATGGCAAAAGTAATTGATTCTAAGATTCCCGCAGGTCCAGTGCCTGAGAAATGGAAGGAATATAAGGCTCATCAGCGTTTGGTTAACCCCAAGAACAAGCTGAAGCTCGACGTGATTGTGGTTGGTACTGGTTTGGCTGGTGCTTCAGCTGCTGCTTCACTCGGCGAGATGGGCTTCAACGTGATTAACCTGTGTATTCAGGATTCTCCTCGTCGCGCTCACTCTATCGCCGCTCAGGGTGGTATCAACGCCGCTAAGTGCTATCAGAACGATGGTGACTCTATCTACCGTCTGTTCTACGATACCGTAAAGGGTGGTGACTATCGTGCTCGCGAGGCTAACGTTTATCGTCTGGCTGAGGTCAGCAACAATATTATCGACCAGTGCGTGGCGCAGGGTGTTCCCTTCGCTCGTGAGTATGGTGGCATGCTGGCTAACCGTTCTTTCGGTGGTGCTCAGGTAAGCCGTACATTCTACGCTAAAGGTCAGACGGGTCAGCAGCTGCTTCTGGGTGCCTATAGCTCGCTGAGCTGTCAGGTGAAGGCTGGCAAGGTGAAGCTCTATACTCGTTATGAGATGGAGGATGTCGTTATTGTTGATGGCCGCGCTCGTGGTATCATCGCCAAGAACCTCGTAACAGGTAAGCTGGAGCGCTTCTCTGCAAACGCAGTTGTTATCGCTACTGGTGGTTACGGAAATACTTACTTCCTCTCTACCAATGCTATGGGATGTAACTGTACAGCTGCTGTTCAGTGCTATCGTAAGGGTGCTTACTTTGCTAACCCATCTTACGTACAGATTCACCCCACTTGTATCCCCGTTCATGGTGACAAGCAGTCTAAGCTGACGCTGATGTCTGAGTCACTGCGTAACGATGGTCGTATCTGGGTTCCCAAGAAGATTGAGGATGCTAAGGCTCTGCAGGCTGGTACCAAGCAGGGTTGGGAGATTCCTGAGGAGGATCGCGACTACTATCTGGAGCGCCGTTATCCTGCATTCGGTAACCTCGTGCCTCGTGACGTTGCATCTCGTGCCGCTAAGGAGCGTTGCGACAAGGGCTTTGGTGTTAACAACACTGGTCTGGCCGTATTCCTTGATTTCTCTGAGTCTATCAACCGTCTGGGCATCGATGTTATCATGCAGCGTTATGGTAACCTCTTCGAGATGTACGAGGAGATTACCGATGTATTCCCTGGCGATGTAGCCAACGAGATCAACGGTGTGAAGTACTACAAGCCCATGATGATTTATCCTGCTATCCACTACACAATGGGTGGTATCTGGGTTGACTACGAGCTTCAGACCTCTATTCCTGGCCTGTTCGCTATCGGTGAGTGTAACTTCTCTGACCATGGTGCTAACCGTCTGGGTGCTTCTGCTCTGATGCAGGGTCTGGCCGATGGTTACTTCGTACTGCCTTACACCATCCAGAACTATCTGGCTGACCAGGCTGTATGGCCAAAGGTTTCTACCGATCTGCCTGAGTTCGCTGAGGCTGAGAAGAAGGTTGATGCTGAGCAGGATCGTCTGTTGAACATCAAGGGTAAGCGTTCTGTTGACTCTATCCACAAGGAGCTCGGTCACATCATGTGGGAGTATGTTGGTATGGGTCGCACAGCTGAGGGCCTGAAGGAAGGTCTGAAGAAGATGCATGAGCTGGAGAAGGAGTTCGATTCTAACCTCTTCGTTCCTGGAACTAAGGAGGGCCTGAACATCGAACTTGACAAGGCTATCCACCTGCGTGACTTCTTCACAATGGGTCAGCTTGTAGCCTTCGACGCCCTCTCTCGTAATGAGTCTTGCGGTGGTCACTTCCGCGAGGAGTATCAGACCGAGGAAGGTGAGGCTAAGCGCGACGACGAGAACTACTTCTACGTAGGATGCTGGGAGTACAAAGGCAAGGGCAACGAGCCTGAGCTCATCAAAGAACCTCTCGAGTATGAAGCAATCAAAGTACAAACCCGTAATTATAAGAATTAATGTGCAAGCCGAATGCAAAGCCAAGCTTGCTTGAGCTTTGCTGAGGCGAAGCCATTTAATCATCAAAGATAACTAAGCATTATGGCAAAGAATATTTCATTCACAATTAAATTTTGGCGTCAGAATGGTCCGAAAGATGCGGGTCACTTCGATACTCACGAGATGCACGACATCCCCGATGACACATCCTTCCTGGAGATGCTCGACATTCTGAACGAGGAACTGATTAATGAAGGCAAGGAGCCTTTCGTGTTCGACCACGACTGCCGCGAGGGTATCTGCGGTATGTGCTCACTTTACATCAACGGTACACCTCACGGTAAGACCGAGCGTGGTGCTACCACCTGTCAGCTCTACATGCGTCGTTTCAACGATGGTGACGTTATCACCGTTGAGCCTTGGCGCTCAGCTGCATTCCCTGTGATTAAGGACTGTATGGTCGACCGCAATGCCTTCGATAAGATTATCCAGGCTGGTGGTTACACCACAATCCGTACAGGTCAGGCTCAGGATGCCAACGCAATCCTGATTCCTAAGGAAGATGCTGATGAAGCTATGGACTGCGCATCTTGCATCGGCTGTGGCGCTTGCGTAGCAGCTTGTAAGAACGGTTCAGCTATGCTGTTCGTTAGCTCTAAGGTTTCTCAGCTCGCTCTGCTCCCACAGGGCCGCGTAGAGGCTGCCCGTCGTGTGAAGAACATGATTGCCAAGATGGACGAGCTCGGCTTTGGTAACTGCACCAACACTCGTGCTTGCGAGGCAGTCTGCCCGAAGAATGAGACTATCGCCAACATCGCTCGCATGAACCGCGAGATGATCAAGGCAAAGTTGGCTGACTAATACATACATTATTCTATATAAAGAGCGGCACAGATTTTTCTGCGCCGCTCTTTTGTGATGCTGTTATTGCAAAAGAAAATGTTTACTGCTTGTTAAAATAAGACTTTCCTGGTACTGCCGTCTTCCGACCTTTCAATGCAGAGGCCCTTAGGAGTCTGAAGTCGATTGCCGCGAAGGTCATAATAGGTCTTTGGACCATCAAAACGTGTTTGCTTTACCTCTTCAATAGCTGTGCTACCATTGTCAATCATGAATATAAAAGTACTCAGACTTTGAGCGGGCATTTCATAAAGATACTCGTTGGTGGACTCGGTAAGGTCTTCCAGCTCTGATTTCTGACAGAGCTTGTCGCTTTCATTGCCTGTCGACAACCACAGAGAACCGCTCTTCACGTTGTAAGGCAGGGTTATTTTTACGTTGCGAGTATCCTCCCTTGCATTAATGGCCATAACAATGATAGAGTCACCCTTAATGTATGCTGAGAACTGTTCGTTCTGTAGGATTTCCTCTTTCTCGCGTCCTGCATCTGCGTCTTTTGAGGTCGCTAAGCGGGTGGAGCCAGTAACATTCTTCGAGAAGTGGGACATGACAAAGGCGCGAGGCAGGAGTTCGTCTTTTTTGTTGCCTGCTCCATACTTGGTTTCGCCTGTTCCACAGAAAGCCCAATGTGCACGCAAATACCAATAGATATATCCCGTACAACCAGCCAACATACACTCGTTCAGCTCTTGGGCGAAAATCAGGTTGTCATTCCATGTGGGCAGTGCACCAGTATTATCTGTTGTCGAGTGCTCCGTCATCCACAACTCCTTGCCGTACTTGAGGGGTAAAACGCCCGCAGGCTTCATATACTGAAGAGGTAAATGTCCGTAAAGGTGGCCGGCTACGATATCAATCTGCTCGCGGCATGTCGGATCTTTCATCAACGGGTCAGTGTAGTTTTGGGTGAATCCCAAGGGCTCACCACTGATGAGGCGAACACCGTTATAGGTTTCACGGTCCAGCATGTAGGCATAGTTCTTGACGAGGCTCACCAAACTATCAGGCTCGTAAAGACAGCCGGAATAGTTGACCCACCAGTCAGGTTCGTTCTGCAGGGATACGGCATCCATGACAACGCCATGATCCTTCATCCACTTCAGGAACGTGTTCAGCCAGGGGAAGAACTTTTCATAGCAGTCCCTACGTAGTGTAGCCCTTATGTTTCCCTGGTCATCGGCATTGCCGCCCTGAGCCGAACCGTTGGTCTTATATTCACCAGGAGGTGACCAAGGGGTACCGAACACGATGCCGCCACGATTTTTGACGGTCTTTGCCGAAGGCAATGAGCCATTCCAGTCGTAGTCGCCCCAATTGTCGCCAGTAAAACTTGGCGAGATTTCCATACGCAAGATGTTCAGTCCAATCTTTGATTTGGCACCATAGAGTTTGCTCACACAGGCGTTGTCAGTCCCGAAAGGCTTCATGGCTCCATCACAACAGGCACCACCAAAGCCTGTGATAGTCTGATAGCGGGTGTCATACACCTTTAAAGAAGTACGTGGTTTTGCTGCTTGGACAGCCGTTGAGGCTGCCAGCAAAAGTGAGATAATGATAGTTTTCTTCATAGTTGAAAAGTATTTTGGCGGCAAAGATACGAAATTTCTCTCAACTTTCAACCCTAAACTCTAAACTTTTTTATATCTTTGCAGCATGAATCAAAAAACAGGGACAGAGCCGACATCACAGCGTCGAATCTTATATCACGTGGTAGCATTCCTGGTGGTTGCTATCTGGGGTTCTACGTTTGTGTTTACCAAACTGCTGTTGCTGGGTGGCTTTTCGCCAGCTCAGATTTTTACCCTTCGTTTTATGATTGCTTATGTGCTGCTGCTGGTATTTTGTCTTTGTCGAGGCATCCGTTGGATGGCCGACAGTTGGAAAGACGAAATGCTTATGATGGGGCTGGGCATAACGGGAGGCTCGCTGTATTTCATGGCCGAGAACGAGGCGATGAATCATACGACAACTACCAATACATCGTTGATAGTCTGCCTCTGTCCACTGTTTGCATCGTTACTTATAGGGTTGTTTTACAAATCTGAACGACTGAACCGCATTCAGATTATTGGCACACTCTTGGCTGCAATGGGACTAGTTGTGGTGGTGCTGAATGGCCATTTTGTGCTTCACCTCTCTCCCATAGGCGACTCGCTGGCCTTTGTTGCTTGTCTCTGCTGGGCGCTTTATAGTCTGTTGATGATTCCTGCCAACGCCCGCTACGACACGATATTCGTCACCCGAAAGGTGTTTTTCTATGGGTTGGTATTTATGATACCTGTTTTCATCGTGCGACCTGGTCTGAACACCCACTTGCTGTTCGGGCAGCCGCCTCTACTTTGGAATCTGCTGTTCTTGGGATGCATAGCATCTTTCCTATGCTATATGGCTTGGAATTGGACTATTAAGAAACTGGGTGCAGTAATCACCACAAACTATGTCTATTTCAATCCAGTCACCACCATTCTTTTTGCATGGCTATTACTCTCAGAGGCTATCACTATTTATTTTATAATAGGTACTGTGCTTATTCTCGTGGGCATGGTCTTAAGTGACAAGAAAACGAGTTTAGAATGAACATGAAATCGTATCTGAACACATCAAACATAGCTAGAAGTACGGATGAGGTTGAGTATCACCCGCTAATTCCTTTCCTGCCTGAACATGCCAAAGTGTTGTTTTTAGGCAGTTTTCCACCGCAACGGAAACGGTGGTGTATTGACTTCTATTATCCTAACTTTATCAACGACCACTGGCGTATCGAGGGCGAAGTGTTTTTTAGTAACCGTCAGTATTTTGTTGATGAAGAGGCTAAGCGCTTCAAGCTCGATGAAATCGTAGCGTTCTGCAAGGAAAAAGGGCTTGCATTCTTCGATACCTCTACCGCCATTCGCCGTCTGCAGGACAATGCATCCGACAAATTCCTCGAGGTAGTAGAGCCCACAAACATCCGTGCGCTCATAGTTCAATTGCCCCATTTGCGAGCCATTGTTACTACTGGCGAGAAGGCTACCGACACCATTGTCCATACGTTGAATATCCCCACAATGCCCAACGTTAATTCCTGGGTATTGATACCTAATATAATGAACTGCGACGCCGATGAAATCGTACTTTATCGCCTTCCGTCGTCTTCGCGCGCCTATCCGCTGGCATTCAATAAAAAGGCAGAAGCATATCGGAAAATGTATGAAAAGATGGGGCTATTGTAACATCCTGATGCTATCGCTACTGCTGATTCCTTTGGTTCAGGATGTAGCGGCTCAGCAACGGCTAGTAATGCCCGTTGCTCTGAAGGCTGGCGATACGATAGCCATTGTGTCGCCATCAAGTACGCCAGATTCGATGACTGTAGTCAAGGGTTGTCAGACGCTCCGTGAGTGGGGCTATGTGCCTGTGGTGGGCCCTCATGTGTTGAGCAATTGGCACGGCTTTGCAGGTACTGCTGATGAACGTGCGGCAGATATGCTGTGGGCACTGAGAGATTCTACCGTGAAGGCCATCTTGTGCAGTCGTGGTGGCGATGGAGCCGTGCAGGTGTTGCAGTGCATTCCTTTAGAGGAGTTTCGCCACCATCCGAAATGGGTGATGGGTTTCAGCGATGCGACAGCCTTACACAGCGCAGAGGTATCGGCAGGGATAATGAGCATACATTGTTCGATGTGCGACGGCATCTCTCTTCGAGGGGAACGCGCCTCCGTGAATGCCATCCTGCGCAGATTGTTGCAGGGCGAACTTCCCTGCTATCAGGCTGTAGCCCACCCGTTGAACCAACAGGGCGAGGCAGAGGGCATTTTGGTAGGCGGTAATTTCTCCGTTCTTTGTGGTTTGGCAGGATCTGACTATGATTTTCTGAATCGTGCCGATGAAGGCCTAATACTCTTTATAGAGGATACTGGCGAAGGGATGTCGAAAGTCGACCGCATGCTCCACCAGCTGGAAATTCGAGGCATCCTCTCACGGCTGAAGGGCATCATCGTGGGCCATTTCTCGAAATACAAGCATCCGGAGAACGGCTTTGACGATATGTACGACATGCTCCACGAATATCTGCAACACTACGACATCCCTGTCTGTTATGATTTCCCTGTGGGTCATCATAGTGGTCTGAACTACCCGATGATCGAGGGGTGTAAGGTACGTTTGAAAATAGATAATCAGGGTACCTCATTGCAGTTTGTTGGAGAATAGAAACAAATAAAGAATCAGTTATTATCAACTTTTTAATGATGAAAAATAAGATAACCTTTATGACATTAGCCATACTGCTACCGTTAGCAGCTATGGCACAGCAAAATCCGATGGTGGTTCGCACCGAGTCGGGATTGGTACAGGGAATCGATCAAGAAGGGACCACAGGTTTTCTGGGCATCCCCTATGCGAAGGTCGAGCGTTTTATGCCGCCAAAACCTGTCGACAAGTGGAAAGGGGTCCGGTTGTGCGACCATTGGGGACCGCAGGCTATGCAAAACACATGGGGCCGCAAGCTCAGCGAGACTGAGATGTCGGAGCAGTGCTGCGTGCTAAACGTGTGGACCAATTCCACACTCCACACTCCACATTCCTCACTTAAACCCGTGATGCTTTGGCTACATGGTGGCGGTTTCGACTCTGGCACGTCGGCGTGGAATCCTGGCATGCAACTGGCCAAGAAGGATGTCGTCGTGGTTAGTGTCAACCACCGTCTGAATATCCTTGGTTTCCTGGACCTCTCTGGCGTTTCGAAGAAATACAAGTATTCTGGCAATGTGGGTATGCTCGACGTGGTGCAGGCCCTGCAGTGGATTCAGAAGAACATCAGTCAATTTGGCGGCGACCCCACGAACGTCACCATCTTCGGAGAGTCAGGTGGGGGAGGCAAGGTGGGCACGCTGCTTTGCATGCCACAGGCTAAGGGCCTTTTCCACAAGGCCATCATCATGAGCGGCACCATCCTCAATGTGAATACCAAGCAGATGACCGAGGAATTGGGGCAGGCCGTGCTAAAGGAGCTGAACATCGATGCCAAGCATATTGACGACATTAACCGTGTCCCATACGATACACTCTATGCCGCTGGCCAGCGGGCGATGGCCGCCAGCATTGGCACCCGCAAGCCTGGCACGCCGATGATGTGGGGCTTTGGTCCCACGCCCGATGGCGAGACGCTGTTGCAACAACCCTTCCAGCCAGGCTTTGCCAGCATCAGCGATAACGTCCCCATCCTCATCGGTACGACGTTCAACGAGTTGCAGCGCCTGCGCTACGACAAGCCGATGACACAGGATGAGGCCCGTCGCGAATTGTTCCGTACCTTTGGCTTCGACGCCCAGAGCTATCTGAGTGCTTTTGCTGAGGCTTATCCTGACCATACGCCGCAGGACCTGCTGAGCATCGATTGGCTGTTCCGTCCGAAAACCATCATTACTGCCGATTCCGTTACTTCTCACCGCTCATCACTCTCTCCTCTTTCCTCTCTCCACTCTCCTCTTTACATGTACCTGTTTACTTGGCGCTCGCCCGTCAACAAAGGTAGTGTGCATGGCCACGAACTGAAGTTCTGCTTCAACACGCTCCACCATTCAGCCAACGAACTGCCACAACCCACTGAGGCAGACCTGCGGCTGGCCGATACGATGAGCAGCGTATGGGCTCAGTTTGCTCATAACGGCAATCCGAATATCGATGGCCTGCCCACGTGGCATCCTTATACCAAGGAGAATGGCGAACTGATGGAGTTCAACCACCAGTGTGCCATCCGCCACAATCACGACCGCCGTCTGGCAGAGATTATCGACAAGCATTGTTTCCAACAGCTCGACGACTTCCGTGCCCGTCAGAGCTGTCGCCAACTTAAGGCTGGCGATGTTACGATGACTATCTATCCCACGAAGGGCGCCAAGATTATGTCGCTGACGTACAAGGGGCAGGAAGTCATCTCGCAACAGACGGCACCAGAATCCTTCGGCAGCACCTTTTGGACCAGTCCACAGAAAGAGTGGAACTGGCCGCCCGTTCCTGAGTTCGACAAGGGGGTCTATCAGGTCGAAGAGCTCGACGGCCGCCTCATGATGACCAGTGAGGTGTCTCCGCGACTGAAATACCGCGTCCGCAAGGAATTTACCGTCGACAAAAGCTTTCCCCAGTCGGGGGAGGTGGGAGGGGGGTTCCTCGTCACCTATACGATTATTAACGAGAGCGACGAGACGCGCCAAGTGGCCCCATGGGAAATTACCCGCGTACCCAACGACGGCGGAGTGATTTTCTTCGATGCACCCCTCGATGGGGTGACGCCTGCCGGAGTCTTGTCCTTCAAGTCCGAGCATGGTGCCCTTTGGTATCAGCCTGACGAGGCCCCCCAGAACCGCAAGATCAATGCTGATGGTAAGGGCTGGTATGCCTATTGCAATAATGGCCTGCTATTGTTGAAGCGGTTTGACGACTTAACGGCCTCACAGCCTGCTCCCGGCGAAGCCGAGATACAGGTTTATGTGAATCGCGGAAAGACCTTCATCGAATTGGAGGCCCAGGGGCCCTATACCACCCTCAAACCTCATGAACAGCTCAGCTGGACGGTGCGCTGGACTCTGCGCCCCATAACGGGAGAGGCTCGTCCTTCATTAGAACTATTAAAAATGGTCAGATAAAACAATAGAAGCTATGCTGGTGAGATCCTGGATCAAGTTACGAAATCTGCAAAATAAGTAACGAAATTTGCAAAAATCACGGCTTAGGGTATAGGCTGTGATTTTTTTTCAGGAAATTTTGCTAACTTTGTAGGCGTAAAACTACAAATATGTCTATTCCTAAAAATAATGTAACTATGAAACAATCGATTATCCTCGGCAACATCATCACGATGGATGAGAAGCGCCCCTTTGCCAAGGCCGCATTAGTGAAGAACGGCGTATTTACCTATATCGGCAGTGCAGAAGAGGCAAAGAAGCTGGCAGGTGCTGATGCGCAGGTGCAGGATTATGGCGACAACTACATCTATCCCGGATTCCTTGAGTCACATTGCCACAGCTATTTGGCCGGTGACCGCGCCATCGGGCAGGCGAACCTCGCGCAGGTAGGCTTGACAGATTATTCTAAATACCGCGAAATCATCAAGGAGTTTATCCAAAAGAACCCACAACGTGAGTTCTACCTGGCATCAGGATGGGTCGAAAATGAAGAATACGTTTCCAAAGCGTATCTTGACGAAATTTGCGCCGACAAGCCGCTGTTTATGCAAACCGGCGGGGGACATTCCATGCTCCTCAATACCAAAGCACTGGAATGGGCGGGCATCGACGCAGCCTACGCAAAGGAAATGGGTTATGAACTGGTGCACGTGGATGAAAACGGCGAACCGGACGGTTACATCTGTGAAGCCCCTGTATTCGAAGTGTACCCCAAACTGCCCACTACCCTTGAGAATGCCAAGGACTATCTGCTCGCCTGGCAGGACATGGCCCTCGCCAACGGCTACACCGCTGTGGCCGACGCCGGCGTGGAGGTAACCAATACCATAGCTCCCAGGGCCTTCTACGAGTTGGAACAGGAGGGTAAGCTGAAGTTGCGCACTTTTGCCTACCTGATGTGCCCGGACAATCCCGAAGACCCGAAGGCGGAGGTGGCCCGCATCGCAGCTGATCGTGCCAAGTACAGCGGTGAATATTTCCATGTTGTCGGCGTCAAGACGTTTTTGGACGGTGTGACCGAAGCGCACACGGGCTGGCAGAATCAGGATTATGCCGACCAACCGGGCTATCACGGCAACGAACGCTTCAACAACCATGACAAGATGGTGCAGCTGATTGTTGAAGCCGACAAGGAGGGCATGTCTGTGCATGTTCATTCCGAAGGCGGCGGTGCAACCCACTTCATGCTCGGCTGCATCGAGGACGCTGAAAAGATTACCGGCGACAAGGACCAGCGCAACGTGCTGGCGCACCTACACTTCGTAACCCCCGAGGATATCCGCCGTATGGCGGCAACCGGTTCTGTTCCGGCAGTGCCTCCACTATGGACGGCGAAGATTCCGGGCTTCTATGACATTGAAGTCAAGTATGTAGGTGAGGAATTGGCCAGCCAGTCTTATCCCATCAAGTCCTTCTTTGACGCAGGCGCATGTCCGGTCTTCCATTCGGACTACCCGGTTTCTCCGTCATTCAATATTCCACTCAGTATTTACATGGCTGAAACCCGCTCTCTTCCAAAGGGTATGTTCGATGGTGTGGACACCAGTCACAATGTCAAGGAGGCTATCACTCGCCAGCAGTCACTGCGTGCCTTGACCATCAACGTGGCGCATGCATGGCACCAGGAGCATCGCCTGGGTTCCATCGAGTTCGGAAAGATAGCTAACATGACTGTGTACGATTGCGACTTCCTGCACGATGATATCGAGAAGGTCGCCCAGGCCAATATCGTTGCCACTATCGTTGATGGCGAAGAAGTCTTCAAAGCAAACTAATGAATTTTTATGGTACAAGATTTATACATTTTGATGATTACGGCCGCAGTGGTCAGTATCGTGTTTAAGTTGTTGAAACAGCCGGTGGTGCTGGGTTATATCGTTGCTGGTGTCTTGGTAGGCCCGCATTTGTTTGGTGAAACCCTGGTGAATACGGATAACGTAAAGGCATGGGGAGACATAGGAGTGCTGTTTGTGTTGTTCTGCATCGGTCTGGAGTTCCGCCTCAAGAACCTCATCAGCAGCGGCAAGATAGCCGCTGTAGGTGCTATGACCATCATCTTGGGCATGATGGCGTGGGGCTACTTGGTGGGCCAAGATGCCGGACTGGATATGATTAACTCGCTGTTCCTGGCAGGCATGCTCTGCATGTCGAGTACTACCATCGTGATGAAGGCCATTGACGAGGCAGGCAAGAGCAAGGAGCGTTTCGTCAAGGGTGCTACCAGCATCCTGATTGTGGAGGATGTGGTGGCAGTAGTGCTGATGGTACTGCTCTCCAGTATCGCCATCCGCCATCAGTTCGAAGGCGCTGAACTGCTCAACAAGGTGCTCATTCTAGCTCTCACGCTCGCGGTATGGTTCATCTGCGGCATCCTGATTATCCCGACGCTGCTGCGCATAGTCAAGAAACATCTGAATGACGAAACGCTGATTATCCTCGCCTTGGGTCTGTGCTTAGGCATGGTGCTCACAGCTGAGGAAGCCGGTTTCAGCAGTGCCCTTGGTGCCTTCGTGATGGGTTCTATCCTTGCCGAGACGGTGGAGTCGCACCGTATCGAGAAGCTGATGACGCCGCTGAAGAATGTCTTTGCCGCCATCTTCTTCGTCTCTGTGGGCATGCTCATCGACCCCGCCTCCTTGGTGGAATACTCGGTGAGCATCTTCTGGGTCTGCCTGGTAGTGATTATCGGCATGATACTCTTCGGCACCTTGGGTTGCTGGTGGGGCGGCGCCACGATGCGCGATGCGATGCAGACCAGCTTCTCGTTCGTGCAGATTGGCGAGTTTTCGTTCATCATCGCTTCGCTGGGCACCAATTTGGGCGTCCTTCATCCGGCCATCTATCCTATCATCGTGGCATCCAGTGTGGTGACGACGTTCCTCACTCCTTATGTCATGAAGGCTGCGCTACCGTGCTACACGTTCCTCTACAACCACGCCTCGCCGAGCCTGCGCGCCAAGATAGACCGTCGCGAGCAGCAGATGGCAGCAGCGGAGACTGATGCCTCGTCCGATGGCCCGTCGATTGCAGACAAGGTACGACATGCCGTTCGCCACACCTTCATCACGAAGCGCCTGGTGAATCTGATGATCAAGAATATGAGTGCGCACGACGAGAATGCGGGTAAATAGGTCCGTTTAGTATGGGTTGATGATGCCGGTGAAGATGCGGCCGGAATTGATGCCTAAGCGGCGGGCTGAGAAGTAGTCGGCGGACTGCAGGAAGGTGCAGACGGGTGAGACCTTGACAGACTCTGACAACAAGCCTGCTGCAAGGAGTTGCTGGCGGTTGCACTCGGGCAGGTCGATGTGCCATTTTTCGCCCAATCCATCGGAGGTGGGGTAACGGCGACTGATAGTCGACATGTCGAATCCTTCTTGTGCGAAGGCCTGGTAGACTTCGTCGCCCACCTCAAAGCAGTCGAGATGGATGCCGGGCCCAATTTGTGCCATGAGGTGCTGAGGCTGCGTGCCATAGGTTTCGGTCATGGCCTGAATGGCTTTTACGGCAATATGCTGGACGGTGCCCCGCCAGCCGGCATGAATAGCACAAAGGGCATGGTGGACGCTGTCGTAGAGCAAGATGGGGATGCAATCGGCAGTAGATACGCCGATGCACACGTTGGGAAGGTCGGTCATCAGGGCGTCGACACCTTCCAGTGCGCCTTGTCGCTCTGTAGTGTCGAGTGCCATGAATGCCCTGTCAATCTTGGCAACCTTCGTGAGATGTACCTGATGGGGCATGACGAGCTGGCTGTCGCTGATACCTAGCAATTGGCACAGCGCCTCGCGATTTTGGCGGATATTGTCGTCGTTGTCACCGCAATAGCGGTTGATATTGAATGCCGCATAGTTGCCCTCGCTGCAGCCTCCATGCCGGGTACTGCTGAAGGCCACCACATCAGGCCCCATGTCGTAATAGTCGAGTTGCGGCTGTTGCATCACTAGTTTTTCCTTTTTATTTCGCAGGCAAAGATAGCAAAAGATTTACTCACGGCAAAACGAAATCGTTGTTTTTTGTACTCTTATCGACAAAATGAAAGAAAAATTCCTTTTCTTTCGTTTTTGTGCTCGCTTATTCGTAACTTTGCAGCGAAATATGTGGAAATGGGCGAAACAAATCTCCAGGACCTTATCCTTTAGACTGAGTCTGATGGTAGTCCTTGCGGTAGCGATTCTTTTGTCGTTATCGTTGGCAGTGTTGTTCCATTTCTCGCGCCAGGCACTGAAACAAGAGGCCCTACAGAGCGCTGAGCAGACGTTGGAGAGCACCGTGCAGCACATCGACAACATTCTGTTGAGCGTAGAGCAGTCGGTGGGTAACATCTATTGGGATATGTTGGCTCATCTTGACGATCCAGAGCAAATGAAGGCCTACAGCAAGCGCATAGCGGATTGTAACCCATATATTCTGAATTGTGACATCGTGCTGCATCCGGACTCTGTGGTTCCGGCGGAGAAAGTGTGGACAGGATGGTCGCGTGAGAAAACAGCCATTTTCAGCCTGCCCATCTACAATCGGCAAGGTCAGTGCATCGGCAAGGTGGACAGCCATGTGTCGATAGCGCTGATTTCACAGATTATCCTTTCGTCGAAGCCGTCGCCCAATGGTTACAGCACCCTGCTGGATAGTAAGGGCTCATACATCGTACACCCCGACAAAGATAAGCTGCTGCACCAGACCATTTATACCCAGACGGAAGGCGGGAAAAATGCCAGCATTAAGGAGGTGGCAGACGCCATGGTGGCCGGAGAGACCGGTTACAAGTGTTTCACGATGGACGGCCACGAGAATTATGTGTTCTACAAACCGTTCTTGCGCGCCGACGTACCAGGACGCACTAGCGTCAAGCTCGATTGGAGCGTGGGTGTAATCTATCCGGAGAACGATATCTTTGGCGAATACAACCAGTTGCTATATTATGTGTTGGGCATTGCCGTTGTGAGCCTGCTGTTGTTCTTTGCACTCTGCTGGCTGATTACTCACCGCCAATTGCTGCCTCTGCAGATGTTGACAAAATCGGCACAGCGCATAGCCAGTGGAGAGTGGAATGAGGAATGTGGGATCACTCAACATTCAACACTGAGAGAGGATGAAATTGGCCAGTTGCAGGAACGTTTCCAGCAGATGCAGCAGTCTTTGTCCATCCATGTCAGCGAATTGGAACAACTGCTGAAAACCCTGGAGGAGCATGGTGAGAGCCTGCGAAAGGTGTATGGTCAGGCTCAAGAGGCCGATCACATGAAGATAGCTTTCTTGCACAATATGACCAACCAGATGATGGAGCCCGCCAAGGCCATCGCTGCCAGTGTGGAACGGCTCTGCCAATCGGAGTCGCAAGAACGTACAGAGGAATATCGCGACAAGTGTGCACAGGAAGTGGATACCATCAAGTCTCAAAGCAAAGTCATTACTGACATATTGAATCAACTGTTGGATGCTGCCGATAAGGAAAGAGGAAAGGAGGAGCCACATGAGTAGAATTCGTAAGAGTCTTTCCCTGAAAATGAGTCATGGCATCCTGCTGATGGCAATACCCATTTTCATCTTGTCGCTGGGTATCTTGTTCTGGCAGTCGCGTAACTTCATCCGCCAGGAGGCGACAGAGCATGCTACCAATGTCCTTAATAGTGCCACGCAGCGCATCAGGACTTATATGAACACCATCGAAACTGCGACCAATTCTAACGAGTGGATTGCCGAGGAAAACTTCCAACCGGAAGTGCTGCTGGGGTTGACAGATCGTATTGTTCGACTGAACCGTCACGTAAATGGCTGTTCCATCACCGCTGAGCCGGATATGTTCCCAGAGTATGGCCGTTATTTCTCAGCCTATTCCGTTCGCGAAAAAATACACACGGATGGTCAGGCAGAGGTCGATTCGGTGACTACCGTCCGTGAGGAAGAGTACGATTATTACGAAAAAGTGTGGTATAAGACTCCGAAGAAGTTGGGAAAGCCCTGTTGGGTAGACCCCTTTGACGATTTCAACGAAATAGGGCTCTACACCACCGAAATGATAGCATCGTATTGTAAACCACTATACAAGGACGACGGCCGTATGTTAGGTGTCATTTCTACCGACCTCTCGCTGCGCAATCTTGCCCAGACTGTCGATTCTTCCAGCCATCCTTATCCCAATGCCTATTTTATGCTGATAGGAAAGGACGGGCACTATTTCATCCACCCTAACCCTGCTCTCGTTTTCAAGCGGACCATATTCAGTTATACCGACCCCCATGAAAACGCCGATCAGATTGCGTTGGGACACGAGATGACGGCAGGCAAGCAGGGGCACATGAATGTGGTGGTCGATGGAGAACCGTGTCTGGTGTGCTATCGTCCGGTGCCTGGTACTGAGTGGAGTCTGGCACTGGTTTGTCCGGAGAGTGATATCCTGAAGAGTTATCACCAGTTGGGATACGTCATAGCGCTGCTTATCGTCGTTGGATTAGTGGCCATTATGCTGCTTTGTCGACGAGCTGTGAATCATGCCATTCGTCCCGTCACCAAGTTATCGAATCTGACCAGGCAAATTGCCAACGGACAATACGAAGTGTTTTGCCCGCATACCCAGCGTGAGGACGTCGTCGGACAACTGCAAAACAGTTTCGCCACCATGCAGGAGTCGCTGAACTTCCATATGGGTAGCATACGCTATACGACCGATGTTGCCAAACAGCGCAATGAGGAGCAGGCACGAGCAACACAACTGGCAGAGGAGGCTCTCCAGAAAAAGACAACATTTATTCAGAATGTAACGCACCAGATACGTACACCGTTGAACATCATCATGGGTTTTGCCCAAGTGCTGCGCGACGGTATGGCACAGGAAGAAATGGCCAGCATCAAGAATATGATGCTTCACAACAGCTATATGCTGTCCCGTCTGTTGCAGATGCTGTTCGACAGTTCGGATAGTGGACTCTCTGAAGAGTTGAACAACCAAAAGCAAGAGCTTGTGTCGTGCAACGAGGTGGCCCGCGAAAGTATCAATAATCTGCTCTCGCACGCCCCCAATGTCAATGTTCAGTTTGAGAGTGACGTCACTGATGACTTCTGCATCACCACCAATAGACTTTATCTGTTGCGCAGCCTGCGGGAACTGCTTTATAATTCTGCCAAATATGCTGACCAGAAGCATCTGTCGCTCCGTATCACACATACGGACAGCAAGGTGCGCTTTTGTGTCGAGGACAAAGGACCAGGTATTTCTGAAGAGAAAATCGAACAGATGTTCGAACCCTTCACCAAAATTGACGATCTTACGGAAGGATTGGGACTTGGTTTGCCGCTGAGCAAGCGCCACATCATCAGTCTTGGCGGCGATCTCACGCTCGACACCACTTATCGCGACGGATGCCGTTTCGTCATAGAAATGCCTATCAACAATGCTTCATCATGAGCAACCACGATAACAACATCAAGGAGAAAATCACCGAACAGCCATCACGCTTCGACCACTTGGAGCAGATGTCGGTGTCGGAACTGCTACAGCACATCAACGAAGAAGACTGCAGGGTGGCTGAGGCTGTGCAGCGAGTCATTCCCCAGATAGAAGCGCTGGTTGTAGCCATCGAGGAACGCATGAAACAAGGAGGCCGACTATTCTATATCGGTGCAGGAACCAGCGGCCGACTGGGTGTGCTGGATGCCAGCGAGTTGCCCCCCACCTTTGGTGTTCCCGCCAACAAGGTAATGGGTATCATTGCCGGAGGTGACAAGGCCCTACGGAAAGCTGTTGAAAAAGCCGAGGATATTACGGAACAAGGATGGAAAGACCTGCAGGCACACGAGCCTACTGCCATTGATACCGTGTTGGGCATTGCCGCTTCGGGAACAACGCCCTATGTGGTTGGTGCCATCCGTCAGGCCCGCCAGAACGGACTATTGACGGGTTGTATCACTAGCAATCCTAATACCCCTTTGGCTCAGGCTGCCGACTACGCCATCGAAACCATTGTGGGCCCAGAGTTCGTAACAGGCTCCAGTCGCATGAAGAGCGGTACTGCCCAGAAAATGGTGCTGAACATGATTTCCACTACGCTGATGATTCGTTTGGGACGTGTACAGGGCAATCGCATGGTGAATATGCAGTTGACGAATGCCAAACTGGTGGATCGCGGTACGCGAATGGTCCAGGAAATGCTCGGATTGGACTATGAAGAGGCCCGCCAGCGCCTGTTGGAGGCAGGCAGCGTGGAAGAGGCATGTAAAAAAATCGTAAATTCTTCCGATTTTTTGTTTGATTTACGTTATCTTTGACTATCTTTCACCTTTGGTGAAGGCAGGCTGCATCTCAAAAATGAAAATAAATGCTAATTTATTTTGCATTTTATTCGATTTGCACTACCTTTGCACGTTGTATTAGACAACTACGCAATGAGCATAACAAGTTTAGCAAGACATATTTTCACCTCGCGCATGCGAGAACTCGAGTTGCACCAGACCCACGGCGAGGAGTTGCAGCGGGCTGTGTTGCAGCATCTGATAGCCCGTGCCAAGGACACAGAATACGGTCGTGAACACGGCTTTGCTACGACGAGAAGCTACGACGACTTCGTCAAGATGAATCCCGTCAACAGCTATGAGGAACTGAAGGGCCAGATAGACCGTATGCGTCATGGCGAGTCCGATGTGCTTTGGCCAGGACGTGTCCGTTGGTATGCCAAGTCGAGCGGAACGACGAACGACAAGTCGAAGTTCATACCCGTCAGCAGCGAAGGCCTTCAGAAGATTCACTATGCTGGAGGTTACGACTCTGTGGCACTCTATTTGCGCAACAATCCCCAGTCGAGGATGTTCGACGGACGCGGACTGATTCTGGGGGGTAGCCATGCGCCAAACTACAATGTGAAAGACTCGCTGGTGGGCGATCTCAGCGCCATTCTCATAGAAAACATCAATCCGCTGGTGAATTTCATCCGCGTACCCAAGAAAGAGACCGCCTTGCTTTCTGATTTTGAAGTGAAGCGCGAACGGATAGCCCGCGAGGCTATGACGAAGAACGTCACCAACATCAGTGGTGTACCGTCGTGGATGCTCTCCGTACTAAACTGTATGATGGAGATAACGGGTAAGACACACTTGGAAGAGGTGTGGCCGAACCTGGAGGTGTTCTTTCATGGCGGTGTGGCCTTCACGCCCTATCGGAAGCAGTACGAACAACTGATTACCACGCCCCGCATGCACTACATGGAGACGTATAATGCCAGCGAGGGTTTCTTTGGCATTCAGGACGACCCGACGGACAAGGCCATGCTGCTGATGCTGGACTATGGGGTGTTCTATGAGTTTCAGGAACTCTCCGGCGAAACCGGAGAGCACAAAATCGTTCCTCTGTGGGGCGTGGAAAAGGACAAGAACTACGCCATGCTGATTTCCACATCGTGTGGGCTGTGGCGCTACATGATAGGCGATACGGTGCGGTTCACCTCCACCAATCCTTATAAATTCGTCATCTCTGGCCGTACCAAGAGTTTTATCAATGCCTTTGGCGAGGAACTCATCGTCGACAATGCCGAACAGGGACTGGCCTATGCCTGCGAGCAGACGGGTGCTGAAGTGCTGGAATATACGGCGGCTCCAGTCTTTATGGATGCTAACGCCAAGTGCCGCCACCAATGGCTCATTGAATTTTCCAAGGCTCCGAAAGATTTGGCACAATTCTCTGACCTGTTGGATCGGAAATTGCAGGAGCTGAACAGCGACTACGAAGCCAAACGCTATAAGGACATCACCTTGCAGCACCTGGAAATCATCGAGGCCCGCACCGGACTCTTTAACGACTGGCTGAAGTTGCGTGGAAAATTGGGAGGCCAGCACAAGGTGCCCCGACTGAGCAATTCGCGTGAACACATGGAGCAGCTACTGCTGCTAAATGAGAAATGAGTAATGAGTAATGAGAAATGGAAATGAAAAATGAGAAATGGACCAACGCTGTTATGAGGCGTACAAGGATGAGCCTGAAAGGTTGTGTAGGAGTGCTGTTAGCAGCATTTCTCATTTCTCATTTCTCATTCCTCATTTCGGGCTGTGCCCGAATGGGTTCACCCGACGGAGGATGGTACGACGACGACCCTCCTCGTGTCGTAGGTTCTACGCCAGCAGAGCGGGCTACCAATGTGACGGCTCAGAAGATAACCATTCTGTTTGACGAGTTTATCAAACTGGCCGATGTTTCGCAGAATGTCATCGTGTCGCCTCCACAATTAGAGATGCCCGAGATAAAGGCTGCCGGTAAGAGAATTATTGTGGAACTGAAGGACTCGCTGAAAGCCAATACAACCTACACCATCGATTTCAGCGACGCCATCAGCGACAACAACGAGGGCAACCCCATGGGAAACTATACCTACACCTTCTCGACAGGCGAACAGATTGATACCTTCGAGGTGGCTGGTTATGTGCTCGACGCATCGAATCTGGAACCCGTGAAAGGCATCAGTGTCGGTCTTTATAACAACTTGGCAGATTCCGTATTCCGCAAAGAACCCCTCATGCGTATTTCCCGTACTGACGGAACGGGACATTTCGTCATCAAAGGTGTAGCCCCTGGCGAATACCGTATCTATGCCTTACAGGATGCCGACAACGACTTTAGGTTCTCTCAGAAGAGCGAGATGATAGCTTTTTCGCACGAGATTCACAAGCCCTATGCAAAACCTGACATCCGCCAGGATACCATTTGGCGCGACACCCTGCATATCGACAACATTCTGCAGGTGCCTTATACCCATTTCTATCCAGACAACGTCGTTATGCTGGCCTTTCAGGAAGTGCAGACGGACCGCTATCTGCTGAAGCAGCCCGACCGTACGGAGGCAAACCGCATCACCCTCTATTTCAGCTATGGTAACGAACAGCTGCCAGTCATCAAGGGCTTTAACTTTGATGCTGATTCTGCTTTCGTATTGGAAGCAAGCCAGAAGCAAGACACGCTGACCTATTGGTTGCGCGACACCACACTGATCAATCAGGATACGCTGTCGCTTTCCTTGGAATACCTGATGACCGACAGTATGGGTGTACTCGTCAGTCAGACCGACACGTTGGAAGTCATAGCTAAGACGTCGTATGCCAAGCGCATGAAGGAGAAGCAGAAGGAATACGAGGAATGGGAGAAGGAACAGAAAAAGAAGAAGAAGCGTGACGAGCCGTATGACAGCATATACCCCATCAAGCCGTTGGATGTTAATGTCAATGTCCCTGCGTCACTGAATCCCACGAGCAAGATTTATTTTACCATACCGACTCCGCTACAGAAGGCTGACACTTCGGCAATCCATCTTTATTCCAAGATTGACTCGCTGTGGTATCGTGCTCCTTATGAGTTCCGACAACTTGACGGGGTCAAGCGACGCTTTGAATTGTTGGCGGAATGGCATCCCGAGACGGAATACAGCCTGGAGATTGACTCGGCGGCATTTGTCGATATCTATGGTCTGGCCTCCGAGGCTATGAAGAAGGGTCTCAAGGCTAAACCACTTGACGAATATGGCTCATTGGTATTCCGTTTAAGTGGTGTACGCGATACAGGCATTGTGGTCCAGCTGTTAGGCAAGGACGACAAGTGCCAGCGTCAGGTCAGGGCTAGTGCCAATGGCGAGGCTGCTTTCTTCTACCTCGATCCTAATAAGTACTATGCGCGTGCTTTTGTCGACCGCAATGGCAACAACATCTGGGATACGGGTGAATACGACCTTGACCAGCAGCCAGAAGAGGTATATTATTTCTCGGAGGAAATCGAGAGTAAGGCTAAGTGGGACATCACGAAACAATGGAACCTGGTTGCCAAGCCCCGCAACCGGCAGAAACCTGGTGCGCTGATCAAGCAAAAAGGTGATAAGGAAAAGAAGAAACTGACGAACCGTAATGCAGAACGTGCCCGTCAGTTGGGTATAGAGTATATCAAGAAACAAACAGTGAAGTAATATGGCGGGCTGCGCCCTAATTATAAGCGGGCTGCGCCCTAAATATAAAATAAAAAATAAGAAATAAGAAAGACGACGATGAAGAAGATTTTTATCATTTATATTTTATATCTATTATTTATCCCCATAGGGGCGCATGCCCAGTGTGGTATAGAGAATACCGCTTTCAAGTCGGGCGAGTTTCTCAGTTACGACCTCTACTTCAATTGGAAGTTCGTCTGGGTAAAGGTCGGAACAGCTTCTATGTCTACCGTTCAGTCGAGATACAAAGGACAGAAGGCCTTTCGCAGTAGCCTGATTACACGAGGCAACGACCAGTTGGACAACGTATTCATCATGCGTGACACGCTGTTGTGCTATACCGATATGGATATTTCACCTCTCTATTTCCGCAAGGGAGCCCGTGAGGGCGATCGCTACTATGTAGACGAGCTGTGGTATAGCTATCCTGGGTCGAATTGTCATCTGAAGATGCACCGCATCGACGCTGACGGCGAGGAGCACAGGAAGGAGGCCGAGTATAAGGACTGTATCTACGACATGATGAGCATCTTTTTACGAGCCCGTAATTTTGATGCTGCCAAGCTGAAGGTTGGCGAGAACATTCCCATGCCCATCAGCGACGCCAAGCATCTGACGAACTCGTGGCTGAAATATACAGGTAAGACCACGCTGAAGATGAAGAACAATAACGACAAGTATCGTTGTCTGGTCTTTTCGTTCATTGAGCGCGAGGACGGCAAGAATCACGAACTCATCCGTTTTTACATTACCGACGACAAGAACCATATGCCGGTTCGTCTCGACATGTTCCTCTCGTTTGGTTCTGCCAAGGCCTATCTGTCGGGCTATAAAGGATTGCGTAACCCCCTGGAATCAAAAGAAAAATGAGAGAGCGTTCGCAAGCCATGATTGAGAAAATGGAGGCCTTTACCGATGCGGGTCTCTACGAACAGGATGAATTCATCGACTTCCTGCCCGAGGGACACGTCTACCTCTATCGGGGCGAGTATCAGCTGTTACCTGTCAGCAACCTCGTAGGCTATTTCTTCGAACCGTTCGATGGACAGCGTGCCGCCCTTCGTCGTCAGGAGCGCTATGGTATTCCTGCCGAACAGACACTCCGCGAATGGAATCGTGTCGGCTGCATGGCCAGCGAGGTGGGTACCTTCCTGCATGAACAAACGGAAAACTATTTTCAGAACGGACGCTTCGAAACCCGTTACGTATTCCGTTACGAGGGCGAGAGCGAAGAGGTCTGTGTGGAGCCCGAACGTCAGCATTTCATGCGCTTCGTCCGGGACTACCACATCCGTCCTTATCGTCAGGAGTGGCCCGTCTATGATGTCGACTTGAACATCGCCGGAACCATCGATATGATTTGCCGCGATGACGATGGTCAGTTCGTCATCTACGACTGGAAGCGTAGCCGTAAGGTGGTCGACGATGCAGGGCGCCCCATTGTTACTGGCTTTGGTGGTAAGATGTCGCTGAACGGCATCAGCGTGCCCGATACGGCTTACTATCATTATTGCCTTCAGCAGAATCTGTATCGCTATATGCTTCAGCAGAACTACGGCATTCAGGTGAAGGCGTTGAATCTGGTGGTGCTCTGTGCCGATTACGACAACTACCGGCTGGTTCCCGTTCCCCTGATGGACGATGTGATGGCGCGGATTGTCAGTATTTGTAAAGAACGAGACTTAGGACACAGTCTGATCAGAGATCAGAAATGAGAAATGAGTAATGAGCAATGAGACTGTCATACTGAAAGACCTCAGCATCGGCTATACCACTAAAGGCAATGAAAAGGTGGTCGCCAGTGGGTTAAACGCTGCCATCAACAGCGGCGAGTTGACGTGCTTGTTAGGTCAAAACGGTATCGGTAAGTCTACATTATTACGCACGCTTGCAGCCTTCCAACCGGCATTAGGCGGCAACATTCTACTCAACACTGAGGGTAATCATACGTCTCACCTCTCATCTCTCCCTTCTCACCTCTTAAGTCGATTGATTGGCGTTGTGCTGACAGAAAAGCTGGCCATCAAGAATATGACGGCAGAGGAACTGATTGCTATGGGGCGTGCACCCTATACGGGGTTCTGGGGCCGGCTGACGGACGAAGACCATCAGGTGGTTCGTGAGTCCATCCGACTCGTTGGCATCGAGTCGCTGGCCGGACGCATGATACAGACGCTGAGCGATGGCGAGCGGCAGAAGGTCATGATAGCCAAGGCGCTGGCTCAACAGACGCCCATCATCTATCTGGACGAGCCGACGGCCTTTCTCGACTATCCCAGCAAGGTGGAGATGATGCAACTGTTACGTCGACTGGCGGTTCAGGAGCAGAAAACCATCTTCCTCTCTACACACGATGTAGAACTGTCGCTGCAAGTGGCAGACTGCATCTGGCTCATGGAATCCGAGAATCATTCAACATTCAACATTCAACATTCACCACTTAGCGTGGGCACCCCCCATCAGCTGGCCGACCAAGGTGTCTTGAGTCGTTTTATCGAACGCGAAGGCATCGCTTTCGACCGCGATAGCCTGACCATTCGCATCATAGCAGCCAGCTAATCATAATTCTCATCTCTCATCTCTAAACTCTAAACTAAACATGTTAGAAGGACACGGCGACGACATTTACCGCTATGACGACCTGGTGAAGATGAACTTCAGTAGCAATGTCTATCAGCACGTTAATCTGACGGCACTTAAAATGCATCTGAAGGATTCTTTCGACCTGATAGCCAACTATCCTGAGCCCCAGCCTCGCAGTTTGGAACGCCTCATCGCCCTGAAGGAAGGCATCTCGCCAGAAGCCGTTTTGGTAACCAATGGCGCTACAGAGGCCATCTACCTTATAGCGCAGCATTTTCATGGCAGCGCCTCTGTCATTCCCCAGCCTACATTTAACGAGTATGCCGATGCCTGTCGACAGCACGGTCACATCATCTCTTTCGAAAACAACGACGAGATGACAAAGCTGCCGCGCGACCGCGTCTATTGGGTATGCAATCCCAACAACCCTTCCGGCAATGTGCTGATGAAGGGGTTCATGGACTATGTGGTGCGCCGTTCACCTCGTTACACCTTTGTCGTCGACCAGTCGTATGAGTCGTATACGAAAGAGCCGCTGTTGCAGGCCCGTGAGATGATGGATGTTCCCAATCTCATCATTCTTCATTCGCTCAGCAAGACCTATGGCGTTCCTGGTCTGCGTCTGGGTTATATGACGGCTCACCCCAACCTCATCCAACTGTTGCGTCAGCATCGTCATCCATGGGCGATGAACACCTTGAGCATCGAGGCTGGTAAGTTTTTGCTGAAACACGGAACGCCCGCAGTACAGAATCTGGACGAATATTTGGAGGAAACCGATCGTTTCCGCAGCAATCTGCGCGACATCAAGGGCTTACGCGTCTTTGAGACCAAAACCAACTTCATGCTCTGCGAAATGGAGGCTATCAAGGCTTCGGCCCTGAAGTATTACCTCATCCACGAACATGGCATGTTGATTCGCGATTGTTCCAATTTCTACGGACTTTCTGAATTCTTCTTCCGCGTCTCGACCCAACGTCCAGAAGAAAACGACGCCCTCGTAGCCGCCATTCAGGAATACTTAAAGGCGTAACCTCACCGCCGGTAAGATTACGCCTTGTATGCCTTCTGTTTACGAAGGCAGGTTACTTCTTCGTGTTAGTTGTGCATAGTCTTGCTATTCTGACCAACACGGATGATGTATACGCCCTTCGGCAGGGTGTTCAGCACGCGCATCAAGTCTGACTTCTGAGCTTCACCATGCTTGCGGCCGTCCAGAGAGAATATCTGGGCGGTGCCGTTTCCGTCGGCCCAGAGGGCTTTAATAGCCGTTGGCTCGGTGCCGTTGAAGCCCTTAATGGTTCCAAACAGACTCCAAGGCTCTGCAGCATAATAAGCCATCACGCTATTGTCGTCGACCAGCAGCGTACCATTGCTGATGGGGCTGGCCTCGAAGGCATTGGCTGCTGTTGTCGGCACATTCTCCGCATAGCACTCTACCTTCATGCCATCACCTTCTGCACGCCTTGGGGCATTGGCCGGAGTACCGATATTGGCAAAGGCCTTCTCGCCAATAGTGGCTACATCCTTACCGATGATGACTGTCATCATGTTGCTGCACCCGTCAAAGGCACTTGCGCCAATGGTGGTGATGCCTTCGGGTATCGTAACAGAAGTGATGGTGGTGTTGCCCTTGAATGCTTCGTCGGCAATGCCAGTAACCTGATAGGCCTGACCGTTGATGACTACCGTGCTGGCAATCTCTACATCGCCCGACACGTCACCACCGGTAACCGTTACGGTACCGTCGTCGTTAGTGTTATAGTTAACAACGTCCGAAACGTAGAGGTAGTATTCTGCATAACCAGCCTTGTAGTCATCGTTGCCGGCAAAGTCGGCCCTGATTTGCGTTCCACCCATGCCAACGATGGTTACAATACCGTTTTCGTCGACGGTAGCGACACTCGAATCACTTGAAGTCCACACGATGGGGCTCACATTGTGCGGGTTGCTCAGCTGGGGCGAATTGTAGGGCTGTCCAACCTTTGCGGTGAAATAGCCGAGGGCTTCGTCAAAATGCTCATTGGCCTGAATGGCTAACTCGGGATCACCCTTTTCAGCATTCTTCACCGTGAAGGTCTTCGTAGCAGCGCTCTCCTCACCGGCCAGCGTCTCACCGGCCTCGTCGGTAGTTACCTTGATGGTGTAGTCCTTGGCGGCTGTGGGCTTGTACTTCACGCTGTAGGCCTTCGTCTCACCGGCAGCGATGTCGACCTCGATCTCACCTTCCTTGATGTTGTTGATGAAGTAGTAGAGCGTGCCAGTCTGCACGTTGCCCTCGTTCTTCACGTTGACGGTAATGTCCACCTCCTCGTTGGTCTTCAGCGAGCCTGCAACTTCTATCGACTGCACGGTGAACTTCGTCACTTCAGGATCCTTCACCGTGAAGGTCTTCGTAGCGGCGCTCTCCTCACCGGCCAGCGTCTCGCCAGCCTCGTCGGTAGTTACCTTGATGGTGTAGTCCTTGGCGGCTGTGGGCTTGTACTTCACGCTGTAGGCCTTCGTCTCACCGGCAGCGATGTCGACCTCGATCTCACCTTCCTTGATGTTGTTGATGAAGTAGTAGAGCGTGCCAGTCTGCACGTTGCCCTCGTTCTTCACGTTGACGGTAATGTCCACCTCCTCGTTGGTCTTCAGCGAGCCTGCAACTTCTATCGACTGCACGGTGAACTTCGTCACTTGGGCAATATTGGGCTCGATAACAATGGCCTTAGTCTCAGGAGTAATGGTGATGGTATACGACTCTGCATTGTCTGTCTTGGGTCTTGCCCAAGCCTCTCCATCGCCAATCGTCATGGTTCCGCTCAACTGCGTGCTGCCCTCAGAATCCGTAGAGTACAAATGAGCCCATGTGATAGTACCATCACTGGCAATAGCATTAGCCGGAGCAACCTTGAACCACGTCTTATCGTCGTCACCATAAACAGCAGGTACGGTAATGCTATACGTGCCGTTGCCCTTATCCGTAAACTCCTTGGTGGCATCATATACCCAATTAGTGACAGTTCCAATATAATAATAAGGTGGCTGTGGCACGAATTCCTTCTTCGTAAAGGTGATTTCGTAAGTCAGCTCACTGGGCACAATGCGCATGGTATAGTTTTCAGCATCGTTGGAAGCGGCAAGTTTCCAGGCGCCTGTTCCACCCATTACCATCGTTCCCTGAAGAGCTGTGCTGCCATCGCTGTCTGCGCACAACAGATTGTTCCAGAAGGTTTCTTGGTTATCGTAGGCCGAACCCGGTGCAACCTTCAGATAGATATCTGACGTGCTTCCCGGGAACGTGATTTCCCAAGTCTTGCCATCATCCAACTTCGTGAAGGCATACGACTTGTCTGTCGTGCTCCATTCATTCAGGTCGCTCACCAGATAGTAAGCAGTCTCTTCCTGAGGCGGCTCTTCACCCTCTATTTTGACAACAAATATGGGTGAATACTGATAACCCTGCACCTCTTCTCCTGCTGACATGTAGTAAACGTAGTAGAAATAGGTGGCTCCGTCTTCCAGTCCGGTTAACTCCACTTCTGCGGTCGTCGAAGCACCAGCAGCCAGCTGAATAGCCTTTCTGAATGTGCCGGCAGGAGAGCCCTGGTTTCCATTAGTTAATTTATACAGTTTGACGATTACATCGTTGTCGTAGTCTGTACTTCCTGTATTTGTCACGTCGATACTAACGATAGCCTTGCTCTCCTTTACAACCCACTGATTATCCTCTCTGACTGCATTCTTCGTCTTGGGAGTCATCGTCAGCGTTGCTTCCGAGGCGGCATCAATGGTAACGCTACCCGTGATGAACGGCGTATAATCATACGAACCACTATAATACTCACGCGTACAGATATAGATATCATTGGCACCAGCAGTTTTCGGAGTAAACGTAAAGTCAATAGTCTCGGTGGCTCCTGGGTCAATATCGAAATGGCGACCGCCAACCAGATTATCTTTTGAAGTGCCGCCAACCAGCAGGAATATCTGTCCATTATACAATGTACCGTTATTGGTGATGGTGGCTGTCAGGGTCAGTGGCACGCCAACCTCCATTTTGCCCGATGCATCCACCGAACCGGTCAGATCGAACTTCGGTGCCATAACCGTTAGCGTGTTGTCGCTGATGGTAGCTGTCAGGTAGTTGGTTTCTGTTCCCAGATTAGCATACCATGTTTCTGAACCGGCCTCACGACTAATCGGCTTCAAGTAATAAGTACCGCTTGAAACGTTTGCACCAAAAGGAATCGTAAAGGTTAATGAGCTAAATCCATAAGAAGGATCAAGTTCTTGTGTCCAATCAGCGGCAACTGCTTTCAAAAGCTGTCCTTCCGTATCGAAGACACCGTAACCAACTTCAAAGGTGTGAGTGGCACCCGTATAGTTCCAGCAGTTGGCAGAAGCACTCGCCAGGAAGTCTTCCGTAACATCTGTTCTTGATACTTCAGCAAAGTCTGTACGTACCTCAGAAGTTGTCAATATCGGCGTGACAATAGGCGACACGCCCGTGTTGGGCTGAGCACCGAAGATGGCTCCTTGGTCAAAGCTATAGCCGTCAGAACTGCTGCTGGCGCCTATACCTGAACTATTGTCTGAATCGAGGATAGAGAGCAGGAAGTAGTCGTTGCTGCCGCCTCCCCAGCCCCAGTTGACGTGGAAATAGTCGTCGCCACCATATCCGTCGATGACGAAGGCATGACCGCCGCCACTCGACTGACCATCATAAAGTACGGGGCGTCCAGCCTTCAGTTCGTCGTAAACCTTCTGGTTCCATGCTGCCAGACGATATTTACTTCGGTTTTCGTAATTTGTGGCAGCATCATAGTCGAAATAATCTTTCCATGAATCGGCAACACGTCGGGTGACAGCACCACTGCTTCCAGAAGTATAGTTCATTTGCACCGCTGTACCGCACATCAGCATCAGACTGGCTACAGCTTCAATTTGGGCGTCTGTCTCACTGCCGTTATATTTGGGCAACATGTTGTCCCAGTCAATCGCCGCTCCGGCAGCAATCGCTGATACCGTAAGGCCTTTTGAAGAAGTTGTGTATCCGGGAATTTCGGCAACCGTATAGTTGGGATATTTCCAGAAAAACATCACCTGCGCCATTGCCGTTGCCACACAACCCGTGACGGAACGCTTATCACCATCCATCGGACACAGGCTGTTGTAGGGGTTCCCTTGGTTCCATTCACTAGCCAGCAACGGTTCAATGCTGCTGCCATTCACCGTCCTCCTAGGTGCAGCGGCCTCAGGATGCTGGTTCAGATATTCCATCTGGGCATTGTATCCCTTCAGCCAGGCCTGCATATTCACAGGCATGTTCTCCGGGTCGAACGATCCCCTGTCGGAATAGCCCAACACGGCAGGAATACGGTCGTCGGCACCGGCAATGATGAATCCCTGACCTTCACCCACGTTGAACACGTAGTAGCTGGGCGACATCACGTCCGACTGTTCCTGGTAATGACTCGTGGCCACCAGGCGCAAGTCCTGAAGGACTGCTGCGGAACGGCGCGGACTCATAAACTTCGTAATCTTCTGGCGAGCCTCGTCGGGAGTAATGGGACCAGCCATCGCCATCATGCTGACAAAGAGCATGAATAGGAGTAAATACGTCTTTCTCATACGCTTATAGTTTTAGTTAGGTTATTAATCTGTTTGTCCATCATGCTGCGGCTGTAGAAACCGCAAGGACATATTACGTCGCAAAGATAGGAAAAATTTTTTATTATTCCAAATTTCTTGCCTCATTTTTTGAACTTATCGAAAAAATGCATACCTTTGCAACCATATTTATTCAGCAAAAATACAAGAAATATGAAGAAGAGAATACTTTCACTACTGGCCTTCGCACTGATGGTATGCGGTGCGAAGGGCCAGACTTCGACCACAGAGGTGCTGCTGGAAACCACAGCGGGCAACATTCGTATAGCGCTTTTCGACGAGACGCCACAGCATCGCGACAACTTTCTGCGCCTCGTCCAGGAGCACGTCTACGACTCCCTGCTGTTCCATCGCGTCATCAAGGACTTCATGATACAAGCCGGCGACCTGCACAGCAAGCATGCACAGCCCGGACAGCGACTGGGCTCTGGCGACTACAACTACACCGTCGAGGCCGAGTTCCGCCTGCCCACGCTCTTCCATCGTCGCGGCATGGTAGCGATGGCTCGCGAAGGCGACCGCGTCAACCCCGAGCGTCGCAGCTCCGCCTGCCAGTTCTACATCGTATGGGGCCGTGTATACAACGACGCCCGCCTCGCCAAGGTTCAGGAACGTCTCGACACCACAGCCCACGTCACGCTGACGCCCGCGATGCAGGAAGTCTACAAGACCATTGGCGGCATACCCCATCTCGACGGCCAGTACACCGTCTTTGGCGAAGTCACCGAAGGCCTCGATGTCGTCGACCGCATCCAGCAGTCAGCCACCGATTCCTACGACCGTCCCCTTCAGGACATCCGCATCCTCCGCGCCACAGTCATTCTTCCAAAGGAGCACGCTTCAATTCCTTAAGCGCTTCGCACAACTGGTCGGGACACGACGTGCCCTTCGTGCCGCAACGGATGCCCTGTAGTCTGCTGATGACATCATCAATCTTTTGACCTCGAACCAGCAGGCTGATGCCTTGCAGGTTCCCATTGCAACCACCCGTGAAGAACACCTGCTGTATCACGTCGTTCTCGTCAGCCGTCACGTCGATGGCCCGCGAGCATACCCCTGTGGGCTGGAAAAGTATATGTTTTGTTTTCATCATAGGCAAAGTATACCTAACAATTCTTAAATCATCACGCAAAGATAGAAAGAATTTCCGAACATTCCAAATTTTGGAGCATATTTTTATTCCTAGTCTACCCACCCGCCCCGTTGATTTTCTGCCAGTCACTGTCCCTTGCCATCTTGTGATTACCATTGACCAGTAATGATGTCAGTCGTTTAGTTTCTTCTGTTCTGTCACAGAAATACTCAGCCCCGTTATAGCCGTATGTCAAAAATGGATTCTTTATCATTTTGCTACGATTTAATGTTTTATGGGTGCATAAGATAAGAAAACTATTTCAATTATACAAATTTGCGTAACGCATTTTTGTATAATCAATTCCTTAGACTCGTTTTTGCAATAAAAAACTCCATACTTATTCCTAGTCTACCACCCGTCCCTTGTCATTCTAGCACAACGCAAGAAACCCGTTTTCTGCCAGTCACTGTCCCTTGCCATCTCTTCGCGCGAGTAATTACAAATGCAATTTTTCGTATTTTTACTGCCATACTGCCACCGGCCTTTTGGAATGCCTTTATTTAAAGGCGATTTGTATGGTTGGAGATTGGTGGGAGACGAAATCATCTCCCACCGCCGTTTTCAATACTCCGGGAGTAATTCCGAATACTCTGGGAGTATTTCCGAATACTCTGGGAGTATTTCCAAATAAGCGGTACTTATTTTCCAATAACAGCCTTTTATTTTGCGATAAGAGCCTTTTATCCAACAGAAGGAAGTGACCTATGCCTCGTTAAGATAGTCTCTTTGTGTCGTTCAGATAATCCGAACAAGTCATTCGGATAGTCCCTATACCCCCATAGAAACTATTCGAATGAGTCGTAGAGACTATTCGGATGCCCCTTAGTCCCTGCCTGCATCAAAGTCATCACTCACATAAGGTTGCTATTTTGCATGTTTATGCACTTGTAAGGAGGTTGGTTACTTCACTATATATTTCTTACCATTCTTAATATATATGCCCTTTGACAGTAGCTCGCGTTTCAAATTGAGCTGACGGCCGGAGATGTCATACATCTGTTCTTCTAGAGCATAGGTAACACCCTTAATTCCTGTGTTGTCAACTTCCCTAGTGTATAGTCGTTTAATCTCTGGACAGGGAATAGTCGATAAACCGTTGGGGTGTTGTATATCTAGGGTATTGATACCATCTTCACCTCCGTATTGATATTGTAGCACAGGAAAGTCATTCGTAATGAGAAACGCCAATTCTGTTCCGTCGGTCTTTTCGATGACCATCTCAAACTGGTCTGACTGGGCGAACACGTTTATTGGAAGCCAGACGAGCAGCATGAGCAGCAAAGCCCACTGTCTGCGATTGTTATTTATCTTTTTCATATTTCGATTTTTTCTTGATGTTCGACATTAGTTCTTACTATTGTTTCTTTTTCAGAGCATCGCGCCAAGTACCTTTCACAAATACCGGCGGAGCGGTCAGCAACTGTTGTTTCTCACTAGCTTTCGAAGCACGACGGGGGGCATTGGTCAACGCCTCAACAAACCGGTTGCGCCCTGCCTCGTCAAACGCCACGAACACTTCGTAGTCGTACACCCAATTATCACCCTCTGACTCCTTCATCACACGTTTGTAGATAGCTTCGCGTGATGGGGCATTGAAACCTAATAGCGAATTAAGATTGCTGTTACGCATAATGCTGTTCTCCGTCGGGCGATATGCATCAAACTGATAGAGATAGCTGCCCTCATAGACACCAATTTTCTCAGCAGCATAGCGTTCGTCACTGATGAACTTTGCCCATTTCACTTCTGTAGGATTAGAACGCCAGTCAACGTTGGCACCCCAACCCAAATCTTTCCAAACATTATCCAAATATGCCTTATTCTCCTCTGGTAGCGAAAGGTTTTCGTAACCAGGCTCAACATACTCATCCAACAGCTTTCCAATACCATGTCCACCAGCTTCGTGATTTAGGACAGGAGATACACCATCCATTGAAAAACAGACGTAGGAATTGTCTTCCAGCATCACACAATAGCTACGTTCACCACTATTGTTATTATAAATAACATTGACGTACATCGGACGATTTGGTATGAGGTTTGGCACTTTGGAGGCATATTCAAATGCTTTGGAAATGTCGTTATCAATAGCATGAGTTGCATTACCGTAAAATTCTGCATTGGGAGATACAGCCTTCACAGCATATACATTGAAATGACCGCGTAGTGAACCATAAGGTTCTTGAAAGAAAAACTGATTTAATGCTTGATTCATACGTTGATCAAAAGCTCCACCTTCGTCAAAATCCTTATCAGTAAATCCCTCGCCTACAAAAACCAAATCAATACCTTGTCCCTGATATGCCTGCTGCATATTCACGACCTCACCATCATGCGAATAATCGGTAGAAGTATAGAAATCATACTCTACAGGACCGAACTCCTTTTCCAATACATCAAATACTTTCCATTTTCTGTCATCCTGAGGAGTCATGCCATTCTCGTCCATGAAAGTTGAGAAAACGATATTGCCCTTTTGGTCCACTAAAAGTAATGAAGGTGACCAATGCCAGTTTTCCACGAAATCAAGTACTGCCGCTTCATCTTCATCGGTGGCATGTATCTCTCCAACATGCGAACCCCATTCATCAAAATCAATATTCTTCCAAGGTACGGGGTATTTCTCCAAATATTCTGGTAACTTGTCTGTATCACCCGCATGGATACCTATTACCTCAAAGCCCTTGTCCTTATATGCATTATATACAGGTATGAGTCTTTTATTAAAGCCTTCGGAATATGGACACCACCAACCCCATTTATAGATAAGCGTGTACTTGTTTTGATGGTATATTTCGTCAGAATTAGCAGGAGAACCGTCCATGTATTGTTTATGAAAAACGGGTGCAGGAATATCAACAGCAGAAAGATTCAACCCCGCTTCTCTTTGTGGGAGAATAAAAAGCCATGACGAAGAAAAATGAGGATCCTTACTAATAACCTCAGGTACTTCCCCCTTAAAGAGGTTATTTCTGACTATAAACCAAGTAGGACTTTTATCTTTAAAGAATTTATTAACTGCTTCACCATCAGGCAAGCTCCCTTCAAAATAGTTCTCTTCAAAGTTAATAGAACACAAATTGGGCAAAGACAAAATAGCTTCCCAAGGTAATGGACCAGAGAACTGATTACATGCTATTGACAGACTTCCTAATGAGTAAATACGATTGACCTCATTAGGATATGCTCCTTTTATCTTGTTTCCCCAAATATAAAGATCCATCATCGGTCCCATCTTAGTCAAACATCCCTCAGGTATTTCTCCTGATAATTTGTTTTCAGTGAGGTTTAACTCCATAACATATGGAACAGCTTTGTTCGAATTATTGTACTTACAACTATTATTCACTCCATACCATTCCCAAATAGGCTTGTCGGAACACCAATTGTCATTATGTGTCCAGTTATCGCCGTCCATTGCATGGTAAAACTCAATCAATGCCTTACGGACCTCAATAGAATCGGTTTTATAGCTAGGGAAATCGATGTTTGTTACATCCTTTAACGTAAATCCATTACTATAATTCCATCCAAACTCCCATTCTATTTCCCCGTTTTTTACCACAGGTCTGAATTCTGATGCATAAATCAAATTGGTCTGGATACTATCTCCGGTAGCCTGTTTGATATTGATGTGCTGCCCCAAATAGTTTTTTTGTTGCGACCATCCCACGAAAGGCAATAGTGCCCAAAGCAGCACCAGATAGAGTCTTTCTTTTCTCATAGCTATTTATAATTTTAAGTTTTACTATCTAAGTGCAAAAATAAGAATAAAATCTGAAAGTTCCAAACTTTCGCAAAAAAAAAGTCACAACGGTAAAAACAAATCAGGTCGGTTACGCCTTGAGGAAGACGACGTTCAGGCCGTACATGTACTGGTAGCTGATGTCGTCGATGATGCTGTTGACCAGACGAAGGCCCAGATGCTGATAGCCTTCCTGGCCGATGTGCGAATCGGCCATCTTGCCTGCCAGAAGCGGGTTGAACGGACGCCCGGCATCCTTCAGCGTTACATAAGCGGTACCGTCGTCGACATAGGCATACAGGTCGAAGGAATGGTGGGTGACGCGACCTGATGAGTGGTTGGAAATGTTTGTCATCAGTTCTTCGCAGCAGAGATTCAGCTTGAAGGTGCTGCTGGGGTTGATGCCCGACTGCTTCAGGAAATCGTCCAACTGATGGAGTACGCTGAAAACGTCGTCTGACTGGTAGCGGACCGAGCAGTCGAGCGAACGGCCACCTGTGCTATAAGGCACCAGCGTGAGTGGCGACAGGGCGCCGTGGGTCTTCAGATAGGCTATGTAGGAGTTGACGAACTGGCCAACGACGAAAAGGAAGGCTGACAGGGGGAAACCCCACCAGAAATAGTCTGGCGCATAGGCTGACAGCAGCCAAAGGGTCAGCACCATGACCACCAGCTGCCCTACGGTGACAACGACATTGAGCTTGGCGAGTTCCAGCACCTGATAGATGGCTGCCAGGACCAGTGTCAATGAGAATGGAATCAACATCAGCGAGAAGATGCGCAGCACGTGGTTCACCTCGTCCATCATCGAAGGGTCGTCTGCACCGAACAGCGTGGCACAGCAGTCGGGTATCCACATCGGGATAATCAGCAGGAGCATCAGCGTGCAGATGGCCGGCAACGACTTCTTGGCCAGTATGCCCAGTCCGCGCAGGTCGTGCTCTCCCACCATCACGCCACCAATGGCCATCAACCCCTCCATGACCGCATTGATGGCTACTGCGGCAACCATTAATACCTGCAGACATACCGACCAGCAGAACAGACCGCCTTCGCCCAAGGCATTGTAGGATATGACATTAATAATAAAGATGCTGGCGGCTATCAGGATGTTGTTGATAAATACTGCCAGGCCCTCTTTCATGTTCTGCGACATCATCTGCCAGAGCCGGCGTCCGGGCAGGCGCAGACTATAGGAACACTTCGGACTGCGGAAATAGAATCCCAGGAGCACCACGCAGACTGCATATTGCAACAGGAAGCCGACGGCAGAACCCTTCACACCCCAACCCAGCATACCTATCGTCACAATGTCTGAAACAATATTCACCACTACGCCGATGATGGCAGCCTGTGTGGCAAACTTCGGCTGGCCGTCGGTAGCCACAAAAAGACAGAATGCCGTAGCAAGCATGTCAAGCCAGGCTCCCAGTGTATAGACACTAAGGTAGTCGTAGGTCAAGGTATACAGCGTCTCGTCGTCTGTCAGGAACCGCGCAATAGCAGGACAGAAGGAATACATCAGCAGGCAAAAGAATCCGCCGACAATCAGGATGGAAGCTATCGTCGTGGAAAAGACCGCTGAAGCCTCCTCCCGGTCGTGACGACCTAAGGCTCGTGCCACCATGGCATTGGCGCCGTATGCCAACAACAGTCCCACGCAGCTGAAAGCAATCTCGACAGGCATGATGATGCTGCTGGCCGACACCGCTTCTGCCCCCACGCATTGTGCAAGAATCACTGCATCGAACGTGCTGGCCGTCTGGATAGCGGCCGATGTGAGGACCGATGCCAGGACATAACCCTTGAATGCCCGTGACACAAGAAATGTATTCCTGCTCTGATATTGTTCCATTTGTTTGCAAAAGAGTCGGGCCGCTCGTCATGAGCAGTCCGACTTATGAGATGAATTTACCAGCAGTTACTTGAGGACGGTGCGGGTCTTTTCGACCTTGCGGGTCTTCTGGATGACCTCCTCGTAGGTTTCGTACTTGGTGACCTTGAACTTGCCCTCGCCGGTGATGATGACGCAACGGTTCTTGTCGTTCTCAGAGAACGGCTGAACGGTGTCGCCCTTCCACGAAGTGGTGATGTTGGCGGGGTTGATGCCGTGAATGTTCACCAGCTTGGCGGTGATGCCCTCGGCGCGCTCCTTGGAGAGACGCTGGTTGATCTTGGCATTACCAGTGCCCTTGTCAGCATAACCCGTGACAACAATCTTGGCGTCGGGGTCGGTCTTAATCAGGTCGGCAGCCTCCTTGACGGCGGCGTCGATGCCCTGAGCCTGCTCAACGTCGCTGACGTTGATGTGGTAGTAGACCACCTTCTCCATCTTCGACATCTCGACATTCTCGACGGGACGCTGCTTCTTCACAGTCTCCGTGTAAGGCTCGTCGACGTAGTAGGTCTCAATAACTTCCTGCTTCTGTACGACCTTCTTCTCGGGGTGGCCGAACTTGTAGGTCAGACCGAGGAGGGCTGACAGCTGGAAGTCGGGATTGTAGTTGCGCTTGAGGTTGAACTCGTCGTTCTTCATGTTGCCGTCGATTTCAAGACCGATGGCAAAATTTCTTGACAGGTTGAAGTTGAACTGAGTACCGAGGCGCATGTTGTACGTGCTGTGCTTGGTGCCGCAGTAATAGGGGTTGGGATTGATGGCCAACGCATTGTTCTGGCTGTTGAACTCGTCGAAGCCCCAGCCGTAGTTCACACCGAAACCGAGCAGCATGACCCAGTCGAAAGCGTCGCAGGTGCGACGGGGATTGATGACGTTGGTCATGTTCATGAGCAGGTCGATGTCGCCGGTGATGGCCTTGAACTTATAGGTGTCGGTGATGGCACCCTTGACCTGCCAGCCCTGCACGTGCAGACGGGCACCGACCTTCGAATTGAAGTAGCGACCGGCAGAGAGGGCCACCTGCGGCGTGAGGAGCTTGTTGAATTTGTAGTTCGTGAACGTACCCTGTCCACCACCCTGAATGGTGATGAAGTTGTAGGGATAGTTATCCTCTACACTCTGTGCCCCGGCAGCGGTGGACACTCCACAGAGGAGTGCCACAGCGGCGAGGATATTGATGATTCTTTTCATAATAATCAATCTTTATTCTTTTTTATTTTTTATTTAGGTACGAAGTACCGCCAGATTACTGCTTAGTAATCACAACCTTGTTATTGCCAGCGTAGCTGATGTAGAGCTGGAACTTGTAGGTTCCTGCCTCGATGCTGAGGTTGCTGCCGTCCTGTGTGAGGTCGTTCTCGGCACCACCCCAGTTGATGGCCCAGTCGTGGTTGGCACGGAACTTGAACTCACCCGAAACCTTATCGGTAGTGACTTCCCAGCAACCAGCGTCCTTGTTGTACTCCATCTCCAGGTCAGAGCTCCACTCGTTGAAGCCACCAATCATGCTGATGCTTTCAATCTTCAGCAGGTTGTAGTGCATGTTGGCGAAGTCGAGGTTGATCTGGTAGAAGCCAGCACCCGGATCGGGGCAGTTCGGACCGCCACCGTCGGTGAGCGAGCCACTGGTGGTGTCGCCACTGACATACTCCAGGTCGTTGTCCCAGTTGTCGGCATTGGGCTTGAACTTGAACTCACCGTCGAGCCAGTAGTAGCCTTGGTACTTACCGTTGCCGTCGCCCAGCAGCAGGTGGTTGGTGCTCCAGCCGCCTTCGTTGCCAATCTCGTAGAAGTTGTCGGGATAGCCGTTGTCTTCCTTGACGGTGCAGCGGGCAGGAGTCTCGTCGCTGAGGAACAGGCGGATGACATAAGCACCGTCCTTCTCGAGCTGCAGGTTAGCACCATCCTGAACGAGGTCGTCGAAGGTACCACCCCAGTTGACTGCCCAGTCGTGGTTCAGACGGAACTTGAACTCACCGGCCTTGAGGGTCTCGCGAGCCTCCCAGCACTTCATGATCTCGTTGTAGGTCATGTCGACGTCGGTGTCCCAAGCGCCACGAACGGAACCGATGATGCTGATAGCGGTGACAGGCGTGAGCTTATAGGTCATCTCCTTCAGGTCGACCTGAACGAAGTAGAAGCCAGCAGCTACGGCGTCGATATTCGGACCGCCATCGGTGGTCAGCGTACCGCTGGTAGCATCGCCGGAAGCTTTCTCCCAGTCGCCGTCCCAGTTGTCCTTGTTGGGCTTGAACTTGAATTCGCCATTCAGGTAGATGACGGCGCTGTACTGTCCGAGGCCATTGCCGTGCAACGGATGGTTCTCGCTCCAGCCGCTCTCGTTACCAATCTCGTAGATGAACTCGTTGAAACCTACGGGTGCAGCCGACCAAGTCTGGTCGAGCATGTTGAAGGTGAGGTCGTAGTAGAGTGCATCGGGATCGGCGGTGATGACGAGGTTGCCACCATCGTTCTTGTAGTTGAAACGGCCTTCCTCGCTGCCAGCAGCCAGACAGCCGCTCCAGTCGCCACCGAGTCCGCTCTCAGGAGTCATCTTGAACTCGACGTTGCTGCCATCCTCGGGAGCGGGGATGCGCAACTTGAAGGTGGGATTGTCGTACGGGTCGCTACCGTCGTTGGTGAGCTTGTAGGTCGTGTCGGTGTTGTCCCAACCATTGATAGATCCAGTCAGATAGTAGGCAGCCTCGATGACAGGAGCCTCAGGAATGGCCCAAATGGAGAAGGGAGCCGACGTGGCGGTCTTGATGGTAGTAACACCATTGCCCAGCCACATGCTAACGGTAGCCTGGACGTCGCGCTGCACAGGGCGGCAGTTGCCGTAGATGGCAACGATGCTTGCCTGCAGGTCGGCAGCAGACATCAGACCGTCGGCACCGATTTCATAGACTACATCGCCGATGTTGAGGGTGTAAGAGGGCTCGAAGCCTTCCTTCGAAGCCGTCGGAGCCGTGATGGTGCAAACCTTCACATATTCTGCGGTGACGGTGTTGAGGTCGATAACGCCTTCCGTACGGACACTTCCGTCGCCGAAGGTGACAGTTTCAGGCTGGGGTACGACCTGAGGACTCAACCAGTCTTTGTAGTCGTCGGTGCAAGCTGCTACCGACGCTACAAATGCTATCATAGTTAATATTTTCTTAATCATAATCCTAAATCTTTTTTCTTTTTTATTTTTTATTTAGGTGCGAAGCACCGCTTCATTACTGTTTGATGAAACGGATGTAGCCCGTAATATCGTTGAAGATGATCATGTAGGTACCTGCCTCAGGAATTACCAGGTTAGGACCGTTGCTGATACCGTAGACATACATGCCTTCAGAGTAGCTGACGAATGCACCGCCCTTGTTGAAGTCCCAAGAACCGGCCTGCTTGACCTTCACCTCGTCGCCAGCGGCGAAGCTGTAGGTGATGTACCAGTCGTGGTTCTCCCATCCGGTAGAGCACGGTGTCATGTCGGTGTCGCTCCAGTCGTTGAACGAACCAGAGATGGCCATTCCGCTATAAACCGGTGCAGAACCGTCGTAAGCTGCGATGTCCAGCTTGTCGTTCTTGGTGTCCAAGGTGACGGTGTAAAGACCAGCAGCAGGAACCTTGATGTCGCCTGAACCGCCGTCGTTCTTCACATAAGTGCCGAAGGCGTCGCCCTGACCCCACTGTGATGCCCAACCATCGTCGAGTGCACCGCGGAGCTTGAAGCCGTTACCGCCCAGATAGCCAATCCACTGGATTTCGCCACCACCGGTCTTCTTGTCGTACTCGAAGCCGTCGATGGTCTGCATCGGGATGACGCACTTACCCATGTCGCCACCCCAAGAGCCGTCAGCAATATCGGCACCGATGAGCCACCAGATCTGAGGATCGGCGGGCTTCAGCTCGACATAATACGGAACGGTCGTCAGGTTGATGACGTTAGAGTAGATGACGCCATACTCGTTGAACGAAGCATCGCGCAAGGCAGACTTCACGCGGACGAACAGCGGCTGGGTGGCAGGAACAGTAGCCTCGGTCCAACCCAGAATCTGCAGCATAGAGCGGTTCACGGTCTGGGTATTGATTTCTGCACCCTTACCGTTGCTGAACGTCTCGTCGAGTACGAAGTAGTCAGCACCGCTGTTGTCGTCGGCATTGATGTCGAAGGCCTGGGTGAACTCGCCCGTGGGCGACATCTCTACCCAATAGGTGGGAACTACAGGAGCGTTGAAATTATTGTATGGAGTGGGTTGCGACCAGGTGAGCGTCACAGTAGTAGACTTCTCCAGGTCCACATTGCCAGCCATGTCGATGTTGTTAAGTACAAACGTCGTAGGCTGAGCCACAGTGGGGTTCGAATCGCGGTCGTCCTTACACGAGGTAAAGAGCGACAGACTCGCAACGGCCAGCAGTATTGTTGATTTGAATATTGTCTTCATAATCTTAATTCTTAACTCTTAATTCTTAACTCTTAACTCTTTAGTAGCCCTCGTTCTGGTGACCCTGAAGGTTGGGGTTAGCTGTTATATCCGATGAAGGAAGAGCGAACAGGTTGCGATAAGCAGGCAGGCTGGCACCATTCTGTGAACCACCCTTCCATTCCCAAACGTAGTTGCCGCTGTTGGCTCCACCATAGTATCCGTAGCGGATGAGGTCGGTGCGACGGAAGCCTTCGAAATAGAGCTCACGAGCACGCTCGTCGAGAATCTGCTGCAGACTGTAGGTGCTCACGGTCGTTGTGTGGGCACGCTGACGCAGTGCGTTGATGTAGTTGGCACCTGTGGCGCTGGTCGTACCGCCATTGATGCGTGCATCAGCTTCGGCAGCAATCAGGTAAGCCTCAGCCGAGCGCATCAGGAAGAAGTCGGCATCGGGGAAAATGGTGCTGTGGGGAGTGGCACCAGTAGAGTAGGTGTTGCGGAACTTACCCACGGAGAAACCCGAAGCAAATTCACCAGGAGTCTCGACAGCCAAGGTGCGGTCGATACCATAGAACAAGGCACGGTCGTCGCCGGCTGCAACAGCCATATCCTGAATGTTGGCAGCGGGAGCATCGCCATTGGGGAAGAATTTCTCGACCAGCTGGCGGCGAGCACGGTTACCGGCCCAGAATTTCTCTACCATACCGAAGTCGCCCTTTACGTCCATATCACTCTTCCAAGTAGATGACATCAGGAACATGGAAGTACCATAGCTCGTGGTCGTGATGCCGTCGCCAAGCAGCGGAAGCACAGCCTCGATGCTGGAACCGTTCTCACCATTATCGCCCATGAAGAGCATCTGGTAGGCACTCCATCCGTTGGCGCCTTGAGTCCACAGCTTGTGAGGACCGTTGATAACCTTCTCGGCATATTCCTTGGCCTCAGCCCAACGGGCAGTACCCGTATAAACCTCAGCATTCAGGTAGAGACGGGCCAGCAGCAGGTTGGCAGCATCCTGGTCGGCACGGCCATAGCCGGCATCCGAACTTTTACGGGCCTGGGGAGTCTGCATCTGACCAACACACTCCTTCAGCTCGGTCTCAATCCAAGCAAAGAGTTCAGCACGCTGAATCTGGGGAGGAGGAGTCGACATCAGCGACGTAGCAAACGGCACGTTACCAAAAGCATCCATCAAATGATAGTAGTACATGGCGCGGAGGAAACGAACCTCAGCCTCACGGGCTGCGTCGGCACCAGCACAGACATCCAGATAGTGGTTGCAGAAAGCAATACTAGTGTAGAGTCGGTTGTAGAAACCTTCGAGCATAGGATGGCTGGAACCCCATGAGTTGTAGTTAAACTCGGGAATACCGGGGTCACCCCAGTTACAGATGGCCTCATCGGTGGTCAGCTCGTTGGAGTTCCACAGCTGACGGACGAAACCAGTGGTACCACCGTCCAGACGGTCGATATCGCATACATATTTTGAATCTGGTGCACCTTTGCCATCACCGCCATAATTACCGGCAAGTGCCATAGTGGCATAGCACTTTGTGAAGAGTTCCGGCTCGCTGGGAGTCATCGTAGAACTGGGATCGATAGGCGTGACATCCAGGTCTTTGGTGCAAGAACTCAGTCCTGCTACAGCAAAAGCTACTGCTGCAACGGGAATTATATTTTTGAAATATCTTAAGTTCATAATCGTATCGTTTTACTTTTTTACTTTTTTACCTTTACACCTTGATTAGAAGTTCAGGTTCAGACCGCATTGGATGGTAAACGGACGAGGATAGATGTTGTTGTCGATACCACCGTATACTTCGGGATCCAGACCATCATACTTGGTGATGGTAAACACATTGGTAGCAGCCAGATAGATGCGGCCTCCGAGACCGTTGTAGTTGCCGCCCTTGAAGAGATTCTCGAAAGAATAGCCCAATGTGATGTTGTCACACTTCAGGAAAGAGCCGTTACGAACAAAGTAGTCGGTCTTGACGTAATCGTAGGTTGTCCATCCGTTTCTGACAGCCTCAGGAGTAACATTCTGGAGATAAGTGAAGGAATCGTCGTAGCGTGTGGCGACGTTCGAGAAACCTGCGCCGCGATCCCAGAATACGTAGTTGTCGAAGCTGGCGCGCAGTCCGAAGCCGAGGTCCCAGTTCTTCACCTGAATGCGTGAACTCAGACCAGCAGTGTAAGGAGCTGCGGGGCTCTTGTAGAAATAACGGTCAGCATCGTTGATGACGCCATCGGCGTTACGGTCGACATAAACGCCCTCAAGGGGTTTGCCATCGGCATCATAAACCTGCTGGAACACATAGAATGAGTTGGCGGGATAGCCTACGGCGTGTGCCTGAACCTGGTTACCGGTACCGGCGCTGATACCACCAGTCATGATGATGTCGCCCTCGCCAGTCAGCTCGGTAATCTTGTTCTTGTTGTAGGTGAAGTTAGCAGTAACCTCCCACTGAACATCCTCTGTCTGGATGGGACGAACGGTCAGAGAGGCTTCGATACCTCTGTTCTCCAAAGAACCAATATTTGAGATGACCTGGTTACGGAAGTTAGAACCTGCCGAAACGGTGGCAGTGTTAATCAGGTCAGTGGTCTTACGATAGTAGTAATCTACGCTACCACTCAGACGGTTGTGGAAGAAGGCGAAGTCCAAACCGGCATTCCAGGTCGTTGTGGTTTCCCACTTCAAGTTCTTATTGTAAGCGTCGGGGAGATAGAGCAGACCGCTGTCGTTGACACCAACGAGCGGATAGCGACCGTCAACACTGCCTGTGTTAACATTGTAGGTGGCAAAGTAGTTGTAGTTACCGATGCCGTCCTGCTGACCGGTCTTACCCCAACCGAGACGAAGCTTGAGTTCGTCCATCCATTTGACATTTTTCAGGAAGGCCTCTTCGTTGATCTTCCAACCCAGAGCCACAGAGGGGAATGTTGCCCAGTGCTCAAGGAAACGGCTGGAACCATCGCGACGGACGGTGGCTGTAACCATATAACGGTCGAAGGCAATATAGTTGGCACGTCCGAAGAACGATACCAGATAGCTCTCCTGCTTCCACTCTTTGGTACTTGATGTTGCGGGAGTGCCACGCAGAACTGCCAATGTAGGATCGTCGACCACCTTGCCATCGACAAGCGAAGTACCATAGGTCTGCGGATAGAGGCTAACGTAAGCCTCGTCACCCCAGAATTTGTTGTGACTCCATTCGTAACCCACCATGATGTCGAAGTGCTGGGTCTTCAGGAAATCCTTATAGTACTGTGCGTAGGCCGAGAAAGTCAGGTTGTACTTGCTCTCCTTCGTGTAGCCGCTGTTACCATAATAATAGTTTGATGAGCCCCAAGGAGCCAGGTCGGTCATCTCCTTACCGTTGGCCCAGTCGCCGCTGGCATTGGCATGGAGGCGTAGGTCCTCGAAACCGTGAATCTGGTAGTCAACTTCTACATTACCAATGTAGTCGTATGAGTTGGCACGCTGGTTGCGCTCGTGAAGCATGGCTACGGGGTTCTTGCCAGGACCAACCGAACGGATGGCGCGGTCGATGGTGTAGTCGTTATAGGCAGAGCCATCGCCACCCCACTGGTAGAAACCGCGGAAATCCCTATACTCCGGCCAGTTGCTGGTAACGAACTGGGTCGGGTCGAAGCGGACAGCCTCACTAATAGCACCCGTGTTAGCATAGCGGTTGTGAGAGTACATGAACTTACCGTTGATATTGAACTTCAGATGATCGTCCAACAACGAGGGGTTCAAGGTCACACTGGCTGTGGTACGCTGGAAGTTAGAGGTCTTCAGAATACCATTCTGGTCGGTATAGCCTGCACTGATGCGGTAAGGCATGTGCTTCAGACCACCTTGAACGGTGATGTTGTGGTCGCTGCTGATGGCAGAGTGGAAGATTTCGTCCTGCCAGTCGGTATTGCCAAGACCTAACAGCTGAGCTGCTTGAGAGTCATCGCCATAGTAGTCGAGGATGAACTTGCGATACTCGTAACCATCGAGCACGTCGAGCTTGTTGCGCTTCACAGAGTAGGAAACGTTACCATTGTAGCTCACCTTCGGAGCCTGACCCTGACGACCCTTCTTCGTGGTGATGATGATGACACCGTTAGAACCGCGGCTACCATAAATAGCAGTAGCTGAAGCATCCTTCAGCACGGTGAACGACTCGATATCGTTCGGGTTAACCATCGACAGGGCGTTGGGAGAACCCTTCACACCCTGGCGGTCCATAGCCAGACCGTCAATCACAATCAACGGGTCGTTAGAAGCGTTCAGTGACGAACCGCCACGAATACGGATGGTACTGCTTCCACCAGGGGTACCACCATCGCTGGTCACGTTCACACCGGCAATCTTACCCTGCATCATGTCCTGAGCACTGACAATCAAACCGTGGTTCTTCTCATCGGGCTTGATGGCTGTTACAGAACCTGTAAGGTCGTTCTTACGGGCGACACCATAACCGATGACCACCACCTCGTTCAGCAGTGCAGCGTCGTCTTGCAACACAACCACCACGTTGGGGGCAGCCTTGACGGTTGCAGTCTGATAACCGATGTAGCTGACGGTGATGTCAGCGCCTTGATTGGCCTTGAGGACGAAATTACCGTCGAAATCCGTAACGGTAGCGATTTGTGTGTTCGCTACACGTACCGTCGCACCGATAATCGGTTCGTCCTGAGCATCTTTCACATGGCCTTTGACTTCAATCTGAGCAAAGGCACCTACCGATAGGAATAGCCCAAATAAAAGGGCAAGCATCCTAAACGGAATCTTAATGTTTACTTGCTTCATCTTTTAATTTTTAAAGTTAGTATACTATTTAAGTTCTCAATAATCCAACGGGATTGATTTAAATCAAGCGCAAAGGTAAGAATTTTTTGATTACGTTGATACTTTTTTTGAAATAAATACGTTATATAGAATGTGCAAACGTTTGCATTGATGTAAATTAATAATTAAATAAGGTAAAGAAACAATGAACAATATTATTTCATAACTTTGCACTCAAAAGCTGAAAACCTGATGAAAGATCATGCACCATTGACAATGAAGGACATAGCCCGCGAGCTGGGTATCAGCGTGGCTACAGTGTCGCGTGCACTGAAGAATTCGCCCCGTATCTCGGCAGAGCGGCGGGCTGTCATTCAGCAGTATGCCCGCGAGCATAACTTCATCCCGAATGTGCTGGCAGAGTCGCTGCGCCGCTCGAGAGTGCAACCCATCAAGGTCATTGGCGTCATCGTCCCCGACTTCGTACACTATTATTTTGCTTCAGTGCTGGCTGGTATTGAGGAAGAGGCTGCCAAGCGTGGCTATCGCATACTCGTAGCAACGAGCCAGGAGCAATACGAGCGCGAGGTGGATATCTGTCAGTGGTTCTACGAGAAAAAGGTATGTGGCGTCATTGTGTCGCAGGCCAAGGATACGAAGAACTATCAGCATTTCCAGCAACTGATGGATGCCGGCATGCCACTGGTGTTCTATGATAGAATATGTACGGGCGTGAACGCGAGCCGCGTGGTAGTCGACGACTATATGGGGGCCTATACCGGCGTGACGCACCTGATAGAAACGGGGTGCGACCGCATTGCCTTCTTCGGGTCGGCGATGACGCTGGAGATATCGAAGAACCGCTTTAATGGCTATAAGGATGCACTGCTGAAACACGGCATTCCTTACGATGAGGCTTTGACACGCATCTGCGACAATAGGGCTGATGCAGAAATCATCGCTCCGGAACTGCTGCAAATGGAGACGCCTCCCAACGGATTCTTTGCCGTCAACGACGATACGGCTATCGGTATCTTGTATACAGCCAAGCGCATGGGGTTCCGGGTGCCCGAGGATATCAGCATCTGTGGTTTTACCAACGGCTATCGTGCCATTGCCTGTGACCCGATGCTGACCACCATCGAACAACGTGGTGTGAAGGTGGGCGAGGAGGCTGCCGATATCCTGATTGGTCAGGTGGAGGGAACGATTCCTCGCGAAAAGGCAGAACGCCGCATCGTCCGCACGCGCCTCGTCGTTCGAGGAACAACGAGGTAATATAAAAACATCAAAACAATAATTATGCATTATGCATTATTAATTATGCATTAAAAGTATGAAACAAAAACCTAATCTTCCTTTTTGGAGTCTCTGGAACCTGAGTTTCGGATTCTTTGGTGTGCAGATAGCCTATGCCTTGCAGTCTGCTAACATCTCGCGCATTTTTGCTACATTGGGCGCCGATCCCCACAACTTGAGCTATTTCTGGATATTGCCCCCGCTGATGGGTATTCTTGTGCAACCGATTGTCGGAACGCTGAGCGACAAGACTTGGACGCGCTTCGGACGTCGTATACCTTATTTATTTATAGGAGCCACTGTCGCTGTGCTGGTAATGTGTCTGTTGCCCAATGCCGGTTCGCTGGGACTGACAGTGGGAGCTGCCATGCTTTTCGGACTGATTGCGCTGATGTTCCTCGATACTAGCATCAATATGGCCATGCAGCCGTTTAAGATGATGGTGGGCGATATGGTCAACGAAGAGCAGAAGGCCAAGGCCTACAGCATCCAGTCGTTCCTCTGCAATGCAGGCTCGGTCGTTGGTTTCGTATTCCCCTTTGTGCTGACGTGGATTGGTATCAGCAATGTCGCCGAGAAAGGCGTCATTCCCGATAGTGTGATCTGGTCGTTCTATATCGGTGCTGCCATCCTGATTCTTTGTGTCATCTATACCACGTCGAAGGTAAAGGAATGGAATCCGACGGATTACGCAGAATATAATGGGAGCCTCACCCCCGACCCCTCTCCAAAGGGCGAGGGGAGTGAAGACAAGTCCGACTGGATTTCACTGCTTCGAAAGGCTCCGTCGACATTCTGGAAAGTGGGTCTGGTGCAGTTCTTCTGCTGGGCAGCGTTCCTGTATATGTGGAACTACACCACAGGAGCCATTGCCGAAACGGTATGGTATACCACCAATCCTGCCAGCGAACCGTTCCAAGAGGCTGGCAACTGGGTTGGTATCTTGTTTGCCGTACAGGCCGTAGGCTCTGTCGTCTGGGCTACCGTGCTGCCTCAGTTTAAGAACACCAAACTGGCTTATGCCATCAGTCTGGTCTTGGGAGCTGTCGGATTTGGTATGATACCATTTCTGCACGACCAGTACTTGCAGTTCATTCCCTTCCTGCTGATAGGCTGTGCATGGGCTGCCATGCTGGCGATGCCATTTACCTTTGTCACCAACGCCCTGCAGGGCTATGGCCATATGGGCGCTTACCTCGGACTGTTTAACGGCACCATCTGCATTCCGCAGATTGTCGCTGCCCTTTGTGGCGGTCTGGTTCTCTCGCTGATAGGCAGTCACCAGTCGTCTATGATGCTGGTGGCAGCGGTACTGTTGGTGGTAGGTGCTGCCTGCGTGACAGTGATACGAGATAAGAAATAATGCAAGCGATTGCACAAAACGATTCAACATATAAATTACATACGCTTATGAAACTCTTATTCAATCTGGATTATCGCACCTCTTTCGGCGAAGATATGGTGTTGAATATTCTTCCTGAAGAGGAAGGTGGAAAGGTGTCGCAGCATAAGATGACGACACTCGACGGGGAACATTGGTTTGTGGAACTGACGAAGACCGTCAAGCCGGGTACCTATATGGACTATTATTATAGTCTCGTGCGGGGCGATGAGGAAGCCCGTCATGAATGGCAGGTGGAGCCTCACCGACTGGAGTTCGCTGCAACAAAGGCAACACGTTATACGATTTACGACCATTGGATCGACATTCCCGAAGATGCCTACATGTACAGCTCTGCCTTTACGGAGTGTGTCATGGCCCGTCAACGCGAAAAGACAACGCGTTCGGAATACCAGTCTACCATCCGTCTGAAGGTGCGCGCACCCCAGCTCAGACAGGAAGAGCGTCTGGCTATTGTCGGCGAACCGGCTTCGTTGGGTGCCTGGGATGCCCGAAAGGCTGTCGTCATGGCAGAACATGAGTACCATGAGTGGGCCGTCAGCCTCGATGCCTCGCAGCTACCAAAGGACCGTTTCGAATTTAAGTTCATCATTATTGGCAACGGGACAGAGTCACTCATGTGGGAACAGGGTGCCAACCGTTCTATAGAACTGCCGCAGATAGAACAAGAGGAAGTGGTGGTCTATGAACTCTCACAAGCCTACTTCCCCATCTATCCTTGGAAGGGCGCCGGTACGGTGGTGCCCATCTTCTCGCTGCGCAGCGAGGGTTCCTTTGGCGTGGGCGACTTCGGTGACCTGAAGCTGATGATCGACTGGGTGGCAAAGACCCAGCAGCGCATCTTGCAGGTATTGCCCATCAACGATACGAATATCACACACACTTGGCAGGACAGCTATCCTTACAATTCGATCAGCATCTATGCCCTGCATCCGCAATATACCGACCTGAGACAGTTACCTGAAATCAAAGATGAAAAACGAAAAGCACATTTCGAACAGTTGCGCCAGGAGTTGAACGCCCTGCCACAGATTGACTATGAACGCATGTTCAGCGCCAAGATGGACTATCTGCAGGAGCTTTACCGTCAGGAGGGAACAGCCACCAAGCGTACGGCGGCTTACAAGAAGTTCTACGAGGAGAACAAACAGTGGCTCCAGCCTTATGCGGAGTTCTGCTACTATCGCGACCTCTATGGTACGGCGACCTTCTCGGAATGGCCGAAGCCGCTGGCTAAGCCCGACAAGAAGGTGACGGATTTCTGGTGTTACGTGCAGTACAACCTCGACCAGCAGATGCGTGCTGCTCACGACTATGCCCGTAAGCACCGCGTCGTCCTGAAGGGTGACATCCCCATTGGCATCAGCCGCGATGGTGTGGAGGCCTGGGTGGAGCCGAAGTACTTCAACCTGAACGGTCAGGCGGGAGCTCCGCCCGATCCGTTCTCGGCTGACGGACAGAACTGGGGCTTCCCCACCTACAACTGGGACGAGATGCTGAAGGACGGTTGTCAGTGGTGGGTACGCCGCTTCCGTAAGATGGCGGAGTATTTCGATGCCTATCGTATCGACCACGTGCTGGGCTTCTTCCGCATTTGGGAGATTCCCGTACCCGAGAAGTCCGGACTGGAAGGACAGTTCTCGCCAGCCTTGGGACTGAGCCGAGAAGAGATTGAGGGCTATGGCATCTATGGCCACGACGACCTGTTCTTGGTCGACCATAAGCGTAACGACCGCTGGCATCCGCGCATCGCCGTGCAGTATCAGGAGCCTTACCAGAAGCTGGACGAGGGCGAGAAATATAACTTCAACCGCCTCTACAACGACTACTTCTATCGTCGCAACAATCAGTTCTGGTATCAGGAGGCCATGAAGAAACTGCCTCGTCTGACGCAGGCTACCCGTATGTTGGTATGTGCCGAAGACCTCGGTATGGTGCCCGACTGTGTGCCCTGGGTCATGAACGAGCTCCGTATCCTGTCGCTCGAGATTCAGACCATGCCGAAGGATCCCACGATCCGTTTCGGAAAGCTGAAGCGCAACCCCTATCGCAGTGTGTGTACCTTCTCGACGCACGACATGCCGACTTTGCGTCAGTGGTGGGACGAGGACGAAGAGCAGACGCAGGCTTACTATAATGAGTCGCTGCGTCGTGGCGGTGCTGCACCGCATCCGCTGCCGGGCTGGTTGGCAAAGGATATTGTGAGTCGTCAGCTGACCTCTCCGTCGATGCTCTGTCTGCTGTCGTTGCAGGACTGGCTGTCCATTGATGAACGTCTGCGCCTGCCCGACCAAAATGCTGAGCGTATCAACATTCCGGCTAATCCCCGCCACTATTGGCGCTATCGCATGCACCTCACCATCGAGCAACTGATGAAGGAGGATGAATTCAACGAAAACATTAAGACATTAATCACGCAAAGCGGAAGAAAGTAATGCATAATTATAAACAACTAGACAATTAACATGAATAAATTATTTCGAACCTGCACAACCCTATTATGCATTATGCATTATGCATTATGCATTAACGCGACCGAAGTGAAGTCGCCCAATGGCAATATGGTGCTTAACTTTACGGTCGAGGACGGACGTCCTGCCTATACCTTATCTTATAAGGGTCGCGAAGTGGTGCGTCCTTCACACCTCGGACTGGAGTTGGCCAAGGACAAGCACGCCTCGATGGGCATGAACGAACGTGACCTAATGGATGGCTTTACGCTGACCGATGAAAAAACGAGTACCTTCGACGAGACGTGGCAACCCGTATGGGGCGAAACCAAGGACATCCGCAATCACTATGTAGAGTATGTGGCGACGCTGTCGCAACAATGGCGCGAAGGGGTACGCTCTAACAATCCGAACATGCAACTGCAACCTCGTGTTCACCGCCGGCAGATACTCATCCGTTTTCGTGTCTATGACGACGGCATCGGTTTCCGCTACGAATTCCCGCAGCAAGCGGATCTAAACTATTTCCTCATCAAAGAGGAGCGTTCTGAGTTCGCAATGGCTGGCGATCACACTGCATGGTGGCTGCCTGGCGACTATGATACCCAGGAGCAGGAAACGCAGGAGACACGCCTTTCCGAGATTCGTGGACGCATGAAGGAAGCTGTCAACTGGGGCAACTCCTCTGTGGCGGTATTCTCACCGACAGGTGTACAGACCTCGCTGCAGATGAAATCGCAGGACGGGCTTTATATCAATATCCACGAGGCTGCCTGTGCCGACTATGCGACCATGCATCTGGAACTGGTCGACGCTGAGACGGAAGCCCTGACCACAAAGTTGGAAGGCAGTAGCAATGCCTACACGCCGAATCCCCAACCGTCGAATTACCCATTGCCTGCCACCTTTACCTTCGTCAGCCACCTGACACCAGATGCCACGGGACTGAAGGGGGCCATGCAGACGCCTTGCGAGACACCCTGGCGTACGGTGATGGTCAGCGACGATGCTCGCGACATGCTGTCGTCGAATCTGATTCTCAATCTCAACGAGCCCTGCAAACTCGAGGATACCTCTTGGATTCACCCCACGAAATACTGTGGCGTTTGGTGGGAGATGATCGTGGGTCGCGGCAGTTGGCACTACACCAACGACTTCCCCAGCATCCACCTGGACCAGATCGACTGGAGCAAGGTGAAGCCCAATGGTACGCACAAGGCCAATAACGAGAATGTGAAGCGCTACATCGACTTTGCTGCCAAGAACGGTCTCGACCAAGTTTTGGTAGAAGGTTGGAACGTCGGTTGGGAAGATTGGGCGAACATGTGGAAGCGCGACGTCTTCGACTTCGTGACGCCGTATCCCGACTTCGACATCAAGATGCTCAACGACTATGCGCACTCGAAGGGTGTGAAACTGTTGATGCACCACGAGACTTCCAGTTCTACCCAGAACTACGAGCGCCACATGGAGGCTGCCTTCCAACTGATGAACAAATACGGCTACGATGCCGTGAAGACAGGCTATGTGGGTGACATCATTCCTCGTGGCGACCATCACTACTCGCAGTCCATGAACAACCACTATCTGCATGTGGTGAAGGAGGCTGCCAAGCACCATATTATGGTGAATGCCCACGAGGCTACGCGTCCTACAGGTCTTTGTCGTACGTATCCGAACCTCGTCGGCAACGAGAGTGCCCGTGGTACAGAGTACGAGGCCTTCGGCGGCTCGCGTCCCGATCATACCTGTATCCTGCCGTTTACCCGCCTGCAGGGTGGTCCGATGGACTATACGCCCGGTATCTTTGTCACTAAGCTCTCCGAGTGGAGCAACAATACTTCATGGGCTCGAATTACCATCGCTGGTTCGCTGGCACTCTACCTGACGATGTACTCTCCGTTGCAGATGGCAGCTGACCTGCCCGAGAATTACGAGAAGTTCGATGATGCCTTCCAGTTCATCCGCGACGTGGCCTGCGACTGGGACGAGAGCATCTACCTCGAGGCTGAGCCTGCCGACTACATCACGGTAGCCCGTAAAGCCAAGGGTACCGACAACTGGTTCATTGGTGGTAAATGCGACGAGAACGGTCATAAGAGTGTCATCAAGCTCGACTTCCTGGAGAAAGGCCGTAAGTACGACTGTACCATTTATGCCGATGCCAAGGATGCGCACTACGATACCAATCCGCAGGCCTACACCATCACCAAGCGCGTGGTAAAGGCTGGCGATGTACTGAAAGTGACCGAGGCTCCTGGTGGTGGATTTGCCGTATCGCTGTTAGCCAAATAGCAGATGCAGACCGCCAGTGTCATACAAGCGCTCCAACAACAGCGACTCTTACTGCAGTTAGAGTATCAGACTGAGAAGGAGGCCTACCGCCAACAGACCGAGACCATCGGCATGGGGCGGAAGGTGAAGCGAGGTGATGCCTGGTGGCCGCTACGGGTGAGCAAGAGCTACTATAATTCGCTCAACCAACTGGCGTTGGAGGTGTTCCGCACGTCAGATACGGATATTGAGCATAACTTTGAATATGGACGCTCTGTCGTCTTCTTTACGGAAACAGAAACGTCAGGCATCCGCTATTTCCCCTTTACGGGTGTTGTCAGCTATGTTGACGGTGATCGCATGGTGGTAACCGTACCTGACAACACCCGTATCATTGATCTGCAAGGGACAGAGAAGGTGGGGGTACAACTGTCGTTCGACGAGACCAGCTATCGTCTCATGATGGAGGCGCTGGATCGGGCCATCCGAGGGAAGGGACGACTAGGCTACCTGCGAGATTTGTTTTACACCCCTCATCAAAAGCCGGAGACTTTTTCTTTTCAGCCATTGCATTTCCCCTATCTGAACAAGACGCAGGAAGAGGCTGTCAATGAGGTGCTCCGTGCCAAGGATGTGGCGGTGGTTCATGGTCCCCCGGGAACGGGAAAGACCACAACATTGGTGGAGGCCATTCGCGAGACACTGATGCGCGAGAACCAGGTGCTGGTTTGTGCACAAAGTAATATGGCAGTCGACTGGATATCCGAAAAACTCGTCGACCGCGGCATCAATGTATTAAGAATAGGTAATCCCACGCGTGTGAACGACAAGATGCTGTCGTTTACCTATGAGCGGCGCTTTGAAGGACATCCTGACTATCCGCAGCTGTGGGCATTGCGTAAGGCCATCCGCGACTTGCGCAGTCATCGGAAACGGGGCGACGAGAAATACCACCAGCGGCTGGAGAGTCTGAAGAGCCGTGCCACAGAACTGGAGATCCGCATCAACAGCGAACTCTTTGGCGAGGCGCGTGTCATTGCATCGACATTGGTAGGTGCCGCTAACCGCTTGTTGGATGGTCAGAAATACGGTACGCTGTTCATCGATGAGGCTGCCCAGGCCCTCGAGGCGGCCTGTTGGATTCCCATGCGGCGTGTCAGTCGCGTCGTATTGGCGGGCGACCACTGTCAGCTGCCGCCAACGGTCAAGAGTATAGCCGCCATGAAGGCCGGACTGGCTAAGACCTTGATGGAACGTATCGTCGAGACGCATCCCGAAGCCGTGACCTTGCTACGGATACAGTATCGCATGAACGACGACATCATGCGTTTCTCATCCGACTACTTCTACAATGGTCAGGTCGAGAGTGCTCCCGAGGTGCGTTTTCGTGGAATCCTTGACCTCGACACACCGATGGAATGGATCGATACGTCTGAATATAAGGAACTGTCTGAAGACTCCGAGAATGCGGAAACGACCGAACTGTCCTTCAAAGAGGAATTCGTCGGCGAGTCATACGGTCGTATCAACAAGGCCGAGGGTATGCTGACGATGCACGTCCTGCAACAGTATTTCGAACGTATCGGCAAACAGCGCCTCTTGGATGAACGGATCGATGTGGGCATCATCTCACCCTATCGTGCCCAGGTGCAATATCTGCGACGCCTGCTCACCAAACGGGAATACTTCAAGCCTTTCCGTCGACAGATCAGCATCAATACCGTCGACGGATTCCAAGGACAGGAACGCGACGTCATCGTCATCTCCCTCGTGCGCTCGAATGACGAGGGACAGATTGGTTTCCTGCGGGACCTGCGGCGCATGAATGTGGCCATTACCCGTGCCCGTATGAAAGTCATCATTCTGGGCAACCGACAGACAATGACGCGTCATCCTTTTTACCGCCAGCTATGGCAGTATTGTAAGAAACAACAAAAAACTTAACAGATATGAAAAAATTAGTATTATTCCTATTGCTTATGACAATGACGACCCTTGCAACAGCTCAGGATTTCCGCTTCGACGAAATGACTTATTCACCCGAGAAGACTACCTTTAAGCTGTTTGCTCCCGCAGATGCGAAAAACGTAAAGGTTCGCATCTACCAAGAGGGACTGGGTGGTAAAACGCTGAAAACCATCAAGATGCAGTATGTCGACGGATTGTGGACGGCAACAGTGAAGGGCGACTTGCTGGGACGGTTTTATACCTTTGACATGGGACATGGCGAGTGCCCAGGTGTGTTTGCGAAGGCCGTAGGAGTCAATGGCAAGCGTGCTGCCATTATCGCGATGGCACAGACTAATCCGGAGGGGTGGGAGCGTGACCAGCGGCCTGTTTGTAAGTCTCCTGCTGACCTCGTGGTTTATGAGATGCACCACCGTGACTTCTCCATCGCCCGCGAGGATGCCAAGAACAAGGGTAAGTTCCTGGCGCTGACGGAGCCATGGGCTATTGACCACCTGAAGGCGTTAGGGGTTAATGCCATCCACATCCTACCCAGCTATGACTATGGTTCTGTCGATGAGACCAAGCTTGACAAGCCACAGTACAACTGGGGTTATGACCCCGTCAACTACAATGTTCCCGAGGGTGGATACTCGACGGATCCCTATCGCCCTGAGGTGCGCATCCGCGAATTTAAACAGATGGTACAAGCACTCCATAAGGCTGGCATCCGCGTCATTCTCGACGTGGTGTACAACCACACCTACGACATCGAACACTCTAACTTCCAACGCACCTTCCCCGACTATTATTATCGTAAGTTAGCTACAGTTCCCGATGGATCACCATCGGGCTATAGCAACGGCTCTGGCTGTGGCAATGAGACAGCCTCGGAAAAACCCATGATGCGCCGCTTTATGTTGGAAAGTGTGAAATACTGGATGGACGAATACCATATCGATGGCTTCCGCTTCGACCTGATGGGGTGTCATGACATCGAGACGATGAACCAGATCCGCCAGATGGTCGACGAGAAGGATCCTTCTGTCTTTATCTATGGTGAGGGCTGGAGTGCTGGCCAGTGTGCCTATCCCAGCGAACAACTGGGTCTGAAGGCGAATATCCCGCAGATGCCGGGTATCGCAGCATTCTCCGACGAGATTCGCGATGCCTTGCGCGGACCGTTCTCCGACGATACCAAACCAGGTTGGTTGGGTGGTGTCAACGAGGAGGAGTCGTTGAAATTTGGCATCGTAGGTGCTATCCGTCATCCTCAGGTAAAGATGAAGAAGGTCAACTATGCCGAAAAACCTTGGGCTGTGGAACCCACCCAGATGATGAGCTATGTCAGCTGTCACGACGACATGTGCTTGGTCGACCGCCTGAAAGCGAGCATCCCGGGCATCAGCCAAGAGGAACTGATTCGTCTCGATTTGTTAGCACAGACGGCTGTGTTCACCTCACAGGGTGTGCCTTTCATGCTTAGTGGCGAGGAACTGCTTCGCACCAAACTGGGAGTCCACAACAGTTTTGAGTCACCGGACAGCATCAACCATCTCGACTGGGCGAACAAGAAGAAATATCCGCAGGTGTTTGCTTACTATAAGAATCTGATAGCCCTGCGCCAGCATCATCCTGCCTTCCGCCTGGGCAATGCTGACTTGGTTCGCAAGCATTTGGAATTCCTTCAGACTCCTAAGGGCGTGGTCGCTTTCCGCCTGAAAAACTATGCGGGGCGCGACGACTGGCGTAACATCATCGTCATCCTCAATGCATCGAAGAAAACTCAGCAACTGACCATACCAAAAGGCACCTATGTCGCTGTTTGCCGTGATGGCGTCATCAACGAAAAGGGCCTTGCCACCATAGAAGGTCAACAAACCGAGGTAAGTGCTCAGTCTGCACTGATCTTACACGACTGATAAGGAAGACGAAATGAGGAACAAGGAATGAAGAAATGTTAAAAAACAACAAGCCAAGGGCATTTCTTATTTCTCGTTTCTCATTTCTCATTTTTAATCACTACCTTTGCACATCGATTAATGTAAGAAACGTTTCTGAGAAGATGATTACAGTGAAGGTTGTGAACCGCGGGCACCAGCAGTTGCCTGCCTATGCTACGCCCCAAAGTGCAGGAATGGACTTGAGGGCCAATCTGGAGGAACCCGTGACATTGCATCCGTTGGAACGCCGACTGATTCCGACGGGCTTGCATATTGCATTGCCGGAAGGTTACGAGGCTCAGGTGCGCCCACGTAGTGGACTGGCGCTGAAGCACGGCATCACCGTTCTGAATACCCCGGGTACGATAGACGCAGACTATCGGGGAGAAGTAGGCGTGGTGCTCATTAACCTCTCGCAACAGGACTTTGTGGTGAACGACGGCGAGCGTATTGCCCAAATGGTCATCGCCCGTCACGAACAGGGTGAACTGGTGGTCGTAGAGGAACTCGATGAGACTGAGCGTGGCGCAGGTGGCTATGGTCATACAGGTGTTAAATGAGAAATGAGAAGTGAGGAATGAGAAATGACGGGCCGTTGGCCCTAAATGAGGAATGAGAAATGAAACACGGAATGAATACATTTAGTCGGAGAAGTGGAGTGAGTGAAAAACTCATTTCTCATTTTTCATTTACATTTCTCACTTCTCATTTCTCATTTCTCATTTGTTTCCTGACATTTCTCATTTCTCATTTCTCATTTCTCATTTCTTTCGCCCAGACCGGGCAAAAGTACGATGCTTTCTTCCTCGATGCTATTTGCCAACGGGAAAAGGGAAACAATGATGCTGCTTTCGACTTGCTGCGTCATTGTGTGGAACTCGACTCTACCCGTTCTGAGGCTTACTTCTATCTGGCACAATATTATCGTGCGCTGAAAGATAAGGACCGCCATATCTACTGCATCCAAAAGGCTTCATCGTTGGAGCCCAAGAATGCCACTTATCTGGAGACATTGGGCGAGACGTACATCTCACAACGTCAATATGCTGAAGCAGCTGAGGTGTTGGAGCGTCTCTATGAGGTGAACCACGACAGGACGGATGTGTTGGGCATGTTAGTCCAGCTCTATGAACAGCTAGAGGACTACGACCACGCCATTCAGGCCTTAGGCCGGTTGGAGGTGGCTGAAGGCAAGAGCGAGCGCCTGTCGTATGCTAAGAGTCAGCTGTACACCCAGAAGGGCGACAAGAAGTCGGCCATCAGCGAGATGAAGCAGTTGGCCGATCAGTATCCCAACGACCTGAACTATCATTGCCTCTATGCCAACACGCTCTATCAGAACAGCCAACAGAAACAGGCCAAACAAATCTATGAGGAGATCCTTCGTCAGGAACCGGAAAACCGTAATGCACTGATGGGGTTGCTGGCCTACTATTATGATAATAAGGATTCGGCGCAGACGGAAGTATACCGGGAACGGATATTGCTTAATAAAAACTCTACCCAGGAGGACCGTGTGACGCTGTTGCGTCAGCTGATAGGCGAGAGCGAGCAGACGGGAGGTGACTCCACACGTGTGCTGCAATTGTTCCACCGCATTCTCGAGATGCCACAGCAGGATGCTGATATGGCGCTATTTTGTGCCACCTATATGAATCTGAAGAAGATGCCTCAGGATAGCATCAAGGTGGTGCTGGAACAGGCACTCGACATTGCTCCTGACAATGCTGCCGCCCGTCTGCAACTGGTGAGCTACGCCTGGCAGGCTGAAGACCGCGACCGCGTCATTGCCCTTTGTCGTGACGCCCGTCAGTATAATCCTGACGAGATGGCGTTTTATTATTACCAGGGCATTGCCTACTATCAGAAAGAACAGTTGGACGATGCGCTGAACGCGTTCCAAAACGGTATCGATGTCATCACCGACCAGAGCGACCCCGCCATAGTCAGCGACTTCTATGCTGTCATGGGCGATATCATGCACCAAAAGGGCATGGATCGCGAGGCCTTTGCGGCTTACGACTCTTGTCTGGTATGGAAAGAGGATAACATCGGTTGTCTGAACAACTATGCCTACTATCTCAGCGAACTGGGTCGTGAACTGAACAAGGCCGAGCAGATGTCATACCGTACCATCAAGGCCGAACCCAAGAATGCAACGTACCTCGATACCTACGCGTGGATTCTGTTCATGCAGCAACGGTACAACGAGGCTAAGATCTATATCGACCAGACCATGCAGTGCGACTCCGACACGTCGGCAGTCTTGCTCGAACATGCTGGTGACATCTACTATCATTGTGGTGATAAGGAAAAAGCCGTCGCCCTTTGGCAACAGGCACTCGACAGAGCTTCTGAGAATTCTGAAATCAAGGGCGACCGTCGACAGGTCCTGATTAGAAAAATAAAACATAAAAAATACCTAAAAGAATGAAAACAGTACGCATTTTGAAGATTGCCGCACTGGCACTTCCGTTGACGCTGGCCGTAGCATCTTGCGGCTCACATCGTAAGGCTGTCAAGGAGACTCCCACAGTGGTCAGTCCAGACACACTGAAGAAGCAGGCCTTCTTGCAGAAAGTGAATGACAATGCCCAGCACGCACGCTTCATCACGTCGAAGGTGAAGTTCAGCGTAGAGGTTGGGGCACGTCAGATGACACTCACGGGTAATCTGAAAATGAAGCGCGATGATGTCATCCGCCTGCAACTCATGGCCTTTGGCTTTGTTGAGGCAGGACGTCTGGAGTTCACCAAGGAGTATGTCCTCATTATGGACCGCATCAACAAGCTCTATATGAAGGTGCCGTATGCTCAGATGGACTTCCTGCGCAACAGTCAGATTGATTTCTATGTATTGCAGTCGCTGTTCTGGAACGAACTCTTCCAACCAGGTAAGATGAAGGTGACCGACGAGGCGCTGAAGACTTATAGCACTGATATGGGTTCCGACGATGCCATCATCTCGATGGAGAGTGGTAAACTGTCGTATCGCTGGCTGGCAGATAAAGCGAACCACCGTGTCAAGATGGCTAACATCCTGTATAACGATAGGTTCCGTGGTAACTATCAGTTGAACTGGGACTACGAGGATTTCCAGCAGAACAATCGTAAGTATTTCCCCATGGAACATAAGATTTCCTTCTCTACTCCTGAGAAGGAGGTGAAACTGGGAATGACGCTCAACTATATGGGTGCCGACGAGAACTGGGAAACACGTACGGAAGTGTCGAGCAAGTACCGTCAGGTCTCTGTCGAGGAAATCCTCCAGCGCTTCATGTCTCTCTAACCCCTTTGGATGAAGCGGATAGGTATCATACTCTTGTTGTTGGCCTTTACCCTGGCTCCTTATGCGCAGAAAAAAACTGCATCTAAGAAGCCGGCGGCGAAGAAGACTGCTGTGACTCAAACCAAAAAGTCTGGTAAATCCGGAAAATCAAGTAAGTCCGGCAAATCCG
>CAMHUU010000015.1 GCA_946188395.1 uncultured Prevotellaceae bacterium | reverse complement strand
AGAAATGGCTCGTGGGCATGGTGGCCTCGTGGGTATCGCCGCAGGTGGTGAACAACGTGATGCTCATCCTAATCGGCGAGCAGGGAACGTACAAAACCACCTGGTTTGCCAACCTGCTGCCGCCTCAGCTGCGCGACTACTTCTACACGAAGACAGATTCGGCCATGCTGTCGAAAGATGACCGTATCGTACTGGCACAGTACGGTCTGATGTGCTGGGAGGAGCTGGACTCGATGTCGCCGAAAGAGCTGAACAAGATGAAGGGTACAATGACCATGCCCTTCATCAATGAGCGCAAGGCCTACGGCCGCTATCACGAGAACATGCCACACGTGGCGTCGTTCTGCGGCACAGGCAACAACGTGCAGTTCTTGTCGGACGTGACGGGCACACGAAGGTGGCTACCCTTCGAGGTCGAGAGCATCGAGAGCCCGCTGGCAACGCCCTTCGACTACGACGGTATCTATGCACAGGCCTATACCCTCTACAAACAGGGCTTCCAGTATTGGTTCGAGAAAGCGGAGATACAGCGACTGGCACACCATAATGAACAGTTCGAGACAGAGCATTCGGAGCTGCAGCTCATCGACCTGCACTTCCGCAAGCCTGTTGGCAAGGAACCCCGACAACTGGTGTCCGCTACGATGGCCCTGCAACTCATTGGCGGCAACATCGTCCAGACGCTGAGCAAGGAGAAAATCGGGCATGCCTTCGCCCGACTGGGTTTCGAATACAAGCGCACAGCTTCGCAAAGAGGTTACATCGCCATTCACCGCACTGGTACTGAGATGGAGATGTATCGCCGCCAGCTGGCCGGAAGCGAAAACGAAGCGATGACGGATGACAGTATGACAGCAGTTTCGTGATACTCTTCGCGTACCGCGCACGCCTACGCGGTACGCGAGAACTTTATGATTTATATCGTCATACCGTCATAGTGTCATCAGAACGCCTTAAAAAGAATGTTGTACTGCACGTCGAGACCAGCCGTCAGGAACCATGTGGCCAGTATCTGCTCGTAGTGGCGGAGCAGATAGAGCGGCACCTCCGTATTGCCGATGACATTTTGACTTGTTGTCTCTGCCGTATCACTCGTCAGATAGTTGTAGGCTTCCATAAGGTCCAGCAGACTGATGCCTGAATCTTCCATCATCTCGAATAGCGAAACGAGGTCGAGCCCCAGAGGTTCCAGCTTTTTCGATATCTCATTCATAACATCGAAGATGCTATTCTCGTCGGTGGTGTCATTCTTGTCACCCTTGATGAGCTGGCGCAGGTCGATGCCCAGACTCTCCAGCAGCTTGATGGACTTCAGCAGGTTCAAGTCTTTCACCACGTCGTTATAGTAGCGGTTCTGCTCGCCTTCGTAGTACAGTACCGGCCACGCCTGTATGGCAACAGCTGTCTGGATGAGCCATACAACGGCCGACTTCTGATGGTCGAGTTTGAATACGGCGGTATTGGTCTGCAGATTGGTCTTCCCTGGTACGATACTGTTGGTGAAGCCATGGTCTCTCATCCATGGGAAGATGACGCGCGATGACTGTATGGGGACATAGTCGTCGTGGCGGCTGTGCTCTATGTAGTAGTGCTGCGTGACGTCAGGTTCCCAACCGGTGGTCAGCGATATCTCCTTCAGTTTCTTGAGCAGAGCCTTGGCAGGCTCGCTTTCCATATCCATGTAGGCAGGCTGGAGAAAGTGTTTCAGGCTGTCGCTGCCTATCATCTTCCTCAGCTCGCCTTCCGAGTAGGCTTTTGACAGTATCCAGTCATCGATATGCGATGCTATAGGGTCCTGGAATACCTCTTTGTAGTTCAGCCCCATGTGGTAGTTTTCGTTCATGCTGACCAACATCAGCACTACTGCAGAGGGAATGGAAGTACACCCAATCCTTACCATTTCGGTATAGACCTTTTCAAAGTCGAGTGGACCTCCGCCAGAGAAGGTCTTGTCGAAGGTAATGCCTTTGTCCTTATATTCCTCGTCGCACAATCTGGCGGCAAACATCGATTCCGTTCCACCCTGCGAGTAACCCATGTTGAAAAGGTATTTGCCCTGCGGGATGTTGTAGTCGTTCATCAGTTTCCATGCTGCCAGCAGACCGTCTAGCGAGTTGCGGGCATTGGTCTTGCCACAGAGGTAGGCCTGCGGACGGTTTTCGGTCAGGCCGAAACCCAGATAGTCGTTGATGACAAAGACGTAGTTGGGCTTCAGCGGACTTGCCAGCATGGCGTTGCACAGCTCCTCGCCTCCGACGGATATGCGCTCGGTGGCCTTCAGGTGGGTGAAGTGGTTGTAGAGCACTACGCCATCACAAGGTGCAGTACCATTGTATATTTCTGAGGGAACCCACACGGCAGCACTGACGGTGACAGGTTGGCCTTCGGCATCTACCGATGGGAATGAAAACATATATCGGTGGATGTCGCGGCTGCCCAGCTTGATGCCGTTGACAGTAATACTGACGGTGGTGTCCTTCTCAGAAATAATATTGTAGTTGACATCCTGGGCAATGGCTGTCGCAGCTATCATCACGGACAGCAATAGGGATGGTATCTTTTTCATCTTCGTCAACTGTGCACACGGCAAAATTACGAAACATTTTGCAAAGCACAAAACAAATCACACAATTTTTTAAAAAAAACACGGATTGAACGGATGTCGAAAGTTCTTTTGCCTAACGGCGAAAAGTGTGGCGTTGCAATGGCGGCATTTCGGAAATAAAAACAAAAAAAACGCTTTTTTGTTTTGTATTTCGCTCAATTTGCACTACCTTTTACCTTTGGTGAAGGTAGGCTGCAACTCGGAAATGAAAATAAATCTTAATTTATTTTGCATTTCACTCGTTTTGCACTACCTTTGCAGGCGATTTAGCAAAGTGCTTGTCAAGGGGTGCTCACGGGTGTGGGCTGAGATGATACCCTTCTGAACCTGATGCGGGTAATGCCGACGTAGGGATGATTGAGTATGACAACCCCTTATTTAAATGTATTAATAAATAAGGTAAAAAGAGAAATGAGAAAAGAAATTGTGATGATGGCCGCCCTGATGGGGTGGAGCTTAGGAACAGTGGCTCAAAAGACAGCAACAGAGAACCATCGCCATGCCGCGCTGTACGACTCGACGCAGGTGGAGCAGTTGCAGGAGGTGGTGGTGCAAGGCGTGCGAGCACAGAAGAATGCGCCGTTTGCCACCAGTAACATCAAGAAGAAAGAGCTGGGCGATTTCTCGAGGACAGGTAAGGAACTGCCTTTCCTTTTCTCGCAGACGCCAGGTGTGTTGGCGTGGAGCGAGAATGGTCTGGGTACAGGAACAACCTATATGCGTATTCGCGGTGCCGGAGACTCCCGCATCAACGTGACGCTGGACGGTGTGCCCCTGAACTCACCCGAGGACCAGTGTGTGTTCTGGGCGAATATGAACTCATATGGTTCGCTGCTGGGTTCGGTACAGATACAGCGCGGCGTGGGAACGTCGACCAACGGCGACGGTGCCTTTGGCGGTACGGTGGCTATGTCGTCGGCAACGCCCCAGCAGACTATGGGCGGCGAGGTGAATTTCTCGTACGGCTCATACAACACCTACAACTTCGGCGGTAAATTCTCGACGGGCCTGCTGGGCAAACACTGGATTCTGGACGGTGCCTACCACGAGACGCATACCGACGGATTTCTGCATGGCACCAGCGGCAGAAGCGGTTCGTACTACGGCGGTCTCAGTTATGTGTCTGACGATTTTGTCGTCAGATACAAGAACTTCGGCAACTTCGAGCGTACCGGCCAGGCATGGAACGGCGTGACGGCGGGCAACGGCGACTACTCGCTGATGGACGGCTGCTACGACGACGGTTCGTGGACCTACACAACCAAGACGGGCATCAAGGACTACGGGGATATGTGGAACGTGGGGCTGGGCAAGTTCAACTCGCTCTACGAATACATGGTGACAGGCGACGACGGTCTGTTTGTGAAGGATGCCAACGACAACTACCAGACGGCGCGCTACCAGATGGCCGACGGCAGCTACTGGGACAAGACAACAGACAATTTCTGGCAGAACCATAATATTCTGTCGGCAGCATGGAACATCAACGCACACTGGTCGACGACAGCCTCGCTGCACTATACTTACGGATACGGCTATTACGAGGAGTTCCGCCAGAACAACAAGTTGGCAAAGTATGGTCTGACCTTCAAGGACAGCGAGGGCAACAAGGTGAAGAAAACCGATTTTGTGCGCAAAAAAGGTTTGGAGCAACACACCTACGGACTGGTGTGGAATGCGAACTATAAAGACGATGCGTGGGACATCATCGGCGGTCTGTCGCTACAGAACTACGATGGTTATCACTTCGGATACCTGACCTATGTGAAGCATGCCGAGTTGAGTAAAACACTGCTGGCCAACGGCGACTATCGCTACTACGACTCACCTGGCCACAAGCTGGACGGCAACGTATTCTTGAAAGCCGCCTACCACATCAACGAGCAGTGGGACGTGTTTGCAGACTTACAATACCGCCATGTGAATTTCAAGACCGACGGATACAACGACAAATACTATACCGATGCCAATGGCGACATTCAGAAGCACTACTTGGATGTCGACAAGAAGTATGACTTTCTGAATCCGAAGGCCGGTTTCTCGTGGTCGCTAGGCGGTCACCGTGTGTATGGTTCGCTGGCCATGAGTCATCGTGAGCCAGAGCGTAACAACTTCACCGACAATGGCCACTACCCTGCCCCAAAAGCCGAGCAGCTGATGGACTATGAGCTGGGATACACCTATAATGGCGGTCTGTGGCGCGTGGGTGTGAACGGCTATTACATGGACTACAAAGACCAGTTTGTACAGACTGGCGAGGTCAGCGACATTGGTGAGAACCTGACGACGAACATCAAAAAGTCGTACCGCCTGGGTGTCGAGCTGCAGGCCGGTGTAGACCCCACCTCGTGGCTGACCATCGAGGGAAATGCCGCCCTGAGCAAGAACAAGATCAAGGACTTCGATGAAAAGGTTCAGGTTGACTGGGGCGACTATACCACTATCCATTACGATAACTCGACGCTGGCTTTCTCGCCATCGACGATTCTGAACGGTTTCATCAACTTCCACTATAAGAGTATTCAGGCTGTGTGGCACACCAACTTTGTGTCGCGCCAGTATCTGGACAATACGGAGTGCAAGGACCGCTCGCTGCCCGCCTACAGCGTGTCGAACGCCTCTGTCAGCTATACGATAAAGCCGAAGAAGGTGATGAAGGAGGTGGTTATCGGCCTGAACGCCAATAACATCTTCAACCGCCACTATGCTGCCAGCGGTTGGGTATACTCTGCCATCCTCAGCGACAGCCATCCCAACGAGAACCGATACTACCAAATTGGTTTCATCCCCATGTCGGGCTTCACGATGATGGGAAACATTACGCTGCGCTTTTAGTTTAGAGTTTAGAGTTTAGAGATTAGAGATATGATCGAATTCTTGGCGGAGCATTGGCTTGACATATTCACCACGATACTCGGCCTGATTTATATCTGGCTGGAGTATCGTGCGCATATTGCCCTCTGGGTGGTAGGTATCGTCATGCCCGCACTCGATGTCTACCTCTATTGGAGTCATGGGTTGTATGGGGATGCAGGTATGGCCTGCTACTATACCCTTGCTGCCTTCTACGGATTCTATATCTGGAAATTCAAGAAGACCAGGAAGAAAAAAGAGTCGTTGCCTATTATCTTTATGCCACGCAACCAGTATCTGCCTTCCTTGCTGTTTTTCCTGATTTCATGGGGGGCCATATACTATGTTCTCGTGACATGGACCAACTCCACCGTCCCACTACTCGACTCGTTTACCAACGCTGTATCGTTTGTGGCACTATGGGCACTGGCACGTAAGTATGTAGAGCAATGGATATTCTGGATTATCGTCGACGCTGTCTGTACATTTCTCTATATACAAAAAGGCATTCCTTTCAAGGCCCTGCTCTATGGCCTTTATGTTGCCATAGCCATAGCCGGTTATCGGAAATGGAAGAGCATGGCTAAAACGGTTAAAAGAGACCAGAGATGAGAGTTAGTCTACATCCAGAAATTTGAGTTCTGCTTCGAGCATAGCCAATTTTGGCATGTCGAAGCCGGCCTCACGGGCAATCTCAATGGGGCGTGTATAGAGATAGTGGATTTCCATGCGGCGGTGGAAGTCGTAGTCTAGGCGCATAGACGGCGAATAAGGCGTCATAGCATCGGTCATCTCCAGCATCTTCTGGGCAAACGACTCGTCGATGTTGTTTACGCCGAGGTGTTGAGCAGCCCCGATGACCTCCATCATCTGCTCGTAGATGAGTTGTCGTGTGGCAGGATGCTGCAGCAACAGGTTCGTCTGTGTCTTTAACGCCACCGTCATACCATTGAACGGCATATTCCACACGGCTTTTTTCCATCGAGCCTCGTGGTATTCGACAAGTCCGGCCTTCACACCAGCCGCATTGAAGTCGTCGACCACCTGCTGTAGCAAAGCCTCATCGCGACAGGAATAATTTCCCAGATTAATCTGGCCATAGCACTGGTGATTGACATGTCCCGGTTCCGTCTTGGCAGAGCAGATGAATGCTAAACCAGCGACAAGTTGAACATCGGGAAACATCTGCTGAACGTCTTGTTCGACGCCGATACCGTTCTGAATAAGTATGACCAGCGTCTTAGGTCCCAACAATGGGGGCAACATGTCACGTAACTTATAGTTGTTGATGGACTTGAGGCACACCAGCACAACGTCGCACTGAGGCATATCGTCCGTAGAATTGTAAACGTGGGGAGCATCGAGATGAAACGAGCCGTCGCACGAATCGATCTGTAGTCCGTGCTGTCGGACATATTCATAATCACTACGCAGCAGGAAGTGTAGTTCCTGTCCGCTCTGAGCCAGTCGTGCGCCATAATAACCACCGATGGCTCCAGTACCTATTACTCCGTATTTCATTTTGCAAAGTCAGATTTTAGGGTGCAAAATTACAAAAATAAAAATAAAATTAGTACCTTTGCACCCAAAATTTGAACAAAATGAAGATTGAGCAACAAATAATGGCCGCCGCGCAGGCAGCAGTAAAGGCATTGTACGGGCAGGACGTGCCCGAGAAGATGGTACAAACTCAGAAGACCCGCAGCGAGTTTGAGGGTAACCTGACGTTGGTAGTATTCCCCTTTGTCAAGATGGCTCGTAAGAGTCCTGAACAAACTGGTCAGGAGTTGGGCGAATATCTGGTAGAGCACTGCGACGCCATTAGCAAGTTTAACGTAGTAAAGGGCTTTTTGAATCTCAGCATCAGCGATGAGGCGTGGCTTAATCTGCTGACTGATATCGATAAGGACGAGCACTACGGTGAACGTCCCGCTGACGAGAATTCGCCTCTCGTCATGATTGAATATAGCAGTCCCAACACCAATAAACCCCTGCATTTAGGTCATGTACGCAACAATCTGTTGGGTTGGTCGCTGGCTCAGATTATGGAGGCCAACGGTAACAAGGTGGTGAAGACCAACATCGTGAACGACCGCGGTATCCATATCTGTAAGTCGATGTTGGCCTGGCAGAAGTGGGGCAATGGTGAGACTCCCGAGTCGTCAGGCAAGAAGGGCGACCATCTGATTGGCGACTACTACGTGCTGTTTGACAAGCACTACCGCGAGGAGATCAAGGAACTCGTCGCTCAGGGCATGGACGAAGAGCAGGCCAAGCAGGAAGCTCCGCTGATTAAGGAAGCCCACGAGATGCTGGTGAAATGGGAGAAGAACGATCCCGAGGTTCGTGCCTTATGGGAGAAGATGAATAACTGGGTCTATGCCGGTTTCGACGAGACCTACCAGAAAATGGGTGTAAAGTTCGACAAGATATATTATGAGAGCCAGACCTATCTGAAGGGTAAGGCTAAGGTAGAAGAAGGTTTGGCCAAGGGTCTCTTCGAGCGCCATGAGGACAATTCCGTATGGGCCGACCTGACCAATGAGGGGCTGGACCAGAAGTTGCTGTTGCGTAGCGATGGAACCAGCGTTTATATGACGCAGGACATCGGTACAGCCGAGATGCGTTTCCAGGACTATCCCATCGACAAGATGATCTATGTCGTAGGCAATGAGCAGAACTACCACTTCCAAGTGCTCTCCATTCTGCTCGACCGCCTCGGTTTCAAGTGGGGTAAGGAGTTGGTACACTTCTCTTACGGCATGGTGGAGTTGCCCAACGGTAAGATGAAGTCACGTGAGGGAACGGTGGTAGATGCTGACGACCTGATGGCGCTGATGGTAGAGGATGCCTATAATACATCGATGGAACTCGGTAAGTTCGACGACATGACCGAAGAGGAGCGCCGCGAAATTGCCCGCATTGTAGGTATGGGTGCACTGAAGTACTTCATCCTGAAGGTCGATGCCCGCAAGAACATGCTGTTTAACCCCGAGGAGAGTATCGACTTCAATGGTAATACCGGGCCTTTTATCCAATATACTTATGCTCGTATCCGCTCAATTCTGCGCAAAGCAGCTAGTTTAACTAGTACAACTAGTCTGACTAGTACGACTAGCCTGAGCGAGAAGGAAGTTGAACTCATCCAGAAGATGAGCGAGTATGGTGCCGCCGTTGAGCAGGCCGGCAAGGACTATTCTCCTTCTGGCATTGCCAACTACTGCTATGAGTTGACGAAGGTGTTCAACCAGTTCTATCACGACTTTTCAATCCTCAACGAGCCCGATGAGCAGAAGAAGGCCGTTCGCCTGATGTTAGCCAAGAACGTAGCAAAGATTCTGAAGAACGGCATGGCCTTGTTGGGTATTGAGGTCCCAGAAAGAATGTAAGACATGTTGCGACTGAGTCGCAACAAACAATAAAAAAGATGCAGAACCCTCCTGACTACAGACACGACACGGTGCTGCCCCTGCCCATGGAGGTAAGGGCAGACGCATGGGCTGTAGATGCTGCCTGCAGTGGAAATCCAGGACCAATGGAATACCAAGCGATAGACCTGCAGACGGGCTATCGCGTGTTCCATTTCGGTCCGGTAAAAGGTACGAATAATATTGGGGAGTTTCTGGCCATTGTCCATGCGTTGGCCCTTTGTTGGCAACAAGGTTTACATAACAAAACTATCTATAGCGACTCGTATAATGCCATTCTCTGGGTGAATAAGCGCAAATGCAAGACCAAATTGGAGCGCACCCCAGAAACGGAGCAGCTTTTCCAGATTATTGTCCGTGCTGAAAACTGGTTACAAACCCATCAGTGGCGTAACCCCATCATCAAATGGGAGACGAAGCAATGGGGCGAGGTTCCTGCCGACTTCGGTAGGAAGTAAGGCCTTTACCTGCGATAATAGCACAATGTATTATCGCCACATTCCACCTTATTATATATAGTAGCTCCTGCAGGCAGTTGTGGAGCATGCGTACCACCGTTCACTGTAATCGGTGCCGTCTCGACGCGAATCTCATCCCAGAGACCTGCCTCGATGAACGAATCATGCGTCTGGCGTCCTCCCTCGACGATGAGCGACTGAATACCATGCTGGTAGAGGTCATCCATCAGCTGGGACAAGGGACGATGATGCGTCAGTACGATACGTTGGGGATTCGGACCGTGCCAGTGACGGACAGTCAGCTGGGGACGTTCGCGAATGTCGGTGGTATGTCCTACCAGAATAGCATCCTCCTCAGCACGCAGTTGGTGAGAGAGCATCTGTGTCTGGTCATTGGAAATCAGTAAGGCCTTGCCGTTGTCATCAATAAAACCATTAGCGGTCTGCGCCCACTTCAGGATGATGTAGGGACGGTGTTCGCGGTGAAAGGTAAAGAAACGGCGGTTCAGCCACTGACACTCCTTTTCCAGTACACCAACCACGACCTCGATGCCAGCCTCACGAAGTTTCTTGATGCCCCGTCCCTGCACCTCAGCGAAAGGGTCGATGGTACCAACGACGACACGTCGGACTCCCTTTTTGATTATCAGATCGGCACAAGGAGGAGTCTTGCCAAAGTGTGAGCAAGGTTCCAACGAAACGTAGATGGTGGCGTCTTTCAACAGCATCTCATCCTCGGGAAGCACGCTGGCAAAGGCATTCACCTCCGCATGCCCCTCACCACAACGCACATGATAGCCTTCGCCGATGATTCGCCCTTTCACAACTATAACGGCACCAACCATCGGATTAGGGCGAGCCCCTTGAATACCATTGGCTGCTAGCTGAATGCAACGCTGCATGTATTTTTCGTCAACAATTCTTTGGTCGTTTTCCATATTTTTCGTAATTTTGCAGTATGACTTACAATGAACTGTGGCATTTACTGGCGCAAAGATACGGTGAGGGCGAGGCGAAAGCCATTGCCCGAATGACGTATGAGGTGCGCTTTGGCCTGACCCTCTCAGACCTTTGCCTCGGCAAAGATACGCAATTATCTGCAGACGACCAAACGGAATTGGAAGAAATCGCCCAAAGACTATCTCAAGGAGAGCCCATACAGTATGTCTTAGGACAAGTGGAATTCTGTGGAAGGACGTTTGTTGTCAATGAAACCGTGCTGATTCCCCGTCCTGAGACGGAAGAATTGTGTCGGTGGATTGTCGAATCCACAGGGGGACAGTCCCCGGAGATCCTCGATATTGGTACAGGTTCGGGGTGTATTGCCATTACGCTGGCAGCAGAGATCCCTGGGGCAGAGGTGACGGCATGGGACATTTCCGCAGAAGCGTTGGAAGTGGCCCGCGAGAACGCCAAACGTACCGATGTTCATGTGTCGTTTGAGCAAGTAGACGTTTTGAACATTCCTCATTCCTCATTCCTCATTTCTCTGACCAATGGTCAGAGTGTGGCGTTGCGAACTCATTTCTCATTGATAGTCAGCAATCCCCCCTATATATGTAATAAGGAACGCGAGGCTATGGAGGCCAATGTGTTGGAGCACGAGCCTCATACAGCATTGTTTGTTCCCGACGACGACCCGTTGCTATTCTATCGTGCCGTCGCCCACTACGGGCAGACGGCACTGAAGGATAGTGGTTGGTTGTATTTCGAAATCAACCCGCTGTATGCAGGGCCACTTGCAGAGATGTTAAGTATGATGTCGTACCACGACATCGAAACCAAGGAAGATCAATACGGCAAACAGCGAATGATCAGAGCGAGAAAAAGGTAAAAGGTAAAAAAGTAAAAAGGGTAAAAGAAATGAAGACCGAGCAAGAAGCTTACTTGACACTGGCAGCACTCTGTGCACAAGCCGAGCACTGCCAACACGAAATGCTGGAGAAGATGCGTCGTTGGGAAGTTCCCGAGACCGTCCAAGCCCGTGTGATGGCAAAACTCATTAAGGAGCGCTATGTCGACGACGAGCGCTATGCCCAAGCTTTCGTCAAAGACAAAATCCGCTACAACAAATGGGGACGTCGCAAGGTGGAGCAGGGTCTTTGGCAAAAGCGTATCGATGAAGATATTCGCAAGCGGGTGCTCGACGAAGTGGATGATAACGAGTACCTTGATGTGTTACGCCCCCTGCTGAAACAAAAACGTAAGACCATCAAGGCCAAGAACGACTATGAGCTGAACCAAAAGCTGATGCGTTTTGCCATGGGACGCGGTTTTACGTTTAACCTTATTCGTCAATGCCTGGACGTGGAAGAGCCAGAAGACTTAGAAGAATTTGAAGGTTAATATTTCTTGTAGAATAAAAGAAAAGGCCATGAATTGGTGGACCAGAATACTCGACTTCATTTCGCCCCGTCTGTGTGTGGTGTGTGGTGAACGGCTGTCGCCTACCGAGCGAAGCCTTTGCTCGGTTTGTATGCTCCATTTACCCCGTACCACATATCAGTTTTCGCCTGACGACAATCCGATGGCCCAGATGTTCTGGCATCTGACACCCGTTGAGCGTGCCGCCGCCCTACTCTACTACGAGCCTCACTCAGAGTTGGCTCGTCTCATCTACGACTTGAAATACCACGACCGTCCGGATATTGGTGAAGATATGGGCAGGTTGATGGCTAACGAGATGCAGCTGGCTCACTTTTTTGACGATATCGATGCTTTGTTGCCCGTTCCCTTGTCTCGTAAGCGACTCCGTCAGCGCGGCTATAACCAGAGCGAACAACTGGCTATCGGCATCAGCGACATTACCCATCTTCCCGTAGTTACCAAAGCCTTACGAAGGAAGCATTTCATGAAAAGCCAGACCCAGCTTAGCCGTCACGAACGCCAAGAGAATGTCGACGACATGTTCGAGCTGCGCGACGGCAACCTGTTGGAAGGCAGACACGTACTGCTGATAGATGACATCTGCACCACTGGAGCCACCCTGACGGCCTGTGCCGATGTACTGAAAAGCATTCCCGGCATCCGGCTCAGCGTGCTCACTTTAGGATTCACCAAGACATAGTCGGCGTGCAATCGGTTGCATACTCCATATAATAATAAATGCAAAAGAAGAACTGATAATTGATGATTAGTTCTTAAATTTGCAATCAGAAACTAATAACCCAATGATTATGAAACGTTTATTTACTTCCATCATTACACTATTGGCAACGTTGCCCATGCTATCGCAGGGTTGGCCTGAGAAATACGACGGCGTGATGCTGCAAGGCTTCTACTGGAACGGCTATGCAGACACACAGTGGCTCACCCTTGAGCAGCAGGCAGACGACCTAGCGAAAGTTTTTGACCTTGTATGGATTCCGCAGAGTGGCAACTGTGGAGGCCAGTCTATGGGCTACGACGATCTCTACTGGTTTCCCGGCGAAGGTCACTACACCAGTTCGTTCGGTATAGAAGAGGAACTCCGCTCACTGATTAACACCTTCAAAGCAAAAGGTATCGGCACCATCGCAGATGTTGTCATCAACCACCGCAGGAATGTCAGTAGCTGGGTTGACTTCCCCAAAGAAACTTACCAAGACATCACCTATGAACTCTTATCTACAGATATCTGTGCCAACGACGATGGCGGCAAAGCTGCAACAGAAGCCAAGAAACTGGGGCTGACCGTCAGTGCCAATAATGATACCGGTGAAGGTTGGGATGGCATGCGTGACCTGGATCACATTAGCGAGAACGTGCAGAAAAGCGTCAAGGCCTACCTGAAGATGCTCTTGGAAGACCTAGGCTATGTTGGTTTCCGCTACGATATGGTGAAAGGTTATGCTGGAGAGTACACGAAACTGTATAACGAGGACAGCAAACCAACATTCTCAGTGGGCGAATACTGGGATGGCAATGCTGCAACTGTGAAAAAATGGATTGATGCTACTGGCAAGACCAGTGCCGCTTTCGATTTTCCGTTCCGTTATACGGTGCGTAATGCCCTTAGAGGCAGTGACAATGACAATAACAGCAATAACTGGAAACAGGCTGCTAACATGAAACTTCTCAGCGCCAATAGCATCATGTCGGATACCAACTACCGCCGCTATGCTGTTACCTTTGTAGAGAACCACGATACCGAATACCGTGATGCAAAAAACCAGCAGGACCCCATCCGCAAGGACACGCTGGCAGCCAATGCCTATTTGTTGGCCATGCCGGGCACTCCCTGCGTGTTTTTTAAACATTGGTTAGCTTACAAGCAAGAGATTGCCAATATGATTGCAGTACGCAAAGCTATCGGCATTACCAATACGAGCACCTCGACAGCCATGGCAAGCATTGAGGGCTATTATGCCGTACAAGTGACAGGTAGTGACAATAAAAAGCTGCTTTGTGTTGTTGGCAAGGATGCCGCTACTTACACGCCGAATAGCGATGCCTGGAAAAAGGTCCTCAGTGGCTATCATTACGTTTACTACGTGCAGGGCATTGAGCCCAATGCCATCACCCTGCCGGAGATAGCTGATGCCCCGACGCCTCCAGAAGCACCATATGGTGGTGTGCCCTCGTTCTGCAAAGCCAATGAAGGCGAGATCTGTGCTTTCTTTGAAGCACCCGTTGCATGGGGTGCTATCGGCCAAGTATGGGCATGGATGAAAGGTCACGACGGTAAGGAATACCTCGGAGTAGGATGGCCTGGTGTCACTGCCACCTTGCTGGGCAAGGCCGACAACGGCAACAAGGTGTTTAAGTGGGTCAGTAATCAGGCGACAGCCCCCGACAATATCATTTTCAGTGGTGCTGGCGGTCAAACGGAAGACTTGGCATTTGTCAATGGCGGCTACTACACCAAAGACGGCTTGAAGGCTAACGTAACCACAGGCATCCATACCATCCATGCTGACAGCCAAGGACCTGTCCGTATTTACTCCATTGACGGCCATCTGCTCCGCGAGATGCCTTCAGGCACCAGCAGTGCTGAAGTCCTCAACCCATTAAAGCATGGCATCTATATTGTCAATGGAAAGAAATACGTGAAATAACGGCACGTACCACGAACCAACAGTGCAGCACAACCGTCTGCACCCAGCCATAGTGATGAGCCATCACGCGGAAACGCTCCCAGAGCGACGCGTGATGGTTTTTCGTGGTAGCGCCCTCTTCGGTATAGTTGGCAATGACCATATTGGTATTACACAGGCGGAGTCCCATTCGTTCCGTCTCCTTCATCACACGGATGCACCAGTCGACATCGGCGGAAAAACGATAGCGGGTGTCGTACTGTTGGTTTTTGGCAATGTCCGTACGGGCATAGAATGCCTGGTGGCACACCAGCATACCTTGGCGGAACGAGCGCCACGACAGTTGCTGGGGAGGTTGGTGTTTACGGGGATGCAGGAAATGGCCCTCGTCGTCCACAATATCCGTATTGCCATAGAGTACGCCAGGAAGTTCGTCGGTAGGCAGTTCACTCAGCTGACAATGCTGTACGATTTTCTCTAACGTGTCTTCATGAGGGAAGAAATCGCCCGCATTCATATAGACAATATAGTCGCCCGAGGCCTGCGTCAGACCTTTGTTCATCGCATCGTAGATGCCGTGATCGGGTTCAGAGAGGATGATTACCTTATGCCCACTGTCTGAGGCATCACTCTTTGCCTTATATTGTTCAGCCAATTGCAAGGTGCCATCTTTCGACGCGCCGTCGACTATCAAGTGTTCCACCCCCTCATAGGTCTGTGCGAGCACACTATCGAGCGTCCGTTGCAATACACGCTCAGCATTATAGGTAATGGTTACTATCGTAAAGCGTATCATAAATCATCATAACGTTTTTACCACTACAGCAGGATTTCCTGCCACGATACAATTGTCGGGCACGTCGTGGAACACCACAGAACCAGCGGCAATCTTCACGTTATTGCCGATGCGGATACCGCCATAGATGGTAGCTCCTGTGAAAATAGACACATTGTCGCCAATGGTGGGGCGTCCACCCTTGCCATTACCCAACGTCACCAGTTGCAGGCAGTAGAAATTGCTGCCAATGCTTTCGGCATTCAAGTATGTAGCGTAATTGTGTTCAAAATGAGCGCCTGGGCCAATGGACGGGCACCAAATAGTTAGCGTGCGTTCTGGAGGTAACAGCCACTGAATAGGCGCAGACAGGTATTCTCCAATCCTATAATAGAAGAGGTTGCGGAAAGTACGTTCACGTGTGCACGCCTTGATGAAATTAAGCACCGTAGGACGGCAGTCCTGCACTTGTTGCAGGTCGGCAGCTATCGCCTTTCTCTTCATTAGGAATAGGACGATATGGGGCAACATGCGTACCGTGGACGCTGAGAGCAGCAAGGTTTGTGTCAATGGATTCATCGTTTCTGCATTTGAGGGGTCATACGATTCTGGTATTCTTCTATATAACGGTTGGCCACACTCTGTTGAGAATACTTCTGAGCCACCTGATGCAGGCACTCTCTACTCAGTGTCTCATAGTCAGCATCAGCCAACACGTAGTGAATGCCCTCAGCCAAGTCAGCAGCAGCACGCTCTTGAGCCACATAACCGTTCACCTGATGACGAATCATCTCCGGTATGCCTCCTACGCGGAATCCCACACAGGGAACGCCACAGGCCATCGCCTCCATGATAGTGTTGGGCAGATTGTCTTCCAAGGAGGGTAGTACAAAAACATCTGCTGCATTATAGACGTTCACTATTTGCGTGGGATTGCTTACATATCCCAACGGATAGGAAGGCAGTGCTAACTGCGAAGCCACCTCCTCGGCATGTCCTCCAAGAATCGCCACGCCCGTATTTTCCTTCATCTCAGGATATTGCCCAGCCAAACGACCGACAGCCTCCACAAAATAGCTGATGCCTTTGCGAGGATCAGTAACACGCTGGGAAACAAAAAGGATGATACGACGGGCAACTGGCAAATCCAAGGTCCGACGAGCCTGTTGTTTGTCCAGCGGATGGAACAGACGGATGTCAATGGCATTCGGAATATTGACAATGCGCTGTCCGCTGAGCAGGGCACTCTTTCTAGCCTCGCCTGCCAGCCATTCGCTGCAACACACATAGGTGATGTGCTGTCCACTGAGCATCTGCTGCTTACGGTTCCACACCCGGCGGGCTAAACTATCACTTGGCAACAACGGGCACTGGACACATTGCGACAAATACTGTTCACAGCCTCGCGTATAGTGACAAACCGCTGTTGCCGGCCAGATGTCGTGCATGGTCCAAACGACTGGTTTCCCTGATGCCAGGATCTTTCGAATACCTTTCAGTGACAACATGCCCTGATTTACCCAATGCAGGTGTATCACGTCGGCTTCTTGGAATTCAGGCAACGAGGTGATATCCGTGCCGGCATTCGCCATATCCACTTCAAAGAGATGCTCACGTCTGAAATGCAGATGCAGCCAAATCACAAAACGTTCCCATAAAAAGTTCCAGTGATGACGCCATGATGCTGGCAAGCCTGCAACTGTCAAATGGTCTGTTTCTTTATCGCGAACCAACATTTTGGCCTTCACCCCATTGTTGTTGAGGGCTTCCATCAGACGATTCGCAGCGACTGCTGCTCCACCCGTCCGCTCGCTTGTATTTACTATCAGTACTCGCATACCTATTAATAATTTGCGCAAAGGTAGTAAAATATGAGCAAAGCACAAAGGAAAAAGCACAAAAATTGAAGTGTTTTCGCGCACAACACTTGATTTAAATCAAGAATAGTGCATTTTACACTAAAAAATCCGAAAAAAGTATTTGAACGTATCAAAAAAGTTCGTACCTTTGCATCGTCAAACAAAAATGACGCTTGACTGAGTGAAGTCAAGAATTGGTTAATAGATTGTTTTAGGTTAGTAGTAATATTTATAGTTTTAGGTTTTTAGTTATTGGTAAGAAGAAAGTTTTAAATGTGTTAGGATAACAGTGATCGCTGTGAAGCGCTCATAACTTTCTTTTCTAAGAAAATCGTTTTAATAAAATAATATGCTGCCGCAAGGCAGACCTCCAGTCGAAAGACTGGAATTGTTTCGAATACAAAGGATTTTTAGTTAAACATAGGCTTTTTGAATACCACTGCTCGTTGATGAGTAGTGGTATTTTCTTTTTCTCTACTTTTCTATGAGTGCTACCGCATAGGCCGATATTCCCTCTTGGCGCCCTGTAAAGCCCAGCTTTTCGGTTGTCGTAGCCTTAATCGAAATGGCGTCGGTGTCACACCCTATCACTTGAGCCATAACCTGTTGCATCTGCGGAATATGCGGATTCATCTTCGGACGCTCCGCACATATCGTAGCATCGATGTTTACCAGCCGATAACCTTTCGTAGCAATCAGTTCTATTGTTTTCTTCAGAATAATCTTGCTGTCCATGCCATCTGTCTCAGCAGAAGTATCCGGAAAGTGATAGCCTATATCCCGCATATTGGCAGCACCCAATATAGCATCACAAATTGCATGTATTAGCACGTCAGCATCGCTGTGTCCCAGCAGGCCCAATTCATGTTCCAACTTAATGCCACCTATCCAAAGGTCCCTATCGGGCACCAATTGGTGGACATCATATCCCATTCCTACTCTTATCATGTCTTTTCTATTCCGTTTTCTCGTTATTACGTAATAACGTTATTTCGTATTTCGATGTTATGAGATTTCGATTATTTTCTGAACAAATCCTTAATTCCATCCATGTCGAAGGCCAGGGTAAAGCGCAGCGTCTGGTCCAGCGGATTACTGCGGGCCGTGGAAATGACATAGCCCACATCCAGCGAGAAGACGTTCATACGGAATCCGCCACCCACGGTAAAATATTTGCGGTTACCCTTGTTCTCCGACTCGTGGTGATAACCAGCACGCAACGAGAACTGGTCGTGATAGACATACTCGGCACCAATACTCCATTGGATTTCCTGCAATTCCTCCTTAAAGCCGCCAGGAGCATCTGTAAAGCTCTTAAAGATACCCGAAATGGCACTGACATCATTATATTCGCTGATGACACGCTGCTCGTAGTCTTCCTTCGTCTCTCCATCATTTTGCTTCGGCACAGTAGGCACCAACAACTTGTTGGCATCAGCAGAAATCGAGAAACGGTTATATTCGTCGACAGGAATCATCAACGAGGCACCCAAGCGCAGGTTGGCAGGCAGGAAGTTCGAGCGATCGTCACCAAAATAAGTAATCTTCGAACCCACATTCTGCATGGTCAGTCCCAAGCCTAACTGACACTCACGCGGTCCGATATTAAGGAAGTTCTGATAGTAGAAAGCCAAGTCAGCGGCAAAAGCCGAAGCAGGCGAGGCATCTTCCGTATAATCATAGCGCAGGTCACTATATAGCCAACGCAGGGCAACACCCATCGAGAATTTCTCGGTAAGCATCAGCGATGCACCAGCATCAAGAGACATCTCGTAAGGTTTCACCGTCATGGCATTCTCCTCGAACGAGGTCATCACCTCACCTAACGAGAAATAGCGTAACGAGCCACTCACCGACAGGTTGTCGCCAATACGATAGTAACCGGCCACATAAGCCAGATCAATATCGTTTACCAACTGGCGCAACCATGGGGTGTAGTTCAGTGCGACACCTGCACGGCTGATACAAAACGGATACTTGGCGATGTTCCAATACTGGGAGTTAACATCCGGATCAGTGGCAGCACCCACATCACCGAGACCTGCCGCACGAGCATCTGGGGCAATGGTCTGCGAGATTACAGCATGCTCAATGGGATTAAACTGGCTCTTCGTGTCCTGAGCACGCAACGTCAGTCCCATCAGCAGACATACTGCCATTAACATTATCTTCATTGTTTTCTTCATATTCCTTTATTTATGGGTTAAAATAATCAATTTCTTTGCTTTCGAGGCGTAGTTACTACCATCGCTGGCTATTCGTAACCGATAGAGATAGACACCGGTCTGCAGACGTCGTCCACCATCAACCGTCAAATCCCAATCAATGGTATAGCTGTTATCTGTCGACACGCCATTCTCTGCATGCGACCACAGATGACGACCAGAGATGTCGAACACATCAAGAACCACATCGATGTCGCTACCTGTACGGTCATGCATGATACGGAATGACGTCGTCGTCGTTGCCGGGTTCTTCGTTGATTCCACATCGAAGAACAGCGGTTCCAGACCTTTCACCACGTTGAACGTCAATTCTGCCGTCGACGAGTTATTCAGGATGTCCCAAGCGCGGAACAGCAGTTTATGTTCGCCGTACGACAATTCCGGAATGCTATATCCCACCGATCCCTGGGTATAACTGCCGAAGTCATACTGGAAATAGTCGTTCAGCGAATAAGTCTTCGTCATGTCGCCATCAATAATCAGCTGCAGGTCATGACCGATACCGCTTCCTGCAGCATTGATGCCATCCTCGTCATTCAGCTGAGCCACGAAATAGGGCGTCGGATTCACGCTGCCCCCGTTGACAAACGACGAACTATTGAGATAACAGTAAATATTCGGTCCTATTCCATCCTGCTTGATGCCACCCGAACCGCTCATCACCACCTGGTCGCAGATGCCACTGGCCTCCATCGTCTTCTCGTCATTGACGGCATAAAGGTTAAACAATCCGTTGGCATCCGAATAGCTGATGTCCTTAGGTACTGCAAAAGTAAACGAGAACCGTCCGTTTCTTACCAAGTCACTACCGTTGAAGAGCACATTAGGACGATCATAGTAGACAAACGGGTCGCTGGTTTCTGTCGGGTCATTCATCTTACATACCACGCGTTCCAAGGCATCACGTACAATGGCTGTCAGTGTTCCATTGAACGCAGTAGCCTGCTGACCACCGGTATCGGTGACATGTCCAGTGACTGTGGCCGTCGACCCGGCATTCAGTGTCTGCGTCCGACCATTCACCAAAGGCTGATGGTTTATCGAGTCAATCTGAATACCCATCGTCGGTGCTGCCAATCTCATGGCGGGGTCGCCTATCAGCGTGTACTGCAGCTTGTTCTGAGTGCGGTCCGAAGAATAGACAGGGCTTCCGTTGGAATAGCCGACAAGCGTACCCGTCTCTATCAGTTCGTTCTTGGCCCGGCGTACAGCCTCTCCAATGGCTTGCAGTCTGCCGTTCTCGTCCTGGCTTAACACCTGACGCGTAAATGCCAGATTCATCAGTCGGTTGTAAGTCTGAAATACGGTGCGTGTCGTGCCAAAGAAGGCCACCGCACCACCCTTCTTATTAAACATCGCTGTTTCACCGATATTCTCTTCCTGTCCGTCGAAGGGCATAATGTCGCACGATGCCGTTACCCATAGCGGCAGTCGTGAAGAGGTATTCTTGAAATCGTCCAGACGGAGCACATATTCGTGGGATATAGCATCAGCACGTCCATGTCCGGAGTAGTTCATGATGAGTGCACCCTGCTGCATCTGCTGCCTAATCAGTCGCGTCACATCAGGATAGCTGTTTCCCGTCGACGAGCTGACACGGTTGTAAGCATCCCACATCACCCGCTTAATCTGATAAGTCGGATAATATTGTTCAATCAGCCTGGCCACACTGTCGGCATCCTGCATGTGGGCGTTCTCGTTACCGTCGTCACCCATCATACAAATCATATTCTGCCAAGCGCCAGCCTGGTTGTTATTCACATAGTTCACGATTTTGTCGACTACCACCTCTGCTTCGTCCGATGTTCGTGCCGAGATACGTCCCACCGCCACATCGGCCTTGGCCAGCAGCATGTTACCACCCTCACCATCATCCAACAAGCAGAAATAGTCGTCCGTCACATAGCAATCGGTTGCACTATACGAGTTCTCACTTTCGTAGCAAAGCAGGAAATCGTCGGGCGAATAGCCATTCCATTCCGCACTTGCCATGCGGTTATCCCACGCTCCGTCGCCCATCAGCAACAAGAAGCGCGGCATGTCAGCATCACTTCCCGCACGTTCGTACAGCATTCTCAGGTAGCGGCGATAGGCATTGGCGTCGGGCGTGCCACTTGAGAACTCGTTAAACAGCTCGTCGGCAGGAACAATCCGAACCCTCAAGCCATCCTTTTCCTCATGAAAAACCTTCAGCCGCTCAGCCTGCCCCAACAGTTTCTGCGAGGTAGGAATGATGATGACCATATCAGCAAATCCATCCGCATGGTGGTCCTGATTGGTGATGCCATAGACATAGTCAGGAACAGGGAAGGTGGCCGACAGTTCTGGAGCGGCAGCAGGTTCAAAGGCATGAATGGAGATGTAGTCCAAGCGGATATTACCTCCTCCTGCATTTGTCGACAGCGTCACCTTGTTCGACGCCTGCAGATTACGGATGGTATCAGTTCTCGAAACAATATTCATATGCTCGTAACCGCCATGATTCGCTATATTCAAAACGCCGACAGGCTCGTCATTCATGCTGACAGTAACTATCGTAGCAGCATCACCCGTCACCACAATGGTCATCAGTCCCTTCTGGCCTGTTCCTTTAGCAGGAACGGTATAAGTATGACTGCCGCCCGCTGCTATCACCGTTGCGTCGTACAAGTTACGGCCTCCATGATACCAGGCATAATTATCCACCTCGTACAGCGTGTTATAGTCGTCAGCCAGCGGATAATAGGCATTCAGGAATTCCTCTTCACTCATCGTCTTGGCGACGCTATCGTTTTCCGTCAGGAAATAACAGCCCACATTCGAGTAAGGATTACGAATGCGTTGGTGATTTTCGTTCCACGTGACAGGGCCGACAGCGTAGAACAGACGTTTGCCGCCCACCTCACAGGTCGGCACTTCCTGCAAGTCGTCTGTTGCTGCCAGATAGTCTGCCATCAGCTTTTCAGGCTGCAAGCCACCTCCATAGCCATACACTTTCACCTTGTTAATATCGGAGAATCCCGCTTTCCTGATCAGCTCACTCGTCAGCTGATAGATACCCGTCGACGGCACACTGATTTTTGCCCAGTGCCCCGAAGCCAATACGGAATGGGCGGCATAGTAACCTTCTGCAGCATCTGGTGCACGACGTAAAGAAGGCCGCTTTTCGCCTTTGACTTCGAGCATAAAGCTGACCAGCTTCTGGTATTGTCCATCGCGGAACACCAACGGAACGAATGACACTGTCAGTTCACCCTGTTTGCGGTCCACGCTGGTTGCTTGCATGATTTCCGGCAGGGCGGGCAGAGGAGCTTTCGTTATCCGATGATAACGCCGTACGTCAGCATCGCTCATCGGAATGAATTCCGGATAGGTGATGGCCACAGAATAGGTAGAGTCAGCATAATGCGGTCCTAACGGCACATGATGCGTAAAGACAGGCAACAACGAATCAATCCTGACTTGCTCGGCAGTCAGGTTGAAGAATCGTTGTGCATGAGCCGTCAGACTCATCAGCAGCATTCCTATACCTATTATTATATATCGTCTCACTTACAATTAAACTCTAATACTTTTCTGTCTTCCAACCACCCTTCCAGATGGTCGTCGATATGGACGGGGCCTACGCCTACAGGAGTTCCTGTATAAAGCAGGTCACCCGTTTTCAGCGTGAAGAACTGCGAGATGTAGGCTATCAGCTCATCGATTTTGTAGAGCATCTCACTCGTACAGCCCTCTTGCACCGTCTTCCCATTGATGTCCAGGTGGAAGTGTAAGGCTTGCACATCCAGGAATTTCTCCTTGGGAACCCACTCGCCTATCACTGCCGAACCATCGAAGCCCTTGCAGATTTCCCAGGGGTGTCCCTGCTTGCGGGCCTCACGCTGCCAGTCTCGAGCTGTGAAGTCGATACCCACGGTGACAGCGTCATAATACCGGTGGGCAAAGCGTTCGGGAATGCTCTTGCCCAACCTGCTGATTCGTACCACCAGCTCAGTCTCGTAGTCTACCTGCTCGCTCCAGTCGGGGATGAAGAATGGCTTGTGATCCTTCAACAACGCGGAGTCGGCTTTGGTAAAAATAACAGGACTCTCTGGTTTATATAACGCGCCATCCAGCTCTTTATTGTGTTGGATGTAGTTCATTCCTACTGCAAATATCTTCATTTTCTTATTTTTTGCTGCAAAGTTACAAAAATTTTGGCAACTTTGCGTTCATTCGAACGCGAAGTTACTTTGTCTCGACAAAAAAAGAAACATGTTTCTTTGTTTTGTACTCGACTTTTTGTAACTTTGCAGCGAAATGAAGAGATTATCATTCATCATTATTCTGCAGACTTTGGTTTTATTGGTCTGTGCACAGCCGAAGGGCGACCCTCGGAGTATCTCCCTCATGGACATTCCCATCGAGGGTCCTCTCGATACCCTTCGCCAGTCGCTATTGGCAGCCCAGTTTGCAGAATGGGGACAGTCCGAAGATGGTGAAGATTTCTATTTTCGCGGCAACTTTTACGGATTCCGCTCGAAACTCATGGTCAGCGTAGCGCCAGAAACCAAGATGGTCACATCGGCCTATGTCACCATTGGTCCGTACAGCACACAGAAGATGCTAGACAAAAACCTGCAGTACTTCCTTTATAAGTTGCAAAAGGATCACGGTACATTCAGTCAGCGCGACGACAGTTGGTTCTATATCGACGACTTTGGCAGCATCAAGCTCTCAGTTGTCGATAACGACAACGGCTCCCGCGACATCCGCGTGCTTTACCTGCCTTCTGTCGCTTATTACAAAGACGCCCTCTCCATGGGACTGCGCGGCGATATTCAGGAGGTAGTCACCGAGAATGCCGTTGCCGAGGACCAGTTCATGCACTTTCATGGTAATGGTCAGATAGAGAATCTGGACCTCGTAGACCGTGTCTACAACCGTTATGGTTATCTACTGCGGGCCCGCATGAAGGAAAAAGAAGGTTTCAGCACCGTTGAATACACCTATGACGACAGTTATCGCCTCACTAAGCGTACGCTGACTAACGAAGAAGCAGGTATCAGCTACGTCAACAGCTATACTTATAACGACCAGGATGAGGTGCTCTCGCAGCATCAGAAGGTTTTCGACAAGAACGGGGAGTGCATCATGACCATCAACATGACCAACAATTACATCACCCGCGACGATAACGGCAACTGGACCAGCAACTCGCTCACGCTCACCTATTGGGAAAAAGGCAGCGCGACACAAAACACGACCGTTCTACAACGGCGCACACTTTCTTATTGGGAATAGACACGATGGCACAGAAACAGATACAGGAGCAGAAACTCACCCAACAACAGAAGTTGGCCCAGAGCATCACGCAGCAACAATTGTTGCAGGCGCAACTGACTGAGTTGCCCATCACCCAACTGCTGGAGCGCATCAAGACCGAGATGGACGACAACCCGGCATTGGAGGTGTCGGCTGACGAAAACCAGGATTTCCCGGAATATCCGGAAAGTCCGGACAATCAGGAATCCCCTTCTTCCGACGATTACGAACAGGAGGAACGCCAGTCGGCTATGGATGCCGCCTTGGAGTCGATTGGTCGCGACGACGAGGATCTGCCCGTCTATCAAGGAGGCCATTCCGGACAAGAGGACCGCGAAGAAATCGTCTACGGACAGACCGAGTCGTTCATCGACCAGCTGAACGAGCAGATGAATATGGCCAACATCACCGAGCGTCAGCGCGACATCATGGAATATCTTATCGGTTCGCTGGACGACGACGGACTGCTCCGTAAGTCACTCGACAACATCAGCGACGAACTGGCCATCTACCATCATGTTGATGCTAGTACCAAGGAGATAGAAGAAGTGCTGCTGTTGCTGCAGGAGTTCGACCCTGCCGGCATCGGAGCCCGTACGCTGCAGGAATGCCTGCTGCTGCAGATTCAGCGCCGCGAGCCTTCCCGTCTCAAAGAATTGATGGAGCTGACCATCAGCGAATACTTTGACCTCTTCACCAAGAAGCATTGGCAGCGTCTTCAGCATGTGCTCCACCTGAGCGAACTGCAGGCCGGGACACTCATTGCCGAGCTGCGCAAGCTGAACCCCAAGCCGGGATCATCCATTAGCGAGACCATCGGGCGCTCGCTCCAGCAAATCACTCCCGACTTCATTGTCGAAACTCACGACGACGGCACCGTCACCTTCTCGCTCAACGCTGCCGAGATGCCGGAATTGTGCGTCTCGCCGTCGTTCACCGAGACACTTCAAGAATACCAGGACAGCAAAGAACAGCTCAGCCGCCAGATGTCGGAAGCGCTGGTCTATACCCGGAAAAAGGTGGATGCCGCCCAGATGTTCATCGAAGCCATCAAGATGCGGCGCCACACGCTGACCATTACCATGCGGGCCATTATCCAGTGGCAGCACCGTTTCTTTGAAGATGGCGACGAGGCGTCCCTGCGTCCCATGATTCTGAAAGACATTGCTGAGCGCACCGGACTGAACGTCAGCACCATTTCGCGTGTCAGTAATTCAAAATATGCCCAGACCCGCTGGGGAACCTTCCCCCTACGCTACTTCTTCAGCGACAGCTATGTGACGGCAGATGGTGAGGAGCTGTCGACCCGGAAGATTAAGGCTGTCCTGCGGGAGCTCATTGAAGCAGAAGACAAGCGCAAGCCTTTGAGCGACGATGCGCTGAAAGGACTGCTGGCAGAGAAAGGCTATCCGATAGCCCGTCGTACCGTCACAAAATATCGTGAACAAATGGGAATCCCCGTTGCAAGATTAAGAAAATGAAACGAGAAAAGCAATTCATCCTGGCTGCCCGCATCGTGAGCATGGTCTTCACACCGTTCTATCTGCCCGTCATCGGACTGGTAGTGCTCTTTCTGTTCAGCTACCTCAGCATGTTCTCCTGGAATTACAAGCTCCAGGTCCTGCTGCTGACCTATCTGTTCACCATTCTCCTCCCCACCCTGCTCATACATCTTTACCGCCGTTATCAGGGCTGGAACCTCATCGAGCTGGGACACCGCGAACGACGCATGGTGCCTTACGTCATCTCCATCGTTTGCTACTTCACCTGCATCTATGTGATGGAACGTCTCCACATGCCCCATTTCATGGGATCTATTGTGGTGGCGGCTCTGCTGGTACAGATTGTCTGCGCACTCATCAACGTCTGGTGGAAGATTTCCACCCATACTGCCGCTATCGGAGGCGTGGGCGGTGCGCTGTTTGCCTTTGCCTACTATCTGGGCTTCAACCCCGTGTGGTGGCTCTGTCTGGTGTTCCTCGTGGGTGGCGCCATCGGCACCTGCCGAATGATTTTACGTCAGCACACTCTCGCCCAAGTAGTGGTTGGCTTCTGGGTCGGATTCCTCTGCGCGGCAGTAGCTATCCTGTTTTTATAATCTCGAAATAACGAAATATCGAAATAAAAAGAAAAAATATGACACCATTAGTAAGCATCATCATGGGCAGCACGTCTGACCTGCCCGTTATGGAGAAAGCCTGTAAGCAACTCAACGACTTACAGATTCCTTTCGAAGTCAACGCCCTCTCCGCTCACCGCACCCCCGAGGCCGTTGAACAGTTTGCAACCCAGGCCAAAGAGCGCGGACTGAAAGTTATCATCGCTGCAGCAGGAATGGCTGCCGCCCTGCCTGGCGTCATTGCAGCCTCAACGACGCTGCCCGTCATTGGCGTTCCCATCAAGGGTATGCTCGACGGACTCGACGCCATGCTGAGCATCATCCAGATGCCCCCGGGCATTCCCGTCGCTACTGTGGGTGTCAATGGCGCCCAGAATGCAGCCATCCTGGCTGTCGAGATGCTGGCACTGACGGACGAAGCTATTGCCCAGCGCCTAGCCGACTACAAGGCAGGTCTGAAAGCGAAGATTGAGAAAGCCAATCAAGATTTAGCAGAAGTTAAGTATGAGTACAAGACGAATTAGCAGTGTAGCCCATGTGGGCAACATCGCCATTGGTGGCGACAACCCCATCCGCATTCAGTCGATGGCTACTACCGACACCAACGACACCGAGGCCAGTGTGGCCCAGGCCAAGCGCATCATCGATGCTGGTGGCGAACTGGTACGATTTACAACCCAAGGCACTCGCGAGGCTGAGAACATGAAGAACATCTCGGCCCGTCTGAAGGCTGACGGCTACCAGACACCGCTAGTGGCTGACGTCCACTTCACGGCTCATACGGCAGATGTCGCTGCCCAATACTGCGAGAAGGTTCGCATCAATCCGGGCAACTACGTCGACCCAGGACGTACTTTCAAGCATCTGGAGTATACCGACGAAGAGTATGCCGAGGAACTGAAGAAGATTGAGCGCAAGCTCGTGCCTTTTATCAATATCTGCAAGGAACACCATACCGCTGTCCGCATCGGTGTGAATCACGGTTCGCTCTCCGACCGCATCATGAGTCGTTACGGAGATACCCCCGAGGGTATTGTCGAGAGTTGCATGGAGTTCCTGCGCATCTTCCGTCGCGAGCAGTTCGACGATGTGGTCATCAGCATCAAGGCTTCGAATACTGTCGTCATGGTAACTACCGTCCGCCTGCTTGTCAAGGCGATGGACGCTGAGGACATGCACTACCCGCTGCATCTGGGTGTCACAGAGGCTGGCGAGGGTGAAGACGGACGCATCAAGTCGGCAGTGGGCATTGGCGCCCTGCTTACCGAAGGCATTGGCGACACCATCCGCGTGTCGCTGTCCGAAGAGCCCGAGTGCGAGATTCCCGTAGCCCGCAAACTGGTGGACCTCATCCCCGAGTGCACCCGCCTTCGTGCCGAAGCCGAAGCCAGCATCAAGGACGATACCATCACCCTCACCATCCCGTCTGTTGCGACTGAGTCGCAACCAACCGCCCAAAGTGCGTCCGGTGCTTCGCAGTTCAGCTGCGAAGATGATTGGGAGACCCTCCAACTCAAAGCCGCAATGGCAGTGGGAGCCCTGCTTATCGACCGCAAGGCCACGAAACTGGAGATTCACTGTGGTTCGCGGTTCACCCGTGAACAACTCACCCTCCTTTCCGATGCCATTCTACAGGCAGCCCGCATCAAGTTCACCAAGACGGAATATATCAGCTGTCCGGGGTGTGGCCGCACGCTTTACAACCTGCAGGAGACCATCGCCCGCATCAAGGCTGCCACGAGCCACTTGGTAGGCCTGAAGATTGGCATCATGGGCTGTATTGTAAACGGTCCTGGCGAAATGGCTGATGCCGACTATGGCTACGTCGGAGCCGGACGCGGAAAGATATCCCTCTACAAGCAGAAAGTCTGCGTTGAGAAGAACATCCCCGAAGAGGAAGCCGTCGAACGGTTGCTGCAGCTGATAGAGGACGATGCCCCCAACAGAAAGGCTAAGGCTTAAACATTCGTAGGCTTAGGATAAAACATCTTAAGCCTACGGATAAAAGGTTGTTATCCGTAAGGTAAAGTTAAATCTACGACAACGTTTGATAAAACTAAGGCAACGTTTGATAAATCAAAGGCATTGTTTGATAAATCAATGCCTTTGATTTATAGTTTCTTCTTATAGCACCGATGCTTGCGGTGGACGCGGGCTTCCAGATACTGCCACTGCGACAGCACACCCTCGTTGCTTTCCATCTGCGGACCCGTTTCAGCGTATTCGAAGTTGTAGCGCTGGAACCACTGAATCAGGTCGTCGAAGATAATCGAGTTGGCTCCTTTGGCACGGTATTCGGGCAGCACGCCAATCAACAGCAGGTCAACGACACTGGTCTTGTGCCACTTCAGGGTACGCAGCAAAGGCCACCAGCCAAAGGGCAACAACTTGCCGTCGCGGGTTTTGCGCAGCGCTGAGGTGAACGAGGGGAAGGTAATGCCGAAGCCCACCATCTTATGCTCGGGCGTATTCCAGTCCTCAACGGCAGTAACCAGATTCAGGTCGGCAATCTTGATATATTGGTCTACCAGCTGGTTAATCTGGTGGTCCGACAGTTCCGAATAGCCGTACAGGTCCTTATACGTGGCGTTGATGATATTGAAGATTTCGTGACCTTTGCCGTCTTCTAACAGCTCCTTGCGGGTAAACTTCCTGACCTGCAGGTTATAACGCTTGCCAATCATGGCGGCAATCTTATGGAACTTGTCGGGCACCCGCTCGGGCACCTTCACCTTGCATTCCATATAGTCGTTGTCCTTTTCGAAGCCCCCCAGCTGCTCCATGTGCTGCGGATAATAGGGATAGTTGTAGTTGACATACATCGTGGTATCTTCCTCAAAACCTTCGAAGAGCATACCCTCGCGATCCATATCGGTAAAACCCATCGGACCAATCATCTCCGTCATTCCGCGTTCACGGCCCCACTGCTCTACAGTTTCCAGCAGGGCTCGCGACACTTCCTGGTCGTCTACGAAGTCGAACCAGCCGAAGCGCACCTGCTGATGTTGCCAGCGTTCGTTGGCACGGCGATTGATAATTGCTGCCACTCGACCCACGGGGCGCCCGTCCTTATAAGCCAGAAAATAGTCCGACTCACAGCATTCAAAGGCTGCATTGCGGTCGCTGCGCAGCGTGTTCATCTCGTCAGAATATAAAAACGGCACCGCCCACTGACAGTCGCGGTACAGATCATAACGAAACTGCAAGAACTTCTTCAGTCCTTTTAGGTCTTCAACCTTTTTTATCTCTATCATGCTGCAAAGGTAATAAAAAAACGGTGAACCCATGCAAGGTTCACCGTTTTTTTATAATAATAACTAATACTTACTTCTGGAAGAACTTCTTACCACCCTTGATGACTACGCCCTTGTAGCTTGCATCAACCTTTTGACCAGAGAGGTTGTAAACAGCCTCGTTGTCAATCTGAATGGTCTGAACGTTGCTGATGCCAGTAGTACCGTCACGGGTAATCTTGAAGGCATTGAAGTATGTGCTCTTACCAGTTGCACGGAAGATGTAGAACGTGTTCTGTCCGCAAATACCGTCGCCAGCAGCTACAGTATAGGTAGGAGCATCTGTCCAAACCTGTCCGTCAGCAGTAGGAACGATGATAGCAGTAGTTGTCTCGCTCGGACGAGTAGCCTCAGCTGCGAAGAACAGACCCAGGTCAGTATCCGTTCTGGTCTGCATGCGAGTGCTGATGACGTCGCCAGCCTCCAGAGCCTTGTCCAGAACGACCTTGAAGAAGGTGTTGTTGTTGGTGCACTGGAAGGCAGCCTCACCACCCTGAACCTTAATCATAGCTTTGGCAGCATCCTGTCCGTTGTTAGCGTACATCTTACCACCAGTGATGGTTGCGTTGGCAGCAGGAATCTCAGTCTCAGCGCCAGCAGGAGCATCCCATGCCTCAGTAGGATTAGCAGAGAAGATAGACTTGTCGTCAACGATGGTAGCCTTGAATGCCTCCTCAGCTTCCTTCAGTTTAGCCAGTTCCTCTTTGTAGAACTGCGTATTAGTCGTAGCAGACTCGAGCATAGCCTGAGCGCTGGCAATTGCCTTATTGAGATTGGTAGCCTCAGTGCTGCTAGCAGGATCGGTGTCGCCCAGCAGAGCGATAGCAGCCTCAACCTCCTTAGCCAATTCGTCAGCAACAGCAGCCAGATCACTGTCAACCCAACGTGGGTCACCAATCTTGGCGAGCAGCTGCGGGCAGTATGCCAGTGTGAAATCAGCCTCAACGGGGTTAACGAACTTCACAACGCCCTCGACATTATCGGTTACGATGTCAACCTTCTCCTTCGTGCCGTCTTCTTTCTCGACTTCCTTCTGACCAGCCTTCGTTACCTCAGCAGCAGAAGTATCAGCCAAGCCTTCCTCGCCCTCGAAGTTGAAGCTATTGCCAGAAATAGCCCAAACAGGATTAGCACTTGCCTGGCCCTGATTCATACCAACCACGAACTGGCCGCTCTTACCACTATTCACTGCGATACAGTTCTTCAGTTCGTAGTTCAGCCAAGTCTGACCTGACTGACGGTGAGTGATGAGGTTCTTACCGTTGGCAATGTTATAGAATGTAGAATTCTGGAATGAGAATACCTGCTTCTCCAGACCTGCCTCAGTAGCCTTCTGACCACTCTGTGAAGAGAACAGCGAACCGGTGTTCTTACCATCGGGACAAGCAATCGTAGAATTCTTGATAACGAAATTGCCAATCACGCCACCACGAGAGGTGTCGAATACGTTGGAATTGCTGGCAGCCAGTGCAATCACACTATTGTCAACCGTCAGGGTTGGAACGAGATACTTGGTCTGGTTAGCCCAGAATACCTGCTTGGGTACACCAGTGATGCGTACACCCTGAATAGTTACGTCGCCCAGTGCGAAGAAGCCCTTTTCGTCAGCATCAACACCAGCCTGCTTCGGCAGCATGATCATCGCATTGGTCAGAGCAGAAGCATCAATAACAGCCTGCTCACCAGACTCTACACCGATAAACTTCACGAAGGTCTCGATAGGACTGTTCAAAGTATAGCTTGAACCAGGAGTCAGATAGATGTTCACAGCCTTGGCAGTAGGAGCTTCTGCAAGAACAAGAGCAGAGATTTCAGCACCATCAGCTACAAATACATCCACCTCGTCGGTTGCAGCAAATGCAGTCAACCAGCGTGGGTCACCAGTCTGGTATTTAGCCTGCTGGGTAGAAGCACCGATGGTAAAGTTATCCTTATCGGCATCAGCGAATGCAGGATTAGTCGTCAGGATAGTACCACTCTTGTCGTAGCTAGCCTCGCTTGCCGAAAGATCCTCACCATTACGGAAGTAGGTATTATGGCCGAAGTCAAGTAATTCATCCTTTGTAGCAATGCGTCCATTTCCCAAACGACGGATGACATCCTTAGAGCAATCTACCCAAATATTGTTCTTAATAGTGTACTTGAAATAGTTCTGTCCGTTAGGACCATTACCCCACTGACCATTGTCATTGTTAATCGTCTTATAGAACGTATTGTTGATATAAGTCCACGACTGTGTCTGAGTACTCTTGTCGTATCCAAGACGATCCATGCGACCATTATTGGTTTCACGGAAGAAATACTTTGCACCAGTATCAGTATAATTATAAACAGTAGAATTCCGAATCGTGAAATCCTTCACACCACCCTGCTCGAAAGCAATGAGCGACTCGTAGTTTACTTTCTCTGTCTTCAAAGGTAACTGGCAATTATCAATTGTCAGATTTTCAACAGCCACCTTCATCTTGTTATCATAGACTATTGAACCCCTGACATTCCAAATGGTCAGGTTCTTCAGAATAACATTATCGATATAGTAGTAACCAGAGACCATCGTTTCAGGAGCACGATGCGGTGCAGCAGCTGCTGCAGTAGCAGTTCTACCCCCAGTCAGTAAAATCAAGGGATTAGCACCTACGTTCCAGGCATCGATGATAGCACCATTACCATTAATCGTCAGGTCGTCAGAAATCTTCAGTGTGCTATTCAATCTAACAGTTGCACCTTCTTGCAGATTAATGGTCAGCTTACCAATCTTGGTTCCCAACGGAGAAACAGCAGCAATGGCATCGCCAATAGATTCGCCGTCGTTTACTGTGGCTGTAACTTCCTCACCTACAACACCAGCAACCTCAAAGATCTCAACACTCTTACGAACACATGTACAAGCTCCACCGCCAACATTCCACTGGTTGAATACAATACCGAAATTGCCATATTGATTAGGACCAGACAGCAAAGCTTCCTTAAGATCCTTCAAAGTAAACGAATACTTGTTATCGCCTTCGCCTTTTATGGTTAAATTGGCAACCGTAACCTTTCCATCCAGACTTTGAATACTTCCATTTCCCCAACCGACATAACCTTCAGCACCAGTAACAGTGGCAGTAAACACAACCTTAGCATTCTCAGTATAACCTAAGAAAGCAGAAGTGAAGATTTGTCCATACTCATCAAAAGCCAAAGATGTTCCTGTGGTCTCATAAGCAATAGCGCTCTCAAAGTAAACTTCGTTCACTTTACAGCCAATGCCTTGCACACGCAGACCACCATTAGCATTAATTACTTCAGCATACTCGGCTGTCACCTCGAAAGTGGCTTTACCCTCTGCGTCCAAGACCAAAGCAGAGCCCAAATCAGGCCAACCATCACCATTGCTCTTAGGTAGTACTTGAGCTCCCCATTCCCAACCTGCGACTTCAATGGCTTCGCCAACAAAGATAAACTTGTCACCAGCCTGTACGTCCGTCTTGGGAATCAAGAAGTTTGCACTCCAATTGTCAAAAGTCACTGGCAATCCTTCGACGTCCAGCTTCTCCTGTGCACTAACAGTCACACTTCCGAACAAAGACAGAAGCATTACTGTCACAAAAGTAAATAGTTTTTTCATAATTTTTTGTTTTGGTAAATATTATAAAAGATAGTTACTGCGTGCAAAATTAAGGAATAAATCTGAAACTGCCAAATTTTTCCTTAAATCTTTTCTCTTAATGACGATAAATAGTAGTTTTGCGGCGAACGTAGATGCCACCCTTTCTGGGTTTTATGACTCGTCGACCTAGCAAATCGAAGTATTGTTCCTGGTCGGTAGCCGCTCCGTCGAAACGTACAGCCTCTATCCCACTCTCCCCCGGCAGAATGGTATATTCTTCCGAAATCTTCTGGTAGACTTTCTTCTTGGCGGAATGCTGATAATAGCCAACCTGCAGCCAATAGCGCTGTCCGATGGTCAGTCCGCTGAAGCTTACCGTAACCTCCTGCGTATCCCCCGCAGGAATCTGCATATCGAAAGACTCCTCGCCCTCAGGGACGCCATTGCCTTTGAAATCCCAGGAGATATCGCCCGAATACGGTACGTAACGGTTGATGACGAAAGTCAGCGTATCGTCGAAGATTTCTGTGTCGTCATTGGTTATAGAGACTGTCGCTTCAAACGTCTGCCCCGAGATGTTATAATACCTTTCGTCCTGCAAATGGGCCACCACAGGCGTTCCAAACGTCAGCTGCGGGTCACGGTTCGACTTGATGCGCAAGCTGTCCTCCCAAAACTCTAGCGAGCCATCGTTCTCGCCACAGAGCTTCAGCGACAGCATGCCGGCTCTTTCCGGTTTGATGTGTAGCAACACCTCATCGCTCTCCCCCGGGTCAATCATCACCCCTGCACCCGTAGTCAGCTTGCCGTCTACAAGCAGGTAGGCCCTGTTGTAGTAAGCCGTCCCTTGGTTGGTGATATTGAATCGTAGCGTCATTTCATTACCTATCCGGCGTTCCCCTTCGTAGTCGAAGGCATCGACCACCAGTCCGCCTTCCGCTGGAGCAGTACCGCCACGGGGATGACCTTCTTCCACCTCTCCGGGTGTCAGGCGGGTGACGGCGATTTGCCGGAAGCTGTAGCCGTCACGTCCCGTTCCTGCTCCTGCTCCGCCACCATAGGGGTTACACTCCGAAAGTTTGAAGTAGCCGTCGAAGAATCCGCTCCATCCCCAATTAATATGGAAGAGTCCGTCCTTATAACCATCGACGATAAAGGCGTGCCCACTCTGTTCCCTGCTGGCATCCTGACGGGCTCCGGAATACATGATGGGGCGTCCGGCCCGCAATTCATCGTAGAGCAGCGAGTCCCATTCCGCAGCAGAGTAATACTCTCGCTGTTCCGTCACCTGGTGTTCATTAAAACCGAAATACTGCGACAGGTAGCTGCCACGCGTGACGGTAGTTGCCGTCGTCGACATATAAACCATTTGGGCAGCACGTCCGCAATAGGCCATCAGCCGCGCCACTTCGTAGGCTGCAGCATCAATATCGTCGGAACTGTAGTAGTTACGCATCAGACTGTAGTTGAACGTGGTGGGAGACAGTCCGTCAACATTCACCGTATAGACTTTGCCGCCAGCATTAAGCTTATAGGAATAAGAAGGGATATCAGCGGTTTGCTTGTCAGAAGCCCAGTATTTCAGGATTTGCGCCATTGCAGTAGCCACACATCCCGTATTAGGGAACTGGGTGTTAGTAATCGGACTGATGGGGTTCCACCGATTGTAGGGCGCCTGCTGGTCCCAATGGGTCTGAACCAGTGGCTCAATGGTGGAATAGTTTGTCGCACTGCGATAAGGCGCTGCTTCCCCCCGACGGACAAGTGCCAGCTGTTCTTCATAGCACTGCAGCCAGAACGACAACTGGGGCGGCATGTTGGCAGCATCATAACGGCCCGAATCGGAATAACCGAGAATATCATTGTCGCCATCATCGCCAGCTACAATGACGAAACCCTTGTCCGTTTCCACATTATTAAATATATAATAGGCCGGCTGTTCACCCTCGCCAACAGCAGCCAGTTCCAGGCGGGCTTCCGCGCCCAGCATGGCAGCAGCCTTCTGCTGAGCAGCCCGCCGTCCGGCAGTTTCTCCATTGACAGCAAAGCCAGCATGGCTAACGAGGAGCATAAGTATCAGGGGCAAAAGTTTTTTCATTGTTGTTATTATAATTTCGTTATTTCGATATTTCGTTATTTCGATATTTCGTTATTTCGATATTTCGTTATTTCGATATTCCGTTATTTCGATATTTCGGCGTTAATTATTTCATCATCTTTTTCCAGATGGATCTCTTCTAAAGTCACCGGGTGGCGGAACCAGAGTTCTGCGGCATGAAGCATCAGTCGCTGGCCTTGCTGCCGCGTACCATACAGCTCGTCGCCGACGATGGGACACCCCAATCCATCTGGATGTGCACAATGGATGCGCAGCTGATGGGTACGCCCGGTCTGAGGCCACAGCGCCACCACTCGGTCCGACAGGAATTCGTAGTCCGTCACAGCCTGCTTGCCGTGCTCCAAGTCGACAATCTGGCGAGGACGGTTCATGGGGTCTGGACGTAAAGGAAGGCTAATCCTGCCTTTGGCAGGGAGTGTTGAATGTTGAATGTTGAATGATGAATGATTCGCGCTTCGCTGCGATGTAGAATTCTCATATAGGACGGCTAAATACTTTTTCCGAATCTGGTGCTTGACGAACTGCTCCTGCAGGGCACGATACACATCCTGTGTCTTGGCGACGATGAGCAGTCCGCTGGTTCCCATGTCGAGCCGATGGACAACCATACTGTCCGGATAGCGTTCCTGCATGATGGTTTCCACGCTATACTGCCCGATACGGCCTGGCACAGAAAGCAGGCCGGAAGGCTTGTTCACTACTAACAGCCACTCGTCCTCGTAAACAACGGGCAGTTCCATCTGCTGAAGACTGAGTGTCTCCGGATCGGGATCTACGTCGAGCCCTTGCAGCATCCACGTCAGAATAGGTTTGCACTTTCCCCTGCAAGCTGGATAGTAGTTCAGATGCTGGCGCAACTCCGTCTTCGTCGCTGCTCCCCACCAAAACTCAGCCATACAGAGGGGATTCAGTCCCTGCTGATAAGCATATTGCAGCAGTTTCGGAGCACAGCAGTCGCCCGTACCGCCAGGGGGCAGCGGATATTTCTGCAGCAGTTTCGGGCGGTTATAGTATTCCTGCCAAATGTCAACAAGATCCTTCACCTCGCCTCGGGCATTCAACAACTGATACTGGTGAAACAGCCAGGTCTGCAGTTCCTGGGAGAGCTGTTTAGAGGTGAGAGGTGAGAGGTGAGAGGTGAGAGATATGATTTGTTCCTGCTGTTTAAAATACCCATCGGGCTGTTGGGCATCATACACGGGTGGCACGAAATATGCCCAGTCGTTCCGCCCAGCCAACAATCCGCTGTAAGCCGCCAGAAAACCTCCTTCTACCACCAGCACTCCAAACATTTTCCCTTGGTCAGCATCCTCGCGAATCTCGGGGTGAGCAGCAATATATGCCTGCACCTCCTTGGCTGCCAATTGGCACAAGGGGTGCGGCTCGTAGCAGAACGGATAGGTGAACCGCTCCGGACGCTCCAGATGACTCTCTAACGGATGCAGATGTTCCATTCGGGCTTCAAAGTTACAACAAAATTGCCAACTCCATGTGGCAGTTAATAATAAATAAGGTTAAAGCGGCAAAAAATTCATTTTTCAATTCTCAATTCTCGATTATTCTGCGTATCTTTGCAGTCCGAAAGATAACAACATATTCATTTTTAAACAATAGTAAGATTATGATTATTGAACAAATTCACGCAAGAGAGATTCTGGATTCACGTGGTAATCCTACAGTTGAGGTTGAAGTAACCCTGGAGACTGGCGACATGGGTCGTGCCAGCGTTCCCTCTGGTGCTTCTACGGGTGAGAACGAGGCCCTTGAGCTTCGCGACGGTGACAAGAACCGCTACCTCGGTAAGGGTGTAGAGCAGGCTGTCAAGAACGTTAACGAGAAGATTGCTCCTGCCCTCATCGGTATGAGCGTACTGGATCAGCGTGCTATCGACGCTAAGATGCTGGAACTCGACGGTACTCCTACCAAGAAGAACCTCGGTGCCAACGCGATTCTCGGTGTATCGCTGGCTGTTGCTCACACTGCTGCTAACTACCTGCAGATTCCTCTCTACCGCTATATCGGTGGTACTAACACCTACGTACTCCCCGTTCCCATGATGAACATCGTCAATGGTGGTGCTCACTCTGACGCCCCCATCGCTTTCCAGGAGTTCATGATTCGTCCCGTTGGTGCTACCTCTGAGAAGGAAGGTATCCGCATGGGTGCTGAGGTGTTCCACAACCTCGCCAAGCTGCTGAAGGCACGTGGTCTCTCTACCGCTGTAGGTGACGAGGGTGGTTTCGCTCCCAACTTCGACGGTATCGAGGATGCTCTCGACACCATCATCGCTGCCATCAAGGCTGCTGGTTACGAGCCGGGCAAGGACGTGAAGATTGCTATGGACTGCGCTGCTTCTGAGTTCGCAGTGCAGGAGAATGGTGAGTGGTTCTACGACTACCGTCAGCTGAAGAACGGCAAGAAGAAGGATCCTAACGGCAAGAAGCTCTCTGCCGCTGAGCAGATCGACTATCTGGAGCAGCTCATCACGAAGTATCCTATCGACTCTATCGAGGACGGTCTCGACGAGAACGACTGGGACAACTGGGTGAAGCTCACCGAGCGCATTGGCGACCGCTGCCAGCTTGTTGGTGACGACCTGTTCGTAACCAACGTGAAGTTCCTGGAGAAGGGTATCAAGATGGGTGCTGCCAACAGCATTCTGATCAAGGTTAACCAGATTGGTTCTCTGAGCGAGACCCTCGACGCTATCGAGATGGCTCACCGTCACGGCTACACCACCGTTACCTCACACCGTTCTGGTGAGACTGAGGACACCACGATTGCTGACATCGCCGTTGCTACCAACAGTGGTCAGATCAAGACTGGTTCACTCTCTCGTACCGACCGTATGGCTAAGTACAACCAGCTCATCCGCATCGAGGAGCAGCTGGGCGACCGTGCCGTTTACGGTTACAAGAAGCTGAAGTAAGCTTAGACAATAAACCAACAATAGGAGGCTGTCCATCAGGATAGCCTCCTATTATTTTGCTCTACTTAACTATTGTTTTCTTTCCTTTGTGAATATAAAGGCCTTTGGCGGGTTTGTCGACGCGAACACCCTGAATGGTATGCCACTCGCCGTCACGTTCGACAGACTGATTACCATTCAGCGTAGAGATGCCAGTGCCCTCGACGAGGACTATCAGGAAGGATGCCTCACCAGCCTCGTAGTAGTCGTCACCGGCAAAAGAGGCCGTGATAGTCACCTTACCCGGCTTCGAGCCCAGCGTGACGTCGCCTTTCTCGTCGACAGTGGCCAGCGTCTCGTCACTCGACGTGAAGGTCAGCTTCAACTTGTTCGGATTGTTCAGCTTGGGGCCAGTGAAGGTCTTGACACCCACAGTGGCTTCTACTTCAGGCGATTCGAACGACAGCTGGTGCTCGAGTTTTTCGACAATCAGTTCATAATAGGCATAGCCGGGGGCAAATTTCGAATTACCATCGAAAGTGGCTACTACCAGCGTAGAGCCAGCCTTGCCGATGGATACTTTGCCTGTACGGGCATCTACTTTCGCTACATCTGGATCGTAGCTTTCGAAAGTAACGGGCAGATCATTGGAATTAATGAGTACTGGCGTCTTGAATTCTATATCCTTTGCCTTGGTGGTATAGGTACGCTCTTCGAAGAACAAATCAGCATCGTAACGTCCCACCATGAGCGAATACGACGTCTCGGCTGCCAAGAACTCGTTGTTTCCTGCGAATTCAGCCTTGATAATGGTCGAACCCTCATTACCTGTCAGCGTGACAACACCTGTCTCAGCATCGATGGTAGCGATAGTGGGCTCACTCGACGAGTAGACTACCGGCAGTTCATTGGGATTGCTCAGTGTAGGCAATGTATACTCCTGATCAGGCAATACGTTGATGGCTGATTCGCTGAACGACAGCTCGGGATCGCCCTTAGGCGGTTTCATCAGGATGATATTGTCCAGGCGGACATTCTTCGTGTTCTTATTGGTGAATGTCAGTTGGAGCGACGAGGTATTCTTCGGAACATAAATCCTATAACGATAGTCGTTTCCGACAACGCTGACTTGCGAAATCACCACATCTGCCGTAGCAGAGGTAAGCGTCAGCGACCCATTGCTCTTGAACGACAAATCGAAATTGCCGTGAACGGTGCCGATGGCGATATTGGCTGTCAGCGAATTGATGGGACGGTTCTTGTGAGGCACCAACACCTCAGGAGCAGTGCCGCCAGCCAGACTTTCATTGTAGATAAGGCAATAGTTGCCCTCATCGCCTGCATAGACAGCATTCTCGTTGGCCACATACTCTATAGCTGTGTTGGCAGCAACACCCGTAAAGTCCTCCATCCAAGCGTAGTCTGAGGACGGATCGGCGGGTGTGGCACTCATGAAGGTATAGGTTGCTTCGGCTACCCAGCTCTCGTCGTCTGCCGTAGCAGCCATCGCTTTGATAGTGGTATTGGTACTGATGGCCAGCGGTTCGCTGTAAACAGTACTTCCTGTTGTAGGCTCTGTACCGTCTGTCGTATAATAGATAGTTGCCCCTGGTGTGGCGCAGGTAATGCTGACGGTCTGCGGTTCAATATACACACCACCCTTCGGTGAGAATACGGGTTTCGCGACAGTGCTACTGCCTACGTAGTCGAAGGAAATAAGGTCTTCCGAATTTTTGGCGATATTATTGATGCCCTTGTGCAACAGTCTCGAGCCGTCTGAATTGTCGTTATAGAGTTCGGCAGCAGGACTGGACGTATCGCCAAAGGCATTGTTGCCATTGGCATTGGGATAGGTGTCGTTGGCCAATCCCGTTGGGTATCTGTTGCTACCATAGCCCGAGAAATTATAGCTGCCGTCGGAAGGAATCCACGTCATGCGCTGGTGGTTCGGATCGTTGTTGGGATTGTTCCAAGCCCATACAGAGGCATTATAGTCGACGTGAACGATGAGCAGGCCACTGCCCGGCAGGTCTTTGTCCCAACCAGACAACGTACGGTTCTCCAATAGGAAGTACTCGTCGGGATGTCCGTCGTTGTATATCACGTAGAAGTCGCCGCCATCCTGCAGACCTTTCATACCTTCGATGGTCTGCTTACCCGTGTTCAGCTCGATAGGAGCTTTCCATCCAGCCATCCAGCGTTCGTAGCTGGTGTAGCCGGCTGGACGGTAGCCGCCGCCATTATACGATCCGCCACTCATCAGGTCCCATTCGTCCATTCCCTGACCACCGGAATAGTCGATATCATAGAAGTCGGGATAGCCCAAGCAATGGCTGAACTCATGGCACATGGTGCCAATACCTCCTATCTGGTTGCTGCCGTTCAACTCACTACCGCAGGCATAGGTATTGACTTTCAGGTTGCCGCCCACTGATATAGCACCGATGCCACTGGAGTTCAGGTCCCATGCGTGGGGCCAAATGGAATTCGTCACATAGCTGTCGGCTTCGCCATTACCGGCATAGACGACGTACACCTGATCGATATAGTTATCGCCATCCCAGTCGTATTGCTTCCAATCAGTCACCTGGTCCTTCACCAGTTCAATAGCCTCGCGAACCATCTCGGCAGGGTGCAGGTCATTGCCTTGTGAATCGTTGCCGCCATAATAGGCCTGATTCTGCGACACCGTTACAGGGCCCAGAACGTCGAAGGTCAATTCGAACTGCCCCCCGCTCTGTGCATAGAAGTAGTCGTACATAGAACCGACGAAACTACCATGATGGAAATCCTTTTCGTTGGCAATGCGCTGGTAAAGGGCATTATCGTGCCCCTCAGCAAAGGCCACATCGGTATAGTTCACCAAAATGACAAGTGCCTTTTTGGCTCCCATATAATTGCCAAACGAACCTACTCTGCGCATGCCCTGCTGTTGGAGTCCCGCCAAACGCTTTATACGATGGGCATTGGCTTCAGCACGACGCGTCTGAGCCTGTTCCTTCAATGCCTTGACATCTACTTCGCTAAAATAGGCATCATCGGCTTGCTGCTGGAAGGCACGTCCATCGACAGTGACCCAGAAATGTCCGAATTCATCGCCTACCTGGCGAGCCTGACACGTTGTTCCGTCGCTTAAGGTGATGGTTCGCGTTAAACCACGCTTTGCTGGTACTGCAAAAGCCACGATGCTTGTCAGCATACATAAACAGATAAAGAGATATCTTCTCATACTTTAATTTATTTGTCGATTTAGGTTGCAAAGGTAATGAAAATCGAAAGAAATGCCAAATATTCATTCATTTAATTTTCAATTTTACGAGCAAAAGGACAAAAAAGAGGCAGCCCAACAAGGGCAGCCTCTTATTGAAAAATACTCAGGGAGTAATTTTAAATACTTACGGAGTATTTTTCATTACTCCCATAGTATTGTTTAGTGTTCACCAGGAACAGGATGATTCTTTTTAGCTCCAGTAGGAGCATTTAACTTTTTAGGGTCGACTTTCACTTCTTTCTTTTCCTTTGCTGGAGCTGTTACCAGTGTATCGGGCTTCTCTACAGGCTGAATGGGTTTTGGCAGAACCGTTACTACCAAGGCACGAAGAGCATCGTCACCTCCAATATAGTCGACAATAACGGAATCACCGGGCAACATCATACTATTCTGAATTTTAGCATCGGCCAAGGTGAATAACAACGAATCGCTATTCTCAATACCTAATGTCAACATGGGAATAGAGTCACTGTTGGGACGAACATGCTTTACAAGTCCGCGAATGTTATGCAACTGTCCATCACTCTTTCCACCGCAAGCTACAAACAATAATGCTGAAAACAATACTAATGACAAAAATGTAATCTTCTTCATAATCTTTTATTCTGAAAAAAGAAGGGGACGTCCTTTTGGGACATCCCCCTCCGGGATGATTGACTTTAATATCTGATAGATTTTTAAGTCTTAACAGTAATCACTTACGGGCGCTGGATGGTTACAGGCAGCTCAACAACTACGTCGTGGTTGAAGGCGTCCTTCCACATGATGCGCAGGTACTCAGTGTGGTCAGCTACAGGAGCAGCATCGGTCTGAGTGGTGTTCTGCGTGTAAGTGATAGTCGTACCAGCGATGCTGGGCACGTAGTACGGGTTCTTCTGACCCTTACCGCCTTCCTCAGTGTACAGAGCGCAGTTCTGATAGATCAGGAAGTTCTTGTCAGCCAGAGTCTTCAGAGTCTTGCTGGTAGCGGTAGCGGTACCATCACCGAAGAATGCGGGATCGTAAGTGTTCTTAGAAACAACATCGGTGAACGGAGATGTGCGAACCTTACCCTCGTGGCTCCACTTCAGCTTGGGCTGAGCAGTAGCTGCCTTCCAAGCGAAGCTGTTAGCGAAGTGCCAGCAAGAATATGTGAAGGTGAGAGTGTGGTCGGTTCTTTCCTTCCAGTAGTTCTCAGCGAACTTCTCAACCTCACCATTCTTCATCGTGGTAGAGATGTAAGGATAAGTTGTACCATAGTTGACAGTGTGCTTGGTCTTACCATCAATCAGCTTGGTGGGAACAGAAACCATGTACTTCTGCCAGGTCTGAGTACCCTGAGGATGCTCGTAGTAAACACCACGCTTGCCATCCAACAGAGTCTTCTTACCATCCTTATCAGATGTACCGAAGAAGAACTCGAAGGTGGTATCCCACTCAGTCCAATCGTAGTTGTTCTTGTCCTTATCGTAACCGTTCTGACCATTCTGCGACAGGTTGTAGAAGATGTTGGTCAGGTTCTTGAAGCCGTTGCTTGTGTTCTTAGCATTCTGAGCATCGTAGCAAGCCTCCATCTCAGCTACAGTCTGGTGAGGAGCGAAGTTGCCATCCAGCCAAGGATTATAAGCGTAGAACAGGTTAACCTCCTTATTAGGAATCATGTAAGCAATCACGTCGCCAGAACCATCGGTAGTCTCCTGCTTCGGACGGAAGGTTACCTTCTTAGCCTCTGTAGGCATCAACTTAGTCAGAGTGATTGAAGTAATAGTACGAGCAACCTCTGTACCTGCAACAGTCTCATAAGCTGTCAGATAGAAGGTGTAAGTAGCACCATCAATCAGGTTCTCGATGTTAGTCGGAGTGATGGTCAGCTTCTTGAAGTTGTTCTTCAGAACACCAGCAGGAATGTTAGCAGACAAACCAGAGTAGTTACCAACAGTCTTGTTGCCATCCCAGTTGAACTGGAAGTAGTCAAGAGTAGCATTCTGGAAGTCAGTTTTACCATTACCATAGACAATATAAGGATTGTTATCGGCAACAGTCAGTACATAATGCAGGTTGTTGTTCCACAGCTTCTCGGTCTTCATCTCAGTAGATGTATCGGTATTACCAGCAACAGTAGCGGTAACAGTAGCAGACAGAGAGTTGTTGGTAGCCTTATCAGTAACGAGCACATAGAATGCACGACCATCGGGGTCAACCAGCGAACCATCGCGGTTTACAGCGTATACACGGAAACCGATAACATCACCGTTAGCGCGAGGATCGGTAATCTTCAGAGAGATGCCCTTAGCAGCAGTTACGTGCTTGTTCAGACCCTCAATCTTATAGCTCTCCCAAGCGTTGATCTCAGAAGGAGCAGACTCAACAGCATTGTTCTTATCAAGAACAACATACAAAGAGTCACAAGCAACGAAGTCACCCCACTCAGAGTAAGCCTCGAAGTCAGCAATCGTAAAGGTCTCGTTCAGACCAACAGCCAACATGGGCTTCCACCAACGAGCATCGAACATAGAACAACCAACGCCATCCCAAATGTCACCATAATAAACAATGTCATTAACATTATAGTCAGCCTTGGTGTTGTCAGTTACAGGAATAGGAGTAGGAGCAGGAGCATTGATTGCTGTGGGCAGCCACTCTAACTCACGAGTATCACCGCTGTGCAGGCTGTTACCGTCCTCACCATAAACAGTATGAGCATAACCAGTACCAACGTAACGGTTGTGAATTTCGTTAACAGAAGTACCATTCTGAGGATTCAACTCGTTGTAAACGTTGAAGGTGAAGTGGTTAGCGGGAACATACTCAGTGTAGTCGAAAGCGATATCGTAAGAAGAAACAACATAACGCTCCTCGTCAGAAGTCTGAGTGTTGTTAGCAGCGAGTGCATAGAGAACCTTGTTGGTACCCAGAGTAGCATCGCCAGTCAGATAGCCGTAGAAAGTAGTCATCTGCTTGAACTTCTCCTCGTTCATGTTCTTACCGCTCTGAATCTCCAAAGGAACAATCCAAAGACCATTGTTCACCATCTTGCTACGAGTAGTAGCATAAAGAGCATGGAAACGCTCAGGAGTACCAATCTTCACGAAGTCAGAGAGATCCTCACCCAGAGAGTTAATCAGGCGGAGGTCGCTGGTAGTCAGGTCAGCGTTAACAGGGTTAGCGCGAACAATCAGACCATATACAGGAGCCTTAATATCAGCACCCTTGGTGTACTTAACAAACGGCTCAACATTCTCGGGCTTACCTTCGATGTCCTTATAACCAAGCTCGTTGTCACCGAACTGAGAATCCCAAGGAATGATACCATGAGTCAAATCAATCTCAATATTCTCATAGCGATGCTCGTCAGTATCAGACATCCAATAGTTGTAATCCAAGTCGCTGAAATAATAGATGTAATCATTCTCATAATACCAAGTCTGACTAATCTTGTTACCCTGAGCCCAATAGAGCCACATACCACCAGGATAATAGATACCAGTGTAAGAATCAATCAGCTCAATGCTGGTAAGAGCCTTGTAGAGCTCAGCGATAGCAGCCTTGTAAGCGTCAGTCTCAGCACCGGCATTGTCGTTGTGAGCGAGAGAGTTCTTCAACTCCTCAATCTGCTTGCTCAACTCAGTAGCAGTCACATACTCCTTCATCTGGTTACCCAGCTGCTCGAGCTGCTTTGACAGAAGAGCATTCTGCTCGTTCAGTTTAGCAACGGCTTCCTTAACAGCCTGCTCAGCAGCTTCCTTAGCAGCCTTAGCAGCCTCGGCAGCGTCGCCAGCAGCCTGCTGTGCATCGGCAGCAGCCTTAGCAGCAGCCTCAATCTTAGCAGCGAGGTCCTTAGCAGCCTCATCGGCAGCAGCCTTCACTGCGTTAATCTGATTCTGAAGATCAGCGTTTGAAGCATTCTGCTCAGCAGCCTGCTTAGCCAGCTTCTCTTCCAGGTTCTTCATAGCTGTCTCTGCATTCGTAGATGCATTGGTCAGCTGAGTCTGAAGAGCTGTCAGCTCGCTCTTCAGAGCGGCCTTGTCAATCTGTGTCTGAAGGTTCTTGATGTCATCATCGTAGTCCTTACAAGACACGAACACGCTTGTAGATGCAATGAACAATGCACCGAAAAGCAATGTACTCAAAAATCTTTTGTTCATACGATTAAAATTAAAATTAATTAAAAAATAAAATGTTTGTTTATCTCTATTCTCTCACGTCTTAGACCCCGCCAATTACGTGCGGAGCCACTTTTTGGGTGCAAATATAGGCATTAATTCGCGAATCCGCAAGGATTTTTATACTTTTTTTTCGTTTTTGGGCAAAAAAAATGCTTTTTATCAGCCTAAAGGCCGATTTTGAGGGAGTTTCCATGCTTTTTTTTGAATTTTTAAGAACATTTGCGAATAATCCATATTGTTTGTTACACCTTATTATATATATGGGGCCTCACGGTTAGTAACGCTGTACGTTTATAGGTTGACGCCCTCGTTTTTTTAATCAAAAGGGCGGACTTAAATTATCCGCCCTTCTGTACCCAGACCCGGGCTCGAACCGGGATGGGTTTCCCCACTGGTGTTTGAGACCAGCGCGTCTACCGATTCCGCCATCTGGGCTTAAGCGGGTGCAAAAGTACAAAAATAATAGGAAACGACCAAAAGTTTTTCGGACTTTTTTCGTCTTAGTTATAAAAACCTAAAATTAAAGGGATTATTTGTAGGTATGAAAGATTATTCGTAACTTAGCACACTGAATCAAAACACTTATTCTAATATAATGGAACTAAACAGCAAAAACTATTGCATCATTCTGGCTGGCGGCAAGGGATGCAGACTATGGCCCTGCAGTCGCGCAGACCGTCCGAAGCAATTCCTGGACTTCTTTGGAACGGGCCGTACACAACTGCAGCAGACCTTCGACAGGTTCTGCAAGGTGGTACCCAAGGAGAATATATATATATGTACATGTAAGCAGTATCTGCCAATGGTTCTCGAACAGGTGCCAGAGATAGGCGAACACAACATCCTGGTGGAACCCGTCAACCGCAATACAGCACCCAGCGTAGCCTGGGCACACATACGCATTCGGAGAGCAAATCCCGATGCCAACATCATTATCACGCCATCGGACCAATTGGTGATGAACGAAGAAGCTTTCCTGAATTGCATGGAGGTTGGTTTGGGCTACGTGTCGGGGCATGACGTATTGTTGGCTATCGGCGTCGTACCGACACGACCGGAGCCTGGCTACGGATATATCCAGATGGGCGACCTGAGCTGTAAGCCCGACGTCTATCAGGTGAAGTCGTTTACTGAGAAACCTGAACGCGAGTTTGCCAAGATGTTCATGGAAAGTGGCGAGTTCTATTGGAACACGGGTGTTTTCCTGTCGAACTCGCGTAAGATGCACGATACTTTCACACACCTCTTCCCTTCTGTATTGGCCGATCTACTAAAGCACCCCAACTACACTTACGAAGACGAGTTGGAATACGTAGCCAAACACTATCCGCGCTATCCGAACCTGTCGATAGACTACGCTATTCTGGAACACAGCGAGGAGGTGTATGTCATGAAGTGTAACTTCGGTTGGGCAGATTTGGGTACGTGGCACGCTGTTTACGAATGCATGAGCGCCGTCGACAACGACAATGTTGTAGTAGACTCAGAAGTGCTATTGGAGGATTCGCACAACAACGTCATCAAATTACCCAAAGGCAAATTGGGAGTCATTAACGGACTGGACGGCTACATTGTGGCTGAGCAGGGTAATGTACTGCTGATTTGCAAGAAGGGCGACTCGTCGGCCTTGGTTCGCAAGTATGTCAATGAAGTGCAGCTGAAATACGGAGAAGAGTATATTTAAATTAGGAATGAGGAATGGTGAATGATGAATTATTCTCGCTTCGCTGCGATGTCCGAGTGATGAATTCTCAATTCTTAATTGATCATCGCCAAAGGCGACCATTCAACATTCTTCATTCAACATTCAAAAATAAAAATCTATGATTGTTGGGGTTGATGCGAAGCGGATTGTACGCAACGGGACGGGACTGGGCAGCTACGGACGTACGCTGGTAAACGACCTGTTACGTCGAGGCGACAGCGAACTGGAGCTGAGGCTTTACGCCCCTGATGAGGGAAAGGACTCGCTGAGGGGACAGATTATCGAAGGCGCCACGTTTTGCTACCCAACGGAAAAACCGTCAGACGTGGGAGCCCTGCGGAAAGCATGGTGGCGTTCAAGGGGCATCGTCAAGGATTTGAAGCGCGACAGAGTCAATGTGTACCATGGATTGTCTGGCGAATTGCCCATAGGTCTGCGAAAGGCTGGCATCCCCGGTGTGGTAACCATCCACGACCTCATTTTTATGCGCCACCCGGAATACTACCACTGGATAGATACTAAGATATACGAATGGAAGTTCCGCCAGACGCTGCGGGAGGCTGCACATATCATCGCCATCAGCGAACGGACACGGCAAGACATCATAGAGTTGGGCGGAGCGGAATATGCCGACCGCATCAGCGTCATCTACCAGAGTTTTTCGCCCAGATTTACCAAAGAGATATCAGCCAGCAAAAAAGCCGAAGTTAAACAGCGCTACGAACTGCCGGCACGTTATGTGCTGAACGTAGGAACCATCGAACGACGGAAAAACCTGCTGTTGGTGGCAGAGGCATTGGATTTGTTGCCGAAGGACATACACCTGGTGGCGGTGGGAAGAAAAACGGACTATGCCGAAGAATTGCCGAAGGATGAACGTATCCATCTGCTCAGCGGAGTGCCCGATGACGACTTGGCAGCCATCTATGCCATGGGCGAGGCTTTCGCCTACCCGTCACGCTATGAAGGTTTTGGCATTCCCATCATTGAAGCCATTGCTGCCGGCTTACCCGTAGTAGCCTGTACAGGCTCGTGCCTGGAAGAAGCGGGGGGGCCGTACTGCCGGTATGTTGACCCAGATAATCCAACGGAAATGGCCGAGGCCCTGCAGATGTCACTACGTGGTGCTTACGACCGGGAACAACGGATAGCCAAGAGTCGCGAATATATCAAACGCTTCGAAGGTCGCGACGTGGCAGGACAAGTTATTGATATTTATAGGCGCTACGCGCCAAATGAGTAATTACTAATTAATTTTTAGGAGAACCTGAAGAAGCAGGTCCGTTTGGGAAGAGCCATCGATTTGCTGCAAACCACTCGAGATAACGGTACGGTCGAAATAGTCGGTCGTGCCGATTTTGGCTAAGAAGGTCAAGCGCCCCCAATCGGCACGAGCCATGAGGGAATAGCGGATGCCATGCCCATAGAAAGCTGGAGAAGAGAATTCGTGCAACACCGAAGGTTCGTATTGATAAAGGCGACTGTCGTAATCGTCGGAACGGAACCAGCCAAAGTATCCCTGAAGGCGCAAACCACGATAACGGAAGGAGGCCTGTTGACTCGCCATCACGCCACGGGAATTCTGGTCATGGCTGTTCACCAGGACCCCATCGATCTGGGTTTGTAAGGTCAGGGAAGCAGCACCTGCGGCATCAGAGGAAATCACAGGACAAGAGAAGCGAATACGGGCACGGTGCTCATTGCGATTGATGACCTGAGTATGCTCGGAGTTGTCACGCTGACGAATCCGAAAACGGTAACGAGCCTCCAGGGTCCCTATATTATAATAGGTACGCGCGAGGAGGAAGGCATCCAAAGCATCGCTGGGGGCACTGACCCGATAGCGGAGGAAAGGAAAATGAGCATAGTCGGCATATCCTTGCAACAAGAACTTTCGTGAGGGCCTCCAATTGGCCCCCAAATAGAGACCATGTTCGTTCTGCGTGTAACCACCCTCGCTGAAGCTGCGTGCATGGCAGGAGGTATATCGTTTGTCATAATAGCGGTGGAGCAGCATCAGGCTAAGCTGGTCGGTAGTACGGAGACTCGCCGTATGAATAGCAGCCAATGCTCCCTCGCGATTCAGGGCTGTTTCGCCAGAAAAGGCAAAACGTGCTGAGGTCAGGCCATAATCCAAAGAGGCATTGAAGAAAGAAGCCCCTTCAGGGTAGTAACGGCGATAAGACTGGGCAGACGAAGTCGTCTTGATATACGGAACGAGAAAGCGGTCAAAGCTGGTGTAAACGCCATTAAGAGAGATATGAGAGGAAAAAGCGGGATGAGAGGGCGTCCAAGAAAGGCTAAAGCCCATATCCGTTTCGTGGGTATTGTTCTTCTTTTCCATCTCCGTTTCCGTACGATGGTATCCGTCCGTATCGATGGTGCGGACAGTACCATCGGAATTGAGTGTGGCATCAATGGGACGCCAAGAGGCAAAAGCCGTCAGCCGCCAGTCGGAAAACAGACGAACCGTTGCCGCTGCCCCCTGCAGATAGTCTGCCATAGAACGGGATGTATAGGCTGACAAGGCGTGCGTGCTACGTCCCAAAGACTGCAGTGAAGCCAGTTTTCCCAAATAGAAAGCAGAATTCATGACCAGTCCCATACCCAACTGCACGCGATACATGCCCAGATTTAGTTCTTCCACACGCCCCATCCGACGAAGCTGGAAATAATAGGAATAATGGTCATACCCCAGCGTATTCCTATTAGAAAAGAAGGGTTCTCCAGCATCCTGGGCGGCAGTCAAGCCAAACTTCAGCTGGTCACGGGAAGCAAACTGAAGGCGCAAGTCATGACGTTGCGGATAGCCAAGGTATTTACCGTCGTCGCCTTTTCGCTTGTAAAACGGCTGGCGAAGGGTGGCCATCGCGGTAGCATGACCATCCTGAAACAGATGTGACAGCACTGACTTGACAGTTTGCTGAGGCACAAGGGTATCACCAATGATGACAAAATGGGTCAGCAGACGGCGCGTGTCGCGGTCCAAACTCTCAATCATCTGCAATTCACTGAGCGAACGCAAGGGGCGATAGCGGTCCATATAGGCTACCAACTCTTCCACCTGTTGGGAAGAAAGAAAGGGAAGTTGTTCAAGTTGAGTACGGGAGGTCTGGTTGAGATTGAGCGGATGCTCTGCAAGGTCGGAAAGGAGTTCGAAGGTTTCCTCACCATATTCTTCAGAAGTCTCGTCAGCAGAGAGCCACGAATAGAAAGCCGCCTGCCAGTCTGTAACAGGGGATTGTGTTTGTTGCGACATTGTCGCAACACAGGAGACAAAGGAGAAGAGGAAAGAAAGGACGATGCGCATAGTGCCTTATAATTGCCCTGCTTCGACCATCAAGACCACACGCTCTGTCAGTCTGTCGATACCCTCGGGATCATATTCCTTCTTCAGGGAAGCACCAAAGGCCCAGGCAAAAGCCTGATAGAAGCCCGCGCGGAGCGGTCCGAGGAAAGCCTGAATGAGCTCATAGCCAGAGGAATGACTCTCACGGTAAATCAGTTTAATCAGTAGTTTCCCCTGCGAGTAGGTCAGTTTTTTCATGCGGGGCTTGTATTCCTTCATGATGCTCTTTTCGACACGTTCCAAATGCTCTTCTCGAGCTTTCGCATTAGGTAATGTCTCCAGATACTCCGCCGTTTCCATCATAATCATTTTGGCCTCCTTGGCAATAGGCAAAACCGCCTTGACGTTCTTCACTAGACGCATATAGGCACCAGCCTGCTTCTCGTTCTCGAAGACTACCGGAGGAAAGACATAGACATTGTTCATCTCCATATACTGGATACTGTCACCACCCTCGAAGACCTTGCCAACCTTCACAGTAGGAACGAAGGTGGGACTGTCCATTTCCACCTGCTCTTTCCGTGTCTTCTGGGCCATCGCGACCACCGAGACCAATAACAATCCTGTCAGCAGCGCCTTTCTCATCTGTTTTATTCGGAATAGATCAGTTGAACCAACGTTTGTCCGACAGCCTGCAGCGTGTTGCGGTCAATATGTTGCATATCATCATTGACAGTATGCCACGTAGGGCCGAAGGAACTCTGTTCGCAATCAGGATAGTGATTGATGATGTCGATACAGGGAATGCCTGCTTTCTCATTAACGGGAAGATGGTCGTCGGTGACTCCTCCACCATCTTTATAGGGGAAGATGCTGCCATACCCTGCTGCATTGGCAGCCTGCCAAACACGTTCTACGATATTACGGGCATAGCGCATGGAATAATATTCGCGATAAAACTTAGCGCCCTGTCCGCCCACCATATCGAGGAGGATACCATACTGATAGTTTTTGGGATTCAGGGGTGCAGGATTGGCGGCCCAATACTGAGCACCTAAAGCCCACGAGTCGGCACCGGCCTCGTCGCTCCACTGGGGAACGCCCCAGTCTTCTGCATCGAAGCAGATGAAATCGACAGCCACACGGGCAGAATCATTTTGCTGAAGCAAACGGGCCAGTTCCAACATCACAGCCACACCAGAAGCGCCATCGTTAGCCGCCATCACCGGTTTACGCCAATTAGCTTCATCGGGATCGTTGTCGGCCCATGGACGGCTGTCCCAATGAGCGCAAATAAGGATGGCCTCACCCCCTTCCCCTCTCCGACTGGCGAGGGGAGACTGAGCTATGATATTCGTGCTCTTCAGGATGGTGCCGTCATAGCCTTTCAGATCGGCTTTCTGCATACTGACCTGATAGCCATACTGCTCGAATTTCTGCCGAATCCATTGTGCACACTGTTCGTGGGCCTCACTATTCATCGTACGAGGGCCAAAAGAGCACTGGGCAGCACAGAATTCATAAGCCGAGTCGGCATTAAACGCCACAGTCACAGCAGGTTGCGTGGTCTGGCTTTTCTTCGTCGTGCTGCAAGCTGTCAGCAGACATGCTATCATTAGGACATAAACAATTCTTTTCATCATTTTCTGACACTTTGAACCTGACTCATCACACGCAGGAAATTACCTCCCCAAATCTTCTCAATATCCTGCTCACTATACTGACGAGACAGCAACATACGAGTAAAATTAATCAATTCCGATGCGTTGGCGATACCACGAACGCCACCGTCGCCATCAAAATCGGTACCAATTCCCACATGATCGATGCCCATTATCTCAATGGCATGCTCCAAATGACGTAAACCATCCATCACGGTAGCCTCGCTATCTTTGACGAGGAAACCATTATACATGGTGACCTGCATCACACCACCTTTTGCTGCCAAGGCGCGCATCTGCTCATCGGTCAGATTACGTGGATGGTCGCAGAGGGCTCGGCAACTGGAATGGCTGCAGACGATAGGCTGTTCGCTAAGTTCCAGTGCATCGTAGAAGCTCTTCTCAGAAGCATGGCTCAAGTCGACCATAATGCCCAGACGATTCATCTCACGAATAACCTCGCGTCCAAAAGCGCTCACACCCTGATGGGTGTTACTGCCACGGGCAGAGTCACAGATGTCGTTATCGCCATTATGACACAGCGTCATATAAACGATGCCACGCTGGGCAAAGTGCTGCAGGCGATCCAGCTGACCATCGAGAGCAAGACCATTCTCTATGCCAAGCATGATGCTATGGCGGCCCTGTCGCTTGTTCGTACAGAGATCAGCAGGCGTACGGGCAATACCCACAAACTGCTTATTCTTCTCAACCATCGCCTCGATCTTGTCGAAGATGAGGTCGGCATACTCCGTAGGACCTGCCACATCAAAGTCCACCTTCGACGTGAAGGTCTCGCCCTGCTGGGGCTGCGGAAGATAGCATACCATGATGGTAGCATCCTGATGTCCCTCCGACATCTTGTGAAGATCGACCAAAATACGTGGGTCGCGACTGCCGAAGTCTACTCCCTGCGGAAAAAACATCGGCGTGTCGCAATGGGTATCGAGGGACAGCACACGCTGGTGCAGATTGCAAGCCTCGCGATAATGGGCCGCCTCGCAAACCAGCCAGGAGAAGATGGGTAAACCATCTTCCATGCATTCCGGATGCCATTGTACCCCCAAGATGCTCTTGAACTCACGGCTTTCCATAGCCTCAATGATACCGTCCGACGAGCGGGCCGTCACACGGAACCGTTCCCCAGGGTCGCTGACAGCCTGGTGGTGGAAGGAGTTGACGAATAACTTTTCCTCCTTATATATATTAAATAAGGTGGAGTCGGGTTCTATCGTTACCGTATGCGTAGGTTCCGAACGGTCTGCATCCTGCGAATGGCGAATCTGGGCCACATCGCTGATATCCTGCTTTACCTTTCCACCCAACGCCATCGCCAAAGTCTGTATACCCCGACAGATGCCCAATATGGGAATCTGACGGTTGTAAGCCAGCTGGGTAATCAGCAATTCCGGAAGGTCGCGCTCAGCATTGATACCCCCTAAACGCGGAGAGGGTTCCTCGCCAGCATACAAAGGATTATAGTCGGCACCACCTGTCAAAAGGAGTCCGTCGATATGCTCCAGGGTATTGATAATAGCATCGGTATCGGCAAGAGGAGGAATGATGACAGGAATGCCACCAGCCCGCAAGACCGACTTGTAATAGCCATCCTTGAGCATACAGGTCTGGTCGTTGAAATTTCCCGTCAAACCGATGATGGGTTTTCTCGGGGCTTCCGGATAGGATGCATAGGCTGTCGCAAGTTGCGACTGCCAGTCAAAGCGATGGTTCATCGGCTATTATTCGTCTAAGTTTACAGGAATATCACGCTTAATGCTCTGTTCCAAAGAAATGAGCGTCTCTGTAGCCACTACGCCAGGAATATCCTGCAAGCGACCATTCAGCAGATGCATCAGCTGCTCGTTATCGCGGGCATAGAGTTTCACCAGCATGGTATAGGGACCCGTCGTGAAATGGCATTCCACCACTTCAGGAATGTGACGTAAGCACTCTACGACATCCTTGTACATGGAGCCACGCTCCAACGTGATTCCCACATAGGTGCAGGTCGAATAGCCCAGACTCTTGGGATTGATGTCAAAACCACTACCCATGATGACTTCTCCCTCAATCAGGTGTTGAACACGCTGATGAATAGCAGCACGCGACACATTACACTCTGCTGCCACATCCTTGAACGGAATACGTGCATTCTTCGACAGGATACTCAGTATCTTTTTGTCAAGATTATCAATTTTATCCATTATATAACCGTTGTTAGTTTACAAATTGTAAGCAAAAGTACGCATTTTTGTGCAAACCAACAACATTTTGCTCCTAAAATATGTAAAAAACGTGCAATTTTGTGCCTTAAAGCTTTCGAATGAGGGTCAAACCATCACGTAAAGGCAATATCACACGTTCCACTCGCTGGTCACGTAGCACATATTCATTGAAGGTTTCAATGCCACGTGTTTGGGGATCACGATTGTAGGCAGCATCGACCACATGGCCATCCCACAGGGTGTTGTCTGCCAGAATAAAACCTCCCGGACGTAAGACGGACAGTACCATCTCATAAGTCTCGCGATAGGTTCGCTTGTCACCGTCGATAAAAGCCATATCGAACGTCACGCCCAAGCGAGGCGCTTCCGTTACAGCATCGCCAATGATGAAACGGATTTTGTCGCTGACGGGAGAGCCCTCAATCCAAGGACGCGTAAAATCCTCCTGTTCATCGTTGATTTCGAAGGTATAGACCATTCCACCTTCCTCTAAGCCCTCTGCCAGACAGATGGCAGAATAACCGCTGAAGGTGCCTACCTCGAGGATATTCTTGGGACGTATCATCGTTACCAACATCTTCAGCAAGCGGCCCTGCAAGTGACCAGAGGCCATACGCCCATGCAGCATGTGGATGTTAGTAGCCCTCCAAAGCCGGTACAGATAATCAGGCTCCGGGTCGATGTGCTGCGCGATATAATCGTCGATGGTCATGCCTTCAGCGCTTCGATGGCCAAGCGGTAACTGTCGAGCCCAAAACCACAGATAACACCCTTGCAAGCTGCAGAAATCATGGAATGATGACGGAATTCCTCGCGCTGGTGTACATTAGAAATATGTACCTCGATGACAGGACACTTCAGCGAACGGATGCAGTCGTGGAGCGCCACAGAGGTATGGGTATAAGCTCCTGCATTCAGCACAATGCCATCATAGGAAAAGCCCACCTCCTGCATCTTGTTGATTAACTCGCCCTCGACATTGCTCTGGTAGTAGGCTATCTCGACATCGGGATACTGAGCCTGCAACTGAGGCAGGTATTGTTCGAACGAAGAAGAACCATAAATACCCGGCTCACGAACGCCAAGGAGGTTCAAATTTGGACCATTAATAATCTGAATTTTCATATTTCAAAAAAATTTCGTACCTTTGCCGCGACAAAGGTACGAAATAAAATGGAAACTGACAAGAAAACAGAGGCAAATCATGTGGTAAAGGCCTACCAGCGCTATCTGAAGCTACAGAGAGGCTATTCAGCCAATACCCTCGACGCCTACTTGCGCGACCTCGAAAAGCTGCTCCACTATCTGGAGCAGGAGGACAAGCAGATCCAGGACGTACAATTGTCTGACCTACAACACTTTGCCGCATCGCTTCACGACATTGGCATTCATCCCCGTTCGCAATGTCGCATCCTGAGTGGTGTGCGTTCTTTCTTCCGCTTCCTGCAACTGGACGGTTATCGCGACGATGACCCCACAGAGCTTTTAGAGTCGCCTGTTTTGGGCGAACACCTGCCAGAGGTGCTGTCGCCAGCAGAAATTGACCAATTGGAACACTCCATCGACCTGTCGAAATGGGAAGGTCATCGCAACAGAGCCATCATTGAAGTGCTGTTCAGTTGTGGTCTGCGTGTCAGCGAACTAGTCAATCTGAAACTCAGCAATCTATTTCTCGACGAACAGTATATCCGTGTATTCGGTAAGGGTTCCAAGGAACGTCTGGTACCTATCTCGCCCAAAGCTATCAGGGAGTTGCACCTCTGGTTCATGGACCGTAACCTCATGAATATCAAGGCGGGAGAGGAAGACTACGTATTTCTGAATCGTCGTGGAGCACACCTGACGCGTACCATGATACTCATCATGATTAAGCAACAGGCCATCGAGGCGGGCATCACCAAGACCATCTCGCCCCACACCCTGCGTCACTCGTTTGCCACAGCCTTGCTAGAAGGTGGAGCTGACCTACGCGCCATTCAGGCAATGTTAGGGCACGAGTCCATCGGAACGACGGAAATCTATACGCATATCGACATGAGTACGCTGCGTCAGGAAATCCTGGAGCACCACCCACGAAACATGAAAACAAAATACTAAACAATATGGATATTAAAGAACTGTACAAGCTGTACCAACAGCATCCGTGCATTACGACGGATTCTCGCAACTGTCCTGAGGGCAGCATTTTCCTAGCGTTGAAAGGAGCTTCGTTTAATGGCAACCAATTTGCCGTGCAGGCCCTCGAAAAGGGTTGCAGCTACGCCATTGTGGACGAGGCCCCCCTCAATTCCCCCAAAGGAGGGAAGAATTACCCTATTTACACTAACGACATTCTCCCCTCTTTCGGAGGGGAAGGGGGAGGCTTTATTCTTGTCGACGACTGTCTGCAAACCTACAAGGACCTGGCCCGCGAGCATCGTCGCCAGTTCGATATCCCCATGGTAGGCATCACAGGTACAAATGGCAAAACGACCACCAAGGAGCTGATTCGTGCCGTACTGGCTGAGGAATACAACGTGATGGCTACGGAGGGCAATTTCAACAACGACGTGGGAGTGCCCAAGACGCTGTTCCGCTTAGACAAGAATACAGATATTGCCGTTGTGGAGATGGGCGCCTCGCATCCTGGTGATATCAAGACGCTGGTAGAGACGGCTGAACCCACCTGTGGCCTTATTACCAACGTGGGACGTGCCCATTTGCAAGGCTTCGGCTCGTTCGAGGGCGTCTGCAAGACGAAGGGTGAGTTGTACGACTTCCTTGTGGTCCGCGACCTGCCCATCTTCGTCAATCGCGACAATGAACACCTCATGAAGATGGTTAAAGAAAGAAGTGAGAGGTTAGAGGTAAGAGGTGAGAGAATAGCTACACCTGATATATATTATTATGGTCAGGGCGATTCGGACGACATTCTCATCAAGGGTGAGGTCATCTCGTGTGCCCCCTTCCTGAAATTCCGCTGGCGCGAACAAGACCACGATGCAGGCTACACATCAGAATGGATGGAGGTTCAGACCCAGCTGATTGGGGCTTACAACCTCGACAACATGCTTGCAGCCATCATCGTGGGCTATGTCAACAACATCCCCTTCGACAAGATTAATCATGCATTGGAGCACTATAAGCCTACGAACAACCGTTCGCAGTTGACAGAGACAGAGCATAACCACCTCATTGTGGACGCTTACAATGCCAACCCCACGTCGATGAAGGCTGCTATCGACAACTTCAAACGCATGGAGGTATCGCCCAAGATGGCCATTTTGGGTAAGATGGGCGAGTTGGGTGACGTCAGCGACGAGGAGCACCAGAAGGTTGTCGACATGTTGGCTGCCGCTGGTTTCGACGAGGTATGGCTCGTAGGCGAAGAATATAAGAATTGTCTTCGCAACGCCACACTCTCAAAGAGAGAATTATCAATTGTCAATTGTCAACTATTCAAGGATGTTGAGGAAGTAAAAGCTGCGATTGCCCAAAAGCAACCGCAGCAACGATACATTCTGATTAAAGGGTCGAACAGCGTCAAGCTTTTCCAACTGCCCGAGTTGCTGTAACGATTTACCATCCACCACCTCCGCCACTATTCGACGAATAGTTGCTGAGCGATACGCTGGTACCTCCGCTGACAGTGCCATTGATGTTACACATGCCATCGAACAGTTCTGTGCCTCCCGATGCGGTAACACCAGACTGCAGGGCGGGTGTCGACGAGGTGTAGACAATCAGCTTCTGGCTGCCGCCTCCGCCACCAGGAGCGCCCCAGCCGCCTCCGCCACCACCAGAGGAGGACTTGGTAGGAGTCTTGAAGGCTGCCACCAGCGTGTCGCCATTATAGAGGGCATACCACGAACTGGCATTCCACGAAGAGGTGTACTTACACGTACCGCCCGAAATGCTGGAGCCATTCTCCAAATCGCCCACAGCGATGATGGTGCCGCCTGTGATATAGAGTTTCTTGCCCTGCTCCGTATTGGCATCAATAGATTTCTCTGCATTCCCAGTACCAATGGCATAGACCAAACCGCCCTTGATATAACAGTTGCCGTTAGCGTCGATACCGTCATTGCCCGACGACTTGGAGTACACGTAACCACCACTGATGGTCAAGTCGCCAGAGCCTCCCGTCGAGGTGTTATACGAAGCGTTAATGCCGTCGTCAGCGGCATTGACGGTAGTCTGTCCACCAGTAATCGTGATGCTGGTCTTCGACTCGATACCCTCTCCGCCAGCGCCTGTCGTGGTGACGTAGATGACAGCATCGTCGCTAATCGTGATGGCGCCATCGGCCTTGATACCTTTAGGCGATGATTTGTAGTCACTATCGTATTTGTCCAATTGCTGCGATTGGGTGACAACCGACAGAGCGCCCGTGCTGGAAGCCACTACGGCATTGCCTGACGTGCTGATGGTCGTCGTACCGCCCGTCATCGTGAGTGCGCCATCCACGTTGAGGCCCTTACCACCTGCTCCCGTACTGGTCAGCGACAGCGTACCACCACTGATGGTCATTGCACCGTCGGCACTCAGACAAGACGCAGCCTTCGTCTTCAGTTTCGAGCTATCCCACACGCCTCCGCCAGAAGTCGTTATCGTCACCTTACCCCCGCTGATACGCATGTCGCCCTCGCTCTTGACGCCTTTGGCAGCATCAGCCGTAACGCTGACAGTCAGCGTACCGTCCTCGATGTAAACGTTGCCCGAGTCCTCGTCTTCGTGATCTGCCATCTCACCCGTCGACCCCGTCGTGCTGTCCTCAATGTCGCACTGGATGCCATCGTCGCCAACGCCCTTGATGGAGATGGTGCCACCGGTCATCTGGAAGAACTGCTCGCAGTTGATGCCATCGCCAACAGCCGACAGCACATTGATAGTCGCATTCTTCAGCGTGATATACTCACCCGTCTTGATGCCGTGTTTCACCTGGCCAGTGATGTTAAGCGTACCCTTCTGGGCAAACTCCGCATGGCCCTTGATATACAGGCAACCCTTTTGCGAACCGCCAGCAGCATCGACCAGCGTATTGGTCGTACCCGTGACGACCTTCACCTTGATGCGCTTGCCGTTTTGGATGTGAACGGCAGCTCCGCTATATATTGGTGTCGTGTTAGTCAGCGTCAGGCCGTTCAACTCGATGGTAGCCTTATAGGAACCCGACATATAGAACTCGCCATCCGTCGATGTGCCTGACAGCGTGTACGTAATCTCCTCAGCGAGATCGTCACTTTGAGCTATCGAAACGTGGGCGCCACTGACGGTAGGTGTGACGTATTGGGCCACGTTGCCAGCTACAGTCACCAAAGCCGACGAGCCATCATAGGCCACTTGGATGCTATTGTCCGTTACCTTCGAGTCATCTACCTTCATCTTGACATCGCTCAGCGTGAATGTCTTACCCATGATAGTAACCGTCTCGCCATTGGCGAAAATCATATCGCCCGCCTGGCTGGCAGGGAACTGGTAAGTCACGTTACCCTCCGTCACGTTCAGCGTCTGGGCGGAGGAAATGAGTAATGAGAAATGAGAAATGAGAAATGCTGCCAGCACTGTCATTCTAATCATATATGTCTTTTTCATTTGGCTGTCACTTTAAAGGTTCCTTTGGGGGTCTTCACAATGTAGACGCCTTTCTGCATCTGACTACGGCTTACCTTGTTGCCTTTCAGATCGTAGATGTCAGTGGCCTCGTCGAGGTCGGCAACCATCGTTTCGCTGATGCCCGTAGTACCCTCATCAGTAGTCGAGAAGTACATCTTGCTGAGGTTCACGAGGGTAAACGACTGATTGCCAGCCGTCAGAGTCGTACCGCTGATAGTCAGTGTCAGCGATTCAGTAGACACGGAAATCTTGTTGCCATCCGTCGTCTCAAAAGTCAGATAGGGATAGTCGGTCGCCTGTGTGACCAACATCCCCATCATCATCATCATTAAAAATAGTAGTCTTTTCATATCGCTCAATTATTTAAATATAGTAATCATTTCGTCTCACTCGTACCTTATATTATTATAATCCGTTGCAAAGATAAGGCAAAAAGCGCTTCCAGCCTAATTTTTTCAGCAAACTCCCCGTTTTTATCTGCGAACGCCCCATTCCATATTCCCTTGTACTTAGCCAAGGTGTAGAAATACCCTAGCAAAGGAGCACCCTCTTTATTTGTCCGGTATATGTCCGCTATTTGTTCGATACTTGTCCGCTATTTGCTCGGTTATTACTGGACATATACCGGACAAGTACCGAACAAATAAAGGACAACAATAGGAACTACCCCAGGGTTACCCTATGGATGCATTATAGATAATACCAACTAATAAACACTTACTGATACTACTAATCAGCCCACAGTTCCTGAAGCACGCTGAGGCTTTTGAGTTCAGGGAACTGGGGGATGTGCAGTTGATAGTAGCGAAGCAGGACGTCGACGATGCGATTACGATCCGTGCGGTTGAGGCGATAGAGATGCATCGTAGGAAAATCCATACGCATTAGCGTATGGATGCGGCGGGCATCGTCGGGTTGCAGGAAATCGCGATGGGTAGGAACCAATAGCGAAAAAGTGGCCGTACGCATATCAAAGACACAACCATCGACATAGTCGTCGAGATTCGGATAGAAGCCAAGGAAGCGGCTCATACGCATTAGAAAGGTCAGGTGGAAATTCGCATAGCCTTTATCTGCAACATCGAGCCATTGCATAGCGTCGACAAGATAGGCGAACAGGTGAGCGTCCTGTTGTTCTGAGCGCAAGGCATGATACAGGAACTCGGCGATGAATAGCGAAAGAGCCAACTTTTCTGGCGAGAAAGGAATGGAGGCATAGGCAGACAACAGACGGGCATCCTTCAGCTTTTGCAGTTGCAGACGCTGACGCAGGTCCACTTCTACTTCCAACAACGTCATGGGTTGGAAGTATTGCTTCTTCAGTCGTGCCTTCTGGGTTTTAGGAATCGGAACGACACACGACAGGCGCCCTACCTCTCGCGTATACAAATCTACGATGAGGCGCGTCTCTCCATACTTCAAAGAATGGAGCACAATGGCGTCCGTTTTTACTAACACGAGGGCAAAGATACAAAGAAATTAAGAGTTAAGAGTTAAGAATTAAGAGTTTTTAAGGCCCCAAGTTGTTAAATATCCTTAATTCTACATATTTTCTTAATTCTTAATTCTTCATTCTTAATTAAAGTGAGTACCTTTGCAGCCACTTTTACGGATTGGTCCCTTCGTCTATCGGTTAGGACGAGAGATTTTCATTCTCTAAAGAGGAGT
>CAMHUU010000014.1 GCA_946188395.1 uncultured Prevotellaceae bacterium | reverse complement strand
TGGAAACGGGAAAGTCCATCCTGATATTCGACTATTGGCTGGACTTGAATGGTGTTGTGCCACCGTTCCTGAAGAAGGAGAAACCTATCTATGTATTCTCCAGCCACTTCCATGAAGACCATTTCAATAGTGCCATCTTCGAATGGAGAAAACAGCGGGAAGGTATCACCTACATACTCTCCAAGGACATCTACAAACATCGGAGAGCCAATAAGGAAGATGCTGACGTGTGGCTGGCAAAGGGTGGCACATGGTCAGATGAGACTATTTCCGTTTGGGCTTTAGGCAGCACGGACAGCGGTGTGTCATGGATTGTAGAGACCGAGGGCAAACGAATCTTCCATGCCGGTGACCTGAACAACTGGTATGCGAGATTCCTTCCTGAAGCCATGCCAGGTGAGACCATCTATAGCGAGGAGTTTGACGAAGACATTGACCCCATAGCCCATGAGAAGCAGTATCTTGGCGAGCTGAAGGACATCCGCAAGATTACAGAATGCTTCGATGTGGTGATGTTCCCTATTGACGGGCGCATTGGCAACGGCTATACCCTTGGTGGCCGACAGTTCATCGAGCGATTCAAGGTCGGTCTTTTTGTTCCCATGCACTTCGTAGCCAGTGGCTTCGAGTCTGCTTGGCGAATGAAGGAATTCACGGATGAAAAAGGTATTCCTTTCTGGGAAATCAGCAAAGAGGGAGATTCTTACTCCATTGTTTAAAGGAGTTTAAGAAATTGTCAGCATAGTTTAACCGAGTTTAAATATCACGCCAACTTGACTATCTCCGAGTGCCATTTTGACAATCGGCACGAAAGTTGTACTACGTCTGGTGAAAGCTGAAGCGAAAGCCGAGGCGATCAACAACAAAATGTCAAACTAAAAGTAAAATTAGGAGGTATTGATTATGTTACCAGTAATGTTTCAGAACAGTTGGATGCCAACAGTATTTGAGGATTTCTTGAACAATGATTGGATGCCTCGTGCCAACAGTACAGCACCCGCAGTCAATGTCAAGGAGAGTGAGAAGGCCTACACGATGGAACTTGCAGCTCCAGGCATTAAGAAAGAATATTGCCGAGTCAGCATCAACGACGAGGGCAACCTCACCATCGCCATTGAGAACAAGGCCGAGCACAAGCATGAGGACAAGCACCATCACTATCTGCGCCGCGAGTTCAGCTACTCGAACTACGAGCAGAGCTACACGCTGCCTGATGATGTTGTGAAAGACCAGATCTCTGCCAAGGTGGAGGACGGCATCCTGACCGTCACCATGCCGAAGATGGAGCCGAAGCAGAAGGTCACCAAGGCCATTGAGGTCTCATAAGCTGGGATTTCAAAACACTAATCAAAGCCCCGACCTGCATTGCAAGCCGGGGCCTCTTGTCTATTCTTACAGTTGCAAAGGTAGCATCAGAGCGCTTCCCTACTAGCGAGATGCCGCTTTGCTCCGAGCGGAGACTTTATTCCCAGGCTGGGAACATTTTATTCCCAAGGTGGGAATGTTTTGTTCCCAAGGTGGGAATAATAAGGGGCAAGTATTGCAGAATAAGTGCCGAGTATTGAAAATTAAAGGCACCTTATTTGAAAATAAGAACTGGTTATTTGAAAAGTCCCTCATTTCTCCCGTCAATCCTTCGGAATGCCTTTATTTAAAGGTGACTTGGATGTTGCATCTCTCCCTCGATCTCTCCCATGATCTCTCCCATCATCACTCCCGTTGTCTTTCCTCTCTTGCCGATATTTTTTATAAAGGTGAAAAATTGGGAATTAAACTTGCAAATAATTGACGATTTTTGGGCGAAATATTTGCAAACCTCAATTATTTTTTGTACCTTTGCAAAGTCAAAATAGTGAAAAACATTGCATACTAAAAGCCCGCTGTGAAAAGCACGCTAATATCACTAAGGAAATAGCTCTAAGGAGTAGGACTAGACATTTGAAACTATATATATGGAGAAGTGTGAACTTTTGCCTGTAGGGACTCTAGGAGCCTCTCAGGAAGGAACGCTTGTCATAGAGCAGTTCCTGATGGCAAACTACCGTTTCCGTCGAAACATCCTTAACGGGAAGGTAGAGTTTGCGGTTCTGCCGAAGGCTGACAACAAGGCTGAAGGCAATACTGTCGAGCAAAGCGACAGTCTCTCGTGCGCCTCTTTTGAGGCAGATTTGTATTATCGACCTCTGACGCCAGCTGCCCTGAACAGCATCATCATTCGTGCCAAGCGCGAACAGGTGCTGGAAAAGGGAAGTCCCAAGACAGAGATTACGGAGTATGTGCAGTCGGAGGAGGTGCCTGAACATAATCCTGTGCAGGCATTTCTGAAGAGCCTGCCTGCGTGGGATGGCCAGAACCATATTGCCAAGGTCTTCGGACGTCTGCCAGGCATTACCTCTGAGCAGCTGAACTATCTCACCATCTGGCTGCGCTCTGCCGTAGCACATTGGTTGCAGATGGACATGCTGCACGGAAACGAGTGTGTGCCCACGTTCATCGGAGCTCAGGGCTGTGGTAAGACCACTTTCGTGCGTCGGCTGCTACCACCAGCGTTGCGAGAGTATTATCTGGACCATCTGAACCTGTCGAATAAGTTCGATAAGGATATGGCTCTGACGAATAATCTCTTTGTCAACCTCGACGAGTTGGAGGCTATCCGTCCCTCTCAGCAGTCATCGCTGAAGCAGACATTGTCTGTCAGCAAGGTGAATGGTCGCCCCATTTTTGGACGCACTCAGGAAGATCGCCCACGATTCGCGTCGTTCGTAGCCACCACCAACAATCGTCATCCGCTGAAGGATGTCACAGGCTCGCGTCGATACATCTGCATTCTGATACCGGATGGACAGCTCATCGACAATACGGGTGACATTGACTATGGGCAGCTTTATGCGCAAGTGGTTTATGAGCTACGAGAACAGAAAGCTCCCTACTGGTTCAACAACGACGAGGTGACTCGTATTCAGCAGCTGAATCAGGACTTCATGGAGAAGAAGGACCTCGGCGAGATGTTCATCGCCTGTTTCCGTCAGCCTCGTGAAGGCGAAGTGGTGAAGACCATGAACTGCGACCAGATGATCGGCATCATGCAGAAGGATTATCCCACGCTGGAGAACACCATTGGCAACAGGGTCCGACTTGGCAAAACCATCACGGCGCTGGGTTTCGAACACAAAGAACACTCGCATGTGGCGTATTACAAAGTGGTTCCACTGAAGGCTGCATGAGAGCTGATGGGAGAGATGAAGGGAGAGATATGGGAGAGATTCTAGGCATCTCTCCCGTACTCAAACCCCTTTCTACAAAGGCTTTCCGCAAGATTTAGGGAGAGATGATGGATTTTTGTTTAATAACTAAAAAAAACGAATATGGAAGAAAGGAAATTGACTTACAAAGATGTTCCTATGGGATATCCGTTGTGCTTCAACTACGAATGCACCTAGAAAGTTGGGTGTTAAAAAAGTTAACAGCCTGATAATCAGACTGTTAACTTTCGTGTTTGTCGGGATTACTGGACTCGAACCAGCGACCTCGCGCCCCCCAGACGTGTGCGCTACCAACTGCGCTAAATCCCGATCGTTGGTGCAAGGATGGTGCAAACCGAATGCAGAAAACTAGTTTTTTGCTGAGGTGCAGCCCATCTTCGCAGTGCTTTTTTCTTCAAAAGCGCTGCAAAGGTACAACGAATTTTTGAATCTTGCAAATTTTCTGCGGCTTTTTTGCATAAAAGAATCAAAATATATGTTATTTCCTTGGCCGATTATCAAATAAATCGTACTTTTGCACGTTATAATATAAAATATAAAGGTAAAAAATAAATATGCAATATACGATTTCAGCCCCGAGCGTGCTGCGCCATACTGCCAACTTGCCAGCTTCGAAGAGCATTTCGAACCGTGCCCTGGTGATTCATGCTTTGACGGGTGGGGCAGTGGTGCCGGAGTTGGCGTGCCACACTCCGACCTTTAGGTTGGAGAATTTGTCGGACTGCGACGACACGGAGGTGATTGTCCGTGCACTGAGGGACAATCCGTACGAAATGGACATCAAGGCCGGCGGCACGGCCATGCGTTTCATGACGGCCCTGCTGTCGGTGCGTGACGGTGAGGAGCACGTGCTGACGGGTACTGAGCGCATGAAGCACCGCCCGATTGGTGTGCTGGTTGATGCCCTGCGCCGATTGGGAGCGGACATCAGCTATGTGGACGCCGAGGGTTATCCCCCGTTGCTGATCAAGGGTCGGCAGTTGAATGGCGGTGAGCTGGACGTGCCGGGCAACATCAGTTCGCAGTTTATCACCGCGCTGCTGCTGATTGGTCCGATGCTGAAGAACGGACTGACGCTGCAGCTGACGGGTGACGTCATCTCGAGGCCGTACATCGACCTGACGCTGTGGATGATGCGCGAATACGGTGCCGATGCGGAGTGGACGGACTATAACACCATCGAGGTGAAGCCCCAGCCGTACCGGGAGCGACCGTACTATATTGAGAACGACTGGAGTGCCGCGTCGTACTGGTATGAGATGATGGCCCTGGGCAAGAACGAGGACGACGAGGTGGTGCTAGAGGGCCTGATGGACGGCTCGAAACAGGGTGACTCGTCGGTGCGCTACATATTCAGTCTGCTGGGCGTGAAGACTATCTTCAAGGACAAGCAGGGTGGGGTGCCCACCACCGTCCGCTTGCGCCATTCGGGACGCTGTGTGCCCAGGCTGGAGTACGACTTCAATAATTCGCCCGACTTGGCTCAGACGTTCGTCGTGTGCTGTGCGCTGCTGGATGTGCCGTTCCACTTTACGGGCTTGTCGACGCTGAAAATCAAGGAGACGGACCGCATCGAGGCCCTGAAGCGTGAGATGCGAAAGCTGGGCTACGTCATCCACGACGTGAACAACTCGGAGCTGTTTTGGGACGGTGAACGTTGTGAGCCGAACCTGGAGGCGGGCATCGACACCTACGAGGATCACCGCATGGCACTGGCTTTTGCCCCTGCCGCGCTGCGTTTCGAGGGACTGAAGATCAACAATCCGCAGGTGGTCACGAAGTCGTATCCGAAGTTTTGGGAAGATATCAAAGCCGCAGGCTTTGAAGTTGAGAGTTAGAGTTTAGAGTTTAGAGTTGGCTGCCGCCGTAGAATAATGGATTTCCTGCTGATAGTCATCGTATCGCTTGTGGCACTGGGTGCCGTCGCTGCCCTGTTTTCGATAGGGGGCAAGGACGAGCCTATTGTCACGAAAGAGGGTGACTGCGGTTCTTGCAGTAGCAGAAGTGAATGTAAACTCGCCGACTTAGTAGAGAAAGGCAAGAAAACCTGCCACCTCCTGTTGATTCTCTTGGTGCTCACTGCCTGTAGTACGAAGAACAACACTGCCAAGAGCCGTTGGTGGCACTCGTTCAACGCCCGCTACAACACGTATTTCAACGGCTCGCAGGCATTTATTGAGGGCAGTCTGGAGAAGGAGAACGGCAACAAGGACAACTTCACCGAGCTGATTCCCCTCTATACCGTTGCCAACAAGCAGAGCCGCGAGATAGGCAAAGGTCAGTTCGACCGTGCCATCGAGAAGTCGCAGAAGGCCATCAAGTTGCACAGCATCAAGGCCCGTCCGGAGTGGAACAAGAGCCGCCGGAAGACGCAGAAGGACATTGAATGGCTCAACCGCCGCGAGTATAACCCGTTTCTGTGGCGTGCGTGGCTGCTGATGGGTAAGTCGCAGTTCCAGTCGGGACTGTTCGAAGAGGCTGCCGCGACATTCTCGTATATGGGGCGCCTGTATGAGACGCAGCCCGCCATCCTTGGCATTTCCCGCGCGTGGCTGGCCAAGAGCTATGTGGAGTTGGACTGGTTGTACGACGCCGAGGATATCATCACCAAGCAGCGTCGTGACTCGATGCATTTCCGTGCTGTAAAGGACTGGGATTACACCTATGCCGACTACTACATCCGCAGCGAACGCTACGAGGAGGCCCTGCCTTATCTGCGCAAGGTCATCAAGCACGAGAAGCGCCGTAAACAGAAGGCCCGCGAGTGGTTTCTGTACGGACAGATACATGCCCTGCTGGGACACCGGCAGGAGGCTTACAATGCCTTCCGGCACGTGGTGCGCCTGAATCCACCTTACGAGATGGAGTTCAATGCCCGCATCGCCCAGACCGAGGTGATGGCCCAGGGTAATGCCCGTCAGATGATTCGCAAGCTGAAACGCATGGCGGCGTCGGACAACAACAAGGACTATCTGGAGCAGGTGTACTACGCCATCGGTAACATCTGGCTGAGTCAGCGTGACACCGTGCAGGCCATTCAAGCCTACGAGGAGGGTAACAAAAAAGCCACCCGTAGCGGCATAGAAAAAGGTGTGCTGCTGTTGACGCTGGGTAATCTGTATTGGGAACGCGAGAAGTTTGCCGATGCCCAGCGGTGCTATGGCGAGGCCATCGGACTGCTGGATCAGGACCGCAAGGACTACAAGCAGTTGTCGGAACGCTCGAAGGTGCTCGACGAACTGGTGCCCCATACCAACAGTGTGGAACTGGAGGACTCGTTGCAGCGGCTGGCTAAGATGCCCGAGGCAGAGCGGTTGAAGATTATTGACCGCATCATCGACGAGTTGAAGAAGAAGGAAAAAGAAGAAGAGCGTCTGCGCGAGGAGGCAGAGACGGAGGCTGCACTGCAGAAGCAGTCGGCCATCGGTAACCGTCAGCAGACAAACCGTCAGACCACGCCGACACAACAGACGGCAGGTGGTCCCTGGTATTTCTATAATCCGCAGGCCGTCAGTCAGGGTAAGCGCACCTTCGAACAGCAGTGGGGCAAGCGTGAGAATACTGACGACTGGCAGCGCGTAAACCGCACGGTGGTGAACCTGACGCAGGACAATCCGGAAAATGAGGACAATGAGGAAAGTCCGAATAATCCGGATAATCCGGAAATGCCGGATAGTTTGGGGAATGCTGGTTCGGTGGTCGGCGATTCTATCGCTGACACGAAGGCTGAAAACCCTGCCGACACGCTGGCCAACGACCCCCACAACCGCGAATACTACCTGGCGCAGATACCGTTCACCGAAGAGCAGCTGGCTGCCAGCCATGATGCCATCAAGGACGGACTGTACCATGCCGGCATCATTTTCAAGGACAAGCTTGACAACCTGAGGCTCTGCGAAAAGTTCCTGACCAGGCTGTCCAACGATTATCCCGACTACGAGCATAACGACGATGTGTGGTACCACCTGTTCCTGATGTACTCCCGACAAGGGCGCACCACCGAGGCTGACCGTTGTCTGGCCATGCTGCAAAGTGACTTCTCGGAGAGTCAGTGGACTACGTTGCTGACGGACCCGTATTTTGCTGAGAACCAGCGGTTTGGTGTGCATATCGAGGACTCGTTGTATGCTGCCACCTACGAAGCCTTCAAGACCGACCGCCACGAGGAGGTGAAGGGTAATGCCCAGTTGTCGGAGACTCGTTTCCCCTTGGGTGAACACCGCCCGAAGTTCCTCTTTATCGAGGGTCTGAGCATGCTGAACGACGGTGATGCCAACGGCTGTACGGAGCGCATGAAGGAGGTGGTGGAGAAGTTCCCGCAGAGCGAGGTCAGCGAGATGGCGGGCATGATTCTGCGTGGCGTGCAGCAAGGACGGACACTGCATGGCGGCAAGTTCGATATGGGTGATGTGTGGTCGCTGCGTACGGCAGTCAGTGTGTCGGGTGACTCGACGGTGGTGGATACCCTGCGGTTCGAGCGCAATGTGAAATACGTGTTCCTGCTGGCCTATCAGCCCGACAGCGTCAATCAGAATCAGCTGCTCTACGAGATGGCCCGTCACAACTTCTCAAACTACATGGTGCGTAACTTCGACATCGTCATCGACCAGGATGCCCACGGATTGTCGCGCATGCTGATCAGCGGCTTCCTGAGTTACGACGAGGCCCGCCAGTATGCCCGCCAGCTGTACACCGTCGAGGGTCATCTGAAGGAGCTGCTCCAGGCGTGCCGCAGTCTGATAGTCAGTGAGGACAACCTGCGACTGCTGGGTACTGTCTTCAGCTATCAGGACTACGAGGTGTTCTTCGAAAAGCAGATAGAACCCACGGAGATTACCACGCAGCCGCTGCTGGAGGAGCCCGAGGAGATTATCCAACAGGAAGATCCTGAGGAGTTCTACGAGGAGCCTGCTGAAGACAACCAGCAGCCGGCAAACAACAACAACGACGTGCCCGACGATTTGTTTAACGACGGTCCCACGCAGCAGCAAGGTGGACTGATAGAGTTTGACGATGACTTCTGGCGGTAGATAGTCGGAATCACGGTATAATGGAATACCGGCGTAACGGAATAACGAAAAAAGAAAGAATCGAAATATGATTAACGGACGACTGCTTTGGGCTGACGACGAAATGGAATTGCTGAAGGCCCACTTGCTTTTCTTAGAGAAAAAAGGATACGAGGTGGTGACGGTGACCAACGGTACCGATGCCATCGAGGAGTGCCGCAAGGGTGGACTGGACTTGGTGCTGCTTGACGAGATGATGCCCGGACTGTCAGGACTGGAAACCCTGCAGCGCATCAAGGAGATATCGCCGCAACTGCCTGTGGTGATGGTGACCAAGAGTGAAGAGGAGGATATCATGAACCAGGCCATCGGACAGCAGATAGCCGACTACCTGATCAAACCCGTCAATCCCAATCAGATTCTGCTGACGCTGAAGAAGAACATCCACCGCAAGGAAATCGTCACCGAGGCCGTGCAGTCGGGCTATCAGCAGCAATTCCAGCAGATAGCCATGCAGATTATGGACTGCCGCACGTGGGACGAATGGTGTGACATCTATAAACGGCTGGTACGCTGGGAGTTGGAGTTGAGTGCCACAGACTCGCAGATGACCGAGATGCTGCAAATGCAGAAGGAAGAGGCCAATCGCGGTTTTGCCAAATACGTGAAGCAGCACTATATGGACTGGATGCAGGGTGCGGAGCATCCGATGATGTCGAACGAGCTGTTTAAAACCAGCATATTCCCCGCTTTGAACGAAGGCGAAAAAGTGTTCTTGGTGGTGCTCGATAATTTCCGCTATGACCAGTGGAAGATGTTGGAGCGCGAGTTGGGCGACCAGTTTGAGATTGACGAGAACGTGTATTGCTCGATACTCCCCACGGCCACGCAGTATGCCCGTAACGCTATCTTCTCGGGACTGATGCCCGAGCAGATTGCACAGATGTTTCCCGACTTGTGGGTCGACGAGGACGAAGAAGAGGGCAAGAACCTGAACGAGGAACCGCTGATTCAGACGCAGCTGGAACGGTATCGTAGGAAGAACACCTTTTCGTACCATAAAATCAATACGTCGCAGGATGCCGACCGGTTTATGCAGCAGCTGAACTCGTTGGGCAAGAACGACCTGAACGTGGTAGTGTTCAATTTCATCGACATGCTCAGCCATGCCCGTACGGAGTCGAAGATGGTGCGTGAGTTGGCTAACAACGAGTCGGCCTACCGAAGCATCACCCTGTCGTGGTTCCGCCATTCTGTCATAGCCGACTTGTTCCGCCAGTTGGCTCAGACCGACTATCGTGTCATCATCACCACCGATCATGGCTCGATACGTACCAACAACCCCGTGAAGATTGTAGGCGACCGCAATACCAACACCAATCTGCGCTATAAGCTGGGCAAGAACCTGGCCTACGAATCGAAGGAAATCTTTGTGATCAAGGATCCCCGCAAGGCCCATCTGCCGGCGCCGAACCTGTCGACGAGCTATGTGTTTGCCACGGGTGACGACTTCTTTGCCTATCCGAACAACTACAACTATTACGTGTCGTACTATCGGAATACCTTCCAGCATGGAGGCATCTCGATGGAGGAAATGATTATACCGATTATTACGTTAAAAGGAAAGAAACGATAGTCCTTGAACTTTGAACATTGAACTTTATGAATACTATTAGGATTCAAGATATAGACCACATCCGTGAGGCTGCACGGGAGTTTATAGAGCATATCGGTGACCGCCGAGTGTTTGCCTTCTATGGTAAGATGGGAGCCGGCAAAACCACCTTTGTCAAAGCCATCTGCGAGGAGCTGGGTGTTGACGATGTAATCACCTCGCCCACCTTTGCCATCATCAATGAGTACACGTCGGCTAAAGACGACACCATCTTCCACTTCGACTTTTATCGTATTAAGAAGCTGGAGGAGGTTTATGATATGGGCTACGAGGACTATTTCTATTCAGGGGCACTATGCTTTATAGAATGGCCCGAGCTGATAGAAGAAATCCTGCCCGATGATGCTGTGCGTGTCAGCATTACCGAGCAGGATGATGGTAGCAGAATAGTTACTTTCAGCTAATAGCTAATAGCCAACAGCCATTACAGCAGGGCGTCAAACTTCTCCTGGAGCTTGGCCTTGGATTGTGCACCAACCATTTTGTCGACCACCTGACCACCCTTGAAGAACAGGATGGTGGGGATGTTGCGGATGCCGAATTCTAAGGCCAGGTCCTCACACTCCTCAACGTCGCACTTGCCGACGGTAATCTTGCCGTCGTACTCCTTGGCCAACTCGCTGATGACGGGACCTACCATGCGGCAGGGACCACACCATGTAGCCCAGAAATCAACCACTAATGGCTCTGCGCCATTCTTCAGACTCTCGAAATTCTCGCTTGTGATAGTTACTTCCATAATCTCATTTACAATTTGACGATTTATAATTTACTATTTATCTCTCAATTCAGCTATTTGCAAATTCCGTGCCACTAATTAATCTTGTAGCTCAGGGCATCGGTCTTCTCGATGTATTGTATCAGACTGTTTCGGACGTCAATCGTCTTGGTCTCGCTGCGTAGCAGGACGTGCTTCTTGCCTGCTGAGTCGTGCAGGAGGAAATACAATTGCGTCTTGCCGGGACTGGAGGTAATCAGTTCGTTCAGCTCCATCACCACCTCGTCGTTCAGCAGGTCGGTGGTCAGCGAGATGGTGATCTTGTCGATGGCTTTTTCCTTGATGGTTTGCAGGTATTCGATGTTCTGCACCTTCAGCTGCATCAGGTCACTATATTGGAAACGGGGTTGCACCTTGGCGGTGATATATACCGAGGCTCCCTCGGTGAACATGCCGCTCCAACGGCCCCATTCCTCACCAAACAGCGCCAGCTCGCCCGAGCCATTGAAGTCCTCCAAAGTAACGAAACCACAGGGATTGTTACGTTTGTCAAAGCGGGTACGGATGCCGGTAACGATGCCTCCCAGGATGACGTCCTCGCGGTCCTTCAGACTGTTGACGTCTGCCAATTCGTCACATCGGATGTTGCAGAGATTGTCGAGCACAATCTTGTATTCGTCCAGCGGATGGGCCGACAGGTAGATGCCCACCAGCTCGCGTTCTTTGTTCAGACGTTCGATGTCACTCCAGCGAATGTCCGACTTGGGAATGGCAGGTGTCTGAATCTCTACGGCACCGAAGTCGCCGAAGAGCGAGTTCTGAGCTTGCTGCTTTTCGGCCTGGTAGTTCTGCCCGAAGCGCATGATGGTATCGATGAAGGTCTCACCCTTGCTGTTCTGCACAAAGAAGTCCTCACGGCGGATGCCAAACGAGTCGAAGCCACCGCTGAGTGCCAGTGCCTCGAAGGCCTTGCGGTTGACCTGATTGAAATTGACGCGCTGCACGAAGTCAAAGATGTCCTTGTAGGGGCCGTTCTTCTCGCGTTCGTCGATGATCGACTGTGCCACATTGTCGCCCATGCCCTTGATGGCAGCCAGTCCGAAGCGGATTTCTCCATGATGGTTCACACCGAACTTCTGGTACGACTCGTTGACATCGGGTCCCAGCGTGGCAATACCCATCTGCTTGCATTCGTCCATCAGCTTGGTGATTTCCGTAATCTGGTCACGGCGTCGACTCATGATGGCAGCCATGAATTCAGCAGGGTAGTTGGCCTTGAGGTAGGCCGTTTGGTAAGCTACCCATGAATAGCAGGCGGCATGCGACTTGTTGAAGGCGTAGGAGGCAAACTTCTCCCAGTCGGCCCAGATCTTCTCAAGCACCTGCGGATCGTGACCGTTCTTCTTGCCGCCCTCGATGAACTTCGGCTTCATCGCATCGACGATGTCCTTCTTCTTCTTACCCATCGCCTTACGGAGGGCATCGCTCTCACCACGGGTGAAGTCGGCCAACTGTCGCGACAGCAGCATCACCTGCTCCTGATAGACCGTGATACCGTATGTATCCTTCAGGTACTTCTCCATGCAGGGAATGTCGTATTTTATCTCCTCGCGGCCGTTCTTACGGGCAATGAACGAAGGGATATAGTCCATAGGTCCTGGACGATAGAGGGCGTTCATAGCGATGAGATCCTCGAAGACCGTGGGATGGAGCTCACGCAGGTACTTCTGCATGCCCGCCGACTCAAACTGGAAGGTGCCGATGGTACGTCCCTGCTGGTATAGTTCATAGGTCTTCGCATCGTCGATGGGAATGGTATCCAGATCGACGTCGATGCCTCGTGTACGCTTGATGTTCGCACAGGCCTCCTTCAACTCGGAGAGTGTCTTCAAGCCCAGGAAGTCCATCTTGATCAGTCCCGTGGACTCAATGACGTGACCGTCGTACTGCGTACAGTTGGTCTTGGTGCCCTTGAAATCCGGATCGTCAGCCGTAGAGACGGGCACATGGTCGCTGATAGGGTCGCGGCAGATGATGAATCCGCAAGCATGGATACCAGTGCCGCGGACGGTTCCCTCGAGCATCTTGGCATACTTGATGGTATTAGCCAGCTGCGGATTAACCGATGTCTCGGCCTCCTGCAGCTCGTGGACACACTTGATGGCGTTCGTCAGGTTCATCTTCATACCGTCAGGCAGACGGTCGGGGATAGCCTTACACAAGGCGTTAGACTCTGCCAACGGGAGTTTCTCGACACGGGCCACATCCTTGATGGAGTTCTTCGTGGCCATCGTGGCATAGGTGATGATGTGGGCACAGTTCTCGTGACCATATTTGTCCTCCACCCATTTCAGCACACGGCCGCGGCCGTCATCGTCGAAGTCGGTATCGATATCGGGCAACGAGATACGGTCGGGGTTCAGGAAACGTTCGAACAGCAGGTCGTACTTCAACGGGTCTATCTTCGTGATTCCCAAGCAGTAAGCTACGACGGAACCGGCTGCAGAGCCACGTCCCGGACCTACCATTACTCCCAATTCGTCGCGGGCCGAGTTGATGAAGTCCTGCACAATCAGGAAGTAGCCGGGGAAACCCATCGTCTTCATGATGTGCAGCTCGAAACGGATGCGGTCGTCGACTTCCTTCGAAAGTTCCTCACCATAAATACGGTGGGCACCCTCGTAAGCCAGCTTGGCCAGATAGTCGGCCTCGAACTTAATGCGGTACAGTTTGTCGTAACCACCCAGCTTCTTGATCTTCGCCTCACCTTCCTCGCGGGGCAACTGGTTTTCTCCGTTTTCATCGCTGGTGAACTCCTTGAACAGGTCTTCTTTGGTGAATTTCTGCCGCCATTGCTCCTCAGTACCAAACTCCTCGGGAATGGGGAAGAAAGGCATGATGGGGTCGTGGTCGATGCTGTAGATTTCTACCTTGTCCAGTATCTCGAGCGTGTTCGACAGCGCTTCGGGAACATCTGCAAAGACGTCGTTCATTTCTTCGCGTGTCTTAAACCATTCCTGCTTCGAATAGAGCATACGCGTGGGGTCGTCCAGATCCTTCGACGTGGCCAGACACAACAGATGGTCGTGGGCTTCGGCATTCTCCTGATCCACGAAGTGGGCATCATTGGTACACACCAGTTTGATGCCATACTCGCGGGCCAGTTCTATCAGCACCTTGTTGGCCTTCTCCTGCAAGGGGAAAGTCTCGCGGTTAGCCCGAATGGTGGGGTCTTTCACCTCGTGACGCTGCAACTCCAGATAGTAGTCGTCGCCAAACACCCGCTTGTGCCACTCAATGGCCTCGCGGGCTCCGGCAATGTCGCCATTCAGAATCTTCTTGGGCACCTCGCCGGCAATACATGCCGAACAGACGATGAGTCCTTCGTGGTATTTCTCCAAGTCCTCGCGGTCGGTACGTGGACGCATGTAGAAGCCGTCTACCCACGAACGACTCACCAGCTTGATGAGGTTCTTGTAGCCCTGATAGTTCTTGGCCAGCACAATCAGGTGATAACCGCCCTGATGCTTCTTGTCGTCTTTCAGCAACTTCGAACCATAGCGCGACACGTACATCTCACAACCAAAGATGGGCTTGAAGGGCTCCAGACCGTCTTTCTTGCGGCCTTTGTTGATACCGGCAACGGTATCGTGGAACTCCTTGATGCCGAACATGTCGCCATGATCGGTTATCGCCATGCCTCGCATGCCGTTGCCTATGGCTTTGTCAACCAGGCGCTTAATGCTCGACTGACCGTCAAGGATAGAGTAGTATGTATGTACGTGCAAATGTATGAAATCTTCCATAAAATGTGCTGTTTTTTCGTTTTTGAGGTGTAAAGATACGCCAAAAAGCTGACATAACCAAAAGAATAACGTGAAAAATTTGTAAGATTAATAAAAAAGGTGTACCTTTGCATGACAAATAGTGAAACTACGAATCTAACTCATGGGAGCAAGAATAAAGAAACTGAAGAAAATACGCATACATCGCGAGGGTACCAACGAGCTGATGCTGAGTGCCCTTGTCATCATTGGCATCACCCTTGGACTGCATTCTCTGGTGGGCCTTGTGCCTGCCATTGCCTTTGCTGTCGTCTTTGGCGCAGCATGGCTCATGGCCCTGAACTTCTACCGTTGTCCTATTCGCTACTTCAATGGCGACACCGAAAAAATGGTGGTGGCCCCTGCCGATGGTAAGATTGTGGTCGTCGAAGAGGCCGAGGAAAACGACTATTTTCACGACAAGCGCCTCATGATCAGCATCTTCATGAGTCCTTTGAACGTTCATGCCAACTGGTTCCCCGTTGACGGCAAAGTTAAGTTCGTCAAGCATTTCGACGGCAACTACCACAAGGCTTGGCTTCCCAAGGCCAGTGAAGAGAACGAGCATGCCGACATCATGATCGAGACGCCCGACGGACAGGAAGTGCTGGTACGCCAGATTGCCGGTGCAATGGCCCGTCGTATCGTGACTTATGCCAAGGACGGTGAGGAATGCTACATTGACGAGCACCTGGGATTCATCAAGCTGGGTTCGCGTGTCGATGTCTATCTCCCGTTAACAGCAAAGGCTTGTGTCACAATGGACCAGCCGACAACGGGCGACCAAACCGTGATTGCCAAGATGGCATAATTGATAATTGACAATTGATAATTGATAATTGACAATTATGAAGAAGCATATCCCCAATACGATTACTTGTCTGAATCTGATTTCAGGGTGCATAGCGACCTATTTTGCCTTCGATTCAGATTATAAGATGGCATTGCTATTTATTGTTATTGGTGCTGTATTCGATTTCTTCGACGGCATGACGGCCCGCCTATTGCATGTCAGTTCCCCCATCGGCAAGGAACTCGACTCGCTGGCCGACGATATCACCTTCGGCTTTGCACCGTCGGCAATGGTGTTCAGTTTCCTGTGCTCTTTCCACATCCATTTCCCCTTGATACCCTTCTTGGCCTTCATCATGGCGGCATTCTCGGCCCTGCGACTGGCGAAGTTCAATCTGGACGAGCGGCAGGCCATGGGATTCATTGGACTCCCAACACCAGCCAATGCCCTGTTCTGGGGCGCGTTGATTGTGGGTAGTGGCGATTGGCTCAGTAGTCTGCCTTATGCCGTGTGGATCATCTTGGCTATGGTGCTATTCTGTAGCTACTTATTGGTTAGCGAAGTTCCCATGTTTGCCCTAAAATTCAAGACGTGGGGTTGGCAAGGCAACGAAATCAAATACGTATTCCTGCTGACCTGTATTCCTTTGTTGATACTGATGGGTATCAGCGGCTTAGCGGCCATCATCGCATGGTATGTGTTGCTCTCCATCGTCAATAACTCACAACAAAAGAAATAATAACTACAACAATAACTACAAACCTATAAGCTTATGGCAATCCTTTTATTCATTTTCTTTCTCATTGTTTTCGTTTTGATGCTGGTTGGCAGTCGGATTCTGAAGAGTATCAAGGATGCCAAGAAGGCTGTCGAGGAGGCTGCCGATTTGCGTGAACAGCGCCTGCGCAACGAAACGGGACGTAAGCGTCAGCAGTATAGTCAGCGGGCCCAGAGTAACCAGCATACGCGCGATAGTCAGTCTACGGAGAGCTACCAGACCACTGATAACGAAAACGCCCGTCGCACGGAAACGGCAACGGGCGAGACCATTATCGACCACCATCATCAGAATCGCGAAAACAAGAAGATTTTCGATGACTCCGAGGGCGAATACGTCGAGTTCGTTGAAGAAGCCTAATTATGCATTATAAATTATGAATTATGCATTATAAATTATGAATTATGCATTATGAATTATGCATTAATTATGTACTAACGTACCAATCTCCTCACCATCCATCACTTTCTTCAGGTTACCCACTACGTCCATGTTGAACACGTAGATGGGCAGGTTGTTGTCCTGACACATGCAGATGGCAGTCAGGTCCATCACCTTCAGACCGCGTGCCAGCACCTCTTTGTAAGTAATGGCATCAAACTTCGTCGCTGTGGGGTCTTTCTCGGGGTCTGCCGTATAGACACCGTCCACACGAGTACCCTTCAGCATCACGTCGGCCTCAATCTCTATTCCTCTTAACGATGAACCCGTATCGGTCGTGAAGTAGGGTGATCCCGTTCCTGCCGAGAAGATGCACACATAGCCCTGCTCCATAGCCTCAATAGCCTTCCACTTGGTGTAGAACTCGCCGATGGGCTCCATGCGGATAGCCGTCAGCACCTTGTTCTTCACGCCCACTGCGCCCAGTGCCGAGCTCAGTGCCAGCGAGTTAATCACCGTAGCGCACATACCCATCTGGTCGCCCTTCACGCGGTCGAAGCCTTTCTGGCTTCCACTCAGCCCGCGGAAGATGTTTCCGCCACCGATGACGATACCAATCTGTACACCCATCTCGCTCACTTCCTTAATCTGGCGTGCATAGTCGCCCAGACGCTCAGGGTCGATGCCGTAGCCCTGCTTACCCATCAGACTCTCACCCGAGAGCTTCAGGAGAATTCTCTTGAATCTTGCCATAATCTTGTCTTTTTTAATCCGTTATTCCGTTATACCGTTATCACATGATAAATTGCACTTCCTTGAAGGCATACCGCCGTTCTTGCCCCTCCTCATTGCGAAGCACCAGATGCCCGTCGTCCTCCACGCCGACCATCTCAGCCATGAAGGCACCGTCCTTGTCGGCATACGGGTGGAATCCCGTCCTGCGGTACAGCATTTTCCGGTAATCCTCTCCTAAGTGGGGCAGGTTGGCAGGAGCCATCAATTTGTCCAATGCCTCGAGGATCCCGTTCAGCAGCTGCTCTCGGTCCGTTTCCTGTCCTGCTATCTGCCACAGCGACACAGGGTTAGGCGCGTTGCTATGGAACGTTCGCTGGTTCACGTTCAGCCCCACGCCGATAATGCTGTCCTTGATGGTGTTCCCCTTCAGGGTGTTCTCAATCAGTATACCGCAGATCTTGCCGTTGCGCCAGTAGATGTCGTTGGGCCACTTGATGCTCAGGTCGCCGATATACTGCCCTAGTGCCTCGCAGATGGCCAGCGATACGGCCATTGATATCCAAAATTGCTTCGTGGCTGCAACCTCTGTGGGGTGCAGCAGTATCGAGAACAGCAGGTTCTTGCCCCGTTCCGATTCCCACCGGTTCGTGCCACAGCCTCGTCCCGACGTCTGAAAGTCGGCCCATACCACGATGTCTCCCGAACCCTTAGGGTTCGAGCCCTGAACCCTAATGCTTCGTGGCCTGAACCCTAAGGCTTCAACCTCTTGAGCCTTATCCTTCAGCCAACGATTGGTTGAATCCGTCTCGTCAATATGTATGATTTTCCAATCCACTTTGCAAAGTTACGAATTTTTTTTCGTACTTTTGCATCATGAAAGAAAAAAATAAAGACGATTGCGTGCCACACTTCGACCTGAAGGTCGAAGAAATGTATATGCGGAAGGCCTTGCAGGAGGCTGAAGTAGCAATGGCTGAGGGCGAGATTCCCATCGGTGCGGTGGTGGTGTGTCGGGATCATGTGATTGCCCGGGCGCATAACCTGACAGAGACGCTGCACGACGTGACGGCTCATGCCGAAATGCAGGCTATCACACAGGCTGCCAACGAGTTGGGCGGAAAGTACCTGACGGACTGTACGCTGTACGTCACTGTTGAGCCCTGCGTGATGTGTGCCGGAGCCTTGGGGTGGAGCCAGATACCCCGTATCGTCTATGGTTGTCGTGACGAAAAACGAGGCTACACAGACTATGCTCCACATGCCCTGCACCCCAAATGCAACGTCACCGGCGGCGTGCTGGAAGACGAGTGCCGACAGCTGATGCAGGACTTTTTCAGGAAAAGACGTTGAAAAAACGCTATTTAGTCTTAACAAAATGCAACGATAATGCATGAAAAACGTATAAAAAAGCACCACTTTGGCTGATTTTAGTTAACTTTTCGTGCCAAAATGTGTATTTTTTATAATTTTATTTGTTTTTTAGAAACTTATATGTTATCTTTGCACGGTCGATTCCTTTAAAAAGGGTGGATTGTGGACTAACTTCTATATGATAATGTACACGTACATCATTTATAATTAGTATTAATATAAACAAAACGAGAGAGATTTATGAAACAAAGATTAACAATGATTCTGGTCAGTCTGTTCCTCATGGTAGGAGTTGCTCTGGCCCAGACAAAGGTTACTGGTACTGTTACCTCTCAGGAAGACGGACAGCCCGTCATCGGTGCTTCCGTTCTCGTAGTGGGAACTCAGGTGGGTACTGTAACTGACGCTAATGGTAAGTTCTCGCTGACATGTCCCGCCGGCAAGAACGTGCTGCGTATCACTTACATCGGTATGGAACCCATCGAGGTGAGCGCCCGTCCTAACATGCGCATCGTGCTGACGAGCGACCAGACAGCCCTCGATGAAGTGATCGTGGTGGCTTATGGTACAACGAAGAAATCGTCGTTCACCGGTTCTGCCCAGAGCGTAGGCGGTGAGAAAATCGAGCTTCGTCCTATCACCAACGTTGCCAAGGGTCTTGAGGGCCAGGTAAGCGGTGTGCAGATGACATCTGCCGACGGTCAGCCCGGTTCTGCTCCCAGCATCCGTATCCGTGGTTATGGTTCTATCAACGCTTCTTCTGCTCCTCTGTACGTGGTTGACGGTGTGCCTTACGATGGTTCGCTGAGCTCGCTGAACCCCGCTGACGTGGAGTCGATGACTGTGCTGAAGGATGCTTCTGCCGGTGCTCTGTATGGTGCCCGCGGTGCCAACGGTGTGGTGATGATTACTACCAAGAAGGGTAAGGAAGGTAAGGCTCAGGTAACGTGGCGTTCTACCGTCGGTTGGTCAAACCGTGCCCAGAAACGCTACGACCTGGTGGACCAGAAGGAGTTTGTGCAGCTGACCTACGAGGCTCTGCGCAACCAGGCTTACTTCGGAAACGGTTACACTTGGGCTGATGCTGAGGAATATGGTCGCACCCAGCTGGGTCTGAACCTGGGTGGTGAGCACTACAACCCGTTCAAGAACTATACTTGGGACACCATCATCGATCCCGCTACCGGTCAGGTTCGTGCTGACGCACAGGCTGCCTGGGACGAGAACTGGATGGATGCCATCGAGAATAAGAACGCCCTGCGTCACGAGCATCAATTCTCGATCAGCGGCGGTTCTGACAAGACCAAGTACATGCTGTCGCTGGGTTACGTGAACGAGGATGGTATTTTGAAGACCACCAACTTCCAGCGTTACAATGCCCGTCTGAGTGTGGACACCGAGGTGACCAAGTGGTTCCGTGCTAACTTGAGCACCACGCTGGCTCACTCTATCTCGAATGCCAACGACTATGACGGCACTTCTACTTCGAACGTATGGTACACCTCACAGTTCGTATCGCCTATCTTCCCCGTTTATCTGAAGGATATGCAGGGTAACAACCTGCTCAGCGAGACTGGTGAGGCACAGTATGACTACGGTGACAGCGACCTGGGTCGCCGTTTCGGTAGCAACAATGACTACAACCCCTTAGGTGGTCTGTATGACGATAAGGGTGAGCGTATCCGCGACATCGCCGGTGCACGTACCGGTATCGTGCTGGGTACTGACGACGCTTCTGCCGGATGGCTGCAGGGCTTGAAACTGAGCGTGAACTTCGGTTTCGACTACGAGAACCAGAACCGCATGCGCTACATGAACATGTATCATGGTAACCAGGCAAGCTCGGGTGGTCTGATTCAGAAGTACAACTACCGTACTCAGAGCTACACCTTCAACCAACTGCTCACTTGGAACCGCACCTTCGAACGTCACAACATCGACGTGATGCTGGGTCATGAGTGGTATGCCTACAACTACAGATATCTGACCGCCGGTCGTACCAACCTCGTAGACGGTATCTACGAACTCGGCCCGGCAGCCAACATGTACGAGGCCAGCTCTTACTCTCACAACTACCGCATCAACTCGTTCCTGAGCCGCGTCAACTACAACTACGACGACAAGTACTACTTCTCGTTCTCACTGCGTAGTGATGCTTCTTCACGTTTCTACAAGGACAACTGGACGGGTACGTTCTGGTCGATTGGTGGTAACTGGCGTATCTCGAAGGAGAACTTCATGAAGGATATCAAGTGGATTGACAACCTGTCGTTCAAGGCCAGCTATGGTCAGCAGGGTAACGATGACATCCTCGACAGCGACGGCTACTCGAACTACTACCTTTGGCAGAGCCTCTATGAGCTGGGTTGGAACAATGGTAACAACATCGGTGCTGTGGTGTCTACGCTGGAGACTAAGGACGTTTCTTGGGAGAAGAACAACAACTTCAACATCGGTTTGGAGGGTACCCTGTTCGATCAGCGCGTACGCTTCAGCTTCGAATACTACTATAAGAAGACTACCGACATGCTGCTGGAATACCCGATGGCTCTGTCGACCGGTTTCAAGGGCTACAACGCCAACGTGGGTGACATGCGCAACACGGGTGTCGAGATGGAGATTGGTGTAACGCCTGTGAAGACTAAGGACCTGCGCTGGGATTTGACCTGGATGGGTTCTACCGTCGGCAACAAGGTGCTGAAACTGACCAATGAGTCGCCTGAAATCATCAAGGGTGTTCGTGTCATCAAGGAAGGTATGCCTCTGAATACATTCTACATGGCTAAGTCGGCTGGTGTTGATCCTGCAACAGGTGCACAGCTCTACTGGGCTTACAAGAAGGACGACAATGGCGACATGATTCCCGGTTCTGAGTACATCACCAGCTCTACTTCTGAGGCTAGCGCTTCGAAGTATTACCTGGGCAGCCGTATTCCCGACCTCTACGGAAGCATCTCGAGCAACCTGAGCTATAAGGGTATCGACCTCTCGATCCTGACTACTTATAGCATCGGTGGTAAGGTGTACGACAGCAACTATGGCAGTTTGATGGATTTGTGGTATCTCAGCAGCACATGGCACTCGAACGCTTTGCGTCGTTGGCAGCAGCCCGGCGACGTTACGGATGTTCCCCGTGTCGAGATTGCCAGCTCTAACCTGGTTACAGACCGTTATCTGATTGATGCTTCTTACTTTGCTATCAAGAACATCACGCTGGGTTACACGATTCCCACGAACCTGATTCGCCGCATTGGCATGCAGAACCTCCGCGTATTCGCTTCTGTCGACAATCTGGCTATCTGGTCGCATCTCGACGGTATGGATCCTCAGTACAACTTCAGCGGTGGTACGGATTACAACTATGTGCCCAATAAGACGTGGACTATCGGTCTGGAGCTTAAGTTCTAAGGATATTGAATACACTAAAAGAAACATATAATACGAAAAAGTTATGAAATCGATATTCAAATATACATGTTTAGGTCTTTTGGCAGGTAGCATGCTTGTGACATCCTGCTCGAAAGAACAAATTGAGACCGCTCCCACCCAGTCGATGTCTGGACAGGGACTGCTGGCCAACGCCAATGCAGCGTTGGTGACCCTGAACGGTATCTATCGTGAGATGTACACCGCAGGTTGGTCAACGACAAATAACACGCACCAGTGCTTCGGTATCACCGCTTATACCCTCTGCGCCGACGTCATGGGTGAAGACCACGTGATGGGTGCCCAGGGTTCTGGTTGGTTCTGGTTCGACGCCTGCTACAACGTAAAGAGCCGTTTCAACTCTAGTGCATGGCGCAGCTACGACCTGTGGTATGCTTTCTACAACTGGATTGCAAATGCTAACTACATCATTGCAGCCAAGGAATCGATGGGTGGTACTCCCAGCGAGGTGAACTATGTCATCGGACAGGCTTATGCCATCCGTGCCTACAGCTATTTCATGCTGTCTCAGTACTTTGCACGTACGCTGGTAGGTCACGAGAGCGATCCTTGTGTTCCTCTCTATACCGAGCCGACATCACCTGAGACCAAGGGTCAACCCCGTTCTACCAATGCTGAGGTGTATGCCCAGATTGAGAAGGACATCAACGAGGCTGTTACGCTGCTTCAGGGAACTACCCGCAAGGACAAGAGCCACATCGACTACTCTGTAGCACAGGCTCTGAAGGCTCGTATCTGCATGGTTGAGAACAAGTGGGGTGATGCTGCTGCTGCTGCTCACGCTGCTATCGACGCCAGCGGTTGCACTATTCTGCCCGTGGCTTCGTTCGCAGGCACGAACAATGTCGCTGCTAACAACGTCATGTGGGGTGCCGGCATCATCGCCGACCAGGTTGGTATGTATGCCAGCTTCTTCGCTCACATGGATATGGAGGGTGGTAAGTCGTATGCACAGACCGCTCCCAAGCGCATCAATTCTGAGCTCTATGCCAAGATGTCTCCCACAGACACCCGTCTGGCTTGGTGGGATACTACCAACAAGTATCAGCAGGAGAAATTCCACTTCTCGGATGCCTCTACCTGGCTGGGCGACTACATCTTCATGCGCGTAGAGGAAATGTACCTCACCGCTGCTGAGGCTGAGTGCCGTGCTGGCAACGAGGCTGCTGCCAAGGAAGACCTGATGGCTCTCATGAAAGTACGCGATGCTGGTTACACCACCAGCAAGACCGGTACTGCTCTGGGTAAGACCTCTGCACCTGCCGACGAGACTGGTTCGCTGCTCGAGGAAATCCTCATCCAGCGTCGTATCGAGCTGTGGGGTGAGTTCGGCCGTATGTACGACCTGAAGCGCCTGAAGCAGGGCTTCATCCGTACCGAGGCTCAGGGCTGGCCTAAGGCTGCTCTGCTTACTGGTAAGCCCACCGACGATCCCGATGCTTACATGAATGTGCTCACTATTCCGCAGGCTGAGTTCGACGGAAACGAGAACATGAGCGTGGACAAGGATCAGAACCCGACTGGTGACTATCCGGAGTAATAATCAGAGTATTGTGAATACATTAAAAAGTATATAATTATGAAAATCAATAAGTATTTATGCGGGTTGGCAGTAGGTGTTTCCATGCTGTTTGCTTCCTGCAATACCGACAATATCGGTGCTGAGTACAATAGCACTGCTGCAGGACAGGGTATTACCTTTGCCGCTGCTAAACTTACAGCCACCGCTGTTCAGGCCAGCAACCCTCAGTTCCAGATTCCCATCTACCGTAGCAATACCAATGGTGACTATTCGGGAACTGTAAGTGCTACTGGTACTATTGACGGAAATGCTGCCGACTGCTTCAGCGTGTCTGGTTTCACCTTCAAGTCTGGTGAGGCTAAGGCTGACATCACGGTCGACGTTTCTGCATTGGAGATTGGCAAGGTGCTGGAGCTGACGCTGGCTTACACCGATTCTACCAACATGAATCCTACCAATATCGAAAAAGTAACCGTTAACGTCAGTGTGGAGTACACTTGGCAGTCGCTGGGCACAGGTACCTTCGTGGATGCTTGGGCTACAGGCTCTGATGCTAACCCCGACGGTGTGGTTGCTAAGGTTGAGATTCTGAAGGCCGAAGGCTTCGACCGTTATCGCGTGGTGAAGCCTTATGCAGAGTATCTGGCAAGTCCTCAGGGCGCTGCCGATTGGGACAACTGGATTTCGCTGAGTTCTACCGTTCAGAATCTGGATATCTGGATTGAGGACGGTCTGGCATTCTACGAGGACTTCCCCTTGGGTCTGAACTATCAGGGCGATTCTACTCAGCCTATCTACGGTTGCCATCCTTGGGGCTGGTCTTCGATGCAGGATCCCTCGTTCTGGGCTCACAACAAGATGGAGGGTAAGACCATTCAGCTGGCTCCTTACTACTACATCGACGGCGTTGGAGGTTGGAACTACACGCAGTACGATGGTGTAATTCTCATTACGCTGCCGTAATACGTCCGCTAATAATTTCGATTCGGGAAGCACGTTTTAGGCGTTGCTTCCCGATTTTTTTTACGACTCGTTAAACCTTCTTGCGTTTGGCTCGTCATAATAACCGTAAAACGTGAAATAATTATGGACAGTAAACGTACTCTTCTTTTCTTGCTGATGCCCCTGATGGCTGTGGTAGCTATGGCTCAGCGCTCTATTACGGGATTAGTCATCGACGATTCACAAGACCCCATCCCCCAGACAACTGTTAAACTGCTGAAGACCGACAGCACGCTCGTGAAGGGTGCGCTGACCAATATGGACGGCGAATTCACAGTGAAGGCTCCTCAGGTAGGAAACTATATACTGCAGGTGACGTGTGTGGGTTTCAAGGCCTACACCAAGCGTATCAAGGTGGCCGACAAGGACATCGCCCTGGGAACCATCGCGATGCAGCCCGACGCCATCATGCTGAAGGGTGCTACGATTACTGGCCAGGCTGCCAAGGTGACTTTGAAGGCCGATACCTTCATCTATAACGCTTCGGCCTATCGTACCCCCGAGGGTTCTGTGGTCGAGGAACTGGTGCGTCGTCTGCCTGGTGCCGAGGTGAGCGACGACGGTACCGTCAAGATCAATGGTAAGGAGGTAAAGAAGATACTGGTCGACGGTAAGGAATTCATGACGGGCGACACGAAGACCGCCATGAAGAACCTGCCCACGAACATCATCGATCGCATCAAGGCCTACGACAAGCAGAGCGACCTGGCTCGTGTGTCGGGTATCGAGGACGGCGAGGAGGAGACGGTGCTCGACTTCGGCATCAAGCAGGGTATGAACAAAGGTGTAATGGCCAATGCCGATGTGGCAGCAGGTACTCAGAACCGCTATGCAGGCCGCATCTTCGGTGGTTTCATGAAAGACAACCTGAAGCTGTTCCTGATGAGTAATGCCAACAACACCAACGACATGGGCTTCCCCGGTGGCGGCGGTGGTGGCGGACGTTTCGGTGGCGGACGTCAGGGCCTGAACGCCATGAAGATGACGGGTGTGAACCTCAACTACGACAACGACAAGCTGAAAATCGACGGTAGCGTGCGCTGGAACCATAGCGACGGCGACACCTACTCACGCCAGTCCAGCGAGTCGTTCTTCAGCGGTACGACGTCGTCGTTCGGCAATAACGCCAATCAGAACTATTCGCGCTCGAACCAGTGGAACGGTCAGATGCGCCTCGAGTGGCAGCCCGACTCCATGACGAACATCATGTTCCGCCCGAACTTCTCGTACAGCAGCAACGACGGCTTGAGCAGCAGTCTCAGTGCTACATTCGACAACGATCCCTACGAATACTCCAACAACCCCCTGCGCGACGTCTACGATATTGCCAAGAAATACGGCATTGTCAAGAACTTCAGTGCCGACAACGGTGTCAACTATAGCGACTCCAAGCAGTTGCGAGGCATGTTGCAGCTCAATCGCCGCCTGAACAATAGCGGACGTAACATCACGCTGCAGGTCAACGCCAATTGGAGCGAAGGCACCAGCAAGTCGATGTCGAACAATATCGTGAACTATTTCCAGATTCTCGACCCGGTTACTCTGCTGCCCATCGATTCCGTCTATCAGACCAACCGCTATAATCTCACCCCGCAGGACCGTTGGGGCTACAGCCTGCGTGCCAACTACAGTGAACCTATTGCCCGTCAGGTGTACCTGCAGTTCGGCTATCGCTTCCAGTACAGCTACACCAAGAGCGACCGCAAGACTTACAGCCTCTTTGGCGTCGACTACTCGGGCATCAACCCCGAATACCGTAATTTCGATGCTTACCTCGACCCGCTGCCCAATCCCCTCGACTACTATGAGGACGAGCGGTTGAGCAAGAAGTCGGTCTATAAGAACTACACCCACACGGCGGAGGTTATGTTGCGCATCGTGCGTAAGGCCTACAATTTCAACGTGGGATTCCAGGTGATACCCCAGAGTTCGAACTTCACCTATAAGTATCTGGGAACCGACACCATCGTGAAGCGCAGCGTTACCAACTTCACCCCGACGCTCGACTTCCGCTGGAAGAAGTCGCAGACTGGTCAGCTCCGCTTTACCTATCGCGGCACCACCAGCCAGCCGTCGATGACCGATCTGCTCGATATCGTCGACGACAGCAATCCCCTGCGCATCACGCGTGGTAACCCGGGTTTGAAACCTTCGTTCTCGCAGGATTTCAACCTCTTCTACAACGACTATTTCCAGAAGCACCAGCGTGCCGTCATGAGCTTCGTGCGCTTCAATACCACCAGCAACTCGGTGTCGAACATGACCACATATAATACGGAGACTGGTGGAACCATCACGCGACCTGAAAACATCAACGGCAACTGGAGTGCCAACGGCGGTTTCATGTTCAATACGGCAGTCGACTCTGCAGCATTCTTCAACATCAACACGTTCACCAACCTGGGATACACCCACAACGTGGGATATGTCAGCGTCAACACCCTGGCCGATTCCGAGAAGAGTGTCACCAAGACCCTGACGCTGGGCGAGCGCTTGGCAGGCAGCTTCCGTAACGACTGGCTGGAAATTGAGCTGAATGGTTCGGTAAACTACAACCGTTCGCGCAGCGAATTGCAGCCCAACAACAACCTCGATACATGGCAGTTTAGCTATGGCGGTATGATTGGCATCACCGCTCCGTGGGGCACGCAGCTCACAACGAATATGAATATGCAGAGCCGTCGTGGTTTCAGCGATGCATCGATGAACACCAACGAGCTCATCTGGAATGCCCAGCTGTCGCAGAGCTTCCTCAGGGGCAATGCGCTGACGCTCTCACTGCAGTTCTACGACATCCTGCACCAGCAGTCTACCGTCAGCCGTGTCATCAGCGCCATGCAGCGCAGCGATACCGAGTATAACGCCGTCACCAGCTATGCAATGGTGCACGTCATCTACCGCCTGAATCTCTTCGGAGGCATGTCTAGCATGCGTGGCGGACGTGGTGGACGTGGCGGAGGCCCCGGTGGTCCTGGTGGCCCTGGTGGATTTGGCGGAGGCCGCGGCGGTCGTGGCGGCGGCTTTGGCGGAGGCGGTGGCTTCGGTGGCGGACGCGGAGGAAGATTTTGATGATGGACTCAAAACATTGTGTCGAACTCCTCGAAGCCCATGGGGTGAAGCCCACATCCAACCGTATTGTGGTGCTGAAAGCTATGGCCGCTGCAGGCCGCCCCATGTCGCTGACGGAATTGGAGTATAAGATTCTGTCTATCGATAAGTCGGGTGTGTTCCGGGCTTTGACATTGTTCAAGGAACACCATCTGGTGCACGTCATCGAGGACGGTGGCGACGGCGTACGCTACGAGTTGTGCCACAGTCACGATGCCGATACCGACGACGACCTGCACGTGCATTTCTTCTGCGAGCGGTGTCGACGCACCTACTGTCTGGAACATATTGCTGTTCCTGAGGTAGAACTGCCTGAAGGCTTTCAGCAGAATTCTGTGAATTTCATGGTCAAGGGCATCTGCCCTTCATGTAAAAAATGAGTAATGAGTAATTAGTAATGAGTAATTGTGATTACTATCAAGGACGATTTTGCAACAATAACAGCAAGCGTTCCGAGCTTAGACAAATCATAATTACTAATTACTAATTACTAATTTCTAATTAAATTACTTTCTGTCATCAACGTTGTCGCCCTCGGTGGGTGCCAGATCCTCTTCGAAGTCGGTAATGCCGGCCTTGACGAGGATGTTATACCACTGGATGAGCTTCTTGATGTGGCTGTTCTGTACGCGGTCCTGATCCCATTCGGGCAGCACCTTCGAGAAATACTCGTGCAACTCGTTGGGAGTAGCCTTGCGGAAGTCGACGCTCGACTCCTTGCCCTTCTCCAGGTCGCGCATCGAGGCCAGCACCTGCATCAGAGGCACATCATCAGTCTCTGTAAACATGGCGACGTCGCCCAGCGATGTGATGCGGTCCGTACCGAAGGCGGGGAAACGCTTGTGTGTGTCGTCAAGGGCCTCGACGATGAGGCTGTTCTTAGCGCGCGATACTAATTTGTAGAGTCCCGGTTTGCCCGAGATAGCTAAAATGGTTTCTTTCATTGTTCTTCTTTCTTTTTATTTCGTTATTTCGTTATTCCGTTATTTCGACAAAGCCTTTAACAACTCATCAATCTGCGGAGCGAGTTCTGCTTTGCCGTCGTTCACGATTTCCACGTCGGCACGCTCCCTGACCAGCTCCTGTGGCCATTGGCGTGCTATCCATTGCAGGGCCTTTTCGCGAGTGATGCCGTCGCGCTTCATGATGCGCTCAATGCGTACCTCCTCGGGAGCTGTCACCACCACCACGCGGTCCACCAGCTTGTCGGCACCCGATTCATACAGGATGGCGCTCTCCATCCACTGCATGCCGCTCTGTTCGAAGTCGTCGAACACGGCTGGGTGCACAATGGCGTTCACCGCACGCTGGTTGTCCTCGCTGGCCAGCAGGAAACGGCTGATGTCAGCCTTCTCGAGCGAGCCTATCAGTTCGTGCAGTTGTCGGCGCAGACGCGACGAGCTGCGAATGAGCCGTTTGGCGGCGGCGTCGCAGTCGTACACCTCGATACCTCGCCGTTCCAGCAGCCGGCATACGTAGCTCTTGCCCGAACCGATGCCCCCCGTGATACCAATCTTCATGGGTGTCGGGCTATTCTTCATTTTCTATCAGGTAGTCTACCTGCTTCACGGTCAGCGTTGCACGGCTGATGCCCTGCGGCACTTCCTTCAGGTAAATGTTACACTTCTCGGAACCCTTTTGTTCTATTTCCCGATAGTCGGTAATGACGGTAAACTCCTTGGGCGTCAGATGACGTATTTGGCTGACGCCAGCTACAAAATTTACCTTCACTTTGGCGGGGAATGTGCGCACCACCTTTCCTGCGGGCAGATTGATGCACTTGATGGGTACCTCGATGCTCTCTTCAGTCAGCACGTCGGTGTGGAACACGACTTTGATGCGTTCGGGCATCACCTTCACGTCGGCGGCATGTGCCAGCTTGCATTCCACCTCCAGCGTATCGCGGAATCCCACGTAGTTCAGCGGCTCGGTGTATACCAGTCGGATGCTGTCCAGCTTCTCGCGCGAGGCATAGACGTCGACGCTGTCAGGACTGTATTTGACGTGCGAGATGAAGTAGAGCTGTTCGGGAATGACGCGTCCGTTCCAGTGTACGGGCACGCGTTTGCGCTCACCGTTGTTGTAGAAATACTCCAGCTTCTCGGGTTTCACGCCCGTCACCTTCGACGACGACTCCAGACTTTGCTCGATGGCTCGCTTCAGGTCGGCATTGGGCACGACGCCCTTGCCGTAGGTCTTGTCGTAGCTCTTGAAGTCGATCTTGACCTGCTGCTTGTACTCGCCGAACATATAGTTCAGCAGCACCCAGCCCTTGTCGTTCACCGTAGCGCGTACGGTGTCGACGGTGGCCGACGTCAGCATCACGTTCCTGGGCAGGTTCACGATGCGCACGGGAATCTTCAGCTCCTTCTCGTAGTTCTCGTTCAGCGTCAGGATGAGCCAGAAAATGGCAGAGAGCATCAGGAAAAACAGAAACGTAAAGAGCTGCTTGTTGATGTTGCTCAACAAGAAGTTCTTAACGATTGTCCAGAAGCCGTTCTCTTCCATCACTCTCTCACCTCTAAACTCTCAACTCTAAACTATTTCCTTACCTCTGCTGTGGTGTGCTCGTGGGATCTTTGAACACGTAGCCCTTGTCGACCTTGATCACCACACCGTCGGCAATCTTCACCTCGATGATGCCTGTGGCCAGGTCAATCTTCTTCACGGTGCCGTAGATGCCGCCACCGGTGATGACCTCTGCGCCCTCGGCCAGCGAGTTCTGGAAATTCTGAATCTCCTTCTGACGCTTCTGCTGAGGCTTGATCATGAAGAAATACATGATGGCAAAGATGGCCACCATCATAATGATAAAACTCATGCTGCCGCCACCCTGGGCACCTTGTGCAGCCAAAATAATCTGTGTCATATTCTAAAATTATAAATTTTTAAATTTTGAATCATTCCTCATTCCACATTCCTCATTTTCTCATTTGTTTCATCAGCCTGCCCGTTTCCACCAGGTGGTGTGCAATGGCATCCAGCATGCCGTTAATGTATCCGGCACTGCGTGGGGTGGAGTATAGCTTGGCCAGTTCCACATATTCGTTGATGGTCACGCTGATGGGGATGCTGGGGAACGTCATCATCTCCGCAATGGCAATCTGCATGATGACGATGTCCATGTAGGCCAGACGCGAAAAATCCCAGTTGCGCGACGCCTCGCTCATGTAGTGCTGATATTCCTCGCCGTTCAGGATGGTGGCGCGAAACAGCTTGCGGGCGTAGTCCTTGTCCTCCTCCGAGTCGTATTCGGGCAACAGCTCCTGCGACGCACTGTTCTTCTCGTCGAATCGCTTGATGGTCTTCAGCACGAAGGTGTCCACCACCTCCTTGTCGTCGTTCCAGTACAGGCTCTGCTCCTCCAGCAGGGCGTCCAGGTCGGCATTGTCCTGAATCAGCGTGCGATACAGCTTGCGCCACAACTCGCGGTCCGTCTGGTAGTCGTCGTCCGCAGAGTCCATATATTCCTTGTAGATCTCGCTGTCGGCAATCTGCAGGTATATCTTCTTCAGAAATTCGGGCTGATCGTCCCACGACTTCTTCTGGCTTTCCATGAAGTCGTTCAGCATCTTGTTCTGTTCCAGCTGCAGGGCGAAACGGTTGTAGATAAACTTCGTCGAGGGCAGGGCAGTGCCTTCGCGCTTGGCTCTGGCCTCGGCCACCTCCACATGGCGGCGAGCCTCGCGGGTAATGCCCACGATGAGTGCCAGCAGATAGTTATACATGTCGTAGGCTTTCGACAGACTGAACATCAGCTCTTTTTCTGCTGTGTCGATGTTCTTGCTGCCGTTCTGATAGTACGCATAACTCAGTTGTACTACCTTGATTCTAATCAGTTCTCTGTTAATCATAATTCTCTCTTCTTACGCTTTGATACGCTTATCAGGCTACAAAATTACGCAAAAAAAAGCAATTCCCCAAATCTTACCTTATTAATTTATAGTTTTATGCTGTTGTTTTTGATTTATTTAAATAAAAGAAGCCCCGGCTGTGTTAAGCCGAGGCCTCTTACTTCTTACTTCTTAATTCTTACTTCTTACTTCTAATTAGAAGGGAATTACGATACCGGCCTTCAGGATGCTGTTTCCGTTGCCCTGAGTCTTGTAGCAGTACTCAGCCTTCAGATGCAGGCTGCTGAGGATAGGATACTCCACACCGACACCCAGGTCTACACCCAGTCTTGTGTCGGTACCACCACCAGTCCATCCAATCAGGTTGAGACCAACCAGCGGATAAACGGTGAACGAATCGCCTACGTGGAACAGATACTCCACGTTAGCTTCTACGTTCCAGCAGCTTACTCCGTCTTTCTTGAAATAGTAGTCGAATTCGCCGACACCACGAACATGGTCCATAAACATGTAGCCGATATTGGCACCCATACCCAGATTGTGGGGAGAATCAATCATGTAGTTGAAGTGAGCACCAATTGACATGTCACCCTTGTCAGTCTTCTGAGCGAACGATGCTGCACTAACCAGCACCATGCACATTACAACAAATAATTTCTTCATAATCTCTTCGTTTTAATGATTAAATACATTGTAATTCTGCTGCAAAGGTAGTCCTTTTTCTTTAAATATCCAAAAAAATCTCGATTTTTCTTAATATTGTGTGGTTAAAATGGAAAACCCTGCGGTCTGGGGGCGATTTCCGGCTCACCGACGAACGAAGCCTCCTCGTCCTTGTCGTTCAGCTTGAACACCATGAACTTCGTCTCTTGGGCTGTGCCCGGCTTCCATGCGCCGCCCTTGGGACCGTTCGGGTCGCTGTACTTCGCAAAGTTCGTCCAAGCTGTCAGCATTCTTTCGCTCAGGTCCCAGTCGCCCTTTGTCCACGGGCGCCAGCAGTGCTTCAGCGACTTAAACACAAACCACAGGTCGCTCGAGTGGAACGCACCCTTCAGTCTGACCGTCACCTCCGGATGGCTGCCGTCGTCGGGCAGCGGACGGGCAAACTCGTAGGCCCAGGCCTTGCCGCCCTTCTCGGCGCGCACCTTGCAGAATTCGGCAATGTTCGGTGCCATGTTACCCATGTCGTTCAGCGTGAAACCAATCATGTAGGGCACATCGGCCAGCCTGCCGCCACGGGTGGCGTCGTCGAAACTCTCCTTGCTCACGTAGCCGTCAATCATCGGCATGAAGGGCAGTCCTCTGAACATCATCGGCATACCTGCAGGCTGTTGTCCGTCGCTGTTAATCTGGTGGTACAGCGTGTTCAGCGCGAATACCGTCTCCGTCGATGCTTGGCGCATCTTCTCCAGATCGGTCAGTCCCGCCCAGTCGAACATCTTCTTGGCCTTCGCCATATTATCTTCTATCGAACCGCCGCTATAGCGGGCGCCTATCGGGTTGCCGTTCTTGTCGGGGATGCTCAGTCCCTGAGCGCTCATGATGACAGCCTTGTGGAACAGACCGCGGGCCAGCGGACTCTCACACAGCGTACGCACACTGCCGCCACCGGCACTCTGTCCGAAGATGGTCACATTGTCCGGGTCGCCGCCAAACTGTGCAATATTCTTCTTGATCCACTTCAGCGCCTCAATCTGGTCTAGAATGCCGTAGTTGCCCGACACATGGTTGGGACTCTCGGCCGCCAGCAGCGGGTGTACCAGGAATCCGAACACCCCCAGACGGTAGTTGATCGACACCAGCACCACGTCCTTCGCGCCCCACTCCTGGCCGTCGAACTCAGGTTCCGAACCGAATCCCTCGCGATATCCGCCGCCATGAATCCACAGCGCCACAGGCAACTTCTTGCCCACCTGGCCCGGAGCCTTCGTCCATACGTTCAGATACAGGCAGTCCTCGCTGAAGGCAGCCTCCTTGCCGTAGCCCCATTCCGTGTAGTAGCCCCCCGTATACTGGATGGCCTGGAAGCTTGGACGTCCGAATGTGTCGCACACCTTCACACCCTTCCAGGGCACTACGGGCTGCGGCGCCTTCCATCGGTTCTCCTTGATGGGAGGTGCAGCATACGGTATGCCGCGATACACAAACACGTCAGGATGGTCGTCGGCTGTGACGCCCTGCACCCGTCCACCCTCAATCGTCAGCACCGGGTTCTCCTCACCCCATGCCGTCATTGCTGCCAAGAGCAAAAGTGATAATAACAGTTTCTTCATAATGTAATATTTAATGTTCAAAGTTCAATGTTCAATGTTCAAAGTGCAAAGTTACTCATTTTCCCGCTATTTCATTTTATCTTTGTTACCGAATACTTTGTTTGTTGTAACATGTTGCGTCCTTCTGGCGAATTGATACAAAGAATTCATCGTTTTCGAACACCTTAATTCAATAATTATTGTTACCTTTGCACCTTGAATAAGAATAAAACCATCCACACAATAACGATGAGAAAAATGCTGATGACGCTTGCAGCCGTCCTATGCTGCACCATGACAATGGCGGTTTTTGCCGCATGCGAAAAAGACCACGATGGCTACGACTACCGTTTAATCGTAGAACCCAAAAGACCGTTGGTCGGACTCGATGCCCAGAACTGGCGCAACAACGTGCTGGAAATCTATGAGTCTGCACTCGGCGTCGGTTCCGAGGAGTTTACCAAGCAAGGCGAACAAGAACAATGCGACAAGGAAGTCCTCGAAGCCTGCAAAAGGGCCGAGGCGTCGCTCCGATTTGGCGGCACAGGCGAAATCGTTGTCGAAAACACCACTGCCCGAAAGACCGTCTACCGCCGCATCATGCAATAGCATCGCTATATGATGCCTAGCCAATGCAAGCCCCCAAGAAATCCGAGCAACTCACCCTTGCTCGGATTTAAAATTGCAATTATTATAGGTAAATTCTGGTTTACTCCTACTAAAAACCGAGTAACTATTTGTGCATAAGGTATTTGCATGGAAAATTACCCCTACTTATCCCCTACTTAACCCCTACTAAAGTCCTACCAACTTATCATTCCTTTTCATTTTTCAAGACTCCCCCTCGCAGACTTTCAAGCAAGGCCTTTGCTTGAGATTTACTCGTAGCTTATCAAACAGTCCCACGTTGGGAACGTTTTAGTCCCAGGCTGGGACTATTTCAGTCCCAAGGTGGGAACATTTTAGTCCCACGGTGGGAACAATAAGTCAGCCTCCCGCTCCGTAGTCTGCACCTTCTTCTGAAGCGCACATAGATGGCGAATGGGAATTAGGTGGAGTTTTAGTAGAACTTTAGTAGGGGACGGGTAGGACTTTAGTAGGGGTCAAGTAGGGGATAAGTAGGGGTAAACATTATTTTATTCAAACTTAGACGCAAAATAGTTGTCATTTGTTACAATCTACCGAACTTTAGCGAGCTCGGACGAAGTTCAAGGTCGTTTTTCTTTAAAAGTAAAAAGGTAAAAAGTCGGGCTGTGGGTTGGTCAGTCCGATTTTTTTTATTAACTTTCTCCCTTGGAGAATGTAGGCTGCACCTCAAAAATATCCAAATTTATTTGGTATTTTATTCGGTTTGCACTACCTTTGTAGGCAAAATTTCAAAAACCGACAAAGAAACAATGGATAAGAAGTTGAGACAAGGCACGCTGTGCGTGCAGGCCGGATATAAGGCCAAGAACGGAGAACCGATAGAGTTGCCCATCATTCAGTCGACGACATTTAAGTATGACGACTCGGACGAGATGGCAAAGTTGTTTGACCTGGAGAAGGAGGGTTATTTCTATACCCGCCTGCAGAACCCGACGAACGACGCTGTGGCCGCGAAGATTGCCACGCTGGAGGGCGGTGTGGGTGCCGTGCTGACGTCGAGTGGTCAGGCGGCTAACTTCTACGCCATCTTTAACATCTGTCAGGCTGGCGACCACTTTATTACCTCGAACGAGATCTACGGTGGCACGTACAACCTGTTTGGTGTGACGCTGAAGAAGCTGGGCATCGACTGTACGTTCATCTCGCAGGAGGCAACTGACGAGGAGATCCAGGCTGCCTTCCGCCCGAATACGAAGGCGATGTTCGGTGAGACGATATCGAACCCGGGATGTGCCGTGTTCGACATTGAGCGCTTTGCCAAGATAGCCCACAAGAACGGTGTGCCCCTCATCGTGGACAACACCTTCGCAACGCCGGTGAACTGCCGCCCGTTTGAGTGGGGTGCCGACATCGTGACGCACTCGACGACGAAGTATATGGACGGAATGGCTACGCAGGTGGGTGGCTGTGTGGTAGACAGCGGTAACTTCCCCTGGATGGACTATGCCGATAAGTTCCCCGGACTGTGCACGCCCGACGAGTCGTATCACGGACTGACGTATGTGAAGGCCTTCGGCAAGATGGGCTTTACGACGAAGCTGGTGGCCCAGCTGATGCGTGACCTGGGCTCGATACCCGCTCCGCAGAACTCGTTCCTGCTGCATCTGGGTCTGCAGACGCTGCACCTGCGCATGGCTCAGCACTGCAAGAACGCCCAGCGGGTGGCCGAATTCCTGCACAACGAGCCAAAGGTGGCCTGGGTGCACTACTGCGGACTGAAGGACGACAAGGCCTACGAGCTGGGTCAGAAATACCTGCCCAACGGATCGTGCGGCGTGATTGCCTTCGGACTGAAGGGTACGCGCGAGACGGCCATCAAGTGGATGGACTCGCTGGAGATGATCAACATTGTGACGCACGTGGCTGATGCCCGCACCTGTGTGCTGCACCCCGCCAGTCATACGCACCGCCAGCTGAGCGACGAGCAGCTGCTGGAGGCCGGTGTGGCTCCCGACCTGATTCGTCTGAGTGTGGGTATCGAGGACGTGGAGGATATTCTGGACGACATCAAGCAGGCATTGGAGAAGATATAAGAAGTTAGAGAAGTTAGAGAAGTTAAAGAAGTTAAGTGGTGATGATGAAAGCGAAAATGTTATGGTGTGTGGTGCTGTTTGTGGCAGTATCGCTTGGCGTACGGGCTCAGAACGTAGTGCCGCAGTTCGTCAGTTTTTCACAGGAGGCTGATGGCGTGTCGCTGGCTGATGCCACGATAGGCTATAGCGCCGAGGAGTATGAAGGCGTGAAGATGGCCATCGAGAACCTGCGCGAGGACATGAAACGTGTGCTGGGCAAGGCTCCTGGCGAATCGACAGATGCTCCCACTATCCTGATCGGTACGCTGGGCAGGAACAAGGCCATTGACAAGCTGAAACTGTCCGATCTGAAAGGCAAACGCGAAAAGTTCATCATTACCACTTTGCCAAAAGCTAAGACAGTTGTCATAGCCGGCAGCGACAAGCGTGGTACCATCTATGGTATCTATGAACTGAGTCGCCAGTTGGGCGTGTCGCCCTGGTACTGGTGGGCCGATGCCCCCGTGGCACAGCACACGCAGGCGTGGGTAAAAAGCGGTACGTATACTGCCGGAGAGCCCGCTGTCGAGTTTCGTGGCATCTTCCTGAACGACGAAGCACCCTGTCTGACGACGTGGGTGAAGAATACCTTTGGTACTGAATATGGCGGACGCGCGTTCTATGCGAAAGTGTTCGAGTTGATTCTGCGTCTGAAGGGTAACTTCCTGTGGCCCGCCATGTGGGGCTGGGCATTCTATGCCGACGACCCTGAGAATGGTAAACTGGCCGACACGATGGGTGTTATCATGGGCACCTCGCACCACGAGCCGATGGCCCGCAACCACCAGGAGTATGCCCGTCACCGCGAGGAGTGGGGCGCTTGGAACTATCAGACGAACCAGACGAAGCTGGACCAGTTCTTCCGTGAGGGCATTGAACGTATGAAGGGTACCGAGGACATTGTGACCATCGGTATGCGTGGCGACGGCGACGAGGCGATGGGTGACAAGACGGACACGAAGCTGATGGAGCGCATCATCAATAATCAGCGTAAGATTATCAAGGATGTAACGGGTAAACCTGCTGAGAAGACTACCCAGGTGTGGGCGCTCTACAAAGAGGTGCAGGACTACTACGATGCTGGTCTGAAAGTGCCCGACGACGTGATGATTCTCATCAGCGACGATAATTGGGGCGATATTCGCCGTGTGCCCGTGGGTGATAAGGAACGTAGTCGCAAGGGCGGCTGGGGAATCTACTACCACGTCGATTATGTGGGTGCACCGCGTAATTCGAAGTGGCTCAACGTGACGCAGACGCAGCAGATGTTCGAACAACTGTCGCTGGCCTACGACTTCGGCATTCAGCGCATGTGGATTCTCAATGTGGGCGACCTGAAACCTATGGAGTATCCCATCCAGCTGTTTATGGATATGGCATGGAACCCAAAGGAATACACCCAGCAGACGGTGACGGACCACACCCGCCGATTCTTCAGCAGTGTGCTCAGCGGTTCTTCGACTAAAGATCGAAGTGTGGCGTTGCAATCTGTCGCCGAGGAAGCCGCCGACATCTACAACCGCAACTGCCGGTATATGGCCCGTGTTACCCCCGAGATGCTTGACGCCCAGACCTACAACCTGGAGACCGGTGAGTGGCGCCAGGTGGCCGACGACTATCAGCGCCTGGAACTGCGTGCCCTGCGGCTGTATCAGGATATCCCCGCCGAAGCCCGTGACTTCTATCAGCAGCTGGTGCTGTTCCCCGTACAGGCAATGGCCAATCTCTACGACATGTACTATGCACAGGCCATGAACCAGCATCTGGCCAAGGCGGGCAGCCCCGATGCAAATTGCTGGGCAGAGCGTGTGGCACAGTGCTTCCGTCGTGACTCGTTGCTTTGTGCGGCCTATAACCACGAGATAGCTGGTGGCAAGTGGAACGGCATGATGATTCAGAAACACATAGGATACCGCTCTTGGAACGACGATTTCCCCCACGAGATGCTACCCGTCACTGCCACTGTGCCCGCTGGCTCTCCAGCGGGATACACCTTCCAGCCCAGTAATGGCTATGTGGCCATGGAAGCCGAACACTACTATCGCGCTGAAGCCTCGGAGGGTACCCAGTGGAGCGTCTATCCCTATTACGGACGCACACGTAGCGCCGTTGCCCTGACGCCCTATACGAAGCCCGTGGGCGACGCCTCGCTGACCTATCGCTTTGCTTTACCCGAGGGCACGCAGAAGGTGAAGGTCCGCGTCGTTGTCAAGTCCACCCTCGACTTCCTGAATGTAGGTGGTCACGAATGTACGGTGAGCCTCGATGGCGGACAGCCCGAGACCATCAATTTCAACAAGACCCTGCTCGACAAACAGCCCTATATGTACTCTGTGTTCTATCCCACAGTGGCTCGCCGCGTTATCGAGAAAGAAGTGGAACTGACGGTCGTCAAGAATGGTACTCACGAACTGACCTTGCGTCCGCAGCAGCCAGGCCTCGTCTTCGAGAAACTGGTTGTCGACTTTGGAGGCTACAAACCCTCATACCTGTTTATGAACGAGTCGGAATACGAAAAAAAGTAGCGCGAGAAGGCACTTTCACTCGAAATAACAAAGAAAAATGGATTTTCCTTTGGTTATTTACTCGTTTATTCGTACCTTTGCAGCCGCTTTTCGCATCGTGTGATGGTGAATTAAGCAAAATGAACTTAATTTTAGAGTAACACATTATTAAATTATGAAGGAAATTGACGTTATCGGTCAGAAGCGCACCGACACAGGCAAGAAGGCCTCGAAGCTGCTTCGCAAGGAGGGTATGGTACCCTGTAATCTGTATGGTGAAAAGAAGGGTGAGAACGGCGAGCCCGTAGCTATGGCATTCACTGCCTCGCTGGCTGAGTTGCGCAAGGCCGTCTACACTCCTCACGTATATGTGGTGAACCTGAACATCGACGGTGAGGCTCACAAGGCTATCATCAAGGAGCTGCAGTTCCACCCGACAAGCGACGTGCTGATGCACGCTGACTTCTTCGAGATCAACGAGACGAAGGCTATCACCGTTGGTATCCCCGTGAACCTGACTGGTCACGCTCAGGGTGTGCGCGATGGTGGTCGTTTGGCACTGTCAATCCGCAAGATTGACGTCACCGCTCCTTACAAGAACATTCCTGAGAAGCTGGACATCGACGTTACCGAGCTGCAGCTGGGCAAGGCCATCAAGGTTGGCTCGCTGAGCTTCGAGGGTCTGGAGATTGCTACCTCGAAGGAGGTTATCGTATGCTCTGTGAAGGCTACTCGTGCTTCTCGTTCGGCTGCTGCTGAGGCTGCTGCCGCAGAGTAATGAGGAATGTGGAATGAGGAATGTGGAATGGTCGCCTGCGGCGATTGCTCAATGAATAATTAAGAATTCTACATTCGACCATCGCAGCGAAGCGAGAATCATTCAACATTCAACACTCAACATTCATAATTCAAATTGAATGGACAAGTACTTAATTGTAGGTTTGGGTAATCCTGGCGACGAGTATGCCGGAACCCGCCACAACACTGGATTTATGGTATTGGACGCTTTTGCTAAGGCGTCCAATATCGTTTTTGAGGACAAACGCTATGGCTTTGTCGCCGAGACGTCGCTGAAGGGCCGTAAGGTGTTTCTGCTGAAGCCGACAACGTTTATGAACCTGAGCGGTAATGCCGTGCGTTATTGGCTGAACAAGGAGAACATCGAGCAAAGCTGTCTGCTGGTCATCAGCGACGACGTGGCGATACCTGTCGGACAGTTCCGCCTGAAGGCTAACGGTTCGAACGGTGGACATAACGGTCTGGGACACATCCAGCAGCTGATTGGTCAGCAGTATGCCCGTCTGCGCATGGGCATCGGCAACGACTATCCCGTGGGCTCGCAGATAGACCATGTGCTGGGCCGTTTCCCGGACGAGGAATTGGAGAAACTGCAGCCCGCCATTACGCTGGGTGTGGACATCATCAAGAGCTTTGTACTGGCAGGCATCGACATCACGATGAACCAGTATAACAAGCTGGGGAAAGCCCATCCAAGCCTTCCCAAAGGGAAGGATGTTTAGATAGTTGGAATATATGGCGAACAAAGAGAACACTGGTATTCAACATCCCTCCCTTGGGGAGGGCTTGGGTAGGCTGGCCCGTATCGATAAATGGTTGTGGGCGGCACGCATCTTCAAGACGCGGAGCATAGCTGCCGACGCCATCAAGAACGGACGTGTCACCATTGGGGGCATGAACGTGAAGCCGTCGCGCATGGTCAAAGTGGGCGAGGTGGTCAGCGTGCGCAAGCCCCCCGTGACCTATTCGTTTAAGATTCTGAAAACTATAGAACAGCGGGTAGGGGCGAAGCTGTTGCCCGAGATTTACGAGAACGTGACGCCTGCTGACCAATATGAGCTGTTGGAGATGAACCGCATCAGCGGTTTCGTGAACCGCCAGCGCGGCACGGGACGTCCGACGAAGAAGGACCGCCGTGCGCTGGACGACTTTGTGGGTCCGTCGCTGGAGGGCTACGGCGATTTCGACTGGGATTTCGATGACGAAGAATGAGTAATTAGTAATGAGTAATTAGTAATTATGATTACTCATAGAACAAGGATTTATGCTGTTGGATATTGTATTCATAGTAGTTGGTGTGGCGTTGGTGCTGTATGGTGCTGACCGTCTGACGGAGGGTGCCTCGGCTTTGGCGCGCCGCATGAACATTCCCGAGATTATCATCGGACTGACCATTGTTGCCGCAGGGACGTCGGCTCCGGAACTGTTTGTGAGTATGGTGTCGGCACTGAAGGGTACGCCCGATTTGGCGGTGGGTAACGTGGTTGGTTCGAACACGATGAACGCCATGCTCATCGTGGGCTGTGCCGCTATGGTGGCTCCGATGACCATCAGCCGTTCGACGGTGAAGAAGGATATCCCCTTCTCGGTGGGTGCTTCGGTGCTGCTGTTGCTGTTGGCGATGAACAGTTTTCTGGGCCGCTGGGACGGCATCGTGCTGCTCGTGGGCTTCGCTGTGTTTATGGCCTACACGCTGTCGCAGGCGAAGAAAGGACAGGCCGAGGATGCTGGCGAGGTGAAGGCGGCGAACCCCTGGATGAGTGCACTGTGGGTCGTGGCAGGCTTGGCCATGCTGGTGGCAGGCAGTAATCTGTTTGTCGATGCAGCGTCGAGTGTGGCTGGCGCGCTGGGAGTCAGCGAGGGTGTCATCGGACTGACGGTGGTTGCTGGCGGCACGTCGCTGCCGGAACTGGCCACGAGTGTGGTAGCTGCCCGCAAGGGACAGTCGGCTATCGCCATTGGCAACGTCATCGGGTCGAACGTGTTTAACATCCTGTTGATTTTGGGACTGACGGCAACGATTAGTCCGCTGGCCATTACAGGCATCACTACCGTCGACATGGCTGTGATGCTGCTGTCGGTGGCCTTGGTGTGGTTGTTCTCCTTTACGAAGTTTACAGTCGAGCGTTGGGAGGGCGCCCTGCTCGTAGGCGGATATTTGGTCTACCTAATTTGGCTTATTTATAACCTATAATAAAAGAAGGCTGCCGTTTGGGCAGCCATCTTTTATTACTTCACATTTACCTGTATTTTCTTCAGATCCTGATCGGCACTCGACGAGCCGACCATCAGTTCGTAGCGCCCAGGGACAACGCGTATGGTGTTGGTCTTGGCGTCCCAGCCTTCGAAGGACGAGCGGGGGAAGTCGATGTCGACGGTCTTGCTCTCGCCGGGCTGCAGGTCGACGCGCTGGTAGGCTCGCAGCGTCTTCAGCGGACCTTCCTTGTCGGACAGGTTGCGCACATACACCTGTACCACTTCCGTGCCCTGACGGGTGCCAGTGTTCTTCACCGTCGCGCGTACCTTATTATTTTTATAGGCGGGCTGGCTGATGTCGAACGTCGTGTAGCTCAGGCCATAGCCGAAGGGGAAGAGCGCCTTGCCCGTATAGTAGCGGTAGGTGCGGTTCTTCATCGTGTAGTCGAGGAAGTCGGGCAACTCGTCGGTGCTCGTGTAGAACGTGATGGGCAGTTTGCCGCTGGGGTTGTAGTCGCCGAAGAGCACATCGGCCAGTGCCGTACCGCCAGCCTCGCCGTCGTACCACCATTGGATGATGGCGTCGCAGGTTTCGAGTTCGGGGGTGAGGGCCATAGCCGATCCAGAGCAGTTGACGAAGACGACGCGCTTGCCAGCCTCGTGCAGCATCTTCAGTACGTCGCGCTGGGCTTGGGGCAGTTCGATGCTGGTGCGGTCGCCACCCTTGAAACCGGGCTCGCTGACCTTCATCTCCTCGCCTTCCAGGCTGGGCGAGATGCCACCGACGAAGATGACGGTCTCGCTGTCGCCTATCTGTGCCAGCAGCTGCTGGGGCGTGGGGTTGATCTTTTTCCTGATGTCGAAGTTCAACGTGCCGTAGCCCGTCTCCTGGACGTAGTCAATCTGGATGCGGTAGTGCTGTCCCGCCTTGACCTTCAGCTCCTTCTTGTCGCCCTGAATGCGGTGACGCACCTTCCAGATGTCCACCAGTGTGTCGCTGTTGACGATGAGGCGCAACTTGTCGTCTGCGCTGATATCGAAAATGAGCGTCTCGTCGGCGGTAGGTTTGAAGATGCCGTCGAGGCGTGCCGAGAAGTTCTCGAGGTTGACGCCCGGAGCAAACACCGTATTACCGCCGTTGCTCAGGTGGACGGGATTGCTGATGTTGACGGTGGTCACGGGCTGACCCTTCATCTCGGTATTGTTCCAGTAGATGGCCTGCATGCCCTGATAGCCCAGCGGACTCTCCACCTTGTCGTAACGGCTCTCGAACGACTCGTTGCGCGTCAGGCCACAACCTTGGAGGAATTTAACTTTGAACTTTGAACTTTGAACTTTCAACTTGTTTTGGATGCCTTCCAGCGCGGTAATGGTGCGGGTGGGGTAGCCCGAATAGTTGCCCCACATCATCACCGAGTCGTTGGCATTGGGGCCCATGACGACAAGCGTTTGTTGCGACTCAGTCGCAACAGACGGTAACGGCAATACACCGTTGTTTTTGAGCAGGACGATGCCTTTCTGGGCCATTTCGTAAGCCAGCGCCTTGTGTTCCTTGCTGGCTACGACGCTTTCGGGAATCATCGTCCATTCCACGAGCTCATCGCTGTCGAAGTCGCCTAGTTCGAAGCGGGCAATGAGCAGGCGTCGCAGGCTGCGGTCGAGGTCGCTCTCCTTGATGTCGCCACGCTTGACGGCAGCAGGCAGGTTCTTATATTCCGAGCCACACTCTACGTCAGTACCGCTGAGTACCGCTTTGGCAGAGGCTGCGGCATTGTCGCTCGACACGTTGTGCCAACGGGGCAGGAAGTCGCGAATGGCTCCGCAGTCGCTGGTGATGAGTCCCTTGAAGCCCCAGATGTCGCGCAGGATATGCTTTTCGTAGCGGGCATTGCCGCAACAGGGGTCGCCGTCGATGCGCTGATAGGCACACATCACCTCGGCCACCTGTCCGTCCTGCACCAGTGCCTTGAAGGCAGGCAGGTAGGTTTCCCACAAGTCGCGCTCGGGCAGATTCTCGACATTGAACGTGTGGCGGTTCCACTCCGGACCGCTATGTACGGCAAAGTGCTTGGCACAGGCCAACAGCTTTTTGTAACCACCACCAAGCCATTCTCCGTTGTAGGTCATGCCTTGCAGTCCGCGTACGACGGCCAGTCCCATCCGGCTTGTCAGATAGGGGTCTTCGCCGTAGGTCTCCTGTCCGCGTCCCCAGCGTGGATCACGGAAGATGTTGATGTTGGGTGTCCAATAGGACAGGCTCTGGTAGCGCTGGATATTGCCCGAACGCTTGGCCTGCTGGGCCTTTACACGGGCCTCGTCGCTGACGGCGGTGAACACGCGGTGGAGCAGGGCGTCGTCCCACGAGGCAGCCATCGCCATCGTGATGGGGAACACGGTGGCAAAGCCGTTGCGCCCCACACCGTGCAGCGCCTCGTTCCACCACTGGAACTGGGGAATGCCCAGGCGACTGATGGCCGGTGAGGTGTCCATCATGAGTTTCACTTTCTCTTCCAACGTCAGGCGACCTAACAGGTCGTCGGCACGTTCGGCTGCCGACAGGTTCGGATTCTGGTAGGGCAGCGTCTGTGCCTGGAGGGCAGCGGTGCCAATGACAAACAGTGTCGTTATAAGTAGTTTCTTCATAGTCTTATCGTATGATGATTTTCTTGCCGTTTTGAATATAGATGCCTTTTTGGGGATAGTTGACCTTCATGCCCTGCAGGTTGTAGTAGCACAGGTCGGCAGCTCTTGGGGTGGCCTGAACGATGGCGATGTCGGTGGTCTGTTGTCCGCTCCACTGCTCGCCGCCCTCGTTCTGAGCTTCGGTGATGTGGGCCACGAGGGAGTTCAGGTAGACTTCCAAATTGGTGTAACCCTCCTCGTTGGTTGTGTTGCCGTCGCTTTTGTCGTTGGGGTTGAGGCCATGGGCTGTTTCCCACTCGTCGGGCATTCCGTCGCCATCGGTATCGGGCAACACGGTGCCCTGCTGCAGATCGGGCCATCCGTTGGGAATCTTCGACTTGACATCGTCCTGCGAATTAATGAAGCCTTTGCTGTTGCCACTGCCCGTGAAGGTGGCCTCGCCATTGAGGGCGTCGCTCACCATGATTTCGTCGAGGGCATCACGGTGTAGCGAAGCACCGACGTATTTCAGCACCTGTTCGAAGGCTTTCTCGGCGGTGTGCGTGGTGACTGTCTCGTAGGCGATGGGTGTGGTGATGCGGATGGTGTCCTTGGTCTCCTGGGTGTACGTGCCGTCGTTGCCGTTGGCATCAATCTGGTTGTACATGCCGTAGGTCCAGTTGTCGTCGGTCACCTGGCTGTATTTGGTGTTGACATTGCCATCGACGTAGTATTTTCCCCAGACGTGCCACATCTTATCCCAGTCGTTGGGACTGGCAGTGTCGTGGTGCGTATATTCGCTGGTTCGGATGTTGATGCTGGCAATGCGCATTCCCTTGGTGCCAGAAGGCGTGCCGGGACCGGGCTTGTAGTAGTTGTTGACGATGTTGACGTTCATACCCTCGCCCCCGTAGCAGCCGTTGCCGCCCCAGTTGTAGATGACGTTGTTGCGCAGGTCCATGCGTTCGTCGGTCTGCGTGCCGGGACGCGGACCCAGACGGGGTGTGCGCGAGGTGTGGTGAATCATCAGATTATGATGATACGAGGCTCCGCTGCCGCCCCAGTTGCCGCCATAGCCGTGATTGCCTTTCGAGTGTCCGGCATTCACCAGACTCTGTGAGGAAATACACCACTGCACAGTGATATCCCTGGAACCGTATACCGACAGGCATTCGTCGATGGACCAGCTGACGGAACAGTGGTCGACGATGATGTTTTTCTTGTCCATCGCCCCCAGGCCGTCGCCCTCGTGGGCACTGGGATTGGTCTTGAGCGCCTCGTTGCCCAGACGGAAGCGGACATAGCGCACGATGACGTTCTCGTCGAGTGTGACGGGATAGTTGGCAATGCAGATGCCGTCGCCTGGTGCCGTCTGTCCGGCAATGGTCGTATTTTTGCTGATGCGCATTCCTGACTTCAGCATGATGGTTCCGCTGACGTCGAAGACAATGGTGCGGGGACCGCTTTGGGCATTGGCCCAGCGCAGCGATCCTACCAGCGAGGTCTTGCCGTTATCCTCCAACGTAGTTACGTGATACACCTTGCCACCGCGTCCGCCAGTAGTGTAGCGTCCGAAGCCCTCGGCACCGGGGAAGGCAATGGTTTTGTTCTGTGCCACAAGGGCTGTGTTGCATGTCAGTAGCAGTGCGGCTACTGTCAGCCATTTTTTGAAATACTTCATTTTTTTGAGTTGTTTAGTTTCAGTATGATGGATGTAAAAGTTCGATGATGGCAGTCTTACGGCATGGGGTTCAGTCCTTCCCAGCGCACGTCCCACAGGCCATTCTTGGGGAATCCGGGGTTCCGTTCCGTGCATCCGTCCCAACCCGCACACATCATGGCAATGGCTGTGAGCAGTCCGCCGTTTCCGGGCAGGTAGCAACGCAGGCGTCCGTCCTGATAGTTGTGGCCATTGGGCAGATAGGTGTTGGTACGCTTGTCCATCAGCAGGGCACTGACGGCGTTTTCAGGCACTCCCAGACGGGCGGAATTCATCGCCACCATCGGGTAGTCCCATCCCCACGTGTGGTCCCAGTTCCAGTTGTCCCAGATCCACTCTTGGGTATGTTTCATGACCTGTGGATCGATGAGGCGGCTCATGGGGAAGATGCCCACAGCTCCCAGGACCGCAGGGTGGTCGCTGATGAGGCGCTGGTCGCTATACGTTTCGGGATTCGACTCTGCAGCTAGGTAGCGGTTCTCGCCGTCCTTGGCCAGTGGCGACAGTTTCTGGATAATGTCATCCCATAGCGCGACACGCTCCAGTCCCCGTCGCTCGCGCCATTGCTGAGCCAGCTGCAAGGCAAAATGCCAGTAGGACAGTTCGAAGGGCGGGTTGTACGTCTCTGAGGCCTTGAGCGTTTCTTGGGCAGGTATGATGCCTTTTAGTATGTATCGGTCGCGCTCCTTTTGGTAGGTGGCGAAGTCTGCCATAAAGATAGCTGTCTCGTTGATAAGTGGTCCATAACGCTTCAGCATCTTATCTTTTTCAGCCTTAGTCTTTTCGCTTCTATAAAGCAGTTCTGCTAAATAAATAAGGTGAGGCTGTTGCCAGATGAGGAAACTGCCCACCTTCGATGGAGCCTCCTCGCCTGAGCGGTCTGTCATCTTCATCCAGCGGATACCCTTAAAACCTTGTCGCATGGCAATCTCGCGGGCTATGGGCTCTACGCTTTCATACCAGCGCAGCGTGCGGTCGAGCATCGTACCGTGATTCCATAGGGGCAGCCAGGCTTGGTGCCACCAGATCATCTCCATGTGGAATTTGCCGAACCACGAGTTGTAGGTCAGTCCCGTCTCCTGTGGCGGCGTGCTGGCAGCACACTGAATGGCCAGCAGCCATTGGCTCAGCACCACGCGGCGCTCGAGTTCCTTGGCCCGCTTGTCCTTGCAATGTGAAAAATCTACTGCTGCGCCCTCCGTCCAAAATTGCTTCCAGTGCGTAGCACTCGCTTGTTGGATAGTGGAGTGTGGAATGTGGAGTGTGGAGCGAGGAATGCTGTCCAGGAATTCGCAGGTGAATGTCAGCTGATTGCCGTCGGCTGCCAATACCCAGTAGTTTTTGCTTTTTTCTTTCAGTTGGGCCTGTTCCTCCCAGTTGAGCACAACGTAATAGACGGTGTTGCCGATGGTCCGTTTCAGCACGGCATTGTTGCTGGTCGCGCTGACAAGAGTCGTCTGGTGCTTGTCGTTGCTCTGCCAGTCGCAGGCATTATCGCTGTGTCCGCCTGTAGGGTAGGGGAAACGGAGGTTGATGGATGTTTGATGTTTATGATTAGTCGTGATGCATGAGGCGATGAGGTCGCGTTCCGGATGACACACTGTTTGAACACTAAACCTTGAACCATTCACCATGAACCGTGAACTAATCGTTCCCGTCCACATGTCGAGCGTCTCATGGGGCTTCTTGATATCTGAAGGCTTCAAGCCCTCAATCTCGAGACCGATGCACCCCAAGTGCAGACGGTGCGGATTGCTGCGATACCAGTCTGCAGCACCCTTGGCACGTCCCGTTTTGGGCTGGGTGGCATAAAGCTCGCGATGGCCGTGACCAAAATCATACATTTGGTACGACTCCTCAATGCGGTATTGCTCCGGATTGTCGAAACTGTGCCAGCCCCATTCGCTCTGGGTTCCCAAGGGTACGCCGTTGCGATAGTGCTCTGGGAAAGTCTGCAGGCCGGTGATGTCGGTAGTAAAAGCAAAACCACCATTACCGACACTCAGCGACGCCAGCGTGTCGACACTCGTGATGGTGGGGTTGTTTCTGGTAATCAGTGCCTGACGGTCGATTGCTGCATAAGCAGTCAGTGTGACACAAGCCAGCAGGGTGAAAAGGGTTCGTAGTTTAGTAGTCATCTGTTTTTGTAGTAGTTTGTTTGGAAAAAAACTGAGAGGTGAGAGTTCTCAGTTTTATAACAAATCATATATCTCACCTCTCATTTTTCATTTCTCATTTCGTTTTATAGCAGATTGTCCTTCTCGATGTCCTTGAAGTACTTGTAGGTAGCAACCTTCAATTCATCGGTGGCAGGCTCGTCGGCAACGATGATGCCGTGAGGATGCATCTGCAGGGCCGAGATGGTCCACTCGTGGGTGACAGCACCCTCGATGGCTGCCTTCAGTGCACGGGCCTTGTGGTGACCGTTCACCAGAATCATTACTTCTTTGGCATCCATAACGGTACCTACGCCAACGGTCAGCGCCAGCTTGGGCACCTTGTTGACGTCGTTGTCGAAGAAGCGGCTGTTTGCTATGATGGTGTCCGTAGTCAGTGTCTTCACACGTGTACGGCTTGTCAGACTCGAATAGGGCTCATTGAAGGCAATATGTCCGTCAGGACCGATACCGCCCAGGAACAGGTCGATGCCACCAGCTTCCTTAATCATCTCCTCGTAGTGAGCGCACTCGGCGGCCAGATCCTTGGCGTTTCCGTTCAGGATGTGGATGTTCTCCTTGGGGCAGTCAATGTGGTCGAACAGGTTGCGGGCCATGAACGAGTGATAGCTTTCTGGATGCTCCTCGGGCAGGCCTACGTACTCGTCCATGTTGAATGTCAGCACGTTCTTAAATGATACTCGGCCTTCTTTGTTGGCTTTCACCAGACAGGCATACATGCCTTCGGGCGAAGAACCGGTGGGAAGACCCAACACAAATGGTTTCTCCTTCGTGGGCTGAGCTTCGTTGATGCGACGAATGACATGCTCGGCTGCCCACTGCGACATTTTCTGATAATCAGATTCAATAATAACTCTCATAAGCTAAAAATATAAAGTTTTTTGTCTTATCGGGTGCAAAGGTACGGAAAAAACAAGAAAATGACAAAGAAAAAGTAAAATTTGTTTTGATTTTTGCAGGATAATTCCTATCTTTGCAGGACCATTTTTAATTATCACTACTAAAACAAAGCGTATGAAAGAGTTACAGATGTACATTAACGGCCAGTTCTGCGAGAGCTCGAACGGCAAATGGATTGATGTGTTGAACCCCTCGACGGAGGAAGTAATCAGTCGTCAGCCAGAAGGCACGATTGAGGATGTGAACCGTGCTTTGGACGCAGCACGTGCCGCCCAGAAGTCGTGGGCCAAGGTGCCTGCCATTGAGCGTGCCCAGTATCTGCTGAAGTTTGCTGCCGGCATCAAAGCCCGTGAGCAGGAGTTTACGGAAATCATTATGCGTGAGCAGGGTAAGACCCGTACGTGGGCCTCGATAGAGGTGGGCGCGACGATTGCTTACTTCGAGTATATGGCTACGTTTGCACGCCATATCGAGGGCGAGATTATTCCCTCTGATCGTCCTAACGAAACCATTCTGCTGACGAAGAAGCCTATCGGTGTCGTAGCAGGCATCCTGCCCTGGAACTTCCCGTTCTTCCTGATTGCCCGCAAGGCTGGTGCTGCGCTGATTGCCGGTTGTACTATCGTCATTAAACCCTCGCAGCTGACTCCCGAGAACTGTACCGAATTTGGTAAGGTTGTTGCCGAGAGCGGTTTGCCCGCAGGTGTCATCAATATCGTAACGGGTAAGGGCAGCGTCATTGGTAACGAGATGGCTGGAAGCCCGAAGATTGACATTGTTTCAGTAACGGGTTCCGTCAGCGCCGGCGAGAGCATCATGGCTGCTGCTTCGAAGAACATCACCAAGGTGAGCTTGGAGCTGGGTGGCAAGGCACCGGCTATCGTCATGAAGGATGCTGATTTGGAGCGTGCTGCCCAGTGGATTGTCGACAGCCGTATTGGTAACAACGGACAGATTTGTAACAATGCCGAGCGCGTGTATGTGCAGAAGGAAGTGAAGAAGGCCTTTACGGATATCCTCGTTAAGAAGATGAGCGCCGTGAAGGTGGGCGACCCCTGTGCCGATGCTTCTGTGGATATGGGTCCGCTGGTAGAACAGCGTGCTTTGGAGAGCGTAACCGAGAAGGTCGAGCGTGCCATCAAGCAGGGTGCCAAGTTGCTCTGTGGTGGTAAGCGTGTAGGCACCAAGGGTTACTTCTACGCCGCTACTGTGTTGGACAACTGCCGTCAGGATATGGACATCATCCACGAGGAGACCTTTGGTCCCGTGATTCCGTTGGTAGAATTCGAAACGCTGGACGAGGTTATCGGCTATGCTAACGACTGCGAATACGGTCTGGCATCGAGCATCTTTACGAAGGATCTGAACGTCGCTGTAAAGGCTTGCCGCGAGCTGGAGTTCGGCGAGACCTACATCAACCGCGAGCACTTCGAGGCCATTCAGGGCTTCCACGCTGGTGTGAAGAAGTCGGGTATTGGCGGTGCCGATGGCAAGCACGGTGTAGAGGAATACCTGGTTACTCACGTGACGTATCTGGATACCTATGAGGATATGTAACTTCGAAAGGAGTTAGAAGAAGTTATCGCGGTCTGTGACCGCTAAGAAGTTAAAGAATATCGCGGGGCTTAGAAGGCCTCGCGATATTTGTTTTCGTCCTTGTCGTCGAGCATCGACAGGTAGGACTGATAACGGCTCTGGGCGATGTAGTGGTCTTCGACGGCTTTCAGCACGGCGCAACCTGGCTCATGGGTATGTGTGCAGTCGGAAAAACGGCACTGCTTCGAAAATTCGAAGATTTCTTTGAAGTAGCTGGTCAACTCTTCACGCTCCATGTCAAAGGTGCCAAAGCCCTTGATGCCTGGAGTGTCGATAAGAAATGAGGAATGAGGGGTGAGGAATGATGAATGACCGTCGAGAGGGATCATCTCGCTGAAGGTGGTAGTGTGCATACCCATCTGGTGGACATCGCTGATGTCGGCCGTACGCAGGTTGGCATGGGGGATGAGCCGGTTGATGAGCGTCGACTTGCCTACGCCGGAATTACCGCTGAGCAGGGTGATTTTGCCCTCGAGCAGGTCGTGTAGCGCATCGACGCCGTCGCCCGTCTGTGCTGAGATGGCGCGACACTCGTAGCCGATGGTCTGGTAAAGCTGAATCATCAACTGCTGGTAGCGTTGCTCGTCGTCGTTGAGCAGGTCGGTTTTGTTGAAGACAAGGATGACGGGCACGCGATAGGCTTCGGCTGATGCCAGGAAGCGGTCGATGAACGTCGTCGATGTCTCAGGTTTGCTGACGGTGATGACCAATAAGGCCTGATCGACGTTTGCCGCCAGGATGTGGCTCTGCTTCGAGAGGTTGATGCTCTTGCGGATGATGTAGTTGCGACGGTCCTCGATCTCAGTAATCCAAGCTGTTGGTTGTTGGCTGTTGGCTGTTGGCAGTATGCTGATTTCTACGCGGTCGCCGACGGCCACGGGATTAGTAGAGCGAATTCCCTTGATTCGGAAATTGCCCTTTATCTTACAATCGACAGTTGATCCATCGTCTGTCAGAACGGTGTACCAACTGCCGGTATTCTTAATAACTAAGCCCTTCAATTGTCAATTATACAGTCATGATTTCCTTGTTCTTAGCCTCCATCAGCTCGTCAAGTTTCTTGATGTACTTGTCGTGAATCTTCTGGAGTTCCAGTTCGGCGTCCTTTTCATTGTCCTCAGAAAGTCCGTCCTTGATGGCTTTCTTCAGCTTGTCCTTGATGTCGCCACGCACGTTGCGCACTTCGACCTTGGCCTTCTCGGCAATCTTGTTGCACTGCTTTACCAGGTCGCGACGGCGCTCCTCAGTAGGCTGGGGGATGCCCAGACGGATGATTTCGCCGTTGTTTTCTGGGGTGATACCCACATCGCTGTCCATGATGGCCTTCTCGATGTCGCGAATCTGCTTGCGGTCCCAAGGCTTAATGGCAATGGTACGGGCATCGGGGGTAGAAATGTTTGCCACCTGGTTCAGGGGAACCTTCTGTCCGTATGACTCTACTCTCACACCGCTGAGGATGGCCACATTGGCACGTCCTGCGCGGACCCTGTTCAGCTCTTCTTCCAAGTACATGGCTGCCATTTCCATGCGCTCTTCAGCTGATGCTAATGTTGCTTTTACGTCTATCATAATTGTCGTTATTTTGAGTTTTATGGGGTCAAAGGTACAAATTAGAGAGGAAAATACCAAAGGAAAACTCATTTTTCTTTATTTAAATTTGGAGATTGTCTTATTTTTCCCTATCTTTGTCGGCTAGAAGACTAAAAACTATGTCAGAACAGGTTGTACAAACTATAGAAAAGCTATTTGATTTTGAGCACATGACCGTCTACGTGATGGCTGCGTTCCTAATCGGTTTTTTTCTATTGCTGTTCTATAATTTTATCTATCGTTATCGCGAACAAGATGCCAAGACGCAGGGTTTGAGTGAGTTCGCCCGTTTGTCGCTGGTGCTGCAGACTAGTAATCTGAGGCTCTGCTTCTACAACGTGCAAAAGCGCCATTACGTGTTCCTGAACGAGAACGGTGAGTTTTCGAAAGACTACAACCCTATCGAGTTTGCCGCATTATTCGACCGCGACGATTTTGAACAGTTGCGCAAGTGTATCTTCGATATCTGTGAAGGTCGAAGTAAATCTGCCAATGTCCGTGTGAGAGGCGCCATGAAGGATGACGGAAGTCATGACGTATTCGACTTTTCGGTGTCTGTAGCCCGTCGCCGGAGCCGTACGGAGATTGAGGATTTGCTGTGTATTCTGCACGACGTGACTGACGAGGTGCGGCGCCGGGAGACGGTGAAACAGCTCCTGTTGCGCTATCATACCGTGTTCAATTCGTCGTTGATGGACATGATTTATTACGACAAGTATGGCGTGCTGAACGATATCAATGAGAAAGCTTGCAGGCAGTTTGGCGTTGAGCATCGTGAAGACGTTCTTAACGGACAGTTTCTGTTGCAGAACAACCCGTTCTATAGTGGTGTGGACCTCCACCAGTTAGAAAATACCCGTAGTTCTTCGATTATCGACTTCAGCAAATTATCAGCCCCAATATACCATGTTAAAGACTTCCGACTGAATGGTTTCATGTATTATGAATCGACCATCAATCCCATTCGTAAAACCAACGGCGAGTTGGAAGGCGTCTACATGGCCGGACGTAACGTGACGGAAATGGTGGAGTCGTTCCATCATCAGCAGGAAGGCTTCAAGAAGCTGCGCCAGATAACCAAGGACATCAAGACCTACGTCAAGAATGTGAATTATGCCCTTCAGGTGAGCGACGTGCGACTGGTGAACTACTATCCGGAAACGCATACGATGGAGATATCTATCAACATCAACGAAACTCAGCTGCGCCTGTCGCAGTTGCGTTGTATCCGCTTGGCATCGCCTCGCTTCCGCCGAGCCATCTCCAGCGCGTTGAACCGTATGGACCACCTGACGGAGAATCCGGTGGAGGTACTTTTCGAAACCGAGATTCGCGACAAGCGGCACCATCCTGTCTGGCTCCTGTTCAACATGGTGCCTATGAAGGATGCCGAGGGCAGGGTAGAGCGCTATTTCGGCATGTGCCGCAATATGACGCAGATGGTTGAAACCGAGCAGAAATTGGCCATTGAGACCAAGAAGGCCCAGGAGACGGAGTTGTTGAAGCAGGCCTTCCTGACCAATATGAGTTATGAGATTCGTACACCGTTGAACACAGTGGTCGGTTTTGCAGAACTGTTCGAGTCGGATCACGACGAGGCTGACGAACCGCTGTTCGTTGAGGAGATTCGCCGTAATTCCAATTCCCTGCTGTCGCTGGTCAACGACATTCTCTTCCTGTCGCGACTGGATGCCAACATGATTGAATATAAACGCGAGGATGTCGACTTCGCCATGCTCTTTGAGAGTTGGTGCCAGTTAGGACTGGTGAATGTGTCACCCGAGGTGAAGGTTGTTGTTGAGAACCCCTTCGAACGGTTGGTGGTCAACATCGACACGGAACATGTCGGCAAGGTAATAGAGAAACTCTGTACGACAGCTGCCGGCTTCACCCAGAAGGGCTCTATCCTTGCCAAGTGTGAATACAGAAAGGGTCAGTTGTCGATAGTCATCGAGGATACGGGACGCGGCATTGATAAGGATACCCTGCCCCACGTTTTCGAACGCTTTGTACGCGACCAGCGCTCCCAGCTCTGCGGAACGGGTCTCGACCTGCCTATAGTGCAGGCACTTGTTGAACAGATGGGAGGCACCATCGAGTTACAATCTGAAGCCGAAAAGGGTACTACCGTCTGGGTTATCATCCCCTGCGAGGCTTCCGTGATAGAGAGGCACCGTGAGTTAAACGTTTAATCCATCATCCGATTCCATATATGACGTACGCATACCTATATATAATATCAGCTGCTTGGACGTTCCAGTTCATCCCCACGGTGTTGTTTGTGCTGATTGCGTCCGCTTTTCTCATCATGCTTATCGATAACATCATCGTGGTGAGGCGTGTGCGTAAACGCATGGCAGAAACCCACTTTACGGGAAAAATGATGGAACAGGCCGTCAAGACTACCGCTAGCAATGTGGTGCGCTATGTCATCCGCGAAGGATATATCTACCAGCTCTATGGATATCTCTTTCCTGACAAAGGTTTGACGTCGGAAGAATGGAAAAGCCACCTCCACCCTGATGACAAGGAAGAGACGGTGCACCATTTCCGTCAGATGATAGCCGGCAAGGTACGGCGCGACGAATTCTTCTATCGCTGGAATTTCGATTTCACTGGCGAGCAACCCCAGTGGGGCTATATGCATAATGTCAGCGTGGTGGAAATGACGCCTGGTACGAATATTCCCCAGAGTATCATTAGTACGCTGCATGATGAGACGGAGCTTCGCGAACAGGAACTCCGTGAGGAAGAACTGACGGATAAGTACCGACTGATTTTCGAACATTCAATTGTTGGCTTGTCGTTCTATAGTCCGGACGGTTGGTTGTTGAACGCCAACAAGGAGATGCGTGACATCTGTCATTTCGACACGGAAACTTTCGACGAGTATTTCTCAAATACGAATCTCTTCGAGGCAATGCCTTTCAACGAGCTTCTCGACAAGAGCAATATCGAAGAGCTATGGTGTTGTTCGCAGAGCATCGTTCCCGAGCGAGGCATCCACGACTATTTGGAGATTCATCTGCATCCCATTTGCGACGACGATGGTGAACTGGTGTATATCGCCATTGCTGTGCGTAATATCACCGAAGAACGCCAGCTGTACTTGCAGGCCAAGCTGAACGATATCCAGATTCAGAAGGTCAACGAGGAAATCATGCGCTACGAAGAGGAGCTGCACTACATGATGGAAGCCTGTGATATGCGAGCTTGGCGTTCGTCGTTCGCGGATCGTAAGGTCAGCTTCTTCAAGGGGCTGGGTACGCTGGAGAAGGAATTGACCTACGAGGAGATGGAGGATTACTTCATCGACGAACCGGAAGCCATGCGGTTGGGTTTCGAAGATCCGTTTAAGAACTATACGCGCCCGATGAGTCTGACGGCCGAGATGCGTCCCGTGTTCCACGATAGTGGCGAGACGCAGTGGAACCAGATTAACAGCATTCCCATTTACGACGACAATGGACAGTTGACTGGTGCCTTTGGCTTGATACGTAACATCTCGGGCATGATGAAGAAACAGGAGCAGTTGAAGCGCGAGACGGAGCGTGCCAACGACTCGGGACGTCTGAAGTCTGTCTTCTTGGCCAATATGACCCACGAGATCCGCACCCCGCTCAATGCCATCGTCGGATTCACCGACCTGTTGCAGGCCATTGAGTCGCCCGACGACAAGCGCGAGATGATTCGTGTCATCCACAATAACTGCGACATGCTGCTCAGACTCATTAACGACATCCTGGTGCTCAGCAACATGGATGCCAATGCGATGGAAATTGTTCCCCATGACGTCGATGCCTCACAGGACTTCGAGGAACTGGCCAAGACGCTAGGTCAGCGTGTGCAGGAGCCAGGCGTTGAGTTCCAAACGGACAACCCCTACGAGGTGTTCCTGACACGGCTGGACAGCGATCGCATCAAACAGGTGTTGACCAATTTCGTGACCAATGCCGTCAAATATACCCATCAGGGACATATCCGCGTGGGTTACCACTTGGAAGAACGTCGTGGACAGCAGGGCATTTACGCCTATTGCGAAGACACCGGTTCGGGAATTCCACAAGACAAGCATGCTGCCATCTTCGAGCGTTTTGTCAAACTCAACGACTACGTGCAGGGCACGGGTCTCGGCCTGCCCATCTGTAAGGCCATTGTCGAACGCTGTGGCGGTGAGATAGGTTTGCAGAGTGAAGTCGGACAAGGGTCAACGTTCTGGTTCTGGATACCTGTCAACGTGCGTGAAGTGAAAGAAAAACCTGTAGCCTCATGAAGTACACCCGCTGCAACTCTCTGTTCAAAGCACTCCTGGTGCTTGGCCTTCTGGCCTGTTCCTGTCTGTCGCTTTCTGCTGCCGGCAAGGATTCTGTCAGGGTGTATACCGAAGAACACCCCCTCATTTACGAAGATGCCTGGGACCTTTGGCCCTATGTATTCCTGAACGAGAACGGCGAGGCGGTGGGTTATAACGTCGACCTGCTGAAGATGATCTTCCAGGAGCTCGACATCCCCTACGTCATCAAACTGAAACCCACCAAGGAGGCGCTGGAGGACCTCAAGGCCGGCCATTGCGACCTGAAAATCGGTATGGAGGATCATCTTCACGACGATTATGCCACCTACGGCAAGTCGGTGATTCAGATTTTCACCCATAGCGTGCTTCGCAGAAAGGATGACCCCCAGATTATTAACACCTACGAGGATCTGGCTAACCATCGCGTCATTGTCCATGGAGGTAGTTTCAGCCATATGTTTATGGTGCAGCGCGGCTGGGGCAACAACGCTATTATTTACGACGATATGCGCGAAGCCGTGCAGTTTGTCCATAACAATCCCGATACTCGCATCGTGTGGAACACCATCTGTCTGAAGTGGCTCATCCAAAAGTTCCAGTACGATGATTTGGAGTTGAAGCCTGTTAACGTGCCTCACGGAGAATACAAGTTCATGATGCACGACCTCAACCTGCTCCACAAAATGGACAGCGTATATTCCGGACTGAACGCATCGGGACGTCTGCAGGCCATTCAGAACAAGTGGTTTTACCCTGAGCGTACCGAATCCGGTGTGCCTACATGGATTTGGCAGGCCATCCTCGTCATGCTGTTGCTGACACTCTTCTTCCTGGGCTACTATTTCGTCTATCGGCGATACGAAAAGAAGATGACCAAAGACATCCGGCAGAGCAACGACCGCCTGTCGCTCATCCTGAAAACCAGTCACGTGCGTTTCTTCCTTTATACGCTGAAGAACCGCACCATCACCCGTTTCGACAGCAACGGACGATTGGAGGCAGAGGGTATCTTGCCTTACGTATTCATCCAACCCCTCAAGGAAGAATACCATACCCCCGTCATCGACGCTCTGCAACAGGTAGGCCGCCAAGAGCAGGAAAAGGTAACCCTAGACGTGCAGTCGAGACCAGACAGCCACTTGGGACACCGTTATTTCACACTCGAAATCTCTGTATTGCATTGCGATAAAAACGGTCATCCCGAAGTGCTCATCGGCACTTTGTCTGACGTCACCGACGAGAAACTCCGCCAGCAGGAGGTCAAAGACACCATGCTGCGCTATCAGTCTATCTTCGAATCGTCGATGGTCGATACGGTGGCTTACGACGAGCATGGCGTCATCATCGGCATGAATCCAAAGGCTACCTCCGCATTTAAGGGCAATTTCGACCAAGTTCTCCAGTCGAAGATCACTCTTCAGCAGGTGTTGGGCATGGACGACATCAATATCGAGAACATCGACTATACTTATCTCACGCAGCTCTTCAAGGCCCCTGACGACGACCGTGCCCTGAACAAATACCTGAAGCGTCCTGAGTTGCTCTACGAACTCCAACTCGTTCCCGTACGAGCCGATGACGGGAAGCTGCTGGCTGTCTATGGCACAGGCCGCGACGTGACGGAAGTAGCCAAGGCCTACAACCAGCTGCGCCAGAACGTGGCCAAGCTTGAACAGGCCAACGAAGAGACGCGTACCTACATTCGCAACATCGACTTCGTGTTGCAGTATGGTGGCGTGCGTCTCATCGACTATTCGCCCGATACCCACATGCTGGTCATCTACAGTCAGATTGGTCACGAGCAGTATCGCATGACGCAAACACGCTGTATCTCGCTGCTCGACGACGAGTCGAAGAAGATGGCTCAGCGCGTGCTCAACGCGATGGACAACCGCTCGCAGCAGCCAATCAATGCCACCATCAAGACTACGCTTCGCCTCAAGGACGGCTATCCGCTCAGCCTGCTGCTGTCGTTCGTTCCTACGCTAGACGATGATGGGCAGGTTGTCAGTTATTTCGGAATGATTCGTGACATCAGCGAACTGAAAGCTATGGAAGAGGCTTTGGCTGAGGAAACCAGCAAGGCCCGCGAAGTCGAGACGGTGCAGAATGCCTTCCTCCACAATATGAGTTATGAGATCCGCACCCCGCTTCATTCTGTCGTGGGCTTCTCCGACCTCTTCGAGCAGGAGCATTCCTCCGACGACGAGGCACTCTTCATCCGCGAAATCCGCGACAATTCCGAATACCTCCTGGCACTCATCAACGACATCCTCTTCCTGTCGCGTCTCGATGCACAGATGATTGAAATCAAACCGCAAATGACGGACCTCTCACCGATTTTCGATTCGCGCTGTCAGTCGGCATTCTTCCAGCATCAGCGTCCGGAAGTCAACTATTCCGTCGAGAATCCCTACGAGCATCTCGTTGTCGAGGTGGACGCCCAAAATCTGGGCATCGTCATCGATCATTTCGTGTCCACTGCCGCCTTCTTTACCAAGGAAGGACAGGTCCGCGTCCGTTGCGATTATACCGGCGAAGACCTTATCATAGCTCTTCATGCTACTGATGGAGGCGTTCCCGAAGAAATCATTCCCCACCTCTTCGACCGATTCATTCTTTCCCGCGAACATGGTACCGGCCTTGAGATGAGCATCTGTAACGAACTCATTCGCCAGATGGGCGGCAAAATCCGCATGAAATCCGATGCCGCTGCGGGCACGATGATTTGGATATCAGTACCCTGTAAGTGTAGCGAGATAGTGAGAAAACCATAATGTGACCACGCAATGAACAAACGACTCTACGACATATTGTTGCTCCTCCTGTTGTGCATCGGACCTGTCGCCTCCGTTCAGGCCAAGGAGTTCTATGGCTACACCAACAACAATCCGCTGACCATCGTCTGCGACTGGGACTTCCGCCCCTTCGAATTTCTCGATTCCAACGGCCAGCCTTCAGGATACAATGTCGAAGTGCTCGACCTGATACTCAATCGTCTGGACATTCCCCACAGGTTTGTAATGCAGGAGTGGCACGAAGCCACCATGATGTTCGAACACCATGATGCCGATCTCATCCACGCCCTGTCCTACATTTATAAGCGCCGTCCGTTTGTCGCTACGCAGAAATACATCAACTACTATAATCTGCGTACCGTGCGTCACATCGACACACCACCCCTGCAGCACATTGCCGATTTAGGCAAGAACGACACCATTCTTGTCAAGCGTTCCGACTATGCCGCATGGCAGATTCAGGAGCGTTGCGACTCAGCCTTTGGCATCCGCTATTGCTCTCCGAAGGAGGGGCTTCTGGCCGTTCGCAACAAGCAGAGCCGCTATTTCATCTGGGGCGAGGAACCCCTCAAGCGCAAGATGCAGGAGTATCATTTCGATAGCCTTGTGCTCGACCGCATTGACATTCCTGCCGGCGAGTTGCGCATCATTGGATACGACAAGGAGATTGTTGACATCATCGACGACGAATTCACCCGCTTGGAACAGGCTGGCGAACTGCAATCCATCTACGACAAATGGTTCCACCCTGAGCGCGTCCACGACGATGCGTCACCTGTGGCCATCATTATCCTCGTCGGCCTGGTCATTGCGGGCTTCATCGCCTTCCTGCTGAGCCGCCTGACGGTGTCGCGTGTCAAAGCTGCTGTGCGCAGAAACAACGACTTGCACCAGATGATGGACAAGGCAATCAATATGGGCGAGTTCTACGTCATTGAACTCGACCTCAGCAACTATATGCTGTACAACCGCTATGGTCATCTGCTGCCCTTCCCGATGAATGGACGGGATTTCTTGAAGCGTTTGGCTGGCAATCAGGGCATGCAACTTCACAATCTGAACGAAAGCATGAAGGCTGGCGAAATTGACCACTGCGAGTACCAGTTCCATGTGAATATGGGCACTGACGAGGAACCCCACTGGGTCGATGTGCTGGGCGGTGCCATGATAGAACGCGAAGGCGGTAAGGCTCATCATATCGTCTACAGCGGCCGCGACATCACCCGCGAGCTTGAGGAAGAGCGTCGCAACGACATACTGGGCAACCGCTATCAGAAAATCTTCGACACGAACCTCATCGCCATGTCGTTCTACGATGCCGCGGGCCACCTGCTCGACTTCAACCAGAAGATGCGCGAGCTGTGCCACATGGACGATGCCTCCGAGCAGTTCTTCCGCAAGATGTCGCTGTTCGACGAGCCTGGCTTCTTGGGCGAATATCTCCCAGGAACACGCGAATCGCTTCATGTCTGCCGAGCCATGCGCTTCCCGACGTTAGGTATTGATACGTTTATCGAGACGCGCATCCGACCCATCATCGACGATGACGACCGCCTGGTCTACTATATCGTTACCAGTCGCGACATCTCTGCCGAGCGCGACCTCTATCTGCAGCAGCGCCGTCATGAACAGCTGTTGCAGCAGGCCAGCGAAACCATCAGCCATTACGATGCCCAACTGACCTATCTGCTGAAGGAGAGCAACATGTTTGTGTGGATATACAACCCCGAAACCGATAGAATACACTTCTCACATGCGCCCAATCTGCCTCCGTATTTGGAAAAGCTCGACGAATTCGTGATGGGCATTCCCGACGAGGAACGCGGACAGGCGTTAGCATTCCTGCGACAGCAGATTGTCGACAAGAAACCCTTCCACACCGTTCATCACTACAACTACACGCCCCTGCAACAAGGTCCCCTGTGGTTTGCCATCAGCGGCATTCCGCACCTCGACGACCAGGGACGGCTGGTCGAGTATTTCGGCATAGCCCGCGACGTCACGCCACTTATGCTGGCTCAGGAACAGTTGCGCCGCGAGCGTTCCAACGCCGAGGATTCTGGCCGCATGAAGGCTGCCTTCTTGGCCAATATGACCCACGAAATCCGTACTCCGCTGAACGCTATCGTCGGATTTAGCGGACTGCTCCAGACTGTCGATACCGCCGACGAGCGCCACGAGTTCATCCGCATCATCCGCAACAACTGCGACATGCTGTTGCGACTCATCAACGACATCCTCGAAGCCTCTACGATGGGACAGTCGCTGGCCATAGAACCCGAGACCGTCGATATGGCGAAGGTGTTCGACGACATCTGCCAGACGCTCGCCCAGCGTGTCCAGGAACCTGGCGTCGAGTTCCAGAAGGAAAACCCCTACACCACCTGCAAGGCCTACCTCGACAAGGGCCGTCTGCAGCAGCTGCTCACCAATTTCGTGACCAATGCCGTCAAGTACACCCACGAGGGACATATCCGCGTGGGCTACAGGAAGGAGTCGCGGGCCGTGGGCGGAAACACCTCGCGCGACGGACTCTATTTCTATTGCGAGGATACCGGTACGGGCATCCCCAAGGAGAAGCAGGAGGCCGTCTTCCAACGCTTCGTCAAACTCAACGACTACGTGCAGGGCACTGGTCTTGGCCTCTCCATCTGTAAGGCCATCGTCGAAAAGAGTGGCGGTCAGATTGGCGTTACCGGCGATGTGGGCGTGGGGTCTACGTTCTGGTTCTGGGTACCCATTGAACTCCAGGAACCCATTCAGTAAAGACTGATGCACAGAAAAAAATAAAGGCCCGCTTTGCAGCGAGCCTTTATGCTTTACATCTCTTGCGTTTCGATTACTTACGCAGGCCGAGAGCCTTGATGAGTTCACGATAGCGGTTGATGTCCTTGTTGTAAAGATACTTCAGGAGCTTACGACGACGACCTACCATCTTGGTCAGTGCACGAGCGGTTCCGAAGTCCTTGTGATTCTTCTTCAGGTGCTCCGTCAGGTGCTTGATGCGGTAAGTGAACAGGGCCACCTGGCTCTCTACTGAACCAGTGTCCTGGGCATTCTTGCCATACTGGCCGAAGATCTCAGTCTTCTTAGCTTGATCTAAATACATAATGTTTAATTGTGATTATAAAGTTTGCAATAACATCTTTCGGACGTTCTGACCAGCCTAATCACGGGCGGTTTACGTCGTCAAATGCTTCGGATTTTCCGAAATGCGGCTGCAAAGGTACGAATAAGCGAGCAAAAAACCAAAGAAAATCACATTTTTTTTGTTTTTTCGAGCGAAAGTACTTTCGAACAGAGTTCAAAGGTACGAATTTTCTGCGAAACGCGCAAATATTTCGCAGAAAAGTTGTACCTTTGCACCCGAAATTGAGAAGAATTACGTAATTTTAGTTATGCAGGATATCAGAAACATTGCAATTATTGCACACGTCGACCACGGCAAGACGACGCTCGTCGACAAGATGATGCTTGCAGGCAATCTCTTCCGTGAGGGACAGAACCTGTCGAGTCAGGTGTTGGACGCTAACGACCTGGAACGCGAACGAGGCATCACCATTCTTTCGAAAAATGTCAGTATTAATTGGAAAGGAACGAAAATCAATATCATCGACACCCCGGGACACTCCGACTTCGGCGGCGAGGTCGAGCGCGTGCTCAACATGGCCGACGGCTGTCTGTTGCTCGTCGACGCTTTCGAGGGCCCCATGCCCCAGACGCGCTTCGTGCTCCAGAAAGCCCTGCAGATCGGTCTCAAGCCCATCGTGGTTGTCAACAAGGTCGACAAACCCAACTGTCGCCCTGAGGAGGTCTACGAGATGGTGTTCGACCTGATGTTCTCGCTCAATGCCACCGAGGACCAGTTGGATTTCCCCGTGGTCTACGGCTCCGCCAAGAACGGCTGGATGGGCGAGGACTATAACAAGCCCACTACCGACATCACCTATCTGTTGGATAAGATTGTCGAGGTCATCCCTGCTCCCCAGCAGATTGAGGGTACGCCCCAGATGCTCATCACATCGCTCGACTACAGCTCCTATACGGGCCGTATCGCCGTGGGGCGCGTTCATCGCGGACAACTCCTCGACGGCCAGCAGGTCACCATCGTCCATCGCGATGGCACCACCGAGAAGACGAAGATCAAGGAGCTCCACACCTTCGACGGCATGGGCCATTCGCGCATCGACAAGATCGAATGCGGCGACATCTGCGCCGTCATCGGCCTCGAGAAATTCGAGATTGGCGACACCATCTGCGACGTCGAGAATCCCGAACCCCTGCCTCCCATCGCCATCGACGAGCCTACCATGTCGATGCTCTTCTGCATCAACGACTCGCCGTTCTTCGGCAAGGAGGGTAAGTTCGTCACCTCGCG
>CAMHUU010000013.1 GCA_946188395.1 uncultured Prevotellaceae bacterium | reverse complement strand
ATAGCCTTAGCAGCACCAGTTGAGTTAGGAACGATGTTCTGAGCACCAGCACGAGCGCGCTGAACATCACCCTTGCGCTGAGGACCGTCCAGAATCATCTGGTCGCCAGTGTAAGCGTGAACAGTAGTCATGATACCGCTCTGGATGGGAGCGAAGTCGTTCAGAGCCTTCGTCATAGGAGCCAGACAGTTTGTGGTGCAAGAAGCAGCGCTGATAACGGTGTCGGCGGGAGTCAGAGTCTTGTGGTTAACGTTGTAAACGATGGTGGGCAGGTCGTTGCCAGCAGGAGCAGAGATAACAACCTTCTTAGCACCAGCGGTCAGGTGAGCAGAAGCCTTCTCCTTAGAAGTATAGAAACCAGTGCACTCCAGAACAACGTCTACGTCCAGCTTGCCCCAAGGCAGCTCAGCAGCGTTAGGAATAGCATAGATGGTGATCTTCTTGCCATCAACAACGATGAAGTCCTCACCAGCCTCTACAGTGTGCTTGTTCTCACCGAACTTGCCACAGAAACCACCCTGAGCGGTGTCATACTTCAACAGGTGAGCCAGCATCTTAGGACTGGTCAAGTCGTTGATTGCTACTACTTCATAACCTTCAGCCTCGAACATCTGACGGAAAGCGAGGCGACCGATACGGCCAAAACCGTTAATTGCTACTTTTGTCATTTTTCTTAATTATTTAAATGGGTTATACCTAATTTTTCAATTTTTTTCGCGCCTTTTCGACACTTTTTTCTGATTTCGAGTGCAAAGTTACGAAATAATTCTTATATTTGCACGTGATTTCATTCTTAATTAAAGTGAAAAGTGACAATAGGAATGTGAAAAATGAGATATATCAAGGCCGAAAGGCCAAGATTGCTAAACGCAGATTGCAAAATTAACATTATATATTAATCATTTAAAAATTAAACGTTATGGGATTTATTAAGGAATTCAAGGAGTTTGCCATGAAGGGCAACGTGATGGACATGGCAGTGGGTGTCATCATCGGCGGTGCATTTGGTAAGATTGTTACGAGTCTGGTTAACGACGTGCTGATGCCTATCATCAGTCTGTGCACAGGCGGTATTGACTTTACCAATCTGTTTGTCAACCTCAGCGACGACACCAAGTATGCCACCCTGGCTGCTGCTCAGGAGGCTGGTGCATCAGTGTTCGCTTACGGATCATTCATCCAGAACATCATCGACTTCATCATCATCGCATTCTGTATCTTCCTGATGATCAAGGGTATGAACAAGCTGAACCGCAAGAAGGAAGAACCCGAGCCCGAGGCTCCCGCAGGACCTACCCAGGAAGAGCTGCTGGCTGAAATCCGTGACTTGCTGAAGACCAAGTAAGCTGACAAAAAAGCCTCCTGATTTGGGAGGCTTTTTTTAGAGGTAAGAGGTAAGAGGTGAGAAGTGAGAGGTTACTTCACGACTTTTCGACCGTTGACGATGTATAGGCCGCGTTGCAACTGCTTGAAGTCGCTACCAACGTAACGTCCGTCGAGCGTATAGATACGCGTGGTCTTGTTGTCAGCCGTCTTCACTGTACGGATGGCCGTAGTTGTGGGATCCTTCACTAAAACCTCGTCGAGGAAGAAGCGGCCTTTCTCTGAAGCAAACGTCACCTTCACATTGCCCGTAGCGGTAATGGTTGACTCAAGGTCGGTAAACTCACCCTTAGCAATCTCGAACGATGACGGACTGATGGTACCTTCAGAGACGGAAAGCGTCAGTGTAGTGCCGTCGTTCTTTGCATTCCAGGCACCGGCCCTGAAGGTCAAAACACCAGTGCCGTTCATGTCGAATGCAGGCGTCGTGGCAGAGCCGGCAACAGAACTGGTGCCAAACTTGGCACACTGATCGGCGCCAAAGCCCTTTTCTGCGACCCAGCCTTCATTATCGGTAATGAATTGACCAGTGGCTATCTGACCACTCCACATGTCATCGTTGCCACCCTTGCCGTCACATTGGTCGAACGACTCGTAGAACAGGGCTCCTTCCACATCGGGCTTTGTGGTGGAAGAACCATATACTGTATTGTCACCTTCCTCCGTACCGCTATTATCTGGTGCGAACTTGAAGGCCATGGTGCCGTCATCATTCTGGGTAATATCCGTAATGCTGATGTTCATCAGCTTACGGCCATCGCTATTTTTATTATAAAGGAATGCGCGAGGCTTCGAGGTATTGGTCAGCTGCTTATTGCCTTCCTGCGGATAGACATCGCCAATGACATCAGCATCATACTGATCCCAAAAATCATAATATTGGTCTACCAATTTGTCGTAGGCAGAACCGGAGGCATTCTCCATCTTCTCAATGATGTCGTTGATCTTATCAATGATTTCACCCGTCTTGTCGACACCGTCTGCGTGGAAAATGGTGCAGCGCTGATGGTCGTTCACTGGCAGACCATACGAACCGTCGCTATTACTATTGACCAGATTGTATAACCAGATATCCGGGTCATAATCCACATGCAGAATCAGCATGCCCTTGGCTGGTGTATTGGCGTCCCAACCTTTCTGCTGGCGGCTTTCTATCAGATAGTACTCGTCGGGATGAGCGGCATTCTTGATGATATACACGTCGTCGGATTCATTCACCGCATGCATATCATTAACCTCCGTGGCAGTAGTGAGTTCGATAGGCTCAATCCATCCGATGCAGTACTTGTCGTAGCTGGTATAGCCCGAAGGAATGAAACCGTCGCCATTATAGCTGCCGCTGTCCATCAGCGACCACGCGCCCATGCCATAATTGCCGCTATAGCTGGTGTCGTACATATCGGGCAGACCCAGACAGTGCGAGAACTCATGGCAGATAGTACCGATGCCATTCACGGCAAAATACTCCACACCCGTCCAATAGTCTTGCTGGGCGGAGCCCTCATTGGCAACAGCATAGGTATTGATCTTGAGGCCTTCGACGATTTCAAAATCCAAATCCTTATATTGCAGTTCCCATTCATGAGGCCAGATAGTACTTTCCGCACCACCATCGGCTTCGCCCTCGCCGGCATAGATGATCATCACCTGATCCACTTCACCATCGCCGTCCCAGTCGTACTGGCTCCAGTTCGTCACCTGATCCTTAGCCAGCTTAACAGCCTCGACAACCATCTCCTCAGCGCGCGTGTCCTCACCATTTGCATCGTTCTCACCATAGTACTTGGCATCTTTGCTGACGGTGACAGGGCCTACGACGTCGAAGGTCAGTTCAAATAGTCCGCGCGACTGGTCCTTGAAATAGTCGGCCACAGAGCCATGGAAACCGTTCTCGTCCGTAAAACCGGGCGTATTGGCCACATTGTTGTAAAAAGCCTGGTCGTTCTCCTCTTGGAACTTCACATCCTTGAAGTTCACCAAGAGAATCAAACCCTTCTTCTCGTTGAGATGGGCCTCAGAGGCACGACGCACGCCATTGGCCGCTTTTTGGGGCAGACGGGCCATACGACGCTGTTGCGCCTGGACGCGACGACTGGCTGCCATCTGACGCATTTCCGGGGTCTCCTCACGATACTGGCCGTCCACAGCCACATAACGTTTACCATCAGCCGCATGCCAATAGTGTCCGAACTCGTCACCCTTGAGTTGGGCGCGCATTTCTGTTCCATCTTCAAGGACGATAGTTTTCCACAGGCCTTTCTTTGCAGGCACAGCCATTACGGCTATAGCCACTAAGATGAGCGACAAAGTTGATAATACCTTTTTCATTTCTTAATACCTTAATACTCTTCAATTTGTAAAGATAATAACTTCCTTGATATATACCAAGAAATTTCGGAAAAATCGTATAAAATTTTGTACTTTCTGCACTTATTTGTACCTTTGCAGTCGAAAATCAATTTTTAGGATAATGAAGACTTTAGATTTCAAGCCGAAAGCGTTTTCGGTACTTAAGAATTACAACAAGCAGACCTTCATGGCCGACCTCATGGCCGGACTCATCGTAGGTATCGTTGCTTTGCCGTTGGCCATTGCCTTCGGTATTGCCAGCGGTGTGTCGCCCGAGAAGGGTATCATCACCGCTATCGTCGCCGGACTGGCCATTTCGCTCTTCGGAGGTTCGAAGGTACAGATTGGCGGACCAACCGGTGCATTCATCGTCATCGTCTATGGCATCATCCAACAGTATGGCATACAGGGCCTGACCGTTGCCACGCTCATGGCCGGTGTATTCCTTATTCTGCTGGGCGTGCTGCGTCTGGGCACCATCATCAAGTACATCCCCTACCCCATTGTGGTGGGTTTCACCTCGGGTATCGCCGTCACCATCTTCTCCACACAGGTCAAGGACCTGCTGGGAATGACGATGGACTCAGTTCCCAGCGACTTCGTCGAGAAATGGATAGCTTATATATATAATATAGGTAATATCGACTGTTGGAGTGCCTTGGTAGGTATTGTCAGTGTGGTGATCATTGCCGTGTGGCCCATGATGGCACGCAAGCTCCACCTGTCGCCCCTCAGGTCGCTGCCCGGCTCGCTGGTGGCTATCATCCTGATGACCATTGTCGCCCTGTTGCTGAAGCAGTATGCAGGGGTGACCTCCATCGAGACCATCGGCGACCGTTTCAGCATCTCCAGCCAACTGCCCGGCGCCGTCGTGCCCGAGCTGTCGTGGGAAGTGATTAAGGGACTCGTCGGTCCTGCCGTCACCATTGCCGTCTTGGGTGCTATCGAGTCGTTGCTGTCGGCTACCGTTGCCGACGGTGTCATTGGCGACCACCACAACTCGAACACCGAACTCATCGGACAGGGCATTGCCAACATCGTGTCGCCCATCTTCGGCGGTATTCCTGCTACGGGAGCCATCGCCCGTACTATGACCAATATCAACAACGGCGGACGCACCCCCGTGGCTGGCATCATCCACGCCATCGTGTTGCTGTTCATCTTCCTCTTCCTCATGCCGCTGGCACAATACATTCCTATGGCTTGCCTGGCGGGCGTGCTGGTAGTTGTCGCATACGGCATGAGCGGATGGCGTTCGTTCCTGGCCATGACGCGTCGCAATCCTAAGAGCGACGTCACCGTCCTGTTGCTGACGTTCTTCCTCACCATCATCTTCGACCTCACCATCGCCATCGAGTTCGGACTCATCTGTGCCTGTCTGCTCTTCATGCGCCGTATGGCCGAGACCACCGAGGTACATGCCGTACTCAACGAGATCGACCTCAACGAGGATGCGGACATGCAGGCTGGCAATCTGGAACACCTCACCATCCCCGAGGGCGTCGAGGTCTACGAAATCAATGGTCCTTACTTCTTCGGAGCCGGCACGCGTTTCGAGGACATCATGGCGCGCTATGGCCGACATCCCAAGGTGCGCATCATCCGTATGCGCAAGGTACCCTTCATCGATTCTACAGGTATGCACAACCTCGAGAACATGTGCCGCATGAATCAGAAGGAAGGCGTCACCGTCGTACTGTCAGGCGTCAATCCCAAGGTCGAGGCAGTGCTGAAGCGCAACAATTTCCAACAGCTGTTGGGCGAAAAGAACATCTGCAATCACATCGACCTGGCACTGGCCCGCGCCAACGAAATTGCTACCGCCTAAGCGCGATATTGTAATTGACGTATTTTGGATTTCCCGTCACATCCTCTATCACACGGATCGATGGCGGGAAATTCACATTTTCATGCTGGGCCACACCCTTCGTCGCCAGGATAGTCAGGTTGCTCACAGGCTCGTGGAACGTGTCAATCTCGAAATACTGACCTTTCCAGATGAAGCTGCGGCGCGTCTTGCGAATGGTGGCACGGTAGGGGTCGGCCTGTTGCAACAGCGACTCATACAGCGCATTCGTCACCTGACGCTCCGTCTCCAGCACCTCGCCGTTCGCGAGGCGTTTCTTCGTCTTGTGCACGTTCACCACCTCACTACCCCAGTCGCGACGGCGCAGACGGATCTCACAGTCAGGATCTGCCACCAGATATGTCTGGGTAATCTCGCTCTCCACACACTCGGGCAGTTCACCCGTCACCTCGACCAGATAACTACGCTCGTCTTCTACAGGCTGTGGAATCTCAAGCACGTTCGATATCGCCTTCAGCACATGGTTCAGCTTCGTGTCGAAGTTGTTGTGGTTGTCGATGACCCGCAGGTGCGGATGGCCCGTCCATGCACGGTTCACCTTCTTGTCCAGGTCGCGGGCCAGTCGCAGACCTTCCTCGTTGGCCTGCTCGTAACGCGTCGAATTCGTCGCCGTCGTGTAATACTGCTCAGCACCGTCGGCAGCACTCACCAGGTGCAGCACGGCATCATAGCGCTTGCGCAACTCGTTCGTCGTCGTGCCACACTTCTCGCACAGCTCGTCCCACATTCCACGGTCGATATACGCCGAGATGTCCAGCGTACCGCGGTCGCACACCACGAAGGTCGGTTTCGTACACGTCTCCGCCAGATGCATAAACGAGTCCTCCAATGCCAGCTGCGTTTTCAGGATGGCCAACTCGCCCTCGTAGTAAAGCTTGGGGTTAGGCGTCAGATAACTCCATCCGCCCTGACTATACATCGTAGGCACCTCAGGAACGGCAAACACCTTGAAACCCAGGTTCGAGAAGTGTTCAATGATGCGCACCAGGGCCGTCGTCTTGCCTGCACACGGCCCGCCCGTCAACACGATTCGCTTGATATCTTTCATTGCAGTAGTAATTATTGTGTTTGCAAAATTACGAAATATTTGTGAAATACGATGGCATATTACGTTTTTTTTCGTAACTTTGCCCAAAATATTTATGCAAACCTCAAACAAACAAAAGAAAATGATCAACAACGAACACCTCATTCTGAATGCCAATCCCATCGTGGTGGCGTTGCAAAAGCCGGCTGCTGAATTTACCAAGGCCGACATCATCAACTACATTGTGAAAAACGACATCCGCATGGTCAACTTCATGTATCCCGGTGGCGACGGAAAGATGAAGACGCTGAACTTCGTCATCAACGACCTCAACTACCTCGATACCATTCTTACTTGCGGCGAACGCGTCGACGGCTCCAGCCTCTTCTCGTTCATCCAGGCAGGCTCCAGCGACCTCTACGTCCTGCCCCGATTCCGCACGGCATTCGTCGACCCCTTTGCCGAGATTCCCACCGTCTCGCTGCTCTGCTCGTATTTCGACAAGGACGGCAACCCGCTCGAGAGTTCTCCCGAGCATACCCTCCACAAGGCTGCTCAGGCTTTCACCGAGGTGACGGGCATGGAGTTCCAGGCCATGGGCGAACTGGAGTATTATGTCATCAGCGACGACGAGGGCGTCTTCCCCGCTCAGGACCAGCGCGGCTATCACGAGTCGGCTCCCTATGCCAAGGCCAACGAGTTCCGCACTCGCTGCATGCAGTATATTGCCCAGACGGGCGGACAGATAAAGTACGGCCATTCCGAGGTGGGCAACTTCACACTCGACGGCATCAACTACGAACAGAACGAAATCGAGTTCCTACCGGTACCCGTCGAACAGGCTGCCGACCAGCTGATGCTCGCCAAGTGGATTATCCGCAACCTGGGTTACGAGTTAGGCTATAACGTCACCTTCGCCCCCAAGATTACCACGGGCAAGGCTGGCTCAGGCCTTCATATCCACATGCGTATCGTCAAGGACGGCAAAAACCAGATGCTCTCCGACGGCGTTTTAAGCGAGAGTGCCCGCCGCATGATTGCCGGCATGATGGACCTCGCACCGGCCATCACTGCCTTTGGCAACAAGAATCCCACCAGCTACTTCCGTCTGGTGCCCCATCAGGAGGCGCCCACCAATGTCTGCTGGGGCGACCGCAACCGCTCGGTGCTCGTACGCGTACCGTTGGGCTGGGCGGCTGACGCCAACATGGCGGCACTGGCCAACCCGCAGGACACGTCTCTCACCGCTGGTCCCTCACCGCTGACCTCTGAGAAGCAGACCGTCGAGATGCGCTCGCCCGATGGCAGTGCCGACATCTACCAGTTGCTGGCCGGACTCTGCGTGGCCTGTCGTCACGGCTTCGAGATGGCCGACGCCCTCGAGGTAGCCAAGCGCACCTACGTCAATGTCAACATCCACGCCGCCGAGAATGCCAGCCGCCTCGAGACTCTCGCCCAGCTGCCCGACTCGTGTGTGGCCTCTGCCGCCTGTCTCGACCGCCAGCGCAAGGCTTTCGAGGAACATGGCGTCTTCTCGCCAGCCATGATCGACGGCATCATTGCCCAGCTGCGCGCCTTCGACGACACCAGCCTGCGCAAAAACATCGAGAACTATCCGGAGGAAATCCAGAAACTCGTCAACCAGTATTTCCACTGCGGATAAACATAACGACACAACAAACATCAACCCAATATGAAAAAAAGTATTTTTACACTGATGGCAACCCTCGCCACGACAACTGCTATGGCACAGCAAATCCAGTATCCCAAGGCCGCCAAGGACGGCACCGTCGACGAATACTTCGGCGTAAAGGTCGCCGACCCCTACCGCTGGCTCGAGAACGACACCTCGGCACAGACCGCCGCATGGGTCGAGGCCGAAAACAAGGTGACCAACGCCTATCTCGAAAAGATTCCCTTCCGTCAGAAACTCCTGAAGCGCCTCCAGCAGGTCGTCAACTACGACACCAGTTCTGCCCCCTCCAAGCATCACGGCAAGTGGTACGTCTCGGGGCGTACTGGACTGCAGAACCAGAGCGTCATCTATCAGATGGACGAACTGGGCGGCCCGCAGCGCGTCTTCCTCGATCCCAACGCGCTGAGCACCGACGGAACGGTGGCCCTCAAGTCGCTTTCCTTCTCACATAATGGTAAGTGGGCGGCCTACTCCATCTCGCGCTCGGGCAGCGACTGGGAAGAGTTCTTCGTCATCGACCTCAAGACCGGCCAACTCACCTCCGACCACATCCTCTGGGCTAAGTTCTCGGGAGCTGCATGGCAGGGCGACGGCTTCTACTACAGCGCCTACGATGCCCCCGAGCAGGGCAAGGAATTCTCGAACGTCAACGAGGTTCACAAAATCTACTATCACAAGATTGGTACCCCGCAGTCGGCCGACGTGCTGTTCTATCAGAACCCCTCACAGCCCAAGCGCTTCTATTACGCTGACATCAACGAGGAAGAGACCGTCATGTACCTCTATGAGGCTGGCGCAGGAGCCGGTAACAACCTCTTCGTCAGAGATTTACGCCAGCCGGATTCACAGTTCATTCAGATGACATCCGACATGGATTATCAGTACAGCCCCGTGCTCACCATGGGCGACAAGCTCTACCTCTTCACCAACTACAAGGCACCCCGCGGACGCCTCATGGTCACCGACCTGCGCCACCCCGGACTCAACGACTGGCAGGAACTCATCCCTGAACAACAATACACCCTCGACGGTGCAGCTGCCGTCAGCGGCATGCTCATCCTCACCTACAATCAGGACGCCTCCGACCATGCTTACGTCTACGACCTCGACGGCCGTCTGCGCCATCAGGTCACCCTGCCTTCCGTAGGCAGCGTGGGCTTCAGCGGCAAGAAGGACCAGCCCGAGTGCTTCTACTCTTTCACGTCGTTCACCCAGCCCGGCACCATCTACCGCTACGACATCGCCAACGACAAGAGCACGCTCTACTATGCACCCAAGGTAGCCTTCCGGCTCGACGACTTCACCAGCGAACAGGTATTCTTCCAGAGCAAGGACGGCACGCGCATACCCATGTTCCTCACTTACAAGAAAGGCCTGAAGCGCAACGGCCGCAATCCCGTCTACCTCTACGGCTATGGCGGCTTCAACATCTCGCTCGGCCCGGGCTTCTCGGCATCGCGCATCCCGTTCCTCGAGCAGGGCGGCATCTATGCCCAAGTCAACCTGCGCGGAGGCAATGAGTATGGCGAAGAATGGCACTTAGCCGGCACCAAGATGCAGAAGCAGAACGTGTTCGACGACTTCATCGCCGCTGCCGAGTGGCTCATCGCCGAGGGCTACACCACCAAGGACCGCCTCGCCATCGTTGGCGGTTCCAATGGCGGACTGCTCGTCGGAGCCTGCATGACGCAACGTCCCGACCTGTTCCGTGTCGCCGTCCCCGAGGTGGGTGTCATGGACATGCTGCGCTACCATCGCTTCACCATCGGCTGGAACTGGGCCAGCGACTACGGCACCAGCGAGGACTCCCCCGAGATGTTCAATTATCTGCGGGCCTATTCCCCACTCCACAATCTGAAGCCCGGCACCGCCTACCCTGCCACCCTCGTCACCACAGCCGATCACGACGACCGTGTCGTCCCTGCCCACTCCTTTAAGTTCGCAGCCACCCTGCAGGAGTGCCACCAGGGACCCAACCCCGTGCTCATCCGCATCGACACCAAGGCCGGACACGGCGGTGGCAAGCCCCTGGCAAAAGTCCTCGAGGAACAAGCCGACATCTACTCGTTCATCCTCTACAACATGGGCGTGAAGTTCAAATAATTTTTATAACTGATTAAACCTTTTACAATCATGTTCGTCAAAGGTAAAAACTGACTAATTTATCACATCATTTAATTAACTAACAAAAACGAAAAAATGAAAAAAGTATTTTTGATGCTGTCTCTGCTGGCGCTCTCGCTGGGCATGCAGGCACAAACGAAGTTCCACGACGTAGAGGCTAACGATGCCACGGGTGCCGTGAAGTGTATCAAGAGTTCGATGATGGGCCGCGATTTCGTCATCAATTTCTCGAAGGACGGTAAGATGTCGCGCGAAGGCATGTCGGACGCTCAGTACGACGCCAACGGCTATCTGACGTCAGTAAAGATGAGCATGATGGGTAACGAGGTGACCATCAAGTATACTTGGGAGAACGGCCGCATCAAGACGCAGTCGATGAACATGATGGGCAACGACATGACGACCACCCGCACGTATAACGAGAAGGGTGCCCCTGCCTCAGAGAAAATCAACATGGGCGGCCAAGAGATGGAGAATCCCTACACCGACTACAAGTATGACGCCAAGGGCAACTGGATTAGCCGCAAGGCTTCGATGATGGGTCAGGAGATGGAACAGACCCGCACCATCGAATATTACGAGTAAATAAACAGACAGATTATATATTTCATAGAAAAGAAAGTAAATCTGAAAAGGAGCTCCCTCGTGATGAAGGGGCTCCTTTTATTTTTCGCATTCGCTCAGCTTTTTGGGACTAAGGCTTGCGGAGTATCCACTCGTGATAGGTACCGATGGCGGCATTACCGGAATCGTAGCCTAAATAGCCGAGAATGATGTTCGACACAAACTGGTCGGGCAACAGCCAGAACATCAGCTTGGCCAGCCCGGGGCGCGTCAGGATCTTGGCAGCCTTACGCTCCAGACGCTTCAGATCGGGCAGCGTAGCACGCGTGTGGTCGATGCTTTGCTCAATCTTCAGACCGCAGTTGGTGTAGTGTGAATTCAACTCTTCCAGCGACTCAATCATGGCCGCTGCCCCACCCTTCGAAATCAGGGCGATGGCCTTCTGAATTTTCGGGTCGTAAGTTTCGAACTTTGCCGCAAGGGCATAGTCGAACACAACGACGACACCACCGGGTTTCAGCACACGGCTGACCTCGCGGTAGATTTTCTCCTTGTCGGTATTGTGGACGACGGTCTCGAAGGCATACACCACATCGACGGAATTGTCGCCAAACTGCGCCAAACTGCTGTAGTCCTGCTGATAGGTACTGACATTCTGGGGGACATCGTCGCGTTTCAGCGGTGACAGGTCGACACCGATAAAACGGGCCTCGGGATGACAACGGGCCAGATAGAGCAGATTGGCTCCCTGACCGAAACCAAGTTCCATGACGACGTGACCAGGCTTGATGAACTGCGACACGGCATCGGGCTGATAATACACATCCTCGTCGGTGAAACAGCCGTTGGAAGCAATTCTGAAATGCATAAAGCCATCCTGCGAATGGTAGTGGCGATATGCCCAGTCGTTGACTTTGAAATAGGACCGTATCTGTTCTAAGGAATTCTTTTCGCCCTCGATGAACTTGTCGAGGTTGAGAAACTTCTCCATAGCATCAATCTTGGCATGGAGCTGATAAAGACTGTAATTCGGATTCATACCACTATGGTTTAATTTGCGTGCAAAGGTACGAAAAAAAAATAAAAAACCCCGCCAATTAGCGGGGCTTTTTTCATTACTCCTTATCGAGCAGAATCTTCATCATCTCGACAGCGGCCTTCGCAACGGAAGTACCGGGACCGAAGATGGCGGCAACGCCAGCCTGATAGAGGAAGTCGTAGTCCTGAGCGGGAATGACACCACCGGCAATGACCATGATGTCTTCGCGACCCAGTTTCTTCAGTTCCTCAATAAGCTGTGGGATAAGCGTCTTGTGACCAGCAGCCAACGAAGAGGCACCAACGACATGAACGTCGTTCTCTACAGCCTCGCGAGCGGCCTCGGCAGGAGTCTGGAACAATGGTCCCATATCCACATCGAAGCCACAGTCTGCATAACCAGTAGCTACTACCTTTGCACCACGGTCGTGACCATCCTGACCCATCTTGGCGATGAAGATACGAGGACGGCGACCTTCCTTCTCTGCGAACTCATCGGTCAGCTTGCAAGCCAACTCGAAGTCGCTATCGTTCTTTGATTCTGAACTATACACGCCTGAAATTGTTCTGATTACTGCCTTATAACGACCCACGATCTCCTCGCAGGCATCTGAAATCTCACCCAGCGTACAACGCAACTGAGCAGCCTTAACAGCCAGATCGAGCAGGTTGTTCTCGCTCTTACGGCCCTCCTGGAAGTCGCGCACGCACTCGGTAATAGCCTTCAGAGCGGCCTGGCATGCAGCCTCATCGCGACTGCCGCGAACCTCCTTAAGACTCTCCTCCTGCTGCTTGCGTACAGCGGTATTGTCCACCTCGAGGATATCGATAGGATCCTCGTGCTCAAGGCGATACTTATTGGTACCCACGATGGTCTGAACACCCGAGTCGATACGAGCCTGCGTGCGGGCTGCAGCCTCCTCGATACGCATCTTTGGCAGACCGGTCTCGATGGCCTTAGCCATACCGCCCAGCTTCTCAATCTCCTGAATATGCTCCCAAGCCTTGTGAACCAGTTCGTTGGTCAGAGTCTCCACATAGTAAGAACCAGCCCATGGGTCAATCTGCTTGCAGACCTTAGTCTCGTTCTGGATGTAGATCTGAGTGTTACGAGCGATACGGGCAGAGAAATCGGTAGGCAGAGCGATAGCCTCGTCGAGGGCGTTGGTGTGCAGAGACTGGGTGTGACCCAGTACGGCAGCCATAGCCTCGATACAGGTACGACCTACGTTGTTGAAGGGATCCTGCTCGGTGAGCGACCAACCAGAGGTCTGAGAGTGTGTACGCAGCGCCAGCGACTTAGGATTCTTAGCGCCAAAGCTCTTAACAATCTTAGCCCACAGCAGACGACCAGCACGCATCTTGGCAATCTCCATGAAGTGGTTCATACCGATAGCCCAGAAGAAGCTGAGTCGTGGAGCGAAAGCATCCACATCGATACCAGCATTCACACCAGTACGCAGGTAGTCCATACCATCGGCCAAGGTGTAAGCCAACTCGATATCAGCCGTAGCTCCAGCCTCCTGCATGTGGTAACCAGAGATAGAGATAGAGTTGAACTTAGGCATCTTCTGTGAGGTATACTCGAAGATATCGGCGATAATCTTCATCGAGAATGCAGGTGGGTAGATATAGGTGTTACGCACCATGAACTCCTTCAGGATATCGTTCTGGATAGTACCAGCCATCTCCTCGAGCTGAGCGCCCTGCTCCAGACCAGCCACGATGTAGAATGCCAGGATAGGCAGTACGGCACCGTTCATGGTCATTGATACAGACATCTTGTTCAAGGGGATACCAGAGAAGAGCACCTTCATGTTCTCCTCGTTACAGATTGATACACCAGCCTTACCAACATCGCCCACAACACGAGCGTTATCGGGGTCGTAACCACGGTGAGTAGGAAGGTCGAAGGCTACAGAAAGTCCCTTCTGACCAGAGGCCAGGTTACGGCGATAGAAAGCGTTTGACTCTTCAGCGGTAGAGAATCCGGCATACTGACGGATGGTCCAAGGCTTGAAGGGGTACATCATAGAGTAAGGACCACGCAGATAAGGAGGAATACCAGCTGTAAAGTCGAGGTGTTCCATACCTTCGAGGTCTTCCTTAGTATATACTGGGCGAACCTCAATGTGCTCTGGGGTCTTCCAGTTGGCCTCAATATGATTGTCGGCAATCCACTTGGCACCATCTTGAGCCTTGATGCCTGCATAGATATCAATATCTTTAAACTGTTTACGCATAATTCAAGTCTCCTATTCTTTAAATACCAAGTTTCTGATTATATTCTTTCAAAGTCTCGAGCACGTTGCACTTGACGTGGACGAAGTTCTCGATGCCGGCGGCCTTCAGGTCCTCCATGCAAGCAGGAGCACCGGCTACGACGAACATGGCACGTCCGTCCAGATACTTGAAGGCGGGGATGGCATACTCAGCATACTCATCGTCGGAAGAGCAGATGACTACGATATCGGCCTTAGCAGCCAGAGCAGCGTCAACACCCTCCTCGACAGTCTTGAATCCGAGGTTGTCGATGACCTTGTAACCAGCGCAAGCCAGGAAGTTGCACGAGAACTGGGCACGGGCCTGACGCATGGCCAGATTACCGATGGTCAGCATGAAGGCCACGGGAACCTTGGTTTCTTCTGTGTGGATGCGCAGATCCTCGAAGTCGGCAGCCAGACGGGTGGTCTCGAGCTTCTTGAAGGGAGCCTCGCACTCACCACCATGACAGCAAGCCTTACCGGCAACAGCACGCTTGCCTTCGCTCTTTTCGGTGAAGTTCGGGAACTGGTTGGTACCCAGCAGGAACTCCTTACGCTTGGCAGCATCGCCGTGACGCTTCACATTGGTGGCGTTGATGTCGTCCTGAACGGTACCAGCCTTGACAGCAGCCAGGAAACCACCCTCTTCCTCAATCTTCAGGAACAGTTTCCAACCCTCCTGAGCGAGTGCATCGGTGAGGTGTTCGATATAGTAAGAACCGGCTGACGGGTCGACGATACGGTCGAAGTGGCTCTCCTCCTTAATCAGCAGCTGCTGGTTGCGGGCAATGCGCTCGCTGAAGTCGGTAGCCTTCTCGTAAGGAGCGTCGAACGGCGTCACCACCATCGAGTGTACACCACCGAGGGCAGCACTCATGGCCTCCGTCTGAGAGCGGAGCAGGTTGACATAGCTGTCGAACAGCGTCATATTATAAGTAGAGGTGGTGGCGTTGATGGTCATCTTGCAGGCGCAATCGCACTTCGGCTCATACTGTTTCACAATCTGAGCCCACAGCAGACGGGCGGCACGGAACTTGGCAATCTCCATGAAGTAGTTCTCGCTGACGCCCATGTAGAATTTCATCTGACGGGCGGCCAGATCTACGTCGACACCGGCATCGACCAACTGCTGCAGGTACTCGTTACCCCAGGCCAGAGCATAGCCCAGTTCCTGGACGATATAAGCACCGGCATTGTTCAGCGTCTCGGTGTGAACAGTCATCACGTGAGCCTTGGGATAGTCCTTCAGGGCCTCAACAATCTTCGGACCCTCGGCCAGCAGCGCTGTCATGTCCTTGCCCTTGGTGAGCATAGCCTCGATGGGGTCGAAGCCCACGGTGAACGACAGCTTCTCCTTGTCGAAGCCCTTCTTGGTGAAGTAGGCGTCGACAATCTGTGCCAGTTCCAAAGCGTGGTGAGGACAGGTGCGGAAGTTCAGGTCGACAATCTCGCAGTAGATGTCCTTCAGCAGCGCCTCGATGAACTCAGCGCTCACGTCGCTGCCCTTGATGCGGAAGCCCAGCGAATCGATACCCTTGTTCAGGATGTCGAGGGCCTTGGCATTAGCCTCCTTGGGGTCGGCAACGGCAATGTTCTGACGGACATACCACTCGTTCGAGTCTTTCTTATTACCACGTACAAACGGGAATTCGCCGGGTAACGAATCGGGTGTCTTGAGGTCTTTCAAATCCTCACGACGGTAGAAGGGTTGTACGTTGAACCCTTCGTTGGTTCTCCATACGAGTCGCTTCTGGAAGTCGGCGCCTTTCAGGTCTACTTCAATCTTGTCCAACCATTCTTGCTTGGTCGGAGCCTGGAACTCGCTGAAGAGTTTCTCTTTGTTAGCCATAAAATAGTGTTTATTATATAAGTTGTTTTAGAATATCTGTTCTTTTGACGAACTCGTTTGCAAAGGTAGCAATTAATTCTGAAATAACGAAGAATTTAATAAATATTTTATATTTATGAAAAATAGTTGCACAAAGTTGCACGTTTTGCGCAATTATTTAGTAATTTTGCAGGCAATTTCGAGAAAGTATAGTATGGAATCGTTTCATTGGTTAAGAGAATTATTTACAACTACGGACTCCGTAGCACACATTGCACTGCTGTATGCAGTGGTGATTGCCGTAGGTGTGTATTTAGGAAAAATCAAGATAGGCGGTGTGTCGCTGGGCGTCACCTTCGTGCTGTTCGCCGGTATCGTAGCCGGGCACATCGGTTTCACTGCCCCCACCCCAATTCTGACCTTCGTACAGGATTTCGGACTCATTCTGTTCGTCTTCATGATTGGTTTGCAGGTCGGTCCTGGTTTCTTCGAGACCTTCGGCAAGCAAGGCATCAAGCTTAACGGACTGGCCGCATCGGCCATTCTGCTGAACATCCTGGTGATGTTTGCCTGCTACTACATCTTCTTTGATACCAACAACAAGATGAACCTGCCCATGATGGTAGGTACCATGTATGGCGCCGTGACCAACACCCCCGGTCTTGGTGCTGCCAATGAAGCATTGGGTACGGTGTTCGGGCAGAATGCCCCCCAGATTGCATCGGCCTATGCCTGTGCCTACCCCCTGGGTGTGCTGGGCATCATCGGTGCTATTATATTAATAAGGTATATATGCAGCATCAAACTGGAGAAGGAAGAGGCTCGTCTGAAGGCGATGGAAGAGACGGCGGCTAACAAAAAGCCCTATAAGATGCACCTGGAAGTGACCAACAAATACTTGGAAGGCAAGACGCTGTTGCAGGTGCACGACTTCCTGAACCGCGACTTCGTTGTGTCACGATTGGTACATGACGGTGAGCTGTGCATCCCCAACCGCGACACCATTTTCCATGTGGGCGACCAGATGCTGGTGGTATGTGCAGAAGCCGACCAGGAGGCCATTATGGCTTTCATCGGTCCTAAACTCGACATCGACTTCGAGCAGCAGGATCAGCCCTTGGTGTCGAAGCGCATTCTGATTACCAATCCGAAGGTCAACGGCAAGACGCTGGCATCGATGCACTTCTCGAGTGTACATGGTGTGAACGTCACCCGCATCACCCGTCACGGCATCGACCTCTTTGCCTCTGCCGGACTCCCCATGCAGGTGGGCGACAAGATTATGGTGGTAGGTCCTGAGGACGCTGTAGAGCGCGTGGCCAACCAGATGGGTAATTCGCTGAAGAAACTGAATGCGCCCAATATCGCCACCATCTTCGTGGGTATCTTCCTGGGACTCATCTTCGGTTCGTTCCCGCTGGCCATCCCCGGCATGCCCGTCCCCGTAAAGCTCGGCTTGGCCGGTGGTCCGCTGATTATCGCCATTCTCATTGGCCGCTATGGCTATAAGATTCACCTGGTGACCTACACGACGACGTCAGCCAATATGATGCTGCGCGAGATAGGATTGGTGCTGTTCCTGGCATCGGTGGGTATCAAGGCCGGAGCAGGGTTCTTCGAGACTGTCATCGACGGCGACGGACTGCTCTATGTGCTGACGGGCTTCCTCATCACCATTATCCCCATCTTGGTGGTTGGTCCTATCGCACGCATCAAGTTCAAGTTCAACTACTTCACCATTGCGGGTATGATAGCCGGTACCTATACCGATCCCCCCGCACTGGCCTATGCCAACAGCATCTGTTCGAAAGAAGCACCCGCACTGGGCTATTCGACGGTATACCCGCTGTCGATGTTCCTCAGAATCTTCACGGCACAGATTGTGGTGCTGTTCTTCTGCGGGTAGAATGACTTGAGAGACTAGAAACTTATAATACACGTAACAAAAATAAAAATGAACAAATTCGCATTCCTGTTAGGCTCGCTGCTCACCTTTGCCTCACAGCCGATGTTGGCCCAGATGGACGCCAGTATCAAGCTGAACGAGGTGATGACACAGAACGAGACGAGCCTGATTGACGAATACGGAGCGCACAATGCCTGGGTGGAGATTGCCAACATCTCGCACTCGACATACAACATTCGAGGCATGTATCTGACCACCGACCGCTCCGTACTCGACAAGAAGATGAGTGTTCCTGAGCGCGTCAACCGTATGAGCAAGATAGCCAACGGCGACGAGCGCACCAACCTGTCAGGACGCCAGCTCATTGTTTTCCAGTTAGGCAGTCAGCCTGCACAGGGCTCCCTGCATCTCTCGGTAAAGGTCAACGCCACCGAACCTACGTGGATTGGTCTCTACAACGGTAATGCCACCCAGCTCATCGACTCCGTCACGGTACCTGCACTGGGCGTGGACCAGTCGTATGCCCGCATTGCCAATAATGGTACGGCAGCCGATTGGGAAATCAAGTCGGCAGACCGTGTAACACCTGGCATCCAGAATCAGCTCATCGTCAGTGAGTCGAAGGTGGAGAAGTTCAAGCGTGAAGACCCCTATGGCTTCGGCATGGCGCTGATGGCAATGGGTATCGTGTTCTTCTGCCTGGCCTTGCTGTGGATTACGTTTACCCTGTTTGGCATGTTGATGCGCCACATGGACACCGCCAAGAAGGTGGCCAACACGCAACCCATCAAGCCTATTACCAAGACGGTGGAAAAGACCATTGAGGTAGGCCACAAGACGGGCGTCATGCTGAAGGAAGGTCTCGACACCAAGGGTATCGACAAGGAGGTCTACATGGCCGTCATCGGTTTGGCCCTGCGCCAGTACGAAGACGACATACACGACGTCGAGTCGGGTGTCATCACGATAGCTCCGAAAAGTACAGATTGGGACGATGAATACAGTCAGATGACTCATCTGCACGAGGCGTTCATCCCCTCCAGCCATAACGCTCCAAATATTCCTACAGGACCAGAATTGAAATAACAGAACACAAAGATGAAAACATATAAGTATATAGTACAAGGCGTAGACTACGAGGTAGAAATCGCCGAAGTAGAAGGTAAAATTGCCAGAGTAAACGTAAACGGCATCCCCTTTGAGATTGAGATGCAGAAACCCATTAATGCCGCCAAGCACCCTGCACTGGCTGCTACCAAGCGTACTGCCAATGCAGCACCCGCCGAGGCTCCTGCCGCACCTGCCGCTGCTCCTGTTGCTGCTGCTCCTGCCAAGCCTGCCGCACAACCTGCTGCTGCCGGTGCCGGTAATGCACTGAAGGCTCCGCTGCCCGGAACCATCAACGCCATCAATGTGAAGGTGGGCGACAAGGTGAATGTCGGCGACGTGGTGGTCGTACTGGAAGCCATGAAGATGCAGAATAACATCGAGGCAGAGTATGCCGGCACGGTGACCTCTATTCTTGTGAATCAGGGCGATACCGTCATGGAGGGCGCCGTCATGCTGACCATCGGTTAATATTAATGATTAATTAGCAATGAGTAATGAGTAATGATGATTACCATACAAGCGGAAAAACAAATCACAATTACTAATTACTAATTACTAATTCCTAATTAAAACAATTATGTGGCAATTTATCATCGACAACTTCAATGAGTTCCTGACCTATACGGGTTTTGCCAACGTGACGGCAGGAAACCTCATCATGATAGCAGTAGGTGCCTTCTTCATCTGGCTTGCCATCAAGAAGGACTTTGAACCCCTGCTGCTCGTACCCATAGGTCTGGGTATCATTCTCGGAAATATTCCCTTCCGTGCTGATGCCGGACTGGAGATTGGCCTATACGAAGACAACTCCGTACTGAACATCTTCTATCAGGGTGTCCGCCAAGGGTGGTATCCACCGCTCATCTTCCTGGGAATAGGTGCCATGACCGACTTCTCGGCACTATTGGCTAATCCCAAGCTGATGCTGATTGGTGCCGCTGCCCAGTTTGGTATCTTCGGAGCCTATATGCTGGCACTGGCGCTCGGCTTTGAGCCCAACCAGGCTGCAGGTATCGCCATCATCGGTGGTGCCGACGGTCCTACGGCTATCTTCCTCAGCTCGAAACTATCGCCCAACCTGATGGGTGCCATTGCGGTGTGTGCCTACTCGTATATGGCGCTGGTACCCCTGATTCAGCCCCCATTGATGCGATTGCTGACCACTAAGAAGGAGCGTCTGATTAAGATGAAGCCCGCCCGTGAGGTCAGTCAGACAGAGCGTATCCTGTTCCCCATTGTGGGACTGTTGCTCACCACGTTCATCGTACCTTCCGGTCTGCCTCTGCTGGGTATGCTGTTCTTCGGCAACCTGTTGAAGGAAAGCGGCAAGACCACCCGTCTGGCCAAGACTGCCGGTGCAGCACTGAACGACATTGTGGTCATGCTGCTGGGTCTGACGGTAGGCTGTTCGACACAGGCATCTGAATTTCTGACGCTGAACACCATCTTCATCTTCGCCATTGGTGCCGGAGCCTTTATCATCGCCACGATGAGCGGTGTTTGCTTCGTGAAGCTGATGAACGTATTCCTGCCCAAGGACAAGAAGCTGAATCCGCTGATCGGTAATGCCGGCGTAAGCGCCGTACCGATGGCAGCACGTATCTCGAACAACCTCGGACTGGAGTACGACCGCCACAACTTCCTGCTCATGCACGCCATGGGTCCCAATGTGGCAGGAGTCATCGGTTCCGCAGTAGCAGCCGGTGCGCTGCTCGGATTCCTATCGTAACACGAATCGGGAAAAAACATCTATAAAAAGACTGCCCCAGGTAATCGGAATTACTTGGGGCATTTCTATTAACGCTTACGTCGTTTCTTGGCCTTCGTGGTTTTGGAACGACGCTTTTGACTGGTCTTGCGCTTGGTGGCTTTACGCTTCGTAGCTTTGCGTACTTTGCGTTTGACGACCTTCTTCTTACTAAACGACGACGTATCGCCCGTACTCTTCCAGGTAACACTCTCCCGAGCAGTAATCAGGGGCAGGTTCGGAGCAGGATTCCGTTCGCAGTATTTCAGAATGGCATAATAGTCAATATTGCGGCGCAGATGGTTCTCGTAGAACCAAATCTCAATACCCGCCGAAGCGGTAGCAATCAGCACAATGTCACGATCGAAGCCCACGTACCAACGGGCAAAGGGATGAGAACGGACTGTTGACTCCCACGTGGGGGCACCATAGTGTTTCTGCATCCATTTCCGCAAGGCAATATAATCGTCACGAAGCGTATTGCCCTGTTGCAATTGCGTCGTCAGCAAAAGATGTTCGATTTTCGTAGAGTCCTTACTGACATTCACATAAAGCCACACATCAAGTCCGGCAATGCGTCCGGAAAGCTCGTAACGGTCCTCCTGCTGCAGCCCCTTTTCCGTCAAGGCATCCATCATTTCCTCGGGAGAAAGGTCTAAAGGCAGGTCGACAAAACGGGTATGTTCCTGAGCCTGAAGGGAGGTCAAACAGGTCAGAAAACTGATAATCATGATGTATTTTCGTATCTTCATAAGCGTCTAAATGGCAAAATTTCGTGCAAAAGTACGAAAAAAACATCAAAAAACCGCCATCAGTTAAAAATAATTCGTATCTTTGCAGGGATATTAAACTAAGAACTCGATGAAGTTACCTAAAATATTCCACCGAAAACGCTCCATTGCCCGCCGACTCACATGGCGTGTCATACTTACTGTGACACTTGTCTTTGTGATTATTTCGACCTTTATTTTCGGCATTATCTGGGTTGTTGGAAGTGGTGTCCTTGTCGCATACACCAACAAGGACATGGATATCTCCAACGAGAAAATCAGCAACGTCTTTACCAACATCGAGGTGGCCGTTGCCAACAACAAGGCTGTCGTAGAGGAGACTTTGGGTGACGGTTCCAAACTTTACGATGCCCAGAAACAGCTGTTGAACCTCAATCCAAATATCCTTGGTGCTGCTGTGGCATACAATCCCAACAGCAAACGCATGAAGGGAAGAAAATCTGCTGCCTTTGCCTATCGCGACGGCAGGGACAGCACCAGCATCAGCACCAAACAGCTGAACAACAGAAAATACGATTACCTGCACCAGGAATGGTTCACCAAGCCCTGTGAAGAAGGCACCGGAACATGGTCGGAGCCGTATATGGACACTGGAGGAAGCGGTATTCCCACCATTACCTACTCCCTACCCCTTGTCGACGAGGGCGGAGAAGTATATGCAGTAATGACTGCCGATGTAGGCATCGGATGGATCAATGACTTGGCCATGAAGTCGGACGACATCTTCTGGGATCTCTTTGAAAACGAGAAACCTGTCGAATGTTTCATGGCAACCGCCAAAGGAACAATCATCGCACACACCGACAGCACGAAAGTCCTCAACGAGAATTTGGAGAGCTACTTGAAGTCACTGACGGGAGAGGGAGAAAAAAATCTTTACGAGAGAATCAAGCAGAACAATAGTTCCATTAAGGTATTCTTCGACCAACAGGATCGCATGCAATTCGTCATCTTCAGAACGTTGAAGAGTACCGATTGGACGATGGGAATTATCCTGCCGGCAGCAGATGTCGTAAAACCTGCCAACCAATTCATCATTTCATTTGGCATCATCATGCTGATAGGCATCATCATCGTCGGTATGGTGTGCAGCATGACCATCCGTCGTGTCACCAAGCCCTTGAGAAAATTTGCCGACTCAGCCGATGAGATTGCCAAAGGAAACATCACGGCATCACTACCCAAAATTAAGACCAAGGACGAGATGTACCGACTGCGCAATTCCTTTGAAACCATGCAGCTATCACTGGTCAGACAAATTGAGGAGACCAAGGCCATCAACGCAGAGAAGGGACGCATGGAGGGTGAACTGCAGACGGCCCGAAGCATCCAGATGTCGATGCTGCCGAAGACATTCCCACCCTACCCTGACCGTGACGATATTGACATTTACGGCCAACTGGTGCCTGCCAAAGAGGTTGGCGGCGACTTGTTCGACTTCTACATCCGTGACGAGAAGCTGTTCTTCTGCATCGGCGACGTCAGCGGAAAGGGCGTTCCCGCCTCACTGCTGATGGCTGTTACACGCTCCCTGTTCCGTACGGTATCGGCCCACGAGTCGCAACCCGCCCGCATCATGACGACCATCAACGAATCCATCGCCGAGGACAACGATTCGAACATGTTTATCACCCTATTCATCGGTGTGCTCGACCTGCCCACCGGCCGTCTGCGCTATTCGAATGCAGGCCACGATGCACCCCTGCTCGTTGGTAAAGCAAACACGGGTAAACTGCCTTGCGACCCCAACCTGCCCATTGGCATTGAGGCCAACTGGAAATTCACAACCCAGGAGGCTGTCATCGACCCCGAGACGATTATTTTCCTTTTCACTGACGGACTGACAGAGGCTGAAAACATCTATTACGACCAGTTCCAGGAAGAACGAATCATCGAAACGATTCGCCTGTCGGAACATACGCCACAACAACTGATTCAAAGTATGACAGAAGCCGTACGTCAGTTTACAGACCAAGCTGAACAAAATGACGATCAAACTATGTTAGCAATCCAGTACACAAAAGAACAGGACAAGAATGCCCGACTTTGTCGCAGTATTACACTGTCCAACAACATTGACGAGGTACCTCAGCTGGCAGAATTCGTCGACGAATTCTGCGAGACTGTCGGTGTAGACATGTCTACAGCCATGAGCCTGAATCTGGCTCTTGAGGAAGCTGTGGTCAATGTCATGGAATACGCCTACCCTGCAGGCACCAAGGGAAATGTGAACATCGAAGCCAAGGCCAACGACCAACGGCTGAAGTTCGTCATCACTGACTGGGGAACGCCCTTCGACCCCACAGCAAAGTCGGAAGTCGACACCACTCTGTCGGCAGAAGAACGCCCCATCGGAGGTCTGGGCATCCATATGGTCAGACAGATTATGGACTCCATCAACTACGAACGAACGGACGGAAAGAACGTCCTGACGCTGCGGAAAAAGCTGGTTTAAAGGGCATTTAAAGTTTTTTAACTACTACAATAAGAAGATAGTCTGAGAATTTATTTAAATTTGCAAACTTAATAAAAGAAATGACTGACGTCATACTATCAAGTTTTATCAGTCTGTTTGCACTATTCGGCAAAGTAGAGCAGGTAGACGAGGAACGGGCAAAGGAGATGCTCGTCAGTTATTTACGTCACCATTTTGGCATCAGAAACATCGACCTCTATCTGGACCTGTACAGCGACATGCGCATGGCCTACGAGATGACTGACGACCTGAATACCCAGGACACCGTCAGGTCTATCTGTAGCACGCTACACGGCAAGATTCGCTCATCAGAAGAGGCATTGCTGCTGCTGCGACTCATGGAGTTCTGTCAGGGCGACGGCAACGAAGGCAAGGACATGTTCAAGACTATGGCCAGCGAGTTCCATATTCCTGAGGAACAATTCCGCAACTTCACCGACTTTGTGGAAAACCGCGAGAGCGACAGCGTCATGCTGCATGCGATGAAAGGTTTCGACGGAGTACTGAAGACGTTGTTCGATCGTTATACCGGCCTGCTCATCTTTACTTATATGGGCACTGGCCGCGTGTTGTTGAACGACGTCCCCGTGATGTCTGGTGCTTACCAAGTATGGCTTCAGAGCAGTGTAATCAAGGGTAGCGGTGGTCATCCCATTTACTACTCATCCATCATGAAGTCCTACACCAAGGACGAAACAACGACCCAGACTGTAGAATTCTGCGGACGCAATATCAATTTCCGTTTCCCCAACAGCGACAACGGAATGCACGACCTCAGCTTTACCCTCAAGAGTGGTGAACTGTTGGCTATCATGGGAGGTTCAGGAACGGGTAAGACGACGTTGCTTTCGCTGCTGAACGGCAGTATGAGGCCTCAGGAAGGCACCATCACCATCAATGGTCACGACATCAGTGAGCCGAAGGCTAAAGACCTGATTGGTTTCGTGCCTCAGGACGACCTGCTCATCGAGGAACTAACCGTCTACCAGAATCTCTGGTTCACAGCCAAGTTGTGTTTCGAGGGTATGCCCGAAAAGGAACTTGACCGTCGTGTGATGAAGACCCTCAAAGATCTGGGACTCGATGCCGTCAAAGACCTGAAGGCCGGTTCTGCCATCAACAAATACATCTCTGGCGGACAGCGCAAGCGTCTGAATATTGCCCTTGAGCTGATTCGCGAACCGGCAGTCCTGTTCCTCGACGAGCCTACCTCCGGACTGTCATCCGCTGACACCGAGAAGGTCATCAACCTCCTGAAGGAACAGACGCTGAAGGGAAAACTCATCATCGTCAACATCCACCAGCCGTCCAGCGACGTCTATAAGCTCTTCGACCGACTGTGGCTGCTCGACAGGGGCGGATATCCCGTATTCGACGGTAACCCCATTGATGCCATCACTTATTTCAAGGAGGCCGCCAACTATGCCGACGCCGAAACCAGCGCCTGTCCCATGTGCGGCAACGTCAATCCGGAAATCGTGCTGAACATTATCGACGAGAAGGCACTGAACAACAACGGTGAATTGTCTGACGACCGTAAGATGACGCCTCAGGAGTGGCACGAGCTCTATCTGAAGAACCGTCCTGAGTTGCCTGAACCTGCTGTAAGCGAGGTTCCCCCATCCGACCAGAAGAAGCCGAACGTGCTGAAGCAGTTCGCCATCTTCCTGCATCGTAATTTCAAGACGAAGATTACCAACGTACAGTATCTGGCCATTACCCTCCTCCAGGCTCCCCTGCTGGCTGTGGTCTGCGCCTTGCTGACCCGCTATGCTCCTCCCGAAGGTTATACGGTGATGGGCAATAAGAACCTCGTCAGCTATTTGTTCATGGCAGTTATCGTGGCCACGTTTACTGGCATGAGCGGCAGTGCCGAGGAAATCATCAAGGATCGTGCCCTGCTCAAACGCGAAAAGTTCCTCCATCTGTCATATGGCAGTTACATCTGGTCGAAAATCGTCTATATGGCCTGTGTGTCACTCATACAGACCCTGCTATTCATCGTGGTCGGCAACACCATTATGGAACTCCATGGACTTTTCGGAGTCTGGTGGCTCATCCTCTTCATAACGGCATTCCTGGCCAATCTGACAGGACTCTTGCTCTCGCAGTGTCTCAATTCAGTGGTGTCTATCTACATCAGCATTCCCATGCTGCTCATCCCGCAGATTCTGCTCTGCGGACTAGTGGTCAGCTTCACTGACCTCAACCCCCGAAGCACCACGGGCAACGTACCACTTATCGGCGACATCATCCCTTCGCGCTGGTCGTACGAGGCATTGGCCGTCACATCCTTTACAGACAACAAATACAAACGACCTTTCTTCGCTGTTGAAAAGAAGAAATTCGAGACGCAATACTACAACATGGGACTGCTCTACGAACTGCAGTCGCAACTGGAAACGCTGAAGGATGAACAGCAGCGCGGCAAGGAGGTGAATCCCAACCACATGGAGGTCATTCGCACCAATCTGCCTCTGGTCACTGAGTATTGCGGCATGAAGCCCTATCAGGGCGACGAGTCCTACCAGTCGCTCTATGACTATATGAAGGAAGCCGAGAATCTGCTTGCCAAGAGGAGTAACGAACTTACGCTGGAGGCCGAGAAGTATATCTCAGCATTCATCCGCAATCACAGCAAGGAGTATCTCCTCGAACTGAAGCGGAAATACTCGAATACCAAACTGGAGGATTGCGTGATTGGCGCCGACCAGAAACGCATGGTAGAGGTCATCGACAACTACGTAGTGCCTCGCACCGGTCTCATCTTCCTGACTCCAAGGAGCACTATGGGACGCGCTCCGTTCTATAGCAGCGTGAAGATTCTGGGTTCCTGGAAAATCAAGACACTGTATTTCAACATGGGTGTGATGCTGCTGATGTGCATCATCACCATCATTCTCCTGCTGACAGACTGTCCAGGACGATATATGAGAAAAAGTGATAATTAAAAAGCGAAATAAAACAATTAACATTATTAATAACAAAAAAGACAAAGAAAAAATGAAGAAATTATCAATTTTAGCTATTGCTTTTGCAGCCATCGTTTTCGCTGCATGTGGTGGTAAAAAGAGTGAGCAGGCAGCAGAGAATGCTGACAGCCTGAAGAGTTTTGAACAGCAGCAGATTGAAGCCAGCATCAAGATGCACTTCGACAGCATTGCTGCTGAGATTGGTAAGCTGAAGCAGCTTCCCTTCCTGTCTGATGGTGACGATGGTCTGAAGCTGACTAAGGAAGAGAAGCAGGTGAAGCCCGACTATCTGCTCGATCCCGCTACTGCAGAGGAAGCTACCACGCTGGCTGAGAAGTATCGCATCCTCAGCGCTCTGAATGTCGACAAGAAGATTGCCACTTTCTATGAGATGCCTACCGAGGACTACGACAAGGCTATCACCAAGCTGGTTGCCGACATCAACGATCCTTCGTTCAAGGCTATCGACGATGCCAACACGCTGTATGAGACTTCTACCACGCTCTACGACGCCATGAACGAGAATGGTCGCATCAACTTCTTCTGGCAGATGGCTTCTGCAGCCCTCATCGAGGAGCTCTACGTGGCTAACCAGAACCCCGACAAGTACCTCAGCACCTTCACCGACGAGGCTGCTTCGAACGTGACTTTCCGTATCATCCTCATCCTCGACGCCATCAACCGTCTGGCTCAGTACGATCCCGACATCCAGCCCGTTGCCAAGGCTCTTGCTCCTCTGGACGTGCTCAACGCCACAACCGTTGCCGAGCTGAAGGACCAGATTGCAAAGGCTAAGGAACAGATCAATGATGCCCGCAAGGCTATCATCAAATAAACAACGTAACGTAACTATTATGATTTTTGATATTCAAGAACAAAACGGCGGCTATCTTACCACTGTCAGTGGACGCCTTGATACGCCTGCCGCTGTAAAAGCCCAACAGGAAATTACTCCGTTGTTGGAGAATGCCGATAAGGAAATCATCCTCGACTGTAAGGATCTGGAGTACATCAGCTCGTCTGGTCTCCGTCTGTTCCTCACCATCCGCAAGGAGGCTTCAGCCAAGGGTGGCAAGGTCATTATCGAGCATATCAACGACGAAATTAAGAAGGTGTTCATGATGACCGGTTTCTTCAATCTGTTTGACATCCGCTAAACAGCAATGAAGGAATACGGCCTCGACCTACATGGAGAGATGCTTCTCGAAGAGTACTGCGACAAGCAGCCACTCTTCGAGAGGCTTCAATCTGTGGTCATGGATCAACTCGGCGCACTGGTCCGCCAGAGCGGCATCGAGGTCAATTCTATGGAGTCTCGCATCAAGGCTGAGGCGTCGCTGGCAGGAAAGTTGCGTCGGAAAGGTCATAAATACAGCTCGCTGGCGGACATTACCGACATCTTCGGTGCACGTATCATCACGTTCTACAACGAAGACGTCGACCGCATTGCTTCAATGGCCGAGGTGCTGTTCGAGATAGACTGGGCCAACTCCGTCGACAAACGCCGTATGCACGATTTCGACAGTTTTGGCTACAATTCGCTCCACTACATCTGCCGCCTGCCCGAATCGCTCTATTCCGATCCGGAAATGCCCGAGCTCAACCAGATTCGCTTCGAACTGCAGATGCGCACTGCCCTGCAACATGTATGGTCAGCCATCCAGCACGACATCGGCTACAAGTCTGAGATTGAAACGCCTTTGGAGTACCATCGCAACCTCAGCCGTCTGGCAGGCATGCTCGAACTCGCCGACAATGAGTTCAGCCGCATTCGCAATGGTATTGCCGACTACCGCCGTCGTGCACAAAGTCTCGTACAGAGCGGACGCCTGGAGGAAGTACCCCTCGACGGCGACACCTTCCGCAGCTATCTCGACAAGCGTCCTTTCGACAAGCTGAACCACAAGATAGCAGCCATCACGCAGGCCGAACTTCACGAAGCCCCCATGCGTCCCTATCTGACTGCATTGCGCTATATGGGTATGGAGACCTTAGGCGACGTGGAACGCCTGATGCGCGACAATTTCGACGATGCCTACCAGCTGGCACTGTTCCAACTGGGCAGCACCGATATCGACATTCTCGCCGAAACCATCGGACTGCAAAACCTTTGCATTGTCCACCTGCTCAAGACGGGAGGCGGCAAGTTGGCCCTTGTCCAGCTGTTCGACACCGTCAATGGCAAGATGCCACAAAACGAAATCCTCGCCTCCATGGTTATGGAACAGGCGAGTCGTCTGGAATTCATGAACAAGTCAGACCATTAAATGAATTCCTCCCCACGGCCCAAGATAGCAGTCATCGATTCCAACACACTCGCTGTGCTGGGACTGAAACAGCTGTTGCTCAGCATCATGCCCATCATGACTGTCGACACCTTTGGCTCGATGGCAGAACTCGAGGCCAACCAGCCCGACGCCTACATGCACTATTTCGTCTCGCTGGACATTCTGCTCAACAACCGTCCTTTCTTTACTGAGCGTCGCCGTAAGACCATCGTCCTCACCCTGTCACTTTCCGATGCCTCGCAGCCTGCCGAGTTCCACTCGCTCTGCATCAACCAGCCCGAACCACAGCTTATCCGCCAGTTACTCCTGTTAGAGCAACATGCCCACGGACAGGGACAGCATCTGCCCCCTACTCCACAGATTCTGCAACGTAAAATCCTGACCGACCGCGAAATCGAAGTGATGGCACTCATCGTTCAGGGATATATCAACAAAGAGATTGCCGACCGCCTGCACATCGGCCTCGCCACCGTCATCACCCATCGCAAAAACATCATGGAAAAGCTCGGTATGAAGAGCGTTTCCGCACTCACCATCTATGCCGTCATGCACGGCTATGTCGACATCAACAAGATTTAGTCTTTCTGCTACAGCTTCTCTCCGCAATGCGAGCAATAGCGGTCCTCGTCGCGCACCATAGCGTCGCAGCGCGGACAGTGGCCGTCCTTTGGCTTTTCCTTCACCTCGTCAATGATGTTGGCCGTCACAATACCAGTCGGTACGGCAATAATAGTGTAACCCAACAGCATGACGAATGCCGACAGCAAACGACCGATAGCCGTCACTGGTGTGATGTCTCCATAGCCCACAGTGGTCATCGTCACAATGGCCCAATACACCGATGTGGCCAGATCGGTAAACTGCGTATCGGGCTGCCCGTTCTCCACCATAAACATCAGCGTACCCAAGCAGATGTCCAGTATCAGCACGAACAGGAAGTATACGGCTATCTTGGTAAGACTCTTCTGCAGCGAGCGCATCAGCATGTATCCCTCGTTGATGAAGCTGAACAGCTTGAAGATGCGGAAGATGCGGATGAAGCGGAACGAACGCAACAGAATCATGTATCGTGCGTTGGGCAGGAAGTACGACAGATAGGGCGGCAGGATTGACAACAGGTCGATGACGCCAAAGAAACTCAGCACATAGTCGCGCTTACGGGGGGAACAATAGACACGGGCAATGTACTCTACTGTAAAGAAGAACGTCAGCGCATATTCCAGAATCTCCAGCACCAGTTTAAACGTACGGGCCAAGGAGGGAACGGTCTCGACAAACGAGATGATAATGCTCAGCGAGATGGCAACAATCAGCGTGAGGTCAAAGATGCGTCCTATCGGGTGCTCCGACTCGAACATGATGCTGTAGAGTCTTTCTTTCTCAAGCCATTGGGGTTTCTTCATACTCATGAATGTTTGCAATTTCGATGCAAATATACGAAATAGTTTCCAAAAAGCAAAATAATCAACGTGATTCTTGGCGTCGCCGACTATATCAGACCATAATGGCGCAGGGCATTCCTGACGCCGTCCTCGTCGACAGATGTCGTCGTGTAGTCAGCCTCCTGCTTCAGCGACTCCAGGGCATTACCCATCGCCACACCGATGCCTGCCGTACGAATCATCGAGGCATCATTGCCACCGTCGCCAAAGGCCATCGTGTATTGCGGGTCAAGTCCGAAGTGGGCAGCCATTGTCAGCATGCCCTCGCCCTTGTCTGCCCCCTGTGCCGTCACATCGGTAAAGGCAGGATGCCAGCGTCCTGACGTGCAGCTGGGAATGCGGCCCATCAACTCCCGCTCGTAATCAGCGGCAAAGAAAGGTGTCAGCTGCAGAATGTGCTGTTCGAGGACTTCTTCCACGGGTTTGGCCTTGTCCAGATTCTCGACAGCAATCTCCTGGCGGAAAATCCTGTCCACCTCGCCATGAGGGTCAAGCACAGCGACATCCTGTTCTCCTACGACAATCAGTCCGTAGTTCTTCTCCCGTGCGTCGTCCACCACCAGGCGGGCCGCCTCGTGGGGAATGTTCTTACACCGCACCACCTCGTCGCCCACAAAGCACAAAGCACCATTGATGGTCACATAGCCGTCAATCAGATGCTCGATAGCCCCCAGATTGGTGATAATCAGCGGCGGACGCCCGGTAGCTATGAACACCTTATGCCCATTGGCCTTGGCCTGGGTGAGAGCATCAATCGTTGACTGCGGAATCTGGTGCGTCTTAAAACTCACCAGCGTCCCGTCGATATCGAAGAATAATGCGTACTGAGTCATATTTATAACCTTATCTTGATGGTTTTCTCTGCGACCTTGACAATATATACTTGTCCAGCGGTCAACGGAATCGTATGTTGAGCATGCTTGATGGTTACTGAACGAACGAGTCTGCCATCAAGTGTATAGACACTGACCGTCTGGCCTTCCGATGCATGGTCAACTACTATGCCGCCGTCGTAGCCAAGGACTCTCACCTTGCTGTCGCCCACCGTTTTCACTCCTGTGCCAGCCTGTTCGTAGGCAATGCGTATGGTGCTCTTTTCGCGCAGTACGGGTGTATCAATATAGGTTCCTTGTTGTATCTGGTCGGTAATGTCTTCACCGTTGAAAGTCAGGCTGTTGACGCGCCAGCCTTCGTCGGGCTGTATCTGATAGCGCAGGCTGTGGTTCTTGGCCACCGACAGTGTGACGATGCCCTGCTCTGTCTGCACGATGTCGACATCCACCAACGCATCGTCAAAACGCACAAACAGCTCACCATTCTCGGGCATGGGGTCGATGGTAAAGCGATTGTCGACGAGCTCGTTGGTATAGTAGTGCGAGCCATGACCGGCATAGCGCACTTCGACATAGCCTGCCGCATGGTCTTCGTCTGGCAAAATGGTAAAGGTAGCCTTTTCGCCATAGGGAATGAGCATGCAGCCGCCTTCATGCCCGATAGTCCATTGGCCATACGACACGGCTCCACCCTCACCGACATTCAGCATCATGTTGCGGTAATAGGTTCCCATATCCTGCTCAGTAATGTTCTTGAAGTTCTTCCAGAAGTCAGCCTTCTGATAGGCACTTTTACAATCTTCAGGAACCATGAGCTCAGCCTGCTCGAACATATCAAGAATCTCCTGAGGGAAAGCATTGTCGCTATAGGAAGGCGGTTGCTGGCAACGTACGACGATGCGGCGCAGCAAGCTGCATCCGTTCAGCGCACTGGTGCCGATACTCTTCAGGCCTTCGCCAATGGTCAGACGCTCCAGGCTGGTGCAATTCTGAAATAGCCATGGTTGTATATAAGGCATGGCGGCAGGCAGCACCACCTCCTTCAGGCTGTTACATCCGTAGAATACCGACTGTCCCATCTCGCGAACCGACTGGGGAATGGTGATTTCCTTCAAGTTTGTGCAACGCTGAAACACGCCACTCTCTAGAGTCTGCAGTCCTTCGGGCAGCACCACTTTCTCCAAGCTGGTACAACCATCAAAGCCATTCAGCGACCTCACGGCCCCTTTAAAGACAACATCATGCAACTGAGTACACCAAAAAAAAGCACCAAGCATGATTCTATCCAACGGACCATTGAAAACCACTCGTTTCAGGTTCTTACACTGGGCGAAGGCATCACTCCCCACTACGCGTAAGGGCTCGGGAAGATCCATCTCCGTCAGGCCTTCACACATTTGGAATGCCGCATTGCCAATCGTGATAATTCCGTCCGGTAATGCTATCTCTTTCAGACTTTTACAGTGCGAGAAGCATCCTTGGGGTATCTCCTCCATCGTAGCAGGCAGATTGACGTAGGTCAGCTTACTGCAATGATTGAAGGCCCAAGTTGCAATCTCTGTCACCGACGGAGGCAGGATGATGCTGTCCACCAGCAAATTCGCGAATGCTGCCTGCCCGATGCCCGTCACGTCGAGTACGTGATGCTGCACCGTGACAGTAGCGGGCACCTCCAGTTTCGTCGTGTCCTTGCCCCACTCTAGATCTACTTTAACCAGCGTAACACTGGTTGGCGAGGTGATGTTGTATTCGTAAATGCCTTCTTTCACGTCTGCGCCATAGACACACAGCGTTGTCAGCAGCAGCATGGTCAATATGATGTTTGTTCTCATCGTTTTACCCTTTTACTTTTTTACTCTTTCTTATACTTTACCGTAATCGTATGGTCGTCGCTCGTCCAGTCTTCATAGTGTATCACCCCTGTCTTGCCGTCATGCTCGCGTGACTCGGACGACTGCCAGAAACTGGAGTAGTCCTTGATCTTGTCAATACGGTATCCTTCAGCCGCCGTCACCTTGACGTCCATACGGGTCTTCGAGGCTGGAATGACGTAGATGCTGCCACCGGAACTCTGGGATATCGTGACGGCATAGCTGCGCCAGGGGATATCGACCACAATGTCCAAATTCTCGCTGACGGCATCGAGCGTCAGCTGATACTCATTCCCTGTAACCTCCATCTGGGGTATCATCTCTTCACCGTTCACCTTCACGGAGGCCACATAGCGCGTACCACCAGAGTAGGAACTGGCATCGTCCAACAGGATGGTGAGCTTCAGCGGCTGTCCCTTCTCTATCTCCATCCAATAAGGTCTCAGCAAGGCGTCTACCGCCTCGTCGTTCAGCTTAACGGTGCTGTAGCCTGTCGACTTGACTTGCACCTCGCAATATTCCTTGCCCGACGTGTTGTCTTCCACGATATTCAGGAATTCCTTCCAGACATCCAGCCCACGATAGTAAGCCTTGCTGCCTTCAGGCACGTGGAGCGTGGCGAAATAGAGTACCGATTTGGAGAAAGCCTCCGACTGAACATAATAAGGCCATTCAGACGGCATCTTCGGATTCTTCATAACGACCTCTGCTAAGTGCTGGCAATAAAAGGCCTCCTTCCCAATCTTCTGAATACCCTCCGGCAGCGTAATGCTTTCTATGTCTGTATTATAAAAGGCCTTGAATCCAATGCTCTTCACCGCAGCTGGCATCTGGAAAACCTTCAGACTGCTGCAGTCCGAAAAACAATAATCAGGAATGGTTTCCACACTGTCGCTGAAAGTCACCTCCTGTAGGGCAGTACAGTTATCGAAAGCCTGCGATTCTATCTGTAACATCGAGGCAGGAAAAACCAGTCGCTGCAATGACGAGCAATACTGGAAACACGCCAATCCCACACGCTCCAGCTGTTTCGGAATATACAGGTCTTTCAGCATTGGGCAATTACAGAAGCAAGAGGTATCAAACTCCTTCACCTGATCGCCCATCGTCACGCGTTCCAACGCAGTGCAGCCAGTGAATGTCGACCTTCCGAGGGCTGTCACTCCTACAGGAATGTCTATCTCCTTCAACGCCTTGCAGTCGGCAAAGGTTCCCGAGCCAATAAACGTCAGGCTGGACGGCAACTGAATTTCTGCCAATGTAAGACAGCAGTTGAACGTGTTGACAGGCAGTTCCTTCATACCTTCAGGCAATGAAACGCGGGTCAGCTCATAGCAGCTCGAAAACACAGACTGGCCAAAATCAATCAGTCTGTCGAGGGTAAACGACGTGATGTGGGTGTATGCGAAAGCATTGTCGCCAATGCCTGTCACCTGCAGCTTGCGGCCTTCGTTCTCGGCATACTCCGGAATGACGATGTCACCCTCCGCCCTCGGCTGATGATAAAATTGAGCCGTCACCTCTGCCGTCGAGTCTGTCAGTTGCCGGTACCAAAGTCCTTGATATTCAAAGTCTTGCGCCCTGCCCGTCACAGCAAACAACACAAGCAGAAGTGCGCAAACTATTCTTTTACTACTCGTATTCATTCGTCTTTCTCCATTTTACGTCAATAATTGGCTACAAAAGTACTAATTTTAATCGAAAAAAACAATAGCCTTTCGCATTTTTCCATGGGGTTTTAAGTGAAGCTTTTCATAATTTGCTGATTTTTAGCAGCTTGCGCTTTTGTTCCTTTTGTGAGTTTTCCATAGGTTGCTGATACAACTTTAGAAAAAATGTCGTAACTTTGCAGACGAAAACCTATATTTATGCAAAGGAGTTCGTTATACATATTTATTATAGGTGTTCTGATGGTTGCCTACAGTTGCAAGCACGAAGACCAGCATCCTCTGACGGCGAAGGCTTGTCTGGAGGCTGCTGAGGCTGCTTTGGCTGACGACAGCGTCCGCTTGGGTGAGTCTTTGCTGCGCAAAACCATCCATCTGGCAGAAGCGTCGAAGGATTGGCACACCCATTATATTGCCTACCAGCGACTGGCAAAGGCACTGTCGCAGAGCAACCCTGACGAGGCGTTGCGGCTGATGAAGCAGGCGCTGGCCATCTATGAGCAGCATCCTGACGACGAGCGCAACCATTGTCTGCTGCTCGACTTTGCGGGCACTTATGCAGCGCAGGCGGCTTTCATTGCAGAAGGATCATTCGACGAAGCACTCTCCTATATCAACAAGGCCTACGATATTGCCAAGAAAAACCAGATGGCGGATATGATGTGTCAGACGCTGACCAGTCTGGCCAACATCGCCTGGGCCCAGGAGGACTACCGGCAGGCACTCAGCTATGCCCATCAGGCTGAATCGGTGGCCACAGACGAGCTGCGACCTGGCACCTTGCAGGTGCTGGCACGTAGTTACCTCGACCTCAACATGCTCGATTCGGCTGAAACCGTCTATCGGCAGATTCAGCCTGGCGACGACGTTCATCTGGCTTATATCGTGCAAAGCAACCTCGCCAAGATAGCCCTCCGACGGATGGGCGCCACTCAGGTAGAGGACAGCGTAGACGAAGCCTTCGAACAAGCGGAGGGTTTCTACTATAAGGCGCTCGAGCAGAAAGACCAGTACTATCAGGCAGCACTGCGTCAGGAGGTGGAGAGCCAGCAGTTGGAATATCGTTCAAAGATGTACGCACGCACACTGATTATCGTCGTCATTGCTGCGGTGATAGTCATCCTGGCCCTCGTGTTGGCAATCCGTTACAGGATGCGGGCTCAGCGTCAGGAGAAACGTCAGCTGCAGCAGGAGGCCGAGCATCAGAAAACCCTGCTGCACCAGGCCAACGAAGTGGTGGCGTTCCTGCAGAACTTCATCCTTGAACGTACAGAGGTGATGAAGAAACTCAACCAGAGCGGCGACTCGGTCATCTATCTCAGTCCGCACGAATGGAGCGAGGTGGAACGGACGCTGAACGCCATCGACAACAACCGCTTCGCCCGTCTGCGCCAGCAGTACCCCAACATGCAGGAAGACGACATCCGCCTGTGCATCCTTACCCGTCTGGGCATCAGCAACCGCACCATCGGCAACATCTACTGCATCACCATCTCTGCCGTCCAGCACCGCAAGCTCAAGCTGAAGAAGGACGTCTTCGGAGAAACCAACCCCGACATCACACTCGAACAAATACTAACGAATTGACTATTGATAATTGAGAATTAACAAAAAGCATAAAGATATGAAACGTACATTATTATTTATGACGCGTATATTGACATCAATGGTGATGTCAGTTATGACTCTTACTGTCGCAGCTGATGTGAAGATTAACGAGAAAACATTTCCTGATTCAAACTTCCGTGATTGGGTGCTAAGTCAAGAATATGGTGCTGATGACGTTTTGACAAACGAGGAAATGGAAACTATTGACTCTCTCAATATAAGTCGCTTGGAAATACACAACCTGAAGGGTATTGAATACTTCACCGCATTGAAGGTCTTGAATTGTATGACAAATAAGCTGACATCGCTTGACTTGTCAAAAAATACCGCTTTGGAAAAGTTGGTGTGTAACGGCAACAGAATGACGACAATCAATTTGCTGGAAAACAAAGAATTAAGATATCTGAACTGTGTGGGAAATAGTTTGACAGCACTTGACGTATCGGGGTGTACCGAACTGGATACGCTTGCCTGCTCTGCCAACCAGTTGACAGCACTTGATGTATCAAATAATACAAATTTGATAAGTTTAGAATGTTATGGTAATCAATTAACGTCACTTGATTTGTCAAAGAATACGGCACTGAGAAGAGTCCACTGCAATAATAATCAGTTGACAACTCTCAATGTATCGAAGAATACGGCACTGACCTTGTTACAATGTTCCAATAACCTACTGACAACGCTTGATGTAATGAAGAACTCAGTATTGAGATCATTGTCTTGTATGAATAACAAACTGACAACACTATACGTGTCAGACAATAAATCATTGAATAGTCTTTCTTGCTTTAACAACCAGTTGACCTCACTTGATGTATCTGGATGTTCTGCGCTGAAAACATTGGGCTGTTATGACAATCAACTTACCACGATTAATTTATCTGGATGCTCCGCACTGGATTATGTCAATTGTAATTGCAACCAACTAACAACCCTTGACTTGTCGGAAAATACTGCGTTGACAACACTGTTTTGCCTCCAAAACCAGATTAAGGGCATAGGAATGGATGCACTTGTAGAGAGCCTGCCCATCGTGAGTGAAGGAAGTCTTCTTGTCATGAACTTTGAGAATGAACAGAATGTGATGACAACCACGCAAGTAGCTGCTGCAAAGGCCAAGGGATGGACACCTTATATTTGGACATACGGTCGGGAGGAATATGCCGGAAGCGAGACAACTCAGAACGAGTATCGTCCGTTCATTGAAGCGGGGAAATTGTGGGTAGTAAATGTTTGTGTTGATGGCTTTCCAGATATAGAGCCATGGAAAGAATATTACTATTTCGATGGTTATACCATGGTTGACGGGAAGAGATGTGAAGCAATGTGGAAAATTAATAATGCCACAGAAGAGAACTGGGTGAATGGGGTGTTTACTCCAGCCGACAGTCCTCAAGAGTATCTCGGTGCATGGTACGAGAAAGACAGGAAAGTGTATCTTAAAAGGTCTAGTAGGAATTATCTCGAATTGATCTACGACTTCACACTATGCTCAAACGACACCATAGACCCATCAGGCGGATATCCGTTAGTTGTGAATAGAGTTTCTGGAGGCATCCCAGGCTTTAAAGGAACCTATTATGAATTTTGGCATGATGATCTCATGGTGAATCGTTGGCTCGAAGGAGTTGGTAGCGACTCGTGGCCATACCCGTGGGGACTTGAGGGCACAGGCATAGAAGGTAGTCTCCTTTATTGCTGTGTCGGTGATGAGGTCATTTATTACAACAGCGCAGTAGAAGACCCATACGACATGAATGCACCCAAGCGCCGCTTCGACTTCACCCATACCACCAAGTCGCAGCCTAAAATTCCAAAGAGGAGAAGCGAAGCTGAGCAGTCGCTATATGGCGAATACAACAACTTGCTGCTGGACATCAACCTCGACCCGCTCAGTGAAGCCTATCTGGTGCGCATTACCGACGAAACGGGCAAGGTGGTCTACGAGAAAGCCATCAATGCAGGCAGCATCGTCGCCCTCAACATCGACATCTCTGCCTACGCTGCAGGGCGTTACACTGTCACAGTGGAGAACAGCCAGGAGTCGTTCACTGGCGAATTCGAGACACAGACAACGGGAATTCGCGACGCTTTGCGTCTAAATAATAATGAAGAAATAAAAAATAAGATTTACAACCTCCAAGGCCAGCGCCTCAGCTCCTTGCAGCGTGGATTGAACATCGTCAATGGCCAGAAGGTGTATGTTAAGTAAAAACTCTGTATTCAAAAGCATAAAGATATGAAACGTACATTATTATTTATCGCATGCATGCTGGCATCATTGACGATGTTAGCACAACAAAAACAAAAAGATTACATTCCCTTTGTGGAGTTGGGCAAGCAGTGGCATGTGGTTCGTTCAGTTTTCCCCTCAAACAATCCTTTTGTTATGCTTGAGCAGTATATGCTGAATGAAGAAGTTGTAAAAGACGGAAAGACTTACCTCAAGCTGCATCGAAGTGAGGGTGATATGACAGTGATCTATGATGCTGGATTATTCCGCGAGGAAAACCGTCGGGTGTATAAGTACGACGAGATAGCTGGCAAGGAAACTATGCTTTATGACTTCTCGCTCAAAGAGGGTGACATCTTCACCTACGAGGATTTCAACCCGACTGTGAAGTGCAAGGTGCTGAAGCTGGGATGGCTGGAAGACGGTCCCAAAATCGCGTTGCCTAGTACCAATCCAACCGACACATTGGATTTCAACTATCGTCGACTTCGCACATGGACTATTGGTGTCGATAACGGGGCAGGTGAATATGTTGAAATCATCACTTGGGTGGAAGGTGTCGGTGCTTTAGAAAACTTGTTCTGTCCATTTTGTACGGGAGGTGGTAGATATAGTCTGGCTTACATAGAAAGAAAAGACGCAGAAACAGACTATGATGTAAACAATTATTTGCCTTTCTCGTTTTATAACATGTATGGTCCCACTCATGGCTGCAACCTGCCTACAGGAGCAGAAAACAATGAGGAAGACGAGTGGAGTCAACATCACCTTACCTATGAATTAGAGGGAGACCGCCTGCATGTCTATGGTGATGTGTTCACCCAATGCGGCCCAAATAACTATGCATACTTCATCGAGAAGACAACTGATGACCCGATGGTACGTAAAATCGAATTCAAAATACAGGAAGTAATGCCAGTAGCAAATTGTATGGCTCTTCATGCCACAAATTTCTACGTTCCAGGTTTCGACCCAAACCTGAACTACAACGTGGTTGACAATCAAGGCGAGGAGCATCCTGTCATCAACAAGACGCCACAGAACGAATATCGTCCGTTCATTGAAGATGGTAAAGTTTGGACAGTATACGCATGTTCTGATGCCAATCCAGATATGGAGCCATGGAGAGAATATTTCTATTTCGCTGGTGACACTATTGTTGGCGGGCAGACGTGCAAACAAATGAAGAAAATTCGGAATGCCAGTGAGGAGAACTGGATAAATGGGGTATTTACGCCAGCTGATAGTCCTCAAGAATATGTCGGTGCTTGGTACGAGCAAGACAAGAAGGTGTATTTTGCAAGGGCGGGAAAGGATCATCCCGAATTGTTCTACGACTTTACGCTATGCTCAAACGACACCATATACCCATTTGGAGATCCGTTAGTTCCATTGGTTGTTAATAAAATATCAGGAGGTTTACCTGGTTTCAAAGGGACGTATTATGAATTTAGGTATGATGGTCAAATAGTAGATCGCTGGCTCGAAGGAGTTGGCAATATTTATCACCCGGCCTACAATATTACGTGGACATTGGATGGCTTTTGCGGTGGCATCTTTAATTGCAGAGCCGGCGACGAAGTCATCTATTACAACATCAAAGCAGAAGACCCATACGTCATGAATGCCCGAAAACGTTTCGACTTCACCCATACCACCAAGTCGCAGCCCAAGGCACCGATTCAGCGAGAGAAGAGCGATGCAGGCATCAGCTCTTCCGAGCGTAAGGTGGCTCGACCGAAGGTCAAAGTGCCAAGGAGAAGTGAGGAGGAGCAGTCGCTATATGGCGAATACAACAACTTGCTGCTGGACATCAACCTCGACCCGCTCAGTGAAGCCTATCTGGTGCGCATTACCGACGAAACGGGCAAGGTGGTCTACGAGAAAGCCATCAATGCAGGCAGCATCGTCGCCCTCAACATCGACATCTCTGCCTACGCTGCAGGGCGTTACACTGTCACAGTGGAGAACAGCCAGGAAACCTTTACTGGCGAATTCGATACACAGACGACGGGAATCCGCGACGCTTTGCGTCTAAATAATAATGAAGAAATAAAAAATAAGATCTACAACCTCCAAGGCCAGCGCCTCAGCACGCTGCAGCGTGGATTGAACATCGTCAACGGCAAAAAGGTGTATGTAAAGTAAGTAAATACAATGATGAAAACAAAATCTTTATTTGGTCTGACAATGCTGTTCCTCCTGGCTTTACTGGCTGGATGCAGCAGTGATAATGAAAAGAACGAAGAGCCCATTGTGGAGCCCAGGGAGTTCGCCCTGACGAACTTTACGAATACGGGATGCAAGTCCACCATGTCTGCTCCAAGGAGAAGCATGGAGTATAACGAATATTTCGAGTTGAAGGCAACGAAGGACGGCGGGCTTTATGTAAAGCACGTGAATGCGACCTTCAATTGTGTTTCCCATAAGTTCAAAGCCGAGGCGAGTCTTGAAGGACAGGCCATAAAGGTGACGGAACTGGATGCTACGCATGCTGAAACGATGGCGAACTGCGTGTGTTCTTATGATCTGGGCTATATCCTCGGACCGTTGAAGGAAGGGGCTACCTATGATATGACTATCATTACAACCACCGAGTTGACTCCGGAGCAGGAGGCTATGGGTGTGAGATTCGACAAGACGGAAACGACCTTTACGTTTACCTATTCCCTGGATTTTGACGATGTATTCCCCGTCAGATATGAGGGAGAGACAGAAATCTAGTCCTCAAATCGACATCCTATCTTGCTGTTTACGACGGGCTCGTACCCTACTACTCGGACAACGAGTATTTCCTGTTCACGAAGAAGAAATAGAGTCACACAGTGCCATTAAACGCTGTTACAGGTACATTGCTACAAATAAATAATCGTAAAGCAACATACATACCTACATATTTTTTTGCTAATAGTCTTAATATAAGCACTTTGCGGATTCAAAAGTATACATAAAGCCTACATAAAGCCTACATATATCCTACATAAAAGGTACATTATAACGCCATTTCTGAGGGTTTACAGGGGCCGGATAAGGATTCGGAGCCAAGGTGAACGAACGAAAGAAAAGAGACTGAATGATTTAGCCCTTTGAAAAACAAGAAAATTCTCTAGAGAATTTTGTCGTTTGCTTACTAATAGCGCGCTGCCAGATAGGTAATTAGCAATGAATTCTCTAGAGAATTTACATAAGAAAACGAACAGACAAACTAACAAAAACGTAGATTTACCTCTTCGAGGTAGTAGATAAGCCATTAATTGCCTAAACATAGACAACATCTATCCGCAAAACAGCAGTTTTGTGTTGCTTTCATGTAGGCTTTATGTATACAATATGCAGGCTTTATGTAGGTAAAATATTTCTTAAACTATTAAATTTCAGCAAATTATTACAAAATAATGTAGGCATGTAGGCAATCATATCAAATATAAGCAAAGGGTCACACGGTGCCAGGCACGCTGTTACATAGTGCCAGGCACGCTGTTACAATGAACCTATTCCCCGTGATTCCGGTGATTTTTCCATGCCTTCATTGAGCTTTTTCCACAGGGTGCAGTGCGCGCTTGTTATAAGTGACTGAATTATAATGATTTGGGGCTTTATGGGATCGTTAGTTTTCCATAGGCTGCTGATACCACTTTTCGAAAAACGTCGTAACTTTGCAACAGAAAAGAGTGATTCTCGTAAAGTTAGCAAAGCATGCGGATAAAGGAATTAGATTATCTGAAGGGAGTGATGATTATCTTGGTCATCAGTTTCCATTTGGTATATTTTGAACAACTTTATCCGTACGCAAAACTTGTGGCATATACCTTTCACATGCCTGTTTTCCTGGTTATTTCAGGCTATCTGATGAATATTAACAAGAAATGGAAGTATTTCCGTCTAACTATCTCAGGACTTGCCATACCTTATATAATTATGGAATCCGGATATATCGTAATGGCTTCTTTGCTGCCCATCAACGAGCATATAGACCACCTTACCTTTGGCGTTTTTATCAGCAAGTTGTTGCTTCATCCTTTGGGACCATACTGGTATCTCCACTCGCTGATGCTCTGTAGTGCTACCTATTACGTCATCTTTCGTTATTTCCATGCGAAAGAGGTAACACGTTTTATTCTGATGGGGCTCGCCCTATATCTGTATTCCCATGTGCTGGGGATTCTTTCGTTCACATTATCCGTTTTCTTCCTAATGGGGATTGTCCTGCGACAATGCAATATGGACTTCAAGCGTTTTTTCCAGTCATCGTCATTCGCCTTGTTGGCTTTTTTGCTACTCATCTTCCATGAACAGTATTTGAGCCCGTCGACACTTGGGGGAATCCTTATTATCTATCTTATCATCAGTTGCTGCCTCTTTACGTTTAAGTATTTTCCTCGGTTAATCAGCAGTTCCATATTATACTTAGGCAGAAATAGCCTGTTGCTTTATGCGTTCTCGCCCATATTCACTATCTTGTGCAAACAGATGGTCCCATGGCTCGCATTCGATAAAACAGGCATCCTGTTCTTGATAGCTTCTCTGATAGTCTGTATCAGTGGTAGCCTCTGTATTGGATACATGATGGATGTGTTGAGAATCTCGCCCCTATTTTTCAGGAAACAGCACATTATCAGCAAGTAAAAGGTCACACAGTGCCAGTCACACAGTGCCAGGCACGCTGTTACATGATTCTTCTTCAGTTTTTGGCGTGCGTTTCTTAGGCAGACGTTTGGCTTTGCGCAGGGCCTCAGTGATAATCCACTGCAGTTGGCCGTTGGTGCTGCGGAACTCGTCCGCAGCCCAGGCCTCTATTGCGTCCATCGTCTCAGCGTCAACGCGTAGAATAAAACTTTTGGTCTCTTTCTTCGCCATTAATTATGAATTATGCATTGTGAATTATGCATTGTTCAATGGTTAAGTGTTCCTGTATTTACAACTGGCTGAGCACTTTCGTCACCACAGAGTACAACGAGCAGATTCGAGACCATAGCGGCCTTCTTGTCGTCGTCGAGTTCTACAATCTCCTCGCTCGAAAGCTTGTCGAGAGCCATCTTTACCATCGATACGGCACCCTCCACAATCTTCTCACGGGCCGTAATGATGGCCGAAGCCTGCTGGCGACGCAGCATCACAGCAGCAATCTCAGGAGCGTAAGCCAGATAGTTGATACGGGCCTCTACCACCTCGATACCAGCCAGAGCCAGGCGCTCGTCGAGCTTCTGCTCCAGCTGCTCGTTAATCTCATCGGCACTCGAACGCAGCGTGGGCTCACCAGCCTTCGTATCCTCATCGTCGTAGGCATACTGTCCAGCCACCTGGCGCAGCGCAGCATCACTCTGAACACGTACGAAGTTCTCCAGCGCATTCATCAGTCCCTTGGTGTCGCTACCTACGCTATTGGGATTAGCAGCCATCGTCTGGGAATCGACCTCAAACAGCGCCTTATAGGTGTCCTTCAGCTTCCATACCAGCACGAGGCCAATCATCACGGGGTTACCCGTCTTGTCGTTCACCTTGATAGGTTCAGCATCGAGGTTACGCGCACGCAGCGATACCTTCTTAGTACCATAGAAGGGGTTAATCCAATAGAAACCAGTCTGCGCGAAGGTGCCTGCATACTTACCAAACCATGTGGTGACGCGAGCCTCGTTGGGCTCCAGCTGCAACATGCCGCACCACATCACGATGTCTATTACGAGCAGTAATATACTACCTCCCAGCAACCAGCCGCCTTCCGCACCATCGCTGGCATCGAGCATGATGACACTGTAGACAATTCCAACGATCGACAAAATCAGCATGGCGAAGTTGACAAACAACATCAGGAAGCCGTTAAGAACTAAACCTTTAAAATTGAACTCTTGATTCTCCATTGTTCTTTAGTTTTAATTGTTTAAGTTTAAAGTGATATCAATTTGATATCGCAAAGATATACACATTTTTTGGAACCGCAATGGATTTCTTGTTTTATTTAACATTATTTTGCTCACAGGCACGCTGTTACCCTATAATGCTAAAAACAAAAAAACATAGCCCCATGTGCCCCAATTCTCTGGAATCCCTTTGTACAAAGGCATTTTTCAGGGGCCATGTTTGCTAAAAAGGGTGCCCCAACCCCGCCCCAACTGTGCCCCCATTCAAAAATCCGACGATAGCTTTTGCGTATACGCACACGGTCGTTTGCGTAGGCGCAAACGGTTGTTTGGGCTAACGCAAACGGTTGCTAGGTAGGCTCGGAGTCCCTGTCAGGACGGCTCTCGTACCGCGTTCGGATGGGGCCTATACCCTATAAGGCCCTATCTGAACGATTTAAAGGAACTATCTGAACGACGCTTATTAAAGGTCACAAGGTGCCAGGCACACTGTGTCAATGGATGTTGTCTTACACTGACCGCCTATGGAGCTTAGTCTGTGGCGGGGTATTTGTCCCAGTCGTTAAACGAGGAGGCGATGTAGTTGAACTCCCAACGATAGCTGGTACTTTCGTACCATGTACCATGGAATCCGCTGCCGTCAACGACGATTTCGTTGGTGCGATATTCGGCATGGGCGGTCTGCCAACCACTCTTCTTCCACTCCAGATACAGGCAGTCGTTGTTGAAATACCATCTGAACTCGCTGCTCTCCACGAAGTCGGTCTTGTATGAGTTGGTGAAAGCTACGAGGCGGCCTGTACCGGTGGTCGATTCCGTTGAGGCGCGGTCGAAGCGCAGAACGGAATAGCGTTCCTTCTTAACGCCTTCATTCTTGACTTTGGCCACTTCACGACCTTCCCATGTGAACGATGTCTTGTTCTGCATCATCTGGTTGGTAAACTTCAGACGGTTAGACTCTGAGTCGGTGTCTTCGTCTTTCTTGCAGCCGGTCATCACCAGGGCTACGCTGACCACGAAGGTCATCAGGAATAATATTTTTTTCATACGGATTAAAATTATAATTCAAATCGGGCGCAAAGGTAATGAAAAAATGTCGAAAAAACACGAAATAACATCATTTAACGCTTTAGCATGCAGTATTTCTTCGTTTTTTGGATTTATGATGTAGAAAATGATTAAATTTGCAAGCACAATGAAGAATGTATTATGGGTAGCCGTCGCCCTGATGATGGCAATCGGTTTGGGAGCCTGTAGCAGTGATGACCAGTTTACACCTGACGAGCCGTTATCGAACGAAGACAACGAGCGGAAGGACATTGCACTGACGCGAGCTGAGCAGACGCTGGTGAATAGCAACAACGACTTTGCCTTTAACCTGTTTCGCCAAGTGACCTCGCAGAAGAGTGAAATAGTATCGCCCATCAGCATCACCTATGCGCTGGGCATGCTGAACAATGGGGCTGCTGGCGAGACGCAGGCTGAGATCAACAAGGTGCTGGGCTTTGGCGAGACGGGTGCTGACGGTATCAACGCCTTCTGCCAGAAGATGCTGGCGGAAGCCCCTAAGCTGGACAAGCTGACGAAGGTGATGATAGCCAACAACATCTACATGAACAAAGACTACGAGTTGAAGCCGGACTTCATCAGTAAGGCGAAGACCTTCTACGATGCAACACCTGAGACGCGCGATTTTCACGACGGCAAGACGCTCGGCGTCATCAACAAGTGGGGCAGCGACCATACAGAAGGCATGATTCCCGAGGTGCTCACGGGAGACGAGTTCGACCCTAATGCTGTCAGCTATCTGCTCAATGCTATCTACTTCAAAGGTGCCTGGTCGGAGAAGTTCGATAAGGGTAACACGAAGAATGAGCTCTTCCATGGATACAACGGTGATACACAGGTACCCATGATGCATCAGGAGCACGAATTCAACTACACGGAGACGGACGATTGTCAGGCACTTCGATTGCCATACGGTAATAACGCCTACTCGATGACTATCTTGTTGCCCAAGGAGGGCAAGACCGTCAGTGATGTGCTGCCGACGCTCACTGCCGAGACTTGGCTGCAATACCAATGGATGGGCAATGCTATCGTCGATGTGAAACTGCCTAGCTTCGAGTCGGAGTCGAATATCAATCTTACAACGATCATGTCGGCATTGGGCATGCCAAAGGCTTTCACCCCAGCTGCGGAGTTCCCTGACTTCTGCAATGTTCCCACCTGCATCGACCTGATGAAGCAGGTGGCCAAGATTAAACTCAACGAGGAAGGTACCGAGGCTGCCGCTGTTACCGTGATTGGTATAAAGATGACGGCATTAGACCCCGGTGAACCCCAGCATGTCGAATTCCACGCCACTCGCCCGTTCCTCTATGTCATCAGCGAGAAGTCCACTGGAGCCATCTTCTTTATCGGACAATATATGGGAGATTGAACATTGAACATTCTTTGACCTGAAGGTACAAAGCGTAAAAAAGAAACGATTAGATAATTGACAATTGGAAATTGACGAACAACGCTTGGCAGAGCGGCTTCGCAACGGTGACAACGGGGCGATGTGTGAGTTTTATACCCTCTATGCTGAGCAGATGGCAGGTGTTTGTTCACGCTACATCACTGATGAGGACGACATGAAGGACGTGTTCCAAGAGTCGCTCATACACATCATTACCCATATCTCAGATTTTACTTATCGCGGGGCAGGATCGCTGAAGGCGTGGGCCACAAGAATCGTCGTCAATGAATCGTTAAGGTTCCTGAGGGATACGAAACGACACGAGTTGTTGCTGTTGGACCAAGAGGTGGCTGACGAGCCAGAAGTCGACGACCCACCCATCAGCGACGTTCCGCCAGAGGAAATCCACCGAATGGTGAGCCAGTTGCCCACAGGCTATCGGACGGTATTCAACCTCTACGTCTTCGAGAACAAAAGCCATCAGGAGATAGCCTCACTACTCAGTATCAAGGAAAAGTCCTCAGCCTCTCAACTCAGCAGGGCCAAGAACCTGCTTGCGAAAATGATCAGACAGTATAACCAAACACGTTTCCCACGATGAAAGAACAATGGAGACAACAGATGCAGCAAAAGATGGCAGACTACCGACAGCCTGCCCCCGAGGTATCGTGGGAGAAAATAGACAAGGCGCTGACCAGCAACAAGCCTAAAGCCAAAGCACCGATTAAGAGAGAGAAGAACGATGCTTGCATCAGCTCTTCCGAGCGTGAGGTGGTTCGACCGAAGGTCAAAGCCGTACCGATGTGGATGCGCCGTATAGCAGCAGTTGCGGTGTTGGTCGTTGCTACAGCGGGTTATCTGGCTTTGGATCGGAATCACGAAGAACTCTCTCGCGGGGACGGTTTTGATCATCCCGTTTCTTCAGCAAATGGCATCACACAAAGCCGTCCCCATCATCAGGAATCTCAGCAGACAAAAGTTGAGCCTGTAGTTGTGAAGGCAAAGACTCACCAGACTACAGCGAAAGCCGTTGAAGTTCAAGAAGAGCCCTCTACCCCTCAGCCTCAAGAAATGCAACCTCAGGAAACGCGTGAATACCAAGAGCCCCGTCATACCCATTCGGTAGTTGAGACTCCCAAGCGCCAGACATTGGACGAGCCTTCCGTCATCCGTCAGCAAACGCCTGCTGGCAGTCGTCTGATGGCTAAGGTTTATCTTTCGAATGGCTTAGCTGGTAGTAACAGTTCTATACGTGACTTTGGCTATTTGGGTGAACATTCAAATAATCACGGTAAATCCGAACCGACAGGCCAGACTCAATATTATAATAACAACTCAACAAATCTGACGCATCATCAGCCCGTCCGCCTTGGACTGTCCCTACGCTATCATCTCAACGACAGATGGAGCATAGAAAGCGGCTTGGCATATACCCGTCTTCGCTCTGACCTTAAGTGGAGGAGTGGGCAGGAAGCAGAGCAGACACTATCGTATGTGGGTATCCCCGTCAATGCCAATTACCTGCTGTGGGGAAGTCGCTATGTCAATTTCTACGTCTCAGCGGGTGGCATGGTGGAAAAAATGGTAAAAGGCAGTCTTTACACGACAGCTAAGGGAAAGGAACAAAGTGAAAGCATCAGCATTCATCCCTTGCAGTTCTCCGTCAATGGAGGTATAGGCGCAGAGTTTAATCTTACCAATCAATTTAGTATCTACGCAGAACCTGGCTTGGGCTATTACTTCGATAACGGCAGCGACGTCCGCACCTACTATCAAGACAAGCCCTTCAGCTTCAACCTGAACTTAGGTTTGAGGTTCAATATCAAATAGTGAACAAGTGGGCGCCCCTCTGATTAAATATGATTAATAACATGATTAAAAAGAACAGTATGAAAAAGCATTTCAGATTATCTTTTTTTGTGGTTTCGCTAATCCTTGTAACAGGGTTTATCGTGAGTTGTGATTCAGACAATGAGGAATCGAGTATAACACCAGTGAGCACCCATGCTGACGTCACCTTCTATTCCTCGCTGCCTTATGCCAGTGAGACTCGAGGTTATTGGAATGGAGACTCTTTCATTCGTTTTCATCCGAAAGATACACCCCCATACTCTCTGATGGTTGTCACCCACAATGATGAGGGTAAAGCGGCTCTCAAAGAACTTGCCGATACAGAAAAAACGATAATAGAACAAATATCTCCGAGAAATGATTCTGTCTGGTTCGTTTCCTCGAAGCTTTACTTTGAGAGTCCGTTATTCTATGTCTCAAACAGCTATCGTACCGACGAGATGAAAACAGACAGTTATCCGATTTTCATGCTACCAAGAATAGTGGTAAAAATGAAAAATGGCGGTGATGTATCTGCTATAATAGAGAAATATAAGGATAAACTGACATATAATCCTAATAGTCAGATTCTATCAGGCCTTACGATATTTGAGAGTAATGTCAACAATTCCAATGACTTACTGATGCTAGTAGAGGAAATCAGCAAACTCGAAGAAGTCGCTTGGGCTGAGCCTGACTACTCTGGTGGCTATCATTTAACATTTTTGACCAGGGGACGAAATAACATCATTTAACGTTTGTGCGTGCAGCATTTCTTCATTTTTTAAGTTTAATGATGTAGAAAATGATTAAATTTGCAAGCACGATGAAGAAAGTATTATGGGTAGCCGTCGCCCTGATGACGGCAATCGGTTTGGGAGCATGTAGCAGCGACGACGACAACGACAATGGAGGCGAGAATGTCATTTGGGACATCGCGCCCGTCACGTTTTCCTTTACCTTTACCGACAGTGATGGAAACGACATGCTGGATTCCACTTATAAAGGCAACATCATCAAAGATGTGTCGGTGACCTATCAGGGGCAGGAGTATCCATTGGTGAAATGGGAGGACTATGAAAGAAAGATGCGAGAGCAGGCCACTACAAGAGAGTATCTGGCCCGTTTTATGGGACTCATCTTGTATGAGACTACATCTCTTGATGGTAAACGCCATTATTATATGTCCTTTGGTGAATTCGATGGTGCAGAGAGCGTCGACAAGCGCGAAATCACCCTGAACCTACCCACCGGCCAGCATTTCAGAGTGGCTTACTCGCGCAGTTATCATCAGGAATACCGAAAGGCCCCAGAAATAGACACCCAATTCTATCTCAACGGATGGGCTGTTTCACGGTTTGATCATGAAGGCGGACAATATGGCTTTTTCAATTTCCGTTACTCCACAACAGACGGTTTCGACTACCCCCCAATAAACGTGAGATGAAGAAAACAGCAGTCACATCGATTATGGCGTATAGTAAAAACTAAGGCAACGTTTATATGAATAAGAAATCTTTATTTTTGCCTTTAATGGCTCTATTGTTTCTCACGGGTTGTTCAACAGCAGAAAGCGGGGTGTCGGTGGGAAACGTGCACAACACGGAATGTTCTTCTTCGTCAACGCGTTCCACGCAGGCAGATTCTGGCGAGGGGGAGGAGATTCCCCGTCTGGCTATCAAACTGACTCGCCAGGGCAATACCATCTCAGGTGAGATGGTAAACTATAAAGTAAACTGTCATCATGGCGAATTATACGTAGACTGTCAACAGACTGGTAGGAAGCTCGATGTCAATGTCCGCGAGAAGATTCTAGATCCCAATGGCAACCGTGCTACTTGTCTCTGCCGGGTGAATATCTATTTCACGCTGTACGACGTGGAGGGCGACACTTTCCAGTTGTCGTTGGACGGAAGGGAACTAGGCGAAATATCCTTCAAGGAGAGCAATGTTGTGGATATAAACTTTTAATGGCAAGGGCCTGTATATCCAGAACGGCCGGAAAATCATAGCGTAATAAAAAAGATATTTGTTATGAAGAAATTGTTGTGTCAATTTAGTGTCTTGTTTCTCTTGCTAATGACAATGACAGGATGTGATGATAACGTCAACTCTGCATTGTGTAAAACATGGCTCTTGGTGAGCTACGGAAATGAATCGAACGAAGTACTGAAAGAGGCAGAAGGCTATTATTACATCATGACAATTCATTCGGACTGGACATACACAGGCAAGATATATGGAAATGAAATGTTTGGACAGTACTCATGGAAGAACAATGAGATTCGATTCACCCGTCCATCAATGACTTTAGTGTATTATGTAGGTTCTGACCCAGATAATTTTTTCAGAGATCATTTGGTAGATGTGTATAGTTATACGGTAACCCACACTGAGTTAAGGCTGTATTACTCAGAAGATGAGTATTTCAAGTTTAGAGTTTATAACGAATAGAATGAAAAAGGGAACATCATATTTGCCTTTGATGGCTATGATTCTAATAGCAGGTTTGGCCATCTGTCTGTTAGCTGCTTGTACGAAAGAGGAAGAAGTATATAACTTAACAGCAGGGATGAATAAGTCATTGTCCGTTGTCGCTTATGAGGCCAACTGGATAGTAAACCGTCAAGTTGTAGACCAAACGACAATCTACTTTGAGAGATCCATGTCCACTAACGATCATGGAAATGGGGTTATTCGGGTAGGACACATGCCTAACGACATTCTACAAATAAAGAACCTTTTAACTGATGAATTGGCAGAACCATCTGCTGAAGACGCTTTTTCTTTTGAAAGCCAACCCTTTGGGGACTATTCTCCCTATTATTTTTATTCCGTGGATTTGGGATTTTCTGAGAAAACAACTTATATCGCCAATAAAAATGCTACAGAAAATTCTTATGACGTCATCTTTGGCTACAGCTCATGGAAAGTGACACTCGACTGTGAGGCTGAAGTCACCTACGAGCAAGACACAGACCAATTGATACTGAAAATGACAGTGAGCAAGGTTAGTGTCCAAAGTAGAGATTATGCCCGCACCAGAACCGCTACCCATACCTTCGAGCCAGCGCTGACGCTGTTGCTTGTTAGTACAAAACGACTACATTAAGAGACCTTGGAAACTGAGCAACAACTGCTAAAGGCAATACGTGGCGGAGAACGGGAGGCTAAGCGTCGCCTCTACGAACGCTTTGCGGGGCGGACTATGGCCATTGCATTACGGTATGTGGCTAATCAGGAAGACGCCCGCGACGTTGTGCAGGACTCGTTTGTCAAGATACTCACCTCGCTGGACCACTTTAACTATCAGGGCGAAGGGTCGCTCAAGGCGTGGGTCACCAGCATCGTCGTACATCAGGCCGTCGACTACGTCAAACGTCATGAACGCCTGCAAACGACAGACCTTCTGCCTGATGAGCCTGAAGAAGAAGAGCCTGACATAGGGCGCGTGCCGCCTGACGTTCTCTGGCGACTCATCAGCCAGTTGCCCCCAGGCTATAGGATGGTGCTCAACCTGTATGTGTTCGAGCAACTGCCGCACAAAGAAATAGCCCGTCTGCTAGGCATAGCGCCCGGAACCTCTACCTCGCAATACGCAAGAGCCAAAAAGGAGCTCGCCAAACGCATCAACAACTATCTAAAGAATAACAAGCTATGACGAAGAAAGACTGGACAGAACAACTCCGCGAGCAACTGGCTGACTACGAGCTACGAGCTCCGGAAGGACTGTGGGCCGATATTGAGCGACGCCTGCCCCAGCAGCGCAACGTCGTAGTGAACATGTGGCAACGCTGGGCAAGTGTTGCAGCCCTCATCGCACTGCTTTTTGGAATAGGATGGTGGTTATGGCCAAGTCAGCAAGCGCCCAGCAAGCAATTTGCAAAAACAGCCAACGAACAGCGTGCCAAAACGGCTAATGAACAGCTTGCTGAAACAGCCAACGAGCAATTTGAGAAAAAACGAGAGGAACTGAGCAAAGCGATGACTCTGAAACAGCAGCCTCAACAGGAACAGGTTCAGCAAGAAGTGGTTCAGCAGGAAGTTGCTCAGCAAGAACTGCCTCAAGAAGAAGTGGCTCAGCAAGAGCTGCCGAAACAAGAGCAGCCCCAAAAGGATTTGGCCCCTCACCCTACCCTTCAGGACTCTCCCGTCTCCCCGACTGCCAGAAAACGCAAGACGATGAGCATTGGCCTGATGGCTAACAACGGACTGATGGCGTATCGAAGGACGAATGGTGTTCAAATGAGTCCGGAGATGGCCCGTCGTTTCGACTTCAGCGATTATCTGCCCACACGCAGCATTGCCAGCGACGAGCCTATCTGGTTGGTAGGCTACGAGGAACGTCAGCATCACTCGCACCCCATCAGCTTTGGTCTCACCCTGAGCTATCCCCTGACGTCGCACTGGACACTGAGCACAGGACTCGTCTATACGCGACTGAACTCTCAGTTTGTCAACGTCCTCAGCTACACCCCCGTCACCACCGAACAGCACCTCGACTACGTGGGCGTCCCTCTCAACGTGCAGTATAGCGTATGGAAAGGCAAGGGATGGAAGGCCTACGCCTCGGCAGGTGCACAGATTGACTGGAATTTCAACGCTAAAACGAATATAGAAGGTGTCGACGTACAGACCCGATACGACCATCCGCAGTGGTCACTGGGGGGAAGTTTAGGTGTGGAATACGACATCGTGCCCCTCGTAGGCATCTATGCAGAACCCGGTGTGCGCTATTATCTGAAGAACAACAGCAAGGTAAAGAACTTCTTCAAGGACCAGCCCTTCAACTGGACGCTGCAAATAGGAATCAGACTGAATTTAGGGAAAGAATAAAACGCCACAGTGCAATCTTTTTTGAGTTTTCTTTTGGTTTTTAGATTGTTTTGCGCTACCTTTGCAGACAAATGGACAATATGAGAAAACTACTTACTACTATCTGTGTGTTCTCGGTTCTGACGTTGCAGGCAAAGCAATGGACGGGCGAGGAAGTGAAGGAAATGATTCGGAAAGTGAACAGCTACTGGCAGGCGAACCACCCTGCCGAGGTGAGGGCTTTCTGGGATAACGCAGCGTACCATACGGGCAATATAGAAGTGTATAAACTGCTGAAAGACAACGAGATGCTGGACTATAGCATACGTTGGGCCAACCACAATCAGTGGATGGGCGCTACGGAGCGCAATCAGCAAAAGTGGAAATACAAGCAGTATGGCGAAGGGCAGGACTATGTGCTGTTTGGCGACTGGCAAATTTGTTTCCAGACGTATATCGACCTGTATAATTTAGAGGTAAGAGGTAAGAAGTCAGAGGTGAGAGTGGCGCGGGCCAAAGAGGTGATGGGCTACGTGGCCGACTCGAAGGTCAACGACTACTGGTGGTGGGCCGATGCGCTCTATATGGTGATGCCAGTGATGACGAAGATGTACAGGCTGACGGGCGACGAGAAGTATCTGGACAAGCTCTACGAGAACATCTGCTATAGCGACAGCATCATGCTCGACCAGGAGACGGGCCTTTACTTCCGTGACGGCAAATATGTGTACCCCCAACACAAGACGGCCAACGGCAAGAAGGACTTCTGGGCTCGTGGCGACGGATGGGTGTTGGCAGGATTGGCCAAGGTGCTGCAGGACATGCCGACAAGCTACAGGCATCAGCCGTTCTTTGCCGAGAAATTCGTGCGACTGGCCAGTGCCGTCAAGCAGCTGCAGCAGCCCGAGGGCCACTGGACACGCTCGATGATGGACCCGGAACAGGCTCCCGGCTACGAAACCAGCGGAACGGCATTTTTCTGCTATGGTCTGCTTTGGGGCGTCAACAACGGCTATCTGCCGCTACAGGAATACGCCCCCACGATAGAGAAAGCGTGGCAATACCTGACCACCATTGCCCTGCAGCCTGATGGCAAGGTGGGCTACGTGCAGCCCATTGGCGAACGGGCCATTCCCGGACAACGGGTTGATACAAACAACGAGGCGAACTTTGGCGTAGGAGCCTTCCTGCTGGCTGCCTGCGAATACTACCGTTATCTGCAGAAGACACAGCGAACCGATCGTGAATACTGGTGTGCGCTGGCCTGGAAGATGGCACAGCCCGTGCTGGAGAATATGGCCAAGGGTGAACTGCAAAAGAACATGAAGACCGAGTTCTCGCCCTCGTTCGACAACCGCGACCGCTCGGTAGTCTATATGGAAACCTTCGGACGACTGATGGCAGGCATAGCCCCCTGGCTTACACTGCCCGACGACGACACTGCCGAAGGACAGCAGCGCCGCCAGCTGCGCCAGTGGGCATTGGCAGCCTACAAGAACTCCGTCGACCCGGAATCGCCCGACTACCTCTGTTGGGGCAAGGCGGGACAGAACCTGGTGGATGCGGCCTACATTGCCGAATCGTTCCTGCGTGCCTGGGACGTGCTGTGGGAGCCGTTGGACGAGGTGACCAAACAGCGTTACATCAAGGAGTTCCAGGGCATGCGGAAGATTGACCCGCCCTACACCAACTGGTTCCTCTTTTCGTCGACCATCGAGAGTCTGCTGGCAAAGGCCAAGGCTCCGTTCGACGAGTTCCGCGTGAACACCGCCTGCCGCAAGGTGGAAGAGTGGTATGTGGGTGACGGATGGTATGCCGACGGCCCCGTGTTTGCCTTCGACTATTATTCGAGCTACGTGTTTCACGCCATGTATCTGGAAACCCTACAGGCGATGGTCGACTCGAAATACAATTCGCGACTCGACTATCAGAAATACTACGACCGTGCCTTGAAGCGCGCCCAGAAGTTTGCCATCATCCTCGAGCGATTCATCTCGCCCGAAGGCACCTTCCCCGTCATCGGACGTTCTACACCCTACCGTCTGGCAGCCATGCAGCCGCTGGCCCTGATGGCGTGGTACCAGAAATTGCCCAAGGACCTGAGCAACGGACAGGTTCGTGCCGCCCTGACGAAGGTGATGCACCGCATGTTCGACACGCAGCAGAACTTCAACACCGCAGGCTATCTCACCATTGGCTTCTGCGGGTCGCAGCCCGAGACAGCCGACTGGTATACCAACAACGGCTCGCTCTATATGACCAGTCTGGCCTTCATGCCTTTGGGACTCCCGGCGTCGCACCCCTTCTGGACGGATGCTCCGCAGCCTTGGACACAAGTCAAGGCCTGGGGCGGGCAACCCTTCCCCAAAGATCATCGCTGGGGCGACGACATCCAGACCAAAGACAAATGGTAATCGCTATTTTATGCCCACCGACTGACGATATTCCAGCAGTTTGTTCTGGTAGTCGGCATAGGCGTCGGTATGCTTGTCGCAGGCCTGCTGATAGAGCAGCTGTGCTTCGAGCAAATCGGACATTCGACAGGTACCGGCACGATAGAAATTACGGTTCAGGCGCAGATTTTCTTCAGCCTGCTCGATGCTACGACGGGCAATGCCCAGCTGTCCGTAGGTCTCCTGCACATCGTTCCAAGCCTTCTGCATACGAATCTTCAGCAGTTGTGCATTGTCGGCAAGCTGTGCTTCGGCTTTCTGCTGCTGAATCTTGCTGCGCTTGATGGCGTGCGAACCGCCCCACCAGTCGGAAATAGGCACGCTGACAGTAGCGAACACCATGCCGAACGAATGATCGTTTTCCAACAGGTTATGATAGTTGTAGCCAGCACCGACGCCCAGCGACGGCAGATTCTTGCCCACCTCCATCTTACGCTGCAGTCTGGTGGCTTCGACCTGCTTTTGCAGCAGTTGGTATTCGGGCAATGACGGCAGGGCAGCATCACCTGAGACAGCAACCGTAAGCGGTTCTGCACCCGTAGTCGAAGGCATGCTGACACTCAGACTCTCGCATCCCAAGCCACAATACTGCGACAAGAGCAGGCCTACAATCGAGATGCCATTCTGCAACTTCAGCTTCTGACTCTCGATGTCGTTCTGGCGAAGCTGCACCTGCAATAAATCGTTCTTCATAGCCACACCGGCACGCACGGCCACGTCGACATCCTTATGGATTTCCTGCAACAGGGCCTCGACAGCCTCGATGGTCTTCATCTTCTGCTGCAAGGATACCAGCTGCCAGTAGTATTGCTCGGTCTGCTTCAGCACATCGTTCTCTGAGAGCTGCAGCTGAAGTCGGCTGACGTCCTCGCCTACCCTGGCGAGTTTGTTGCCATTGATGATCTGTCCGCCGGCAAAGATCGGTTGGACAGCCGTCAAACTGCCAATGGTTCCGTTCTTCATCATTGAGATGCTGATAGGACTGCCTAAGGCGGCAAGGGCCTCAGCGGGCAGCGACTGGGCCAGAGCCATGCCTAACTCTGGCGTAATCTGCTCAGAGAGGTTCATCTCTGTCTTGGCCATACCCTTGTTGGCATTAAACCACAGGCCCGTGCCACTGACGTTGGGGAAATAGTTGGTAAAGGCCTCCTTGCGCTGTTGCTGGGCGGCATCGATATTGAGCCGCGCCGTGCGCATGGCGATGTTGTTGCGGAGGGCAGAGTCTTTGAGTTGCTCTAACGTGTATGTTTGTGCTGCGACAAAGTCGCAGCAAACCAAACAAAGTATGATGGATAATATCTTTTTCATACGGCTTACTTTGTGCTTACTTTCCAATAAATAACGGGCATCATCGTGACCACCATGATGAGCGAACCGATACCACCAGCGAAGATGGTGACACCCACAGGCATCCAGAAACTGGACTGTGCGATAATCATCGGCACCACACCTACTGCCGTAGTGGCAGTGGTGAGGAAGATGGGAACCATACGACGCTTGCCGGCATCGTAGGCTGCCTGACGAACAGCTTCGTTGTATTGGCGGCGGTACTCCTCCGTTGCGCCGACGGGGAAACCGTCGGGCGCGAACTTCTTAATCAAATCGATGGCGTGCTCGAAGATGAGAATCTCGTTACGCATAATCATACCCATCAGCGTGATGACACCCATGATGGAGGTGAGTCCGAGTGTGCGGTTCATCAGTCCGAGACCAATCAACGCACCAGGCAGCATCAAGCCCAAGGCAGCGATACAAACAATCGTGATGCCATACTTCTTGAAGTTGAACAACAGGAAGAAGAAGATGATAACCATAGCGATAGCCACACCGCCGAAAATCTGAGGCAGTGCCTCGGCATCGTATTCTATCTCGCCACCCACCTCAGTGCGAACACCCTGAGGAATGTCAATATCGTTTTGCATGATATCGGCCACACGCGCCTCCACAGGAGCGGCATAGACACCATTGGCAAACTGCGCCGTCACCGTGATGCAGCGTTCACCGCCACGATGCATGATGCGGCTCTCGCTCCATTTGGGTTTGACTTTGGCAATAGAACGAAGGGGAACGGTGGAATTAGTTGAGAGGTGAGTGGTGAGAGGTGAGTGGTGAGAGGACAGTCCTGCGGCAACCATTGAGACAGGCGAAGTAACGCCAAGGTCCTCGATGTCGGAGAAAGTCATATCGGCATCGTCCTTGACAACGATGGGCAATTCATAGTCACCCTCCCAAATCTGTCCCACACGCAGGTCGCTGGTCGTCGCACTCAGGGCAAGTGCCGCTGTAGTGCGGGTGATGCCCAACTGTGCAGAGGCTACAGGATCGAGCTCGACGCTGATGAGCGGGAAGGGCTGCAGGAAATCGGTGTGTACCCACTCCAGTTCAGGCATCTGGCGCATGTGCACCATCAGTCGCTCGGCGGCAACGTGCAGCGAGTCGAGATTCTCGCCATAGAAGCGATACTCCAGTTCGGGCACCTCCAGATAGTCCAGTCGCTTGAAGCGCACATAGGCATCGGGGAAGGCCTCGCTCCACTGGGGCTGGTACTTGGCCAGCAACTCGAGCGTAGCATCCTGCGAAGTGGTGTTAACGATGAACTGCGCATAGTTGCGACCAGCCATCTGCGGGGCGTAGCACACCATGAATCGGGGCGACGAACAGCCCACAAACGAGGTAATGCACTCGATGTCCTCGTCCTGCTGGAGCACGTGGCGCAAAGAATCGGCAATGACGCGCGTCTCGGCAATACCCTTGCCTTCGGGCATGAACACCTCGACGGCAAACTGGTCGCGGTCGGCATAGGGGAACACACGAATCTTCAGTGCGAAGACTATCAGGGTGGAAAGCATCACCAATCCGATACCACCCACGATGGTAGCCCAAGGGTGACGGAAGGTAGCATCGAGCACCTTGTCGTAAGTGCTTTGCACCCAGGTCGTGATGGGGTTAGGCTTGCTGGAAATGCTATTATTAGGTTTGATAATCAGCACCTCCAAGAACGGTATCACCGTCACAGCCAGGAAGAGCGACACCATGAGGTTGATGGTAATCGTGATGGGGAAATCCTCGAGGGCATCGTGGAAGGCCCCCTTCATGGTAATCAGCAAGGGGAAGAAGATGACACAGATGCAAAGCGTAGCGAGCATCATGGGCATGAAATACTGCTTGGCAGACATGATGGCCGCCTCCTTGGGGGAAAAGCCCTTGCCCAGATACTCCAGATAGCCGTCGATAACCACAATGGCATTATCGACCACCATTCCCAACACGACAATGAGTGCTGCCAGGGTGACGATGTTCAGTTCGATACCCATCATATACATGATAGCCACCGAGATGAACGTGCTCAGCGGAATGGTGATGGCCGCCACAATGGCAGAGCGCAAGGGGAACAGCACCATCATCACGAGGATGATAATCACCATCGAGATAATCAGGTCGCGCAGGAAGTCGCGAACACTGGTTCCCACCACCTTCGGCTGGTCGGCAATGCGGGTGATGGTCACATCGTCGGGAAGTACCTCAGCGGCAAAACCGCTGAGCACACTTTCTACTTCCTCGCCATATTGCACGATGTTGTTGCCTGGCGTCATCTCCAGCGACAGCAGCACACAGGGGTGTCCGTCCTGTTCGATGTAGCTCACGGCACTGTCGTACTCGCGCACCACCCGGGCCACATCACGTACCCGGGCCACCTTGCCACTGACGGGGTCGCTGAAGATTATCTGGTTGGCTATCTCCTCCACGCTGTTCTCCGTAGCTTCCACATGGATAGGCACCTGCTGGTCGTCGTCGCTGATGCTGCCACTCATGGTGGTGATGCCCTGTGCCTGCAGACGGCTGAAGAGCATCTGTTGTCCGATGCCGTAGGCCTGCAGCCGTTGGCGATCCACATAGAGCGAGATTTGTTCCTTCTGTTCACCATAGATGCGCACATTAGCCACCGAGGGAATACGGCGCAAGCGGTCAGACAACTGGTCGGTATATGTCTGCAGCTCGCGATAGCTGCGCTCAGGACTCTCAATGGCAATAAGCAGTGCCGACGTGTTGCCGAAGTCGTCGTTAGCTATCAGGGCAACGACGCCACTGGGCAGCGACGACTTAAACAGGTTCAGGCCGTGCTTGATTTTCGACCACACCTCGTCCTTGTTGTTCACCTCGTCGTTCAGGCGAACCATAACGATACACAGACCGTTCTGCGAAGTCGTGGTGGTTTTCTGGCGGTTTACCTCACCATAGGTAAAAAGGTATCGCTCCAGGGGACGGGCCACCTGTTCCTCAATCTCCTCAGAGGTAGCACCAGGATAGGCGGCAATCACCACACCCTGACGGATGGTAAAAGCCGGAAACTCGTCCTTGGGCATGACGTACATGCCATAGATGCCCAGCACAAACAGGATGCCAACGATGAGCAGTGATATAGAGTAATGCTCCAACGGCCAGCGGAGCCAAGACATTTTCTCTTTCATAATCATTTTCGTAATAACGGTATAACGTAATAACGGTATAACGAATTAGTAAACGACGCGGGTTCCTTCACTCAGTTTCTGATAGCCCTCGGTGACTACGCGCTGGCCCATGTTCAACCCGTCGGTAATGGCCACGTTATTGCCCGAAGCAGCACCGATGCTTACCTTTGTGCGATGGGCTGTGCTGTCGCCGCTGACGGTCCATACAAACAACGAACCATCGGCAGCTTTCTGAATGGCAGTTACGGGCAGCGACTTGGTGGCAACACTCTGCGAGCCTTCTTGTAGGAACCGCACACTGGCCACCATGCCAGGCAACAGCTTACGACCCGCATTGGCCACATTGATTCTTACGTCATAAGTATGCGTCAGGGCATCGGCCTCGACACCCTTCTCGATTCGTCCACCCTGCACCGACGTACCAGCAGCCTCGACGCTGATGGTCGAAGGAGTAGTCGACTGGATGGCACTGATATCACCTTCAGGAACACCGACCTTGACCTTCACACTACTCACGTCGAGGATGGTCACTACAGCCTGCGAGGGCATAGCGGTCTCACCGGCACCCACCAGTTTCTTGCCAACAATACCGCTGACAGGAGCCACCAGGCGGCAGTCGGCCAGATTCTTCTTGGCCACTTCCAATTGCGACTTGGCCTGGGCCACCTTACTCTGTATCTCTACCCACTGCACCTCAGGCAGCGAGCCGTTGTCGTGAAGCATCTGGTAGCGTTCGAGGGCGTCATTGGCCTGCGTCATCTGGGCCTCAGCGCCACTGAGCAGGTTACGGGCCTGCGTGTCGTCCATCTCAGCCAACAGCTGGCCACGACTCACAGTCTGACCTTCGTTTACCAATACACGCTTGACGACTCCCATACCGGTAAAACTGACGGCAGTAGCCTCGCGCTCCTCTATTATACCCACATACGTCTGGGCACCGTCAGCAAAAGCCGGCGACACGACTTGCGTCTTCACTCTGACGGGAGCTTTCTGCGCTTTGTTTTTGTTCTCGCTACAACTGCAGACAGCGAGAATCGTTAGTAGTCCTAAAAAAACTTTTTTCATCATCGCTTTGTTTCTTTTTATCGTAAACCGCTTTTATTCAAGGGAATACGTACACCAGATACTGCACGTTAGGCTCGGTGGGATAGTTCGTAAGCCGGCCGGAACGTGAGATAAACGACAGGATGCCGTTATAGATGGTATTACCGAAGTTGTATTGCTCGGTATAGATATTAATATGGTGAATGCGGCGGGCATCATAGTTCAGCAGTCGCTCAACGTCGAAGACTGGCATGCCGTCAATCAACACCAGTGTTGGTAACGTATTATCGTAGAGCGCCTGCTCTTTGCGGACAATCAACTGTTGCACGCCATTGATTTTCCTTTTCGTTACGCAACTGACATATTCCAGCAGCACCTCGCGAATCGTAAGGAACTGGCGATACTCGTCGAGATTATAGGTCAGATCGGGTTTCGTACCCAGCACGACGTCACTATAGTCCATAGGCACGCCGTCTTCTGCCGCATCGTCAGCAATAACGCCCAGCTGCAGTTCACGCTTGGCAGGAGCTATGGCTATCTGATGGCGCTGCATGTCCAAGGAGCGGGCTTCCACCTCGCCGCGAACATAATGGAACACGAGATGCGGCAACTGCTTCGGCAGCAATGTGGCAAAGGGAGTAATCATCTCGATGGGCAGACTCTCGCCAGTGAACGACATGGCAGAGAGCACTAACGGCTGCTTGCCATGAATGCCGAAAGTGTAGAATACGGCGGTGGAGTCGTCGACCATCTGTCCTTCAAAATAATGAATCTGCTTGCCCACGATACTGATGGAAGGACAAATCTGACTGGCGCTGAAAGTCTGGCCGTTATACACGTTTTTGACACGGGCCATGACGATATGACCTTCCGTCTCGCGCACGTCAACGTCTTTCTTGCTTACTAAATCGGCTTTACCTTCTGCTGCCACCCAGCAACTGTCACCCGACACCCAGTCGATGTCGTCGTCAACGCTCTTATAAAGAGGATTGACCACAGCGACAAGCTGGTAAGCCACACGGGCGTTGTGGCGCGTATAGACTGACAACACATAATATCCGCTATGCAAATCGGAGGGCAGTTCCATCGTCCCCTCGCCTACTCCGTCTTGCAGACTGACGGCAACACCAGCCGCCAAACCACGTGTGTCGCACAGTTCAGCGTAAGCTATCAAGGCATCGTCGGCAGTCACGCTGACCGTCATAGCCTCGCCGGCCAGATACCAGGCACGGTCGGTTTTTACACTCGCAGCAAAGGCGCCCACGGTAAGCGCCATCGCAGCAATCAGTGACAATATTCTGTTTTTCATATCAATAACTTATGCTTTCGTTCAGATGCCAATATTCAGGTTCTTCTACCGATGCGCCTCTTAATCTCACATCAAGCTGATATTGGGTAGCCCATGCCGTTCGTAACGTACCACCGGGAATCATTCGGTCGTCATTCCATTCACACAGGAATAGGCCTCTTTCCAACATGAGGAGACAAGTCGCCTCGTTACAGTCGTCAATCCACGTACGGGAGTCTTTTTGATAAGGACGATCGATAGACAGTTCGTGAGCACGGAGGAAGAACCTGTATTCTGCCGTATTCAACGAGCATCCTACATAACCTATCACATGCTTGCCCGACGTGAGGCAATGGATATTGGTAGGCAGAGCCGACGGTTGCGGAGTAAACAAGCCTCCCATCTCGGAAACGGCCTGACGACGGGCAAGTTCATACTCATACTCGTCCTTTGAAATGGCACGCTGATGCACCAAACCGCTATACTTGTGAAAGATACGTTCACTACTCCGGCTGATGTCGTACAGCTTGAACTTTTCGATGTGGTGCCCTTCGTAATTCTGGCTTTCACCGACCAAGATTGACGAGGCGCGTGCATACATCCAGCCCCGTTCAGGGAACTGATAAGGATCGTAGACTGCCGTCAATGTGAGTGGGTCGAAATAAATGTACGTGGTATAATCCGGATGCACTTCCCAAGTCTCGTCGAACGACCACGAATAGTAGTTCTCCTGATTCGGATTCAAGGGAGCTTCCGGGGTGACCAGCACGTCGATATTGCTTTCCGGCGTATCCTGCACGGCATTGACTTCTGCTATCTTCTCGGTAGGAATAGGCTTCTGGGGCTCTGACTCATAGACCTCGCCATCAACCTCAATATGCAGATAATACTCCACATCCGAAGCAAGCGCCTCAATCCAGCAGGAGTAGTATTCGCCATCATACTGCGCCGCATATTCAGAGCCGTCACTGCCACGTACTAAGACTTTTGCCTCGCTGACCACTTTGGGCACATAGGAAGAATTGATGGCCTGTGTACGCGACAAGTAGAACTTATTCTGCTTGGAACATATCGCACCCTCAACAACGAGCAGATTGGAATCATCAGCCGAAATGTCAGCCTCATACTCCTCAATACAACCCGACAATGTACATACGCTTACCATGAAGCATAGCACGAAATATAGCGTTTTTCTCAGTTTCATCATATCTTAGTTGAATCGCATATTAATTGAGACATAAGGAATGGCAGTGCCAAACACTGATAGCTTATAGCCTTGTATTTTCTCGCCTTCGGAGACGTAATAGATATTATACGCATTCTTGCGGGCAAGGGCATTATACACACCAAACGAGAACGACGTGTGCAGGAAACTGGTCAGTTTATGAGTCGGCTCGATGTTAAATGCCAGATCCAGACGCATATAGTCGGGAATGCGGTAGGTGTTGCGCTCTGAATAGTACGGCATGTATCGCTGGTGATACGAGTCGTAGTATTTACCGGCAGGCAACGTCGTCGGACGACCTGTGGCATAGTTGAAGTTGCTCGAGAAGCTGTAGCGCTCGGTGAACTTCAAGTTCAGCACCGCCTTCACCTCGTGAGGCCGGTCGTATTCCGCAGGATACCAGTCACCATTGTTCAAAGGCATTTTCACCCTGGCGTCGTCCTGACGGAGCAAAGCACGCGAGAAGGTGTAGCTGACCCATCCGTTCAACTTGCCAAAAGGTTTCTTTGCCTGAAGTTCTATGCCATAGGCCTTGCCCTTGGTCGAGATGACGTCGGTCTCAAGGTGGTGGTTCATCAGCAGAACAGCGGAATTGCGGTAATTCAGATAATCGCTGATATGCTTGTAGTAGACCTCTGCCGAGAGCTCGTATTCCTTGCGGGCCGTTTCATAATAAATACCAGTAGCCACCTGCCAACCGCTCTGGGGCTTAATGTTCAGGTCGGACAGCTTCCAGATATCCGTAGGCGACATGATGGACGTGTTCGACACCTTATGGATATACTGGTGCATGGTGTTGAAACCAGCTTTCAGCGAAAGGTTCTCCTGCAGGGAGTAACGGGCCGATAGGCGAATCTCTGGGGCATGATAGGTCTTGATGATACCTGACTCGTGGCGCGTCTCCACCAAGTTACGCTCTGAGGGAAGCTCACCGTCAGCATAATAATTCACGTCGCGAGGACCCAGCGCATTGAACATCGTATAGCGCAAACCGGCAGAGACTGACAGCTTGTCGGTCAGCGAACGCTCATAGTCGATATAGGCAGCGCTTTCCAGTGCCTTTTCCTTCTGCAACTGGTCGGCCTTGATGCGTGAGGCCTCACCCACGGGCTCATACTTACCAGCCTGCACATTGTAGTGCTGCACAGAGAGACCATACGAGAGGACCTGCTTTTCCGTCAGGCGCTGACGGATATGCAGCTTGGCCCACAACTGATCGATGCCGAAACTCAATCGGGCTGCCATCGACGGCACATTCGTTTCCTCGTTGAAATAGTCGTAATGGTCCAATCCGGCAGAAACCGTTGCGGTGACCTTCTCATTCAGCAGCGAACGCCACTCTGCCGAGAAATTACGGTTCTGATAGCCGTATTTCTCGTCCGAACTGAACGAGAACTTATCTTTACTCCAATAGCCGAACACCTTTAGGCGGTGCATACTGTTGAGCTTCCACGTCAACACGCCACCGAAATCGTAGAAATTGGCAGTACCGTCTTTGTAGCCGCTCTTCTCGGGCAGCTTCTTGAGTATCCAGTCGCTATAGGTCGTACGGGCATTCAGCAGCAACGACACATGGTCCTTGACAATAGGAAGCTCAACGTCCGCCTTACTGGTCAGCACGCCTATGCTGGCCGAACCAGTAAACTTCTTCATATTAGCCTCCTTCGACGTCACTTTCAGCACACTGCTTATTCTGCCGCCATATTCTACGGGAATGCTCGACTTGAACAGCTCCACATCCTCCACCATATCCGAATTGAACGACGTGAACAGTCCGAACAGGTGCGACGGATTATACACCGTACCGCCATTGAACAGAATCAGGTTCTGGTCGGTGGCACCGCCTCGCACGTTATATCCGCTGGAAGCCTCGCCGACGGTAGTGACACCGGGCAGCGAGAGCACAATCTTCATGATGTCCGACTCGCCTAATGCCGAAGGAATATTCTTCAGCAACTGGGGCTTGAACTTCTCGGAACCCATCATCATGTTGTTCACCGCCGACTGACGACCACCGACAACAACGATTTCTGCCAATTCCTGATCGTCGGCGACACTGACTCTTGCTTTCTTCACACCCGGCACGATATAGACTTTTGTCTTTGACGACCCTGCTGACATACGGGCAGAGTCACTGTCCAATACGGGAATACCGGCAATCAGGTTTGAAGTTTGAAGATTCTCCGACCTGAAGGTCTGAGTGTGGCGCGCAATGGCGTTGGAAGTTTGAAGTTTATGATTACTATTGTCTTTAACTTCTTTAACTTCTCTAACTTCTTTAACTTCTCCAACTCCCGTAATGCTTCCGACGACTTTCACAAGGCTCTGCTCGCGTTCGCGCTTCGAGAACGAAAGACCATTCTTCCTCACAAACTGCCTCACCTGTTTTTTCTGTTCAGGGAATAGCTTCGCCACGTCTGCCGCACGCTTCACGTGATGCATGGCGCCGTCAGGAGTGACCAGCGTATAATGCTCCAAGGTGGCAAGGGTCTTCCGGTATTTTCCTCCGAAAGTCTTGTCACCACTGTTGATTTTCCACACGCTATGATAGAGCTGCACACCATTCGTGCTTCCGTCGCTCAGCACATACGCATAACGTGTATTGTCCTCAGGGTCACGCACATAGAGGTGACTGTCCATCTCGAACCAGTCAACATGCTCTTTCTCGGGCAGGCACAAATAATTACCCACAGGCGACAGGACAACGACGCGCTGCATGAATTGATCAAAACGCAGCTGCACATGGTCATAAACCACACCATAATAGCTGATGCGGCCCTGATACAAATCGGTGTTGTCTTTGTAATAGGGAACATCATGCCACAACGATTTGGGATACTGCGGCTCTATCGTTCCCACATACAGGCGGGCAAAATCGGAGGCAGACGAGAAATAATCCTGCGCTCCGGCATGCTGTATGAATACCATCATACAGGCAAAGAATAACAAATACTTTTTCACGTCTTTTACAATATGGCTGCAAAGATACGAAAAAATCCCGTTACAGCCATTGCCATAACGGGAATTTTATTGTTTTTTTATCGTTTTATTTCACCTCCTCGAAAATAATTCTTATTGATTTTCAGTAAGATACGACGACGTGTCGCAAATATATCACAAATTTTTGATAGCAGATAGTACGTAGGAATAAGCATCCATAAGTATCGTTTTTCGACTTATTATCGTTTAGATTGTTTAACTGTGAAGTTCGCAATTAGTATCATGTATGTCATCCTTTATGTGCGTCAAGCTGAAGTGTTAAATTTTGGATTTTTATCTTCAACACTATTTGGTTATGGTTT